>NZ_JAOTSB010000052.1 GCF_030247605.1 Acidaminobacter sp. | reverse complement strand
ATCGACTACTTTGTTCACACCCAGATTAAAATAAGTTTCAAACCCTAAATTGTTTGAGAATTGTAGTGGGTGACAGGCACTCAGTTGAACTTGGTGACTGACACTCAGTTGAATTCGGTGCCAGAGCATGGTGTAAATTTACACTCCACTTCCAACCGAAAAAAGGAATGACCGGGTGCAAGCGGCGTTTTAGCCGCCGGCAACCGATCCTTCCTTTTAACCATGCCTTTCAACTTCCATTAAAAATCCCCTAAAACTTCGCAATATCTTTCCTGCAATACTTATTCCCAAACCGAATCATTTCCACACCCTGATACGCCTTCTTACGAGCGCTGTCCAGGGTGTCACCCACTGCGGTAACCGTGACCACGCGACCGCCTGAAGTCACAGCTTTACCATCCTTCAGAACGGCGCCGCCAAAGAACGCTGTGACCTCCGGCATAAACTCGGTCTGCGTTCCTGGAAAATTGAGCTCTACTCCCGTCTCAAAATCATCCGGATAACCCATAGAAGCTAGAACCACTGATACGGCTGCCTTCGGCGTCCACGCCAATTGCAGCGTACTAAGCTTACGCTCATGAAGCGCCAGCAAAACATCCACAAAATCGCTGTCCAGTCGCGCCATCAAAGACTGCGTCTCCGGATCACCAAAACGGACATTGTATTCCAGAACCTTGATCCCGTCCGCCAATCCAGTCGGGCAGGACTCATCGATCATAAGACCAATAAATATTATCCCCCTGAAGTCAAAGCCCTCTGCCTGCAGCCCCTTCAAAGTCGGCTGAAGCACCCGAGCCTCAATGTCCGCCATCAAAGCCGCGTCCACAAAGGCACTCGGCGAATACGACCCCATGCCGCCGGTGTTCGGTCCGAGATCCGCGTCAAAAATCTTCTTATAGTCCTGAGCAGTCTCCAGCGGCAAAATAGTCTCGCCATCCACCAGACAAATAATCGACGCCTCAAAGCCCTTCAGAAACTCCTCCAGCACCACCGTGTGGCCAGATTCCCCAAAGCGGCCCTCCAGCATCATCTCCGACAAAGTCTTCTCAGCCTCTTCATAGCTCTGGGCAATGATGACCCCTTTGCCGGCGGCGAGACCATCGGCTTTAATCACCACCGGAAGCGCATAGCCGGGCAGCGCCGCCTTCGCAGCCTCCACGTCCGTAAACACGCCATACCCCGCAGTCGGGATCCGGTACTTCACCATGAACTCTTTGGAAAAAGCCTTGCTGCCCTCCAGCTGCGCCCCCGCCCGGTCCGGCCCAATAATGACCAGCCCCGCCTCGCGGAAGGCGTCGACCACGCCGGCCACCAGCGGCACCTCAGGTCCCACCAGGGTCAAATCGATCTTTTCTTCCAGCGCAAACGCCTTTAGCGCCTCCACCTCTGACACGCCAATCGCCACATTCTTCCCGACCAGGGCTGTTCCAAAATTCCCAGGTGCAAAGAAAAGGCTTGGCCGATGGTCACTTTTCGACAACCTCCAGCCCAAAGCATGCTCTCTCGAGCCATTGCCAATTACCAAGATCCGCATGAACCTACCTCCCGGTGGTATAGTCGTATAATTGTTGAGCAATCCAATTCAATCAATCATTCATTCAATCATTCAATTCATCTCAAAATCAGTGCTTGAAATGTCTCACATCCGTAAAGACCATCGCGATCCCATACCGGTTGCATGCCTCGATCACCTTGTCATCGTTGACGGAGCCCCCCGGCTGAATGATCGCAGAGATCCCGGCAGCCGCGGCGGATTCCACCGAGTCCGCAAACGGGAAGAACGCGTCCGACGCCAGCGCGCCGCCCTTTGCTCCAGCCCCTGCCTGCTTCAAAGCAATCTCAGCGGCCCCAACGCGGTTGGTCTGCCCCGGGCCCACGCCCAAAGTCACGCCGCCCTTGGCGACCACAATGGCATTCGACTTCACATGACGGCAAATGCTCCAGGCAAAGCGCAGGTCATGCATCTCATCTTCTGTGGGGATGCGGTCCGTAACGACCTTGAGCTCCATGCCTGCCGGCTCAGAGTCCACCTGCTGGATCAGCAGGCCGCCCTCGATCCGCTTGAGGTCATAAGCATCCTCAAAGGTCTGGTTCGTAGGCAGCGTCAGCAGCCGGATGTTCTTCTTGGCCTTCAGAACCTCTAACGCCTCCTCGGAAAACGCCGGCGCCACAATAATCTCAAGGAAAGTCTTCGACATCTCCAGCGCCGTCTCCCGATCGACCTTGCGATTCAAAGCCACAATGCCCCCAAAGATAGACACCGGATCCGCGTCGTGGGCTTTGACATAAGCCGTCGCCAAATCGTGACCCACCGCAACACCACAAGGGTTCGTATGCTTGACCGCTACAGCCGCCGGCTCCACAAACTCACGCACCATGCGAACCGCCGCGTCCAGGTCATTTAAGTTATTGAAAGACAGCTCTTTCCCGTGAAGCTGCACAAAATCCGTAGACGCGCCGGAAGCCGGCAGCGCATCCTTCAAAAACCACGCGTTCTGATGCGGGTTCTCCCCGTAACGCAGAGGCTGAACCACATCAAACGGCAGCGTCAGGGTGCGGCCAAAGCCCTCAGGCCGGAAGGTTTTCGCCAAAAACGACGCGATCATGGCATCGTAATGGGAGGTGTGCTCAAACACCTTCAGCGCCAGGCGCGCCCGCTCGTCCATCGGTATGGCTTCGCCGCGCTCCAAAGGCTCGAGCACCGCCTCATAATCCGCAGGATCGCACAGGACGATCACGTCATTGTAGTTCTTTGCCGCAGAACGCAGCATAGTCGGCCCGCCAATATCTATGTTTTCAATAATATCTTCCAACGTTGAATCCGGCTTCTGAACCGTCGCCCGGAACGGATACAGGTTCACCGCCACGAGGTCTATCATCTCAATGCCCAGCTTCATAGCCTCGCGCTGATGCTTCTCCGAATCACGGCGAGCCAGGATCCCCCCATGAACCGCCGGGTGCAGCGTTTTGACGCGCCCGTCGAAGCACTCCGGAAAACCCGTCGCCTCGCTGACTTCCGTCGCTTTGACGCCCGCCTCCTGAAGCACTCTATAAGTACCGCCCGTTGACAGAATTTCATAACCAATAGCCGCAAGGCGCATGCCCAGCTCGACCACGCCGTGCTTGTCACTGACGCTGATTAAAGCTCTTCTCATGCTTCTGACCTCCCAAATTTCTCCGCGATCAGCGCTGCGACCGCTTCGACCAATGTTTGATGCTCCACAGGCTGCAGCCTGGCGTAGAGCGATTCCGGCGTATCCCCCGGCAACACCGGGACCTTTCTTTGCATCAGGATCCGGCCGGTATCCACGCCCTCATCCACCAGGTGGACAGTGACGCCGGTCTCCGTATCGCAAGCCGCAAGCACCGCTTCATGGACATGGTGCCCGTAAAAACCCTTGCCGCAGTATTTCGGAATCAAGGATGGATGAACGTTCACAATCCGGTCGCGGTACTTCTCAATTATGCCCGCACCCAGGATCCCGAGGAATCCCGCCAGGACAATCACGTCCGCCTCGACCTCCTCCAGAAGCGCCAGGATTTTCTGTTCGCGCTCTTCCGGCGACCCTGCTTTTCGATCGATCATTTCCCCTCGAATCCCGTGGTTAGCGGCTCGGTCCAGCGCATAGCACCCCGGCCGGTCTGCCATAACCAGTACTATAAGTGCGTTTAGCCGATGGTTCCTTTCAGTCACTCGGTTCCTTTCAATCACTCGTTTCCCTTCCGTTACGCTGTCGCCGGATCCGGCTTCCGCCGCGTCAATCAGCGCCTGCAGATTGGTCCCGCCACCGGACACGAAAACGGCGATCCGCGGCAGCTCATTCACTGAGGAATGAGCGCCGCCCGCCGTTACGTTTGAATCCAGGGTGGAGTTGGGTGACTGAATACCTTCAGGTGACCAAGTGCCGTCAGGCAGCCATCGGCCACCCTCTTTGTCTTGAAAAGCGCTGATCATAAAATCACGCGGTCCTTGCCGGCAGACACCTTGACAATCTCGCCGATCTTGTATGCTTCGTAACCTTCTATAGCAAGGGCTTCGAGGGCCTGAGCCGCATTCTCAGCGGAGAGTACCACCATGAACCCAATGCCCATGTTGAAAGTCCCAAAGAGCTCAGCCGGGGTCAGACCCGCGCGGGCTTCGATGAGATTGAAAATTTCCGGACGCTTCCAGGCAGCGGTGTCAATGGCAACACCAAGGCCTTCCGGCAGCATGCGCGGCACGTTTTCCTGGAAGCCGCCTCCGGTGATGTGGCACATGCCCTTCAGGTCAAAGCGCGGCATCAGCACCCGGACTTCCGGCGCATAAATGCGGGTTGGCTCCAGGAGCATTTTTGTGATGGCTTTCGCGCTGTCCGTCGCCTCAGGCGCAGCAATTTCCTCAGCGAAGAGCTTTCTGAGCAGGGAATAGCCATTGGAGTGCGCACCGCTGGATGGAAGGCCGAGGACCACGTCCCCTTCTCCAATCCGCTCGCCGGTGATAATCTCGCTTTTTTCAACGACACCCACAGCAAAGCCTGCGAGGTCATACTCGCCCTCGGCGTAGAAGCCAGGCATTTCAGCAGTCTCGCCGCCCAGCAGCGCAGCGCCCGCCTGACGACAGCCGTTGCTGACGCCTTTGACGATTTCTGCGGCTTGCTCCGCCTTCAGCTTGCCCGTAGCAATGTAATCCAGGAACAGCAGCGGCTGGGCGCCCTGACAGAGAATGTCGTTGACGCACATAGCCACCAGGTCAATGCCCACGGTGTCATGGCGGTCCAGGGAAAAGGCCAGCTTCAGCTTGGTGCCTACGCCGTCTGTACCGGCGACGAGGACCGGCTCGGTAAACTTTCCGCCCAGGGTCATCATGCCGGCAAAGCCCCCAATGCCACCTATTACGCGGCTGTCATGGGTCGTCTTCACATATTTTTTCATCAGATCCACGGCGCGGTAGCCTTCTTCCACGTCTACCCCCGCTGCCTTGTAAGCGTCTCTTTTCAGGTCTTTTGAATCCTGTGTCTCATTTTTATCTTTAACGTCTGGCTGCGACATGGCACACTTCCTCCTTATCGTTTCTCGAACTGGAATTTGTCAGCGGACTCGGGGACCGCTGTAGGGTAATCGCCGTTGAAGCAAGCCAGGCAGATCCCACTTTCGGAAAGTTCCTCTGGATTTGGCACCGCGTCAAGCAGCGGCGCGGCATTGAGGCCGATGGCTTTCTTAAGTCCTTCAGGAGACAAATAGCCCAGTGTGTCAACGCCAATGCGTTTCCCAATTTCCTCAACCGTCATCTGAGCCCCGACCAGGTTCTGTCGGCTCGGCGTATCGATACCGTAAAAGCACGGGTAAGCCACCGGCGGCGACGTGATGCGCATGTGCACCTCTTTGGCCCCTGCGTCCCTCAGCATCTGGACGATTTTCTTACTGGTGGTGCCCCGGACTATGGAGTCGTCAATCATGACGACGCGTTTGCCAGCTATATTTTCCTTCAGGACGTTGAGCTTCAGGTGGACCGAGAGCTCGCGCATCTTCTGGTCCGGCTGGATGAAGGTTCTGCCCAGATATTTGTTCTTGATGAGGCCTATGCCCAGCGGAATGCCGGAGGCTTCTGAGTACCCTATGGCACCGCTGGTCCCGGAGTCCGGCACGCCTATGACCACATCCGCTTCAATGGGGTGCTCAATGGCTAGGGTGCGTCCGGCGTTGCGGCGGGACATGTAGACGTTGACGCCGTCAATGGTGCTGTCCGGTCTGGCGAAGTAAACATATTCGAAAGCGCAGACGGCGCGTCTTGCGGCAGGCGCGAACTGAAAGCTTTCGATGCCTTTGTCGTCAATCATGATGACTTCGCCGGGCTCCACGTCCCGGATCGGAGTGGCGCTTAGGACATCCAGTGCGCAGGATTCGGAGGCCAGGACGTAGCCACCATCGGCTAACTGCCCTAAGATGAGGGGGCGGAGGCCGTTGGTGTCGCGAACGCCAATGAGCTTGTCCTCGAAGAGAATGGTGAGGGCGAAGGAGCCCTGGAGCTGCTTGAGCGCGTCGGTCAGGCCTTCCTTCAGGCCAAGCTTGAAGTTCCGGGCGATCAGGGCCGCTATGACTTCTGAGTCAATGGAGGTCTGAAAAATGGCGCCGTCGTCCTCGAGGCGGTCGCGGATGGTGCCTATATTGACCAGGTTCCCGTTGTGGGCGAGAGCAATGGACCCGCCGCGGTACTTGACCACCAGAGGCTGGGCATTGGCGACGTTGGAGTCTCCCGTCGTCGAATAGCGGACGTGGCCAACGGCGGCAGTGCCATGGAGTTTCGCCAGGGTCTCGTTGGAAAAGACCTCCTGGACCAGGCCCATGTCCTTATAGTATTTGATGCTGTCGTTTTTCACCGCGATGCCCGCGCTTTCCTGGCCGCGGTGCTGCAGCGCGATGAGCCCATAGCAGGCCATGGACGCAATGTGATCTGCGTCGCTCGTGTAGAGGCCGATGACCCCGCACTCTTCACCCAGCTTGTCCCACTTCATTTCACACATTTTCCAGCGCTCCTGTCCTTTTTCCTTCTATCCTGCTATCCAGCTCGCTTAAGTCGGCAGTTTGTTAAATCTCTTAATGGGTTAATGAGTTAACGGATTAACGGATTGACGGATTAGTTGTCAAGGCGCTTGAGGATTTCCTGGTAAGCTTCTTCAATGTTGCCGAGGTCGCGTCTAAAGCGGTCTTTGTCAAGTTTTTCGCCTGTTGCAGCGTCCCAGAGACGGCAAGTGTCAGGAGAAATTTCGTCAGCGAGAATGACTTGGTCGCCGTAGAGGCCAAATTCAAGTTTGAAGTCGACGAGGGTAATGCCTCTGGCTTTGAAGAAAGCGCTGAGGAGGTCGTTGATTTTGAGGGCGTATTTTTTAATTTGAGCCACTTGATCGAGGGTTGCCAGTTCCATGGCTTGGATGTGGTCTTCGTTGATCTGCGGATCGCCGAGGGAATCATCTTTCAAGCAGAACTCAAGAATTGTGAATGGCAGCTGCTTTCCTTCAGGAATGCCAAGTCTCTTGGTGAGTGAACCAGCCGCTATGTTTCTGACGAGTACTTCCAGCGGCATGATCTTGACGGCTTTAACGAGGACGTCGCGATCGCTGAGGCGCTTGACGAAGTGAGTCGGGATGCCTTCTGCTTCCAGCATAGTGTAGAGGCCTTCACTGATCTTGTTGTTCAAAATGCCCTTGTCGTGAATGGTCCCTTTTTTCTTGCCGTCAAACGCGGTTGCGTCATCCTTGAACTCGATAATGTAGAGTCTTTCGTCATCTGTTTTATAAACGCGCTTTGCCTTACCTTCGTATAACATTTCACGCTTTTCCATTTAAACAAATCCTCCTCTAAGAGATTAAAATTTCATTAAGAGTGTCTGGTACAAAGTTGAGGTTGGTGACAGGCACTGAATTTGAGTTGGTGACAGGCACCAACTCGAACTCAGTGCCTGTCACCGTTCCGTCAAAAGGAACATTTCGCTCAATTTGGAGGATCGCCCTCCAAAACCTCATATTTTCTTAGTTATTTCTATACAATGTTCGCTTTTCATCAAAATACACTTGTCGGTTCATACGGATCCAAACACACCGTTTCAAACGCCCTCGCCTTACTTGCGAAGCCCCTGAATGGACGCATCCGCCGCCACGACATCCTGTCGCATCTTCTCGCGGAAGGCCTTCAGGCGCTCACGCACCTCCGGATACTTGACGCTGACGATCTGCGCCGCGAGAATACCCGCGTTGTCGCCGCCGTTGACTGCCACTGTCGCCACCGGAATGCCGGAAGGCATCTGAACTATGGACAGCAGCGAGTCAAACCCATCCATAAAGCTGCTCTTGATGGGAAGTCCAATGACCGGAAGCACTGTGAACGCCGCGATCACACCCGGCAAATGCGCCGCTTTTCCTGCAGCAGCAATGATAGCCTCAAAACCATTCTCTTCAGCTTTTGCAACAAAGCTCATGACTTCATTCGGCGTACGGTGCGCTGACATGACTCTCATTTCAGCTTCAATCCCAAACTGCTCAAGGGCTTCCGCTGCCTTTGACACAACTTCAAGATCTGATTTGCTTCCCATGATAATTGCAACTTTCATTAAACATCCTCCCAAAACACGAACATTTTATTGTTATATCGACATTAACGTTCTTGATTTACCTTTATTCTACCCCACATCCACGGTCTAATCAAGACCATTTCAGCAAATAAAGCGGTTCCTTCAGCAAATGACTACGACCTCACTACATCGCGTCTTCCAATCCTGAACCGCCTGATCTGCCCATAGAAAGAGCTCTATTTATTGAAGTAATCCACGCCGGCCTCAAAAATCTCCATGTCATACTGGCCCGGCACATTCAAATAGGTGTGAGACGTCATCCGCTCAGAGTGGCCCATCTTGCCGAGCACGCGGCCATCCGGGCTCACAAGCCCCTCGACCCCAAAAGCCGACCCGTTGAGGTTATGCCCCCTGGAATAGACCGTCGCCACCTGGCCCGCCGCCAGCAGCGCCTCGTACTGCGCCTCGCTGGCAAAGAAACGACCTTCACCGTGTGACAAAGGCACATTGTAACGTACGCCCTCAGACACTCGCGCCAGCCACGGCGACATCTTCGACACCACTTCGATCTGCACCATTTTGGAAATGTGCTTGCCGCACTGATTGTACGTCACTGTTGGATCCTCAGGCCCAAGGTCCCGAATCTCGCCGTAAGGCAGCAGCCCCAGCTTGATCAGCGCCTGGAACCCGTTGCAGATCCCCAGCATCAGGCCGTCCCGCTGCTTCAGCAGCGCCATAGTCGCCTCTTTGATTCCAGCGTTCTTGAACACCGAGCTGATGAACTTGCCGGACCCGTCCGGCTCGTCCCCGGCGCTGAAGCCCCCCGGCAGCGCGATCATCTGCGCTTTTTCTATAGCCCTGACATAGGCTTCAATAGATGCTTCCACGTCCGCCAGGTTCCGGTTCCTGAAGATGATCACTTCGGCCTCTGCCCCGGCCCGTTCAAAGGCCCGCGCCGTGTCGATCTCACAATTCGTCCCCGGGAACGCCGGGATGAACACTCTAGGCTTCACACCCCTGAGGATGTTCGCCGATGGTCGTTCTTCCCCAAACAGCACAGCCCGTTTCTCTTTTTTCTTACCGGCAGGTGGCACTTCTGCCGCAAGTGGTGAATCCGCATAAGGCTTGCAGCGCGGGAACACGCTGTCCAGCGGCTCCAGCCACGCCGTCTCAATCTTCTTAAGATCCACACCGCCGCCCTGGGCGTTGATGCGGTAAGCACTTTGTGTCTCGCCTAGCATCAGCCACTGCTCAGGCATGACATCCGCGCTGGCCAGGTCAATTTCCAGGATCAGAGCGCCAAAGCCCGCCTTAGGCAATTCTTTTGATGAAAGCTTCACACCAAGGCCATTGCCGACACCCATCTTAAACAGGTTTTCAAGCACGCCGCCCTCTTCCACGACAGAAGCCGACAGCACGACACCGTGCTCAATCAGCGCCTGAGCTTCTTTCAGCCTTGCAGCATAGGCCGCGAGGTCCGGTAGTCCCGCCGCGTCTCTGGCCACATCCGCCATGTAAACCGTGCTGCCCTCGGCTTTGAAGTCTGTGGAGACGACATTTTTCACATCCACCGGTGCTGCCGCAAAGGCAATCAGCGTCGGCGGCACATTCAGATCTTTAAAGGTGCCGGACATGGAGTCCTTGCCGCCTATGGCCCCAAGACCAAAGGCGTCCATAGCGTACAAAGCGCCCAACAAAGCCTTGAAAGGCTTCTGCCACTTCAGCGGGTCTGACCCCAGCCGCTCAAAATATTCCTGGCAGGACAGGTGAATGCGTTCCAGCTTCGCTCCTGTGAGCACTGTTTTTGCCACCGCTTCAGCCACGGACATTGCACCGCCCACAAACGGATCCCGTTCCAGCGCCTTCAACGCATAG
The DNA here is from genome assembly GCF_030247605.1 of Acidaminobacter sp. GTDB lineage: Bacteria > Bacillota > Clostridia > Peptostreptococcales > Acidaminobacteraceae > Acidaminobacter. Next base: position 4,049 of record NZ_JAOTSB010000052.1, on the reverse strand, counting down.
CCCGCGCTCATCACTGTACCCGTCAACGACGTTCCATCAGCGGATGGCAGCTTGGCCACCATAGACATGGACGGCGACATCTGGCGCACGCCGCCAAACGGCATCAGAATGGAATATGCTCCAACTGTATTGTCAAAATTCTCGACGAGGCCAATTTGAGACGCCCCGTTTAAATCTGTGACTGCCGCCAAAAGGGCCGCCTCCGCCTCTTCCGCAGTAGCGACGACCTTGTCCTCAGCTTCCGCTGAGCCTTCTCCAGTCTTAGCCCCCGGTACCTCAGTCACCTTGATGACCTGGCTTCTGCTTGCACCGCTGGATTCGATAAAGTCGCGGTCCAGTTCCAGAACGACGTCGCCCTTCAGGAACATGCGAAGTTTACCGGAATCCGTCACCTGAGCAATTTCATAAGCGTCCAGGTTTTCTGCCGCCGCCAAAGCCACAATAGCTTCCACATCCGCAGGATCCACGACCACCGCCATGCGCTCCTGAGACTCTGAGATCGCCAGCTCTATAGCACCAAGACCCGGATATTTCGTCTTCACCGCGTCCAGCTGGATATCGAGGCTGTCCGCCAGCTCGCCAACGGCCACCGACACACCGCCGGCGCCAAAGTCATTCGATTTCTTGATGCGCTTTGCGAAGTCCGCCGTACTGAAGAGCCTTTGAAGCTTGCGCTCCTCCGGCGCGTTGCCGCGCTGAACTTCAGACGCGCAGGTCGCCAGGCTGGACTCGTCGTGCTCTTTAGAAGAACCCGTCGCGCCCCCAAGGCCGTCGATGCCCGTCTTGCCGCCTATGAGGAGGACTTTGTCGCCGACCGCAGGCTGCAATCGCTTCACGTTTTCCGCCGGTGCCGCGCCAATAACTGCGCCTACCTCCATGCGCTTCGCCTTGAAGCCCTCATGGTAGTACTCGCGAATATAGCCCGCAGGCAGGCCAATCTGGTTGCCGTAGGAAGAAAAGCCCTTCGCCGCGCCCCGGGTGATGACCCGTTGAGGCAGCTTGCCAGGCAAAGTTTTTTCAAGACTCTCCGTTGGATCCCCGGAGCCGGTGATGCGCATGCCCTGATAGACATAGCTGCGGCCTGAAAGCGGATCCCGGATCGCGCCGCCCAGACAGGTCGCCGCACCGCCAAAAGGCTCGATTTCCGTAGGGTGGTTGTGGGTCTCGTTCTTGAACATGACTAAGTAAGGCTTGGTCTCGCCGTTTTCAAAGGCCGCGTCCACCATAAACGTCGCTGCGTTGATCTCATCTGACACCTCAACATCCACAAGGCCGCCTTGCTTTCGCAGCCATCGGGCTTGAATAGTCGCCAGATCCATGAGGGACTCGGGTTTTGAAGTCGCAATGTCCGCGCGCTTTTGTCTGTATTTATCATAAGCTTCCAGAAGCGGGCCATAGGTCGCCTCGGAGAAGTCAATATCCTTCAGTTCGGTCATAAACGTCGTGTGACGGCAGTGATCCGACCAGTAAGTATCCAGAACCTTGAGCTCTGTCATCTTTGGATCCCGGCCGGCTGTGTTCTTGAAATAGGCCTGAACCATCGCCAGATCTTCACTGGACATGGCGAGGCCGTGTGACGCGAGGAACCCATCCAGCGCGTCCTCCGTCAGCGCTCTAAACCCTTCGAGTACCTCGACAGGCGGCGCGTCCGGCTGAACCACCTCTGCCGGGCAAAGCTCAACCAGCGAAATTTCCATAGCCTCCACCGGGTTGATCAGGAAGCGCTTAATCCCCTGGACCTCTTCCTCAGTCAGCGGCCGCTCGCTCTTCAGGCGCACCGCCTTAAAGGAAACCACATGAGGATCCTGCCCCAGCTTCAGAATGGTCAGCAGCTGCACTGCTGAATCCGACCGCTGGTCATACTGCCCCGGCAGCAAACGGAAGGCAAACGCCGTCTCCTCCGCTTCCGGCATCCAAACGTCGCTGACCAGGTCCACATTGGGCTCGGAAAACACGTGCTGCACAGCCTGCGCCACTTCTTCAGGCTCCAGGCCAAAGATGTCGTAACCGTTGTAAACCTCCGCCTTTTTCACCGCGCCAATCTTCAAAAAGTCCCTGATCTGGCCGGTGAGCCCAGCGCTCTCTACGTCCAGCGCCTCGATTTTTCGGACAAACTTTCTCACACCTTGCATGATTTGCCTCCTTGTTGGTTATGTTGATCATATCCGGCACGCGCCGGAGCTTCCTTATGACGACAATGGTGTTGATAATGGGTTGGGGGTTGGGGGACCATCGGCAGAACCCTCTTTTTAAAGATTTTTCTGCCGATGGTTCCCGCCCCAACACCCCGCATTCACGACTATTTACATTCGTACCCCGTTGATTGTTCTCGATTCTTCTTGATTGTATCATCAGATCATTTATAATAATAATTAATTATAGTAATCAAAATCATAAGGAGCGCTAATGTATGAACTCCATGGATCTTTATAATGTCTTCTACTACGCGGCCCTTCACGAGAGCTTTACCCGGGCCTCGGAAGTCCTCTTCGTCACACAGTCTTCGGTCAGTCAGTCCATCCGGCAGCTGGAGACCGCCCTGGGGATGCCGCTGTTTTACCGGAAGGGGCGCACCGTTTCGTTAACGGCCGCGGGCGAGACCCTCTTCGACTTCGTCAGCCAGGCCATCAAGAGCATTGAGAAGGGCGAAAAGGAGCTGCTCAGGCTGCAGGGGCTGGATCGCGGGCATCTGCAGATTGGGGCCAGCGATACGCTGTCCCGGTATATTTTGATGACGCCGCTGCAAGCCTTTCACCGGAAATATCCCAACATCCGGCTGTCGATCCAGAACCGGCCATCTCCGGTATCGAAGTCTCGCGTTCGGGAAGGCGCCTTGGACCTGGCCCTCGTGAATCACACCGGCGCCCTGGAGGACAAGGACCTGGTCTACCTGAGGCTGGCTTCAGAGGAGAATGTTTGGATTTCCTCTGGGGATTACGCTGAGACCCACGGGCTGATTGGGCGGTCACTGAGCCTTTCTGAGCTGGCCGAGCACCCACTCGTTACCCTTGAAAAGAACTCAACTACCCGGCGGCTGCTGGACGACTTTTTGGCGCGTCATCAGATCCACCTGGAGCCGGAATTTGAGTTCGGCAGCGTGGACCTCATTGTCGACATGATCGCCAGCGGGGTCGGGATTGGCTTTGTCCCGAAGATGGCCATGCAAAGCGCCCCAGAGTCTCTGGTGATTCTGGCGACCGGGGAACCGGTCCCGTCCACGGATCTCTGCCTGATTCACAGCCGCCATCTCCCGCTGACCAGCGCTGCCGAGGCGTTCCTGGGGGTTATGCAGGGAGCCTTTTAAGGACATGGAAAAGAAGTCACCCACAAATTTATGCTAAATTTGCGGGCGACTTCTTTTTTCCGTACCTGGCACGTTTTTCGGAACGACAACGTTAAACAAAGTTGAAAAGTCTGCAATCACATAGTTTCAGCAAAAACAACTTCATTAACTTCACTCGCGCTACCAGGTACGGGAGACGGAAGAAGGTGCCGCGGACGTGTTTCATGTTAGAAACGCATCCGCGGCACCTTCTTTTGAAAGCGGGAAGTATGTACTTGTTCAATTTTAAAACACGAGGCATTGATACGGACCGCTTTTATTCAATCCAAATCCTCCGGCTTCCGAGTGCCTTGCAATGCTGCAATTTGCTGTTGCGTAGTGCTGCGTAGTGCTGCGTAGTGCTGCTTTGTGCTGCTGTTCCAGCCATAAAGTTTTCGAAATTACTGGGCACTCACCTTTGCCAAACACTGTTTAGCTTTTACGCTAAACGTCCCTCGGTTGAAGCTGCTTTCGTCGTCTTCATGTTTGTCATGCCGCATCCTCCATTCTCGGAAACAAAAATAAGGCCGGTTACGCTACTCGCTCGCAAACGGAAAAAGCGTCCAAATACTTTCCGCTGGTCATCGCATCCTAAAAAGTGGCGCCTCGCTAAATTAAGTGGGTAACAGCGTTGCGCAAGTAACTCAATTTGAAAAGATGGTATAATCAGGCTATCCTCTATAATAGGTAAAGGATGGTGCTGATATGTTAAACCATGAGAAGCTAT
>NZ_JAOTSB010000051.1 GCF_030247605.1 Acidaminobacter sp. | reverse complement strand
ATACAAATAGATGTTAATTTGCTGCAATTTTCTTTCACCCATTGGGTGAAAGAATGGTTTTGGCTTAACGATTATAAATACTTGCTTAAAGGGTTATATGAGTAGATTGCACGTAGAATCTAGGTATTATTAAAGATCCAACTATACTTAAAACAAGTCCAATCTTTGTTATTTTAATGCGTCCGAACCTATCACCAAAGCCTCCGATTACAACTATAAAAATGCCAGAAAATAAGGCTGCGGCACTTACTGCAATATTGCTCGCATTAACATCAATACCCAGATCTACGCGAATAGTCGTTGCTATGTTCAAAATGGTTTGAGCGAATAATCCGAAGGTGATAACAGCTAAAAATATACCTAACAGTAGCCTGTCATTGCCCTGATAATTTTGGCTGGGTATATTATTGTTTTTCATTAAATTAGTCTCCCTATATCATTGTCAGATCAATGTGCTTCTTTAAAAAGTCTTCTGTGATTTTTAGAGCACTGACAACATCCTCTAAATGGCAGATTTCAACCGGAGAGTGTGAATATCTTCTCGGAATGGCCAATGATACAATTGCCATTCCATTACCAGCATACAGACACTTCGCGCCATCAGTTAGATACGCGGCGCCAATAAAAGCAAATTCTTGAAATTTCGAGTTCGTGGTCACCGCTGAAGCTCTAACAGCTTCTACTAGCTTAGGATGGCTTGTGGCATAGCTGAGAGCATTTAAGTAAGCCTGAGATAAGATGATCACTGGGCCTTTATTTAAGGCAATAGGAAGTTCTTTAACCGAATCACAGTCAGGCACATCACCCGCTGGCACTGTATCAATAAAGAGGCCATAATCAGGTTTCAAATAGTTTACCGCAGCTGAAACTGCGCTGACCGTAGTCTCTTCCAGAATTCCAAATACCGCGAATATTTCTCCTTGAATATCCTCGGTTTTAAGTTCTATCATAGCCTCAATAAGAATTGCGCAACCAATCCTGTCATCTAATGCTCGCCCACATAAATAGTCCGTATCAGCCATTTCCTGGCATGGAGACTCAGGCACAATTTGTGATCCGGTTCTGATCCCAAGGGCCTCTGCGTCTTCTCTTGATCTAACACAAATATCCACGTAGGATTGTTTGATGGATTGCGGTTTTGCCATTTCTTCCGGAGTCAGCATATGAGCTGATCGTGTTCCTATGACACCAGGCACCGCACCCTGATCGCCCTTAACCCAAACTCTCCTGCCCGGCATACAAGCTTCAGAAGCAAGGCCAACCTTTCCAAAATACAAAAATCCATTAGGTGTTATAGTCGTTACAGCATATCCTACCTCATCCATATGAGCGCTGACCAGCACACGTGGTCCAGGCTTTGTACCCTTTTTTCTCGCTACTAATATTCCGCAATTCATCATCTCAACGGAATCCACATGGTCTTTAAGTTCGTTTTTTATGTATTTGGCCACATCCCACTCATAACCGCTTAAACCAATAATCGACGTCAGTTCTTTAAGTCGTTTTCTCAGTTGTTCCTTCACGAAATAGACCTCCTTAAAGTCATTGTTCTGATCAGATCCGCGGTGAGATTCACTCATCAGTTTCAATGAACTTATACCCAATTCAATATTTGTTGACTTATGATTTTTAAGTGTTTTAAGTTTTCTTTGTCCCCTCTTACACGCATAGCAACATCATTCAATGAATGAAATGACAGTAAATAACAATGACCATCGGCAGAGGTCTTCTGAGTTTCTCCCTGCAAGTGAACGACGCTCAATCATTAGCGTCCGACAGCCAGGAGACGAACCCAGAAATTTTTGCCGATGGTCATTTTCATCAAGGCGGAAGATGGTGTCAGATACCTTTTTCCACCTACATTCTGAAACTGGGTGTCAGACACCCAGTTTCACAAATTAAAACCCAAGGTCAACCAGCTCTGACCCATCCAGGTTCATCATGCGGTACTGCCCTATGTTATTATCAAAAAAGATAATTTTGTCCCCCAGGAAATGAACCCACACAAAATTGCCCGGACCAATCAGGACCTCTTTGCCGGTGCCATCCAGGCGCGTCCGGATCAGGCCCTCCTCTTCCATGCCATTGAAATAATAAAGCCAATCCTCGTAAACCCCGGCAATCGTTGCCAACGCCTGGTTGTCAAGGAGTGTGTCTTCACTTCCGTCCGTCTTCATCTTGCGAAGCTGGTATTCAAAAGTGTTTGGATCCTCAAGGCTGAAGTAAATCCAGCCGCCTTCAACTGCCATAGTGAGAAATCTGGTGTCTGACAATTTGGTTCTGCTGGAACCATCCGTCTTCACTTTATAGATCCCTTCCTTGATGAAGAAATCCTCACCCGTCAATGAGTAATAAAGCCAGTCCCCTGACAGGTTTAATCCCCTGGCGGCGTCTTCACTCAGCAGGGTCAAGTCTGTGCCGTCGATTTTTACCTTGTAAAGACGATTCTGGTCAGAAGCATTTATGAAATACATCCACTCATCCCGCACAATCAGCTCCGAGCAGGAGGCGTCGAGGATGAGGCCGTAGCCGGTGCCGTCCGTTTTAACCCTGGCCAGACTGTTATAAAAACCGCCGTCTATGAAATACAGCCAGTCCCCTACCAGATTGAGACGCATTGCTGCCTTTTCAATCACACTCTCTTGGTCGCCGCCATCCAGTTTCATCTTCTTGACTGGACCTGTAAAAGTGTCTGTATTGTAGTAAACCCAGTCACCCTGGACCACGAATTTCGACTCGCCGTTCAAATTCGCGTTGACGGTTCCCAGGCCTCGAACGATTCCCGCGCCCTCAAGTTGTGGATCCGGCAGCACCAGTTCGACGCTGTAAGCCTTTTCCAGACCTGTCCCATCGAGTTTGACGCGATACGGCCTTCCGCCCTCACTCCGGCTCATGAAATAAATCCAGTCCCCGGCAATTTGGATCCCGGTGCCGCCGGATTCAGTCAGCTGCTTAGGGGCGCTGCCATCCAGCCCGCTGCTGAAGATCAGCCCCTGATCTGCAGTCTGGTAATAAAGCGTCCCCTCGTGAATATTGATATAGGACACCCCAACGTCAGTCAGCGCCGTCTTTTCCATGCCGTCCGGCTTAATCCTGTACAGCAGATCACTGCCGCTCTCCGCGGTATAGTACACCCAGCCATCCTGGATTATAGCGTTGCTGCCAACGGGTTCAACCAATAGTAGATCCTCGCTGCCATCCGTACGGACTTTGCGGAGCTGATTCTTCGACTCGCCGGTTGCCGGGTCAGTCGAGACGCTTATGTAATAGAGCCATTGATCCTCAAAAGTCTGTTTGTAAGTCGCGAGGTCATTCAGTTTTTTTAGCGCGCTGCCATCCGTCTTCATTCTGTAGAGGGTGCTGCCGTCTGCTTTATTGGAAAAGTAAATAGCGTCGCCTGCAACAAGGGTGTTAGCAAAAATGTCAATGCTGGCTGTCCCGATCTGCTGCTTCTCAGTACCGTCCGGTTTCATCCTATAGAGGTAACCGTCGAAATTCTCTTGCATTTGGGCGTAGTAAAGCCAACCATCGGCAAAACTCAGTCCCATGACGGACGACTCGTTCATGGTCGTCTTCTCAGAGCCGTCCGGCTTCATTTTGGTGAGCGTATAATCCTTCATTGTATCCGAATAAAAAATCCAGCCCTCCGCCTCGACGTACATAGCGCTGTTATTGTAATTGCCATTGGTGTTGCCCAGAACAACTTCGGTTGTTTCAGTCGATTTGGAACAGGCTGAAAGCGCAAAAACAAAAAACACAAAAAAAGTAATTATGCCGATGGTCCTCTTCATCCCACACATCACCCTTCTCACAACCAGTGGTAACTTGTCAATGTGACAATACTAATTCCAATATCTTTATACCCAGAAGTTGGCAAAGGTTGACATAATGTGTAAACAGGAGATGCGGGAGGAAGCATCAGACTATAGATGAAGGAATTTTTTTTCATTCTTTTGCTTCAATATTGTTTAAATAACCGCGCACACCCGTGACTTCAGTCGTGGGTGGTTCAATAAACAACCCTAAAAGTCATAAACACCACCAAGTCAGTTTCTCGAAATTCATAATTATTAGCTTCTGCCTCTTCCTTAAAAAATTTCAAGTGCCCGGCTCTCCAATAGGCGAGAGAACCATCACCCTCTCCTTCAACGCTTGCATCCTCTTCCGTAATCTCATTAAAAGGAACCACTTTTACATTTGTCACTTCAATAATACAGGCTGCTGTCCCGTCGTAATAGGTAACTATGTTCAAATCTTTTTCTTTAGGCAGAGGCTCGTTGTCCAGCTCATAGGATTTCTTCAAGCTTGCGGTAGCTCTTTTAATCCCACGTATAGTTAAATCAGCAAGTTCATTTGCGTCGGACTCATTGTTGCAGAAATGCCATGCTTCATAAGTCTTATTTGATGCCTTGAACGACTCACCACAGTTCTTTATGTATTCAGCCCACATAGTTTCAACCGTCATTAACATTCCCCTCCAAATTTCGAAACAAGTGATTTATCTTACTCGATTTTCCCGTCAGCGCGCCTAATAAACTGTGAGGGCAACCCATGACTTGAAAACATAAGCGGTGAAAGCGAATACGCGTAGCTTCCTGCATTGCTTACAGCGATCAGATCCCCAATCTCAGCCGCTTTCACTTCAATATTTTCTCCCAGGACATCCAGAGCGGTACAAAGGTTTCCAACTATAGTGACAAACTCCCTCGTAGACGCATTATTCAACACCTCAAAGGAAAACGCGTGATTGGAGGTATAGAGCGGTTCTTGACCCGGAAGATCCGCGCCACCGGCGTTCTTCTGCAGGAGATTCGCAAGCGCCGGCCGCAGAAAGCCATTCATGCCATGCTGCACAATCAGATACTTCTTCCCTTTGGAGTGCTTGATATCCACAATTCTGGTGTAAAACGTTCCTGCATTGCTGGTCACGAAGCGGCCGGTCTCGATATACAGTCTGGCGCCCAGCGTGTTTTGATTTTCAAGGATCATGCCGTCCAGCATGTTAGATAACCTCACGAGATCTACAGGTGCATCCAAACTCGCATCATAGACCGCCCCAATCCCACTCCCGAAATTTATATATTCCACAGAAGTATTGGGCAGCTTGCTGATCCTCTTTGCAATATCAAAGCATTTCAGATAATAGCGTCCAAGTTTTTCAAAATTCAACACCTGCGATTTAATATGGATATGAATCCCCGAAACCCTAACGCTGGTGCACGCCCCCAGCATGAGTTCCAGCGCCTCGACCTGCTCAATATCCATCCCAAATTTGCTCGGCACCCCTGAATCGCTGTCCATTGAAAAGTCCGGATTTATACGAATCCCAATTTTTATCACTTGCTGCCTTCGCTTAGCTTCCTCATCAATTTTGGCAATCTCAGACAGACTGTCTGCAATCAGCACGCATTTTTCAAAGCACTGGGCCAGATCCGATTCGGTTTTGCCTGGAGTTGAATAATAGATGTTTTCCGGTGAAATCCCGTTTTGGATAGATAATTCAACCTCTTGAGCGGATGCAGCATCGGCACCAAATCCCACCTGCCCCACACACTCAATCACCGCGGGAAAAGGATTGGTCTTTATAGAATACAGGAAGTCAAACGCAGCAAGCGATTCTTTCAATTTGCGGCACTGGGCTCTGATTTGTCCTTCATCATAAATATAACAAGACGCGTGCTCTTTAACGAACTGCAACTCGTTCATAAGCTGATCTCCTCGCCAGTTTTGGCTTGATTTTTTTCTGCCGATGGTTCCCATTCCCCACTCCCCGCCCCCAAACAGCAATCGCCTTCAATGTCCAATCAACTTCGCCAAATACTTAGACCGGATCTGTTCATTGGCCAGCAGTTGTTTAGCAGGCGGCATGGTTAAAATGGCTGAAAGGATCGAAGCCAAAACACGGTGTGAGGCCAGCGCGTCGTTATCAAAAATCAAATTTGGCAGCATGCCTTTGTCAATCGCCGTGAGGACTACCCGGTGCACCGTATTCACCGGTGTCATCACCCTGCGTTCCCGCCTTGCGAGCTCCAGCGCCCCAAAATGACAATTCCGCACACAAATACCACATCCCAGACACATCTCTTCTTTCAAACTCAAGAGCTCTGGACTTTTCTCCTGGTCCCAGTACAGTGCGTCAACAGGGCACACCTGAACGCATTTTCCACAGCGCGTACAGCTCTCATGGCTGATTTGCGGCAGATAATTTGTGGTGGCCATAGTCAGCGTTGTGCCAAACTTCTTCGCCGCCAGCAGTGCTTCACAGCAACAGCCGCAGCAATTGCAGATAAACGACACCTCATTTCGAACATTCTCACCGACCTGAACCAAATTGTGGGCATAAGCCTGATTCAGCAGCGCCAGACATTCCTCCGACGTAATGCGCTTCGCATAACCTGATCGAATCAGCGAATCTGCTACGTTGCCAAAGGTCATACAGATCTCCATAGGTGCGTCGCACTGCTTCCCCATGTGAGACATCTTGTGGCGGCAATAACAGACGCCCACCCCAATATGGTCCGCGCCTTTAATGACCTCTGTGGCGCGCTCATAATCCATAATTTCCAGCATCTCCGGCTGAGACAACGCAGGTTCGTTGACAAAAGCCCGGACAATTTTGGTGTCGGTCTCAAAGAACAGCGCTCTAATGAAATCCTCTTCAACGTTCATATATTGGTAAAGCAATTGCCCAAGGCTGTGCTGATCAATGTCCTCCCGGATCCGCATCATGGAAAACTCAATAAAGCCTGCCATAGGCGGCGGCAAGATATAATGGGTGGTCTCCCCCTTGAGGATGTCCACCAACAGAGCCCGTCTGGCCAGGCTGTCCAGGATATCAGTCGCTTCCTGGACAGGCATTTCCCAGCGCTTGGCTGCAGTTTCGGCGGTAAACGCTCGAATGGGCAGCTTTGAGACCAGTTCCGCTTCCCTTTCATCCAGCAATAGGCCCAAAATTTTGTACAACGTTTCTGAAGGCGGTGCTCCCAGAGGAAATTTGTTTAAACGCGCTACAAGATTTTCATAACCGTTTTTTGCAGTGAGATGGCCCATGATTGCCTCCTTCAGTGCGTCTATTTTCAAAGCAAAGTGATCACATTATGATTTTTTATAGGATTAACATCAACAACACTTCAATTATGCCGGGGCCGCCAAGAACAAAGATCATCAAAGACTTCCTCTGCCGATGGTTCTGAGTCCCCACTCCTCCACCATTATATCAAAATTAATGGAAGTCGCGTCTCTTTTACACCCATTGTTCAACCTCTGATTCTCCATAGAAAAAGCCTCGGTCATATCAAGCCGAGGCTTTTTCGTCAGTCGTTGGAACTCGTCAAATTATTTATTGGTAGTCGCAAAAGTAAAACTTTCAATCATAAAGTCCGTTCCCGTTCTCCAAATTTCAACCTTGTAAGTCGTTGGTTTCTTCAGCGTCATAAAGTTCGTGATATACAACAGATCCGGCTCAATTCTGTAATCTGTTGATTTCGTACCAAAGGTCGAAACCTGAAGAGGTGTCACGAGATTTTTAGTGTCAAAGATTTTAATGGCAAGTTCTTCATTGTAGACAAAAGGCATTTCCGGATCCGCAGCTTCGACCACGTTGAGGCTGAATTTGATTGGCATGGTGCGTCCGGCTTTGTAACTGGCTGAGGATGGAAGCATGGTCATAGTAGCCCAGTTTCGGATTGAAACATCCGTCATAACGCTCCAGCCCTCATTCGAGTGAGAATCCACTGCTTTCGCCCGTATGCCATAGTAGTCGTCCGGAAGCCTCAGGGTATCAAAATGAAGTTCCCACTTGCCTGTGTCACTATTTCGGACTGCTGGCATAGCCTCAAATTCGGAATCGATGACATTGCCGCTCGAATCGCGGACATAGAACCATACCTCATCCACACCACTGGCATCTGTAGCCTCAGCAATGAAGGTCACACCATCTTGAAGGGCTCTGTCTTGGATTGGGACTTCAATAGTAACTACAGGCGGTGTCCAATCGGTGACAAATCTCAAACGGTTTTCAATTTGAGGCGAAATTGTGCCCCTGGCTTTAATATAGTCAATCACAGCGTCACGGGCATAGTACTGGGTCACGTCGGTGACTTGAGCAAGCGGCCAGAGGCTTAGACCTGCGTCATGGAAGTTGACATTACCCATAGCCAGATAATTAACTGTGGCCACACTGTAATAAGTATCTGGATCTTCAAAATCCACTTCCTGTCCATTCACTTTAAGTGAAAGCACGTGATTAACTTCAGGGTCATAGCTTACCGGGTATTCGTCATGATAGACTATTTCTCCACCCACGCTGATATCCAGCATCCCAGTCGCATAATAAGCATAGCCGCCGTAACCTGGTACATATTTGTAATAGTAATAGTTTCGATAGGATCGCTCAAGAACCTCTTTCAATTGAGGACCATTCATCTGCATAACAACAAAGGAATTTTCATATGGCATGAGACTGAAGAGATCAGACACTTTCAGCTCAGCCGGTGTGCTTGGTGTTGCACTATTAGCAATCTTACGGTTGCTCATGGCGCCGCCAAGGAAGAAGTCAACCGCTATGCCTTCTGCGTTTAGTTTCGCAACAGCAGCATCCGCCTGAAGATTTGCGGCGTTGGTTTCTTGAGTGAAGGCGGTCAAGGCATCAATCGGCACGGTAGTCGCTCCTATACTGTCATCAATGTAATCATTTAACAGTAACAGATATGGATTAAGAAGCGTGACCAGTTCAGAATCTTCCGGAGTGGACAGACTAATGCTGTGAAATCTGCCCGCGCGACTGACAACTTCATAGCTGCCTGAATTTTCCCTGAGGCCAAGAATGACTTCACCCAAGGTGTTGTTATAACGGTAAGCCTGATGGACCATGACTGGTGAGTTGTTTGGCCCGCTGACCAGTGCAGGCAAATACTTGTAGTCTCCGCCACCGATTTCAGGATTGGTATGGCTGTGGCCGCCAATAATGACATCCAGACCGCTGACCGTTTCTGCCATAAGGAGATCCGTATTTTCATCCACTTCTGCATTCGCGTGGCTGTTGAACCCAAGATGTGTCAACGCGATCAGGACATCATTGCCGGATCTGAGACCATCGGCTAAATCCTGTGCCGTTTGAAGGGGCTCTGAGAAGGTGATCCCGTCAATATTGCCCGGAAGCTCATAGTTAGGTACTTGATGATTGGTAATGCCCAAAATTGCGACATGAATGTCATCAAGCGTCTTTTCAGCATATGGCGCTACCGGGATTGAGTCTAAGCCATAACTACCGGAGTCAGACACATTAGCGCCCAGTATTGGAAACTCTGCTTGTTGCATAATACTGGTTGTGACCAGGCTGCCAAAATTAAACTCATGCTCACCAAGGGTCATTGCATCATAGCCAATGGCATTCATGGCGGCCATCATTGGGTGCGTGGTCAGTTCAACAGATAGCGCGGTACCATCTGCAGAGTACCCAAGTGGAGCTGTTCGGAAGAAATACATCAAAGAATCGCCCTGGAGATTGTCTCCCGCATTGAGCAGCAGAGTCCTGTTTGGGTTGTGTTCCCGCTGCTGACGAATCAGCGATGCGAGTTGTGTATAGCCCACATAGCTGCCTTTGGTTAAATTACCATGGGCGTCGTTGTGGTGGAGAATAGTCAGAGGCTTGATGCTGCCGCCCAAATTGTCGCCATCCCGAGTTATACGGCCGTCCAAACTTTCATTGTAAGGACTGGTTTCCGGATAAGCATAACTGCTCCAGTGGACAACGGCATTCAGCATATCACCCCAATAGGTAATATTTTTCATGTACTTGAAGGCCATAAAACCGTCCCCACCGCTTGGGGCAAGGAACTCGTTTGTTGCGACGCGATAAGTCTGATCCAGTACAATAGGTTCAAAAATACCGCTGCTGTGATTTCTTATTTCGACGTCAAAGGCCCCCCAAGCCCAAGGCTGAGGACCCGGTTTGCTGTCTGTGTAACTATAAAATGCATATTCTGCCCCAGAAGTGTGCAGGGCACCTTTAAACAGCGTCGCACTCTGATTAAGCAGATCTAAAATTTGAGCGCCAGTCATTTCTCCTACCACAATACTATTTCCAAATGGAAGGACGCTGAATAAATCTCCATAGGAAATGGCATGCGGATAAGTGGCATATTCCAAATCTGCTCTTTCACTGCCTGGATTATTTAAGACGAGATCCACATCATTTCCAGTTTCAACGTCTGAATTAAGGTCATTGTAAACAGCATCACAAATGAAGCTGCCCATTAGAGAATCTCCGTTGTAATTTCGCATCACTGGAACATTGGTGTACCCAACAGACTGATTGATCAGAGTGAGATAGCTCGGATCCGTGGCAAATCCGTTGACCAAAGTATTAATGGTTGAATCGGTATCTACTGTTGTGTCAATTGTGAGACTGCTCCAAGTCACACTAACCGTCCCACCAGGCATAGCAGTGACATCAGCCCGCCCAACGCGGCGGCCGTTGTAATAAGCTTGAGCTATGGTCGTATCTCCTACTTTCGTCGCGGCTGTCAGATTGGTGTGGCTGTGGCCGCCCAGAATCAAATCCGCTGGCTTGCCGGCAACAATTAGTTTCTGAGCCAGAGTTTTATCGCCGTAAACATCTTCACCTATGCCGTAGCCACCATCGTTAAAGCCTAAGTGGCTCAGAACTACTATAACGTCTGCTTCAGCGGCCATGCTGTCGTAGTAGTGCAAAATGGCTTCCGCAGGGTCCTTAAATGTCAGACCGACCGTCAAGTGAGCGTTCAGTACGGCGGTTTCCTGAGTAGTAACACCAATAATGGCGACTTTTGCTTTTTCTGTGAAACCAACTGTTTTAATGATGTAAGGCACTACACCTCCTGGCGGTGTCCAGCCGTCAGGTCCATCAGTTACTATGTTGGCACTGAGAAATGGAAATGTCGCAGCGCTGATACGATCCGCCAGTATAGTCTGTCCCCAGTCGTAGTCATGATTGCCTATGGTCATAGCATCATAACCCATGGCGTTGAAAACCGGGATCACAGGATACCCTTTTTGAATATTGGTGAGCAGACTGCCCTGCATGGCGTCTCCGGCATCTAGCAGCAGAACACTATCTGCACCCCGGTCTGTGACGATCTCGTTGACTACATTGGCGATCCTGGCCGCGCCTGGATTGGTACCCTCAGGCACAAGCTGGCCATGAAAATCATTGGTATGAAGAATGGTAAATGTGACGGGATTAGAAAGGCTTGCTTCCACACGGTTTTCAAGGGTAAAAGCGTTGAATGTTGTCACTAAGGCAACAATGGTTGCTAAGCTGAAAAGAATTTTAAGGCTAAACCTTGGCCGTGACATTGAACTGCACCTCCTGTTGTTGCTTTATTCAGTTTGTCTGACAATGATAGTCAGTGATTCTGTAACTCGTCCTTGTGTTGAACGACTTTTAAGATACGAAGAGCAAATGTCGCAATGGTACACATTTAGAAATCAAAACTCATATTTTCCACAGATGATTTAATTAGTAAGATTCCCCCTTTATAAATGAAAAAACCGGCCAAAAGGCCGGTTTCGCTATTCACTCCTACGGGATAAGCGTCCAAATACATCCCTGAAATCATCGCGTCCCAATAAATTGCATATGAGTAATATGCTTTTATACATGTTAATTAATACCCGAACTAGCATTATGTAAACCTATGCATGCAATTCAATCTGGCATTTAATTTTAATTGAGTAACGAATCATTTCAACACGCCATCAAGAAACGAAAAGACTTTATCCAGATTTTCCTGTGAAGTGAATTCCTCAGTCCCATGGCCTGCCCCTTCCAGCAATTCAATTGTTACTTTTGATTCGCCAATGACACCCTTCAGCTGCGCTGCGAAATCAATGGATTGCTGGGAAGGCACATTTGCATCAGCCGTACCATGTTGAATTAAGAAATGTGGCGCCGTGTCTGCTGCCATAGTATTTACATATGTACCCGGATTTGATTTTTGTGTCAGCTCAGGATCATTGGAAATAAGCTGGCCAATATACTGACTCTCTGGCGAGGTTTCACTTGTCGTCTGCCCAAATTTCGGTGTAATGCCTGCTGCTGCAAACTGTTCATCCATTTTAAGAAAATCCAGGGGACCAAACCAGTCGACGACGGCTTGAACAGCCGAGCCATATTCAAGGTTTTCCTGATTGTCGTTCACCTGGATGATCTCATTTCCTGTTGTCCCCAACATTGCGGCAAGGTTTCCGCCTGCGCTGTCACCCCATACGGCAATTTTATCCGGGTTCAAATTATAGGTTGAAGCATTTGCTTTAATGAATCTGATTGCTGCCTTACAGTCATTGACCGCCGCAGGAAAGATCGCTTCACCAGAAAGTCGGTAATTCAGGCTGACGACTGCGTACCCGTGATTGACGCCCTGCAGCATTGCTGCGACATCTCCGCCGGTTGCGCTTCCCATTTTGAACGCTCCGCCGTGAATCGCGACAATAATAGGAAACGGCCCGTCCCCTTCATTTGGCAAATAGATATTTAATGTTTGCGACTCCGAAATACTGCCATATGGAACTTCTTGATATTGAGTCTTAATTGCAGAGGTATCAACACTGGAATTGCCAAGACCTCCGTTCATCCCCGTGGGAGCTGCTTCCGCCGCGCCCGGTGTCTCAGAACTTATCTCAGCATTCGCTGCAGCATCTACACCCTCTGTGGAATTACTTGAAGAACATGCGGCTAAACTAAAAATCAAAGCAAGAACCAACGCGAGTACATAAATCTTTTTCATGTGCAATCTTCCTTTCCATTGTTCTACCGTTTTCTACTTACGAGAATAAGTATAAGTTCAAAATGTGGCAGAACAATGGCACAAAAGTGTAAGATCTCGCACATTACTCAAACTAAACTTTCTAAAGCCTAAGCCCTTCTAACCGTAAAACTGAAAGTAGTCCCAGCTTCAGGATCACTGTTAACCCAGATCTTTTCACCAAGTCCTTGAAGGATCTCTTTTGCAATTGAAAGTCCAAGTCCGCTCCCGTTCTTATTTTGCGGCACTTCTCCTTTGTAGAACCGCTCAAAGATATGGGGCAGCATTTCTTTTTCTATACCTATGCCATTGTCCGAGACCTTAAACTCAACATGTTTGGGATAAATCTCAGCATCAATAACAACCCTGCCATTTTCACCTATGAATTTGGAGGCATTGTCAACGAGAATATTGAAGATCTGTAAAATCCGTTCTCTGTCTGAATACAGTTCAGGCAGCAGCAGCGCCTTTTCTGAGACTTCAAACTTGTTATTCATATCTTCAAGGACAACAGAATATTTTTCATAAAGCGCCAGTAGTAAGGCTTTGCTGTCAAAAGCCGCCTTCTCAAAATTCATTCTTCCATTTTGAATTCTGGCGAGTTCCAGCATATCTGAAATAAGTCTTTGAAGATGACTGCTTTCCGTTAAGATAATCCCGTAATACCGCGTTCTTGTTTCTTCATCCTGAATAATATTGTCAATTAAGGTTTCTGTAAGGGCCTTGATTGAAGCGACAGGTGATTTTAACTCATGACTGACATTGGCTATGTAATCTTTGCGCGTTTGTTCAAGGCCTGTGAGTTCTTTGAAATAGAGGTTTAAAAATGTTCCAATCAGCAAAACACCAATAACGAGGGTGACAAAAAATATGAGAAAAAATCCATTTAGAATCGCATTAAAGTCACTTGCCGGCTTTAACAGAAATGCAGCACCTTTGACGACCTGATCCTTAACAATTGGCGCGCCAATCACAATAGACTCCACAGACTGATTACCTATTTTCACCAGCAAAGCCACTTCATTGCCCGCTGTTACCTTTGGAATCAGGTGCACCAAGCTTTTAGAAATTTCATCATCTTTTACAATGAGGCCGGATTGATCGTCCTCATCAAATAAATTGATTTCAACACCGAACACATCATAGGCCTTCAAAACAAAATCTGTATTTCTTGTAAAACTGAAATTCCCATCTGCAATCTCACTTGTGATGACATTTAATTGAGGCGACATCTCTTTAATTTTGTAGTCAATAAAAAATGATTTTATCGCAGTCGTTCCTAAAAACCAGCAAAATATATACACCAGAAGAATCAGAAAAAATACCGTTTTCTTGTCTGAAAGCAGCCTTCTCATGAGCCCACCTCAAGCTTGTAGCCTATACTGTATACGGATTTAATTTCAAAGTTTAATCCTGAAGCCGGCAGTTTCTTTCGCAGTCTTTTGATCAATGTGTCCACCGCTCTTGTGTCTCCTAAATAGTCATAGCCCCAGACTTGATTCAGGATTTGTTCCCGCGTTAACACCTTGTTTTTGTTTCTCGATAAGTAGATTACCTAGATTCTACGTGCAATCTACTCATATAACCCTTTAAGCAAGTATTTATAATCGTTAAGCCAAAACCATTCTTTCACCCAATGGGTGAAAGAAA
>NZ_JAOTSB010000004.1 GCF_030247605.1 Acidaminobacter sp. | reverse complement strand
CTCATATTCCGCTGAAATTGGTTTGCTTATTAAGGATTTAATTTGAGGCTTTTAAATCAAACTGCTCCTCGAATAAATAGGTCTTCAGGGATTCCTAAATACCTCATCACCGTCCTGACATTATCTTTCAAGGGTTTGTTATACCCTCGGTGGACCACCTTTCCAATGGTTACGGTTGAGGTAACAACAGAGAAAAAGATCCCATGGATCGCAACAAGGGAAGGCCTGGACATCTTGACATTACCGGGTCCAATGATCGTTTTCTTCTCCGATTCCAGTTCTCTTCGCACCACGTACTCAGCCACACTTAGGATCAGCATGAGGATCAGCATTAAATAGCCAATGGCTTCCACGCGCTTTGGCGAGTCCACATAAAGCGCGTTCACAAATTGCGGCGACTTCAAAAACTGAAACTTTCTCTCAACTGCGCTTTGAGTCTTGTACTCTCGAAGAATTGCTTCAGCGCTCATTGACATTTCAGTGGACACAACAACAAAGATGCATTCTTTAGTGATTGCATTTTCAATGCTTTCAATATCCTTTTTAAGATCAATGACCAGATCAAAGGTGGTCTTGGCAATGTCATTTCCCGGCGTTTTGCTCGGTCTGCCACGACGTTTCACTGAGATTTCATCCATTGAGATCTCAATAAGGTGATATTTGATCTTTGAAAACTCCTGATTCTGAAGTTTTTCAATCTCAAGCTGTGCATCTTCACGGCATGCGAAGGAACGCTTCTCAATACGCTTGATGAGTTTTTCAAGGGCATCCAGTTCCTTGGCTACACGTTTCTCGATGGTTTGACGCTTAGTGCTTTCAAGGTTTTCAGAATAGCACACCGCCATTTTGAGCGGCGTATCATAATAAGAGCAGCTGCTTTCAGCTATGCGGTAAACTGCTGGCTTTGTCGATGTTGGAATTTCAATGCGCGACATTGATTCCAGATTGGCAGCTGCGTATTCAATCGCCGCTTTGGTTTCTTTGATTTGATCCGGCATTCTTGTGATGACTTTGACCTCAAGTCTTTGAGCTTTTTCAAGAAATTCTTTGGTGAATGCAGCACTGTCAGCGATATAAAAGAATTCATTTGCCGCCGACTCAAAGCGTTCTCTGAGAAGGGCTGCGCGGTCCAGATTGTCGATATTAAAACGCTTATCATCCTGGTTGCCTGACAGAACCTGTCCATCAATACAAATGCCTTGAGTTGTTCCCATGGAAAGTTTAATCTGCTTCTTGTCAGGTCGATTCTGCTTTGAATAGCCGAAAGAAATGTCAACAACGCCCTCAACACCTTCTGGCGTCTCATATTGACCCCACATGACTTTTGAGGTTGTATCGAAGTTGACATTGCCAAGTTTAATCCCATAACGCTTGAAAGCTCTGACAGCGATCTCAGAAAGAATTGAGCTGCAGCCAGCGTTCTGCATCAGGTCAAGGAATCCACCGAAACGGTCATCATTGATTTTAGCGGGATCCACACGCATACCAAAAATGGCTTCCAGATCCACATCTTCAAAGTAATCATGCATCCTGGACAGTGGATGATGATCATCTGCGATATTGACCAACATCATTTGAGCAAGTGTCCCATAAGGTATTTCTGGCGGCCGTCCTGCTGGTTGAGTCAGCAACTGATTAAACACATCATTGACGCCTATTTGCTCGCAAAGACCGGTGATTAATCCTGCTTTGCCATTACTGTATGATTTAATCTGATCAAATCGGATATCCATCAGAATCGCTCCTCGAAAGACTTGATATTACTATTATTCGAGGTCGATTCGAAAAATCCTTTTTGTAAATATTGGAAATAGAAAATATTTTATTTAGAAATTTTAGTTAGGCGGAATATGAGATATATGGGGGCTGTTACTCAATTAATATCCCATTATTTGAAAATAAAACATTTTTTCAATTTTTCTATTTACTCTTCTTCATCTGTAGGTTTATCCATGATCCTTGCAGTTGATACAACACAGCAAGTTTCGTCTGTCCGCATGAGGCGGACACCACTTGTTGACCTTCCAAGTACAGAAATTTCATCGACGCGCAATCTGATCAAAATGCCCTGACTATTGATCAACATAATTTCTTCATCATCTTTGACCACTCTGGCGCTTACAACTTTTCCTGTTTTGGAATTCATATTGTAAGTCTTAATACCTTTTCCGCCTCTGGTTTGAATTCTGTATTCATCAAGCTCAGTTCTCTTGCCATAGCCGTTCTCGCTGACAATCAAGAGCTTGCTGTCCGATCTAAGGATCTCCATGCACACCACTTCATCATTGTCACTGAGACGTATGCCTCTGACACCTGTAGCGACACGTCCCATTTCACGAACGTCATTCTCATTAAACCGCACTGACATACCATGACTGGTTATGACTATAGCTTCATCTGAGCCAGATGTTTCACGAACGCTGATCAACTCATCATCTGAATTGAGATTAATTGCAATTAAACCATTCTTTCTTGAGCTGTCAAATTTATTCAAGGCTGTTCTTTTGACTATACCCTTCTTTGTCATGAGCATTAAGAAGCCCGACTCAAATGATTTAATTGGAATAACAGCTGTTACAGTCTCCTCTGGTTCCAACTGTATTAAATTGACTACAGCAGTACCTCTTGCCACACGGCCACTCTCAGGAATCTGATAGGCTTTTAGGCGGTAAACTTTTCCGAAGTTTGTAAAGAACAAAAGATAATCATGCGTTCTAGTTGTATAAATATTCTCTACAAAATCTTCTTCTTTTGTCGTAACACCTGTTTTTCCTCTACCGCCACGTTTTTGAGCCGCATAGGTATCAACCGGAGTTCTTTTGATGTAATTGCTATGTGTCAACGTAATGACTACATCTTCATCTTCGATCATATCCTCAATGTCAATTTCATCATAATTAATGGTGATTTCAGTTCTTCTTGGATCACCATATTTTTCTTTGATTCTGACAAGATCCGTTCGAATAATGTCGAATAGCAACACTTCATCCGATAAAATCTCTTTGAGCGATTTTATTAAACCTAAAATTTCTTTGTATTCGTTTTCAATTTTGTCGCGCTCGAGTCCAGTCAATCTTTGAAGGCGCATATCCAAAATGGCTTGTGCTTGTATTTCACTCAGTGCATATTTTTCTATTAAACTCACTTTAGCTTGTGGTGGATTTGGTGCTGCTTTTATTAAATCAATCATATCGTCAATATTATTCAACGCTATCATGAGACCTTCGAGCACATGGGCCCGCTCTTCGGCTTTTCTCAAATCAAATTGAACACGTCTCGTTTCAACGTCTTTCTGGTGAAGGATGTAATAATAAAGGACTTGCTTCAGATTTAAAAGTTTTGGTTCACCTTCAACCAGCGCAATCATATTGATGCCAAAGGTCGATTGCAATTGAGTATGCTTATAAAGCTGGTTCAGAACAACATTGGCATTCGCGTCGCGGCGAAGTTCAACAACAACTCTGATCCCTTCTCTATTACTCTCATCCCTCAAATCTGTGATGCCGTCAATTTTCTTATCTCTAACGAGTCCGGCTATATCTTCAAGCATTTTCGACTTATTGACTTGATAAGGAATTTCCGAGATCAAAATCGCTGTTTTATCTTTCCTAATTTCCTCAATACTAGCCTTTGCACGGACAATGACTTTTCCTCTGCCTGTTCTGTACCCTCTTTTTATACCCTCAGATCCCATGATTTGAGCGCCGGTAGGAAAGTCAGGACCATGTACCAAGTCAATCAAATCCTCGATATCTATGTCCGGATCATCAATCATTGCAAGGGTTGCATCAATAATCTCAGTTAAATTATGAGGAGGTATTGCAGTTGCCATACCGACCGCGATACCGTTTGAACCATTAACCAACAGATTTGGAAATCTCGATGGCAGAACTACAGGCTCTTGAAGAGTTTCATCAAAGTTTGGCCTGTAATCGATTGTTTCCTTATCTATATCCTTCAATAATTCAGTGGCAATTTTAGACATGCGTGCTTCCGTGTAACGCATAGCCGCCGCGGAATCTCCGTCAATTGATCCAAAGTTACCATGTCCATCAATCAGCTGATAACGGATTGAAAACTCTTGTGCCATCCGTACCATTGCATTATAAACAGAGGAGTCGCCATGGGGGTGAAATTTACCCAAAACGTCACCGACGATTCTTGCTGATTTTCTATATGGTTTATCCGGACCAAAACTCAACTCATGCATGTCAAATAATATTCGTCTGTGAACCGGTTTCAATCCGTCTCTGACATCAGGCAAAGCTCGACTGACTATAACACTCATGGCATAGTCAATGTACGACTTTTTCATTTCTTTGCTGATGTCCATATTAACTACTCTTTGAATCTCATTCTCCACTTGAGCACACCTCTCTTCGGGATTACTCCCGAAATTACTTCTGCATTATTAAATAAAATTCAACAGATTAATTTAAACATCCAGATTTGTGACATACCTGGCATTTTCCTCTATGAATTCTCTTCTTGGATCGACTTTTTCTCCCATTAGGGTTGAAAAAATCAAATCCGCCTCAACTGCATCATCAATGCCTACTCTGAGAATAATTCTATTTTCAGGATCCATGGTTGTTTCCCAAAGCTGCTCTGGATTCATCTCACCCAAACCCTTGTATCTCTGGATATCGACATTTCTTCCGCTATCTTCAAGGATCTTTTGAAGTTCTTGATCTGAATATGCATATTGAATGGATTTGCCTTTACTTATTTTATAGAGTGGCGGCTGGGCGATATAAACATATCCCTCTTCAATCAGCGGCCGCATGTACCTGAAGAAGAAGGTGAGCAGTAGTGTCCTGATATGAGCGCCGTCAACATCCGCGTCAGTCATGATCATAATTTTATGATATCTGAGTTTCTCGACATCAAATTCATCACCAATACCACATCCAAAAGCTGTAATCATAGCTCTGATTTCAGCTGAATTGAAAATTCTAGAAAAGTTTGCCTTTTCAACATTAAGTATCTTTCCACGCAGCGGCAAAATCGCTTGAGTTGCTCTGTCTCTACCCTGTTTTGCACTGCCACCCGCGGAATCTCCTTCTACAATATAAACTTCTGTTTTGGAAGGATCGCGTTCGGAACAATCGGCTAATTTCCCGGGCAATGTCATGCCATCAAGAAGACCTTTTCTTCTGGTAAGTTCCCGTGCTTTACGCGCAGCTTCTCTCGCTTTCGAAGCGCGGATACACTTCTCGCTGATAATCTTACCTTCGTTTGGATTTTCCTCGAGAAATTCACTGAACATATCAGAGGCAACAGATTCGACTACACCGCGAATATCATTATTTCCGAGTTTAGTCTTTGTCTGTCCTTCAAATTGTGGCTCGGGCAATTTAACAGAAATAATCGCAGTAATACCTTCACGGATATCTTCGCCTGTCAAATTCTCTTCTTTTTCTTTCAAAAAGCCTTTCTTTCTGGCGTAATCATTAATAGATTTTGTGAGCGCACTTTTAAAGCCGCTTAAGTGAGTGCCGCCTTCATGGGTATTGATATTGTTCGCAAAAGTATAAATGTTTTCAGTATAGCCATCTGTGTATTGGACAGCGATCTCAACTGTATTGCCTTCCACTTGAGATTCTCTGTAGATGACATTGTCATGAACAGAAGTTCTGTTTTTATTTAGATAAGCAACAAATTCCTTGATTCCGCCTTCATAGAAAAAAATCGATTTCTTTGCGGTTTCAACACGTTCGTCAGTCAGAGAAATTTTTATACCCTTGTTTAAGAAAGCCATTTCTCTTAGTCTATATTCCAGTGTCTGAAAATCAAAAACCAACTCGTCAAAAATTTCAGCGTCCGGCATAAATGTTGTTTTTGAACCATTTTCATCAGTTTCGCCTATAACGCATAATTCAGAAGTAGTTTTACCTCTTGAAAATTCAATTTTATAGATCTTGCCATTTCTTTTTACCTCAACGATCATCCATTCTGAAAGCGCATTGACAACCGAGGCACCAACACCATGAAGACCGCCTGATACTTTATATCCCCCGCCGCCGAACTTACCACCGGCGTGCAATACTGTATGGATGACCTCAACAGCCGGTTTATTTGACTTGCTGTGCATGTCAACAGGCATGCCGCGGCCGTTGTCTGATACCATGATTGTATTGTTCTCGCCAATAACGATGTCAATTTGAGTGCAATAACCCGCTAGTGCTTCATCTATGCTGTTGTCAACAATTTCGTAGACTAAATGGTGAAGACCTCGAAGACTTGTAGTTCCAATGTACATGCCAGGCCGTTTCCGAACTGGCTCCAACCCCTCCAGGACCTGGATCTGTTCCGCATTGTATTCATTCTGGACTGGCGTTATCAACTCAGTTACCTCCTGATGTTTCAAATTCAATAACAGTACCATCAATTACTTTCAAGATCTTGCCTCTTGAAAGGTGATCATTTTTGATAGTACTAAGCTCTGTCGTCGTTATAAAAGTCTGTACATTTTCAAAAGTCTTTATCAGTAGATTTTGACGGTGCTGGTCCAGTTCTGACATGACATCATCCAGAATCAAAACTGGATATTCACCTGTTTCCTCGAAAATAATTTCAATTTCTGACAACTTAAGAGATAATGCTGCGGTTCTCTGTTGCCCTTGTGAACCAAATACTCTGGCATCATGCCCATTTATAGTCAGTTTCAGGTCATCACGATGAGGCCCATACCATGTAAAGCCTCTTTCGATATCCTTTTCCCTATATTCTTCCAGCTTGTTAATAATCGCTGAGACTATTGTATCATAATCCTGGCCAATTTCATTTGTGATAAAAGACAAATATTCTACACTAAATTTTTCTTTACCGTTCGTCATTTGAAAATGGATACGCTGACTGATCCTGTCCAGTTTACTTATAAATTCAAGCCGTTTCAGGATCACTTGAGCGCCGTACTGAGCCATTTTTTCTTCCCATATTTCATAAAGAGGCCACTGGGTTGATTTTGTTCTCAACAGGGCATTTCTTTGATCCAAAGCTCTATTGTAATGGACGAAGGCCATAAGATATCTGGTACTCATTTGAGAGATTTCCCGGTCGATAAAGCGCCTTCTTTCTACGGGAGACTCTTTGACCAATTTAAGGTCTTCGGGCGTAAATGCGACAATATTAAGTCGACCGACCCATTCGCTTAATCTATGAATAGGGGATCCGTTATAGCGTAAAGACTTTTTCTTGTCCTCTAAAAAGCGCATCTCAAGTTGGCTTTCAATCCCATGTTGTTGGAAATGAATGCCGAGATACGCTGTGTTGAGATTGAATCGAACCATATCTCTTTCTCTGGATGTTCTGAAAGATCTTCCAAATCCACCCACAAAAAGTGCTTCAATCAGATTTGTCTTTCCCTGCCCATTATCACCGATTATTAAATTCAAATATCGATCAAATTCGAGCTCAAGCTCATCATAATTTCTGAAATTTTCGAGCTTTAGCTTTCGAACAAACACAGCTTATTCCTCCTGGCCAAATACGACCTCAATGGTATGCTTTTCAACGATCTTGTCCGATTCATCTCTTATTTCAATTTCAATAAGATCTCCAGGCCTAATTTTTTTACCTCGCTGCAGCTCATAGTTACCATTTAGCTTAACCATACCATCGGCAATAATCTGCTTTGCAAAGCCCCCGGTTTGAACCATACCCGACAATTTTATCAATTGATCCAGTTTAATGTATTCTGTGTTTATCATGACTTGCATAAGCGTCTCCTTTATGCCATTCTGACTGGCAGAACAAGATAAGTATAGAATCCGTGATCGACAGGTTTCATGATGCATGGGCTTACGTTCGTTGAAAATTCAAGGACAACCCATTCACTTTCCATCACTTTCAATGCATCAATCAAATATTTAGGATTAAAACCAATATCAAGTTCAGGTCCACTTAAGTCGATTGAAACTTCTTCGTTGACACTGCCTATCTCGACATTGGAAAGGATATTCATTCTTTGTGGTTTTAAAGATAATTTTATGGAGCTGTTCTTACTTTCTTTTGCCATCAGAGAAGCACGCTCTAGACCACTCAACAACTCATCTGTTTTTACCTTTGCAGTTGTTTTGTTATCTTTTGGAAGAATTTGCGCGTATTTAATAAATTCACCCTCCAGCAACCTGCTTACTATCCTAATCTGATTGAACTCAAAAAGGATATGACGATCAGTGAATAAAACATGTAAAGTTTCGGCATCAGGAACTCCTGACAGAATCTTAGCCACTTCATTGAGTGTTTTTGCTGGAACGACAACCTTTCCTGTCAATTCCGAATGAAGCATAGCCTGTCTGAGAGCCAGTCTGTAACCATCTATTGCAACTACTGACAAGCGGTCTGGCTCAAATTCAAAGAGCGCACCTGTCAAAATAGGTCGTGACTCATCCAAAGAAGTAGCAAATAGAGTTTGGCGGATCATGCCCTTCAAAAGGCCGCATTCTATTTGAACGCCTGAAGCTGCATCCACTTCAGGGATCTCGGAAAATTCAGCATCTGACATGCCCATTATTTTGAAATCTGATCGGTCACAGGTTATTCTGGTTTCATAATTGTCACTGGACTCAATCACGACGTTAAGTGGAGCTAATTTGCGTATAATTTCTCCAAAAAGTCTGGCTGGAAGAACGACACTTCCTTCCTGGTCAACTTCAGCGATGAATTTTGTCTCTATACCCAGGCTAAGGTCATTTCCAGTAAGAGTAACTTCACTTCCACTGGCTTCAACTAATATTCCATTCAATACAGGATGAGTTGATTTTGAAGAGACAGCTTTTGAGACGGTTAGGATGGCTTCAGAGAGTACGGATTGCGGGCAAGTGAATTTCAATGTGGAAAACCTCCTCATTTGCGATCAATTTTGAGTTTAAAATTAACTAAGTAATATTATTAGTCATAGTAGTAGGGGCTGTTAGTATGTTGAAAACTCACGGAAGTGTTGATATCAGGTCGTTAAACAAATTTGTACACTGTGGATAAACCACTTGAAAGTTGATGTTTTATCCACAGAAAAAGATAAAAACAGGCGCCCGTTTTTATCCACAGGCGCACCTAAAGTTTTTCACAGGATTTTGTGAGTAATTTTAATCTGAGTCTATTCGCCCTGGATTTCCTTTGTTATTTTATCGAGTCTCGATTTAAAGGAAGCACTCTCCTGGATTTCTTTTGAGATTTTATCATAGGCGTGAATGACGGTGGTATGATCTCTGCCTCCGAACTCTTCACCTATTTTGGGCAAAGACATGTCTGTCAGTTCACGGCATAGATACATGGCAATTTGACGTGGATATGAAATTGAGCGTGTACGCCGTTTAGTATCAAAATCTTCAGCTTTGACATTGAAATGTTGAGCAACAATCGATTTTATCAGTTCAACATTGATTTGTTTTGGTTTTGAGGAAGCAATTATATCTTTTAGGGCTTCCGCAGCGATATCCACTGAAATTTCGACATTTGCGAGTGAAGCATAAGCGATGATTCTAGTCAGAGCACCCTCAAGTTCTCTGATGTTCGATTTAATTTTGCGGGCGATAAATTCAAAGACTTCATTTGGGATTATTATGCTGTCCAGTTCTGCCTTTTTCCTTAAAATAGCTATTCTTGTTTCAAAATCCGGCGCCTGGATATCCGTGATTAAGCCCCATTCAAAACGTGACCGAAGACGATCTTCCAAAGTAGGAATTTCCTTTGGCGGACGGTCACTCGAGACAATAATTTGCTTATTCGCTTCATACAAAGCATCAAAGGTATGAAAGAATTCTTCCTGGGTTCTTTCTTTTCCTGCGATGAACTGAATATCATCCACTAACAGAACATCTACATTTCTGTATCTGTTTCTGAATTCGGCGTTTTTATCATCTTTTATGGAATTGATTAATTCATTGGTAAATTTCTCTGAAGTGACATAGGCAACTTTAGCTTTCTTATTCTGATCAAGAATATAGTGGCCGATGGCGTGCATAAGGTGAGTTTTTCCAAGACCTACACCGCCATAAATAAACAACGGGTTATAGGCTTTCGCAGGCGATTCAGCGACTGCAAGCGACGCAGCATGAGCAAATCGATTGCTGTTTCCTATGACAAACTCGTCAAAAACGTATTTTGGATTGAGTCTGATCTGATTGATGTCATCATTAAATGCATCATATTCTCTTGAAGAAGATTGATTTTCCTTTTCAAATTTTGCCGATTCGCTGATTAGGACGAATTCAATTAAAAATTCTCTGTTTGCAGCTTCATGCACAGCATTAGTGATAAGGGACAAATAACGATTTTCTAGGATTTCCTTGTTAAAATCATTTGGCACAGCCAAAATTAATCGATTGCCTCGGACCGCAATGGGAGAGATCGACTTTAACCATGTATTGTAGCTCACTTCTGTCAATTCTTTTTTGATTAATGCCATAGTCGCTTCCCATAACTCCCGGACATTCAAACTCATTTTTTTACCTCCAAAAACTTTATTCACAAATCATCAACAGGTAAGATAGGATAACTTCCTGAGTTCACCTGCGTTTAAGCTATCAACAGTTTTGTGTGCGTTATGTGGATAAAGGTGCATAAAAAAATGCGCATTGGTCGTTTATCCACATGTGACTGCGCGGGGTTTATCCACATATCCATATGGCCCAACGCACATTCAAACGCGATTTTGCGCAGTTAAATGAAAAATATTCACAGTGTTATCCACAAATCGTGGATAAATGTGAATGTTTTGGATTAAAAAATTCACTTATCAACAGTGAGATAATAATATCAAATTATGACGTCCATTTCAATTCAAATAAAGAAAATATCCACAGCCTGTGAGTTTGGTCCTATGTGGGTAACATTGTGGATGATCCTTTTATCAAATTCGTCTCTTTGTCCGACAACTTTTGGAAATGGCATGAGCGAGGGTGTGAGTGAAGCTTTCAAAGGTGCAAATCGGTATTGACAAGGTCTGTCTGAGAAATTATAATGACATAGCAGACTTTTTGTTTTGTGAACCCATTGGTTTAATAGATATCTAATTTCAAGGAGGTGTTTCAAGTGAAAAGAACTTATCAACCTAAAAAGAGACAAAGATCAGTCGAACACGGCTTTAGAAAAAGAATGAAAACTAAATCCGGAAGAAACGTATTGAGAGCTCGTAGAAGAAAAGGAAGAAAGAGTTTGACTGCTTAAGACCGCGACTAGTGGTCTTTTTTTGCAATTATAGGCCTTGGAGGTTCATTGTGAAGATTGAAGGGCTTAAAAAGAGCGGTCAATTTGCTGAGGTATACAAACATTCCAAGTCGTCAGCAACACGATTTGTCGTGATGTATCATAAACCTAATGGACTGACAGTGAACCGGGTTGGTTTTTCAGTCAGCAAAAAAGTTGGGAAGAGTGTTGTGAGAAACCGGGCAAAACGCTTGATCAGAGAAGCATACAGATTAAATTCGGACCGGGTCCCAGTGGGCTATGATCTGGTATTTATTGCGCGTGTCAGAATAGTTGAAGCAACTTATCAGGATATTGAAAAAAGTGTGCGCCGGTTGTTGAAGGAGCTTCGTCAGAAATGAAAAAATTGCTTCTTGCACTGATCCGCTTTTATCAAGGGTACATATCACCGCTTCTCGGACCGAGATGCAGGTTTCATCCCACTTGCAGTCATTATGCATTTGACGCCGTGTCCAAGTATGGTGCTTTAAAAGGTTCTTGGCTTAGCATCAAACGTATTTTAAAATGCCATCCCTTACATCCGGGGGGATATGATCCACTAAAATAAAATTGTGTTAATGCTTGTCGGGAGGAAAAAAAATTGAGTTTTTTGTATGCAATTTTTGGTAAAACATTAGGTTTGATCTATAACCTTGTCAATGATTACGCATTATCCATCATCGTTTTTACAATATTGGTCAAATTATTGCTGTATCCGCTGAATTTGCAGCAAATTCGTTCTTCTAAGGCCATTAATGAAATTCAGCCAAAGCTTAAAGAGCTGCAGGAAAAATACAAGAATGATAAAGAGACACTTGCTGCGAAGCAAATGGATCTTTACAAACAGCATCACATCAATCCTATGGCGGGATGTCTTCCCCTTTTGATTCAGCTGCCAATTATCTTTGCGTTGTTTGGTACGCTTAGAGATCCCATTCAATATGTGTTCAACAATGATGCCGCATTGGCAAATGAGGCGCTCAGTAAAGGCTTTCTATGGATAAAAGACCTTGCTGCGCCTGATACACTTAGCTTATTGATACCATCGGCAACTGGATTTATTGGAGCACTTCCGGGCATCATGCCTATTCTCGCAGCAGCAATCACTTATTGGCAGATGAATTCAATGTATGATGGCCAACAGGTCAATGAGCAAATGAAGACTATGAATAAAATTTTGCCGTTCGTAATTCTCTTTACCGGCCGCACACTCTCTGCCGGCGTGCTGATTTATTGGATCATCAGCAGCTTGTTCCAGCTCGTTCAGCAAAAGCTTACTGGTCACCTGAAAAAGAAGGAGGCTTAACACGTTCATGTATGTTGTCGAAAAAACCGCGAGAACTGTAGAAGAAGCGCTTAAACTAGCGCTGATTGAATTGTCAGCAACTGAAGATCAGGTTAAAGTAGACGTCATAGAAGAGTCTTCGAAGGGTTTGTTTGGACTCTTTGGCGCAAAAGAGGCAAAAGTTCGTGTAGAGCTTAAGGAAAAAAGCGATAGAATCGCAGTGGAGTTTCTAGAAAAAATTCTTGATAAGATGGGCATTGACGGTACAGTTGTAGCTAAACTGGATGGAGATGCTTTGAATCTTGACATTCTTGGCAATGATATGGCGATCCTGATAGGACGCAGAGGCCAAACACTGGACGCACTTCAATATCTGGTGAGTCTGGTAGTCAATAAAGAAAGAGCGGACTATCTCCGAGTGACTCTGGATACAGAAAGTTATCGCGCAAAGCGCAAGGAAACACTCGAGAAATTGGCGCATAGACTTGCTGCTAAAGCTAAAAAAATGCGCAAAGATATTGTGCTTGAACCTATGAATCCATACGAGAGAAGAATCATACACGCGACGTTGCAGGGACATCCTTACGTCAGCACAAAAAGTGAAGGCGAGGAGCCAAATCGCAAAGTCGTAATTTTCTTGAATAAGTAACCTTGAAAAACCCAGTCAAGCTACTGGGTTTTTTGTATCCGAAAGGAGGACAGACATTGTTCAGAGAGGATACAATTGTTGCAATTTCAACACCTCCAGGTGAAGGTGCCATAGGTATAGTTAGAATGAGCGGCGAGCTCAGCATGCAAATAGCCAATAAGATTTTCAGACAGAAAAAGGATAGAGATATTACAATAAATGATCATCGGAAGATGCTTTACGGACATATTTACAAGAATGAATCCGTTGTTGATGAGGTGCTTCTAGTACCTATGTTTTCTCCGGCAACTTATACGCGTGAAGATCTCGTCGAAATCCATTGTCACGGTGGCATGGTACCGTTAACGGAGATTGTGAAGCTGATTTTGGAAAATGGAGCGAGCATGGCAGAACCAGGTGAATTTACCAAACGTGCGTTTTTGAACGGACGTCTTGACCTGGCTCAGGCTGAATCAGTGATGGACTTGATTCAGGCTAAGACACCACAGGGGTTTGAGGTAGCTTATAATCAGTTGGAAGGTCATTTGTCGGGAAAAGTAGACGCTGTGAGAGCAGAGCTCCTTTCTGCAATGGCACAGCTTGAAGTCTGTATAGATTATCCGGAAGAGGATATCGAAGAAATGACTTATTCGGAGATGACTGACCGGTTCAAAGCAGCTGAGAAATCCGTGTCTGCACTGCTTGAAAACAGCGAGACAGGACGCATTTTGAGGGATGGTCTCAGCACTGTTATCGTCGGTAAGCCAAATGTAGGCAAATCTTCGCTCTTAAACGCGCTGCTGCGCGAATCCAGGGCTATTGTCACGGATATACCAGGTACGACGCGCGATGTCATTGAGGAAACCCTCAACGTGCGTGGGGTACCGGTGAAACTCGTTGATACAGCAGGAATCCGTGAGACGGAGGATCTTGTTGAAAAACTGGGCGTTGAAAGAAGCAAGGCATTCTTTAATCGTGCGGATCTAGTCGTTTTCGTTTTAAATGCAGCTGAAGCGCTTTCCCCTGAAGATGAGGATATTATGAAATATCTAAAGGATCGGCGTGCTATTGTACTTTTAAACAAGAGCGATCTTGACCCGGTTCTAGATGAAATGACACTGCGTGATCGCCTTGGAAATGAGATTCCGGTCATCCGGACGTCTCTCATTCAAGAAGAAGGCATCCAGGAGCTTGAAGATGAAATTGCCAAAATGGTTTACGGAGGCCAAATGTCGCTTGCAGAGCGCTCTGTGGTGACAAATCTCAGACATCAGGATGCGTTGAGAAGAGCTGCGAAATCCCTTGGTGATGCGCTCGGCTCATGCAAAGAGGGAATGCCGTATGATTTTTTACAGGTAGATGTCAGGAACGCGTATGATGCGCTCGGCGAAATAACAGGTGAAACGGTTGAAAACGACTTGATCACGAAGATTTTCAGTCAGTTTTGCTTAGGCAAATAGAGAGGTGTTCATCTTGCCAGAAGAATTTTACAGCGGCACATATGATGTTGCCGTAATCGGTGCCGGTCATGCCGGCTGTGAAGCTGCTCTGGCCAGTGCCAGAATGGGCATGAAAACCGTCATGTTCTCGATAAATTTGGATTCATTGGCTATGTTGCCATGTAATCCGTCCATCGGCGGAACCGGAAAAGGCCACTTAGTCCGGGAAGTGGACGCGCTGGGCGGACAGATGGGCCTGATAACGGACCAAGCCATGGTGCAGAGTAAAATGCTCAACACCAGAAAAGGGCCTGCTGTTCATTCTCTTCGAGCTCAGGCAGATAAGACGAGATATCATGTAGAAATGAAAAAGGTCATAGAAAATACCTCTAACTTGGATTTAAAACAAGGTGAAATCATAGAGATTGAGGTTGCCGATGGTCGCGTGAAAAGCCTCTTAACCAGTACAGGCGCACGCTACGAAACCAGGGCGATCATATTGGCGACTGGAACCTACTTGGGTGGTAAAATTTTCATTGGAAGTTCAGTCTTTCAAAGTGGTCCAAACGGTTTGGCACCCTCTTTAAAGCTGGCTGAGAATCTGAAATCTCACGGGTTGGAGATCTGGCGATTCAAAACCGGCACACCGGCGCGCGTGAATAAGCGTTCGTTGGACTATTCAAAGATGGAAGCTCAGTATGGCGATCCTAAACCTGTTCCCTTTTCATTCTTGAATGACAGCATCTCCTTTGAAGAACTACCTTGCTGGTTGACTTATACCAATGCTGAGACGCACGCTGTCATTCAGAAGAATATTTTGAGATCAGCAATGTATGGCGGACAAATTGAAGGTACCGGAACACGATATTGTCCGTCTATCGAGGACAAAATTACGAGATTTGCAGACAAAGAACGTCATCAGTTATTTGTCGAGCCTGAGGGCTATGAGACGAATGAAATGTATGTACAAGGGATGTCGACAAGCCTTCCTGAGGATGTTCAAACGGCTTTCATGAGGACAATTCCTGGACTTGAAAATGTCGAGGTTATGCGGCCGGCTTATGCAATAGAGTATGATTGTTTGGACCCATCTCAACTTAAGAACACATTGGAATTAAAATCCATTGAGAATCTGTTTTCTGCAGGCCAATTTAATGGTTCTTCAGGCTACGAGGAAGCAGCTGCTCAGGGCATTATTGCTGGCATAAATGCCGCACTTAAGCTCAAGGGAGAGCCGCCTTTTACTTTGGATCGTTCTGAGGCTTACATTGGGGTATTGATTGACGATTTGGTGACAAAAGGAACGAACGAACCATACCGCATGATGACTTCGAGGGCGGAGTATCGCCTGCTATTGAGACAGGACAACGCGGATATGCGTTTGACTGAAAGAAGTTACAGCATTGGATTGGCGACCCATGAACGTTATGAGAAGCTGATGGACAAGCTGATGAATATCGATTTAGAATTAAAGCGTCTGGAAAGCGTAACTGTCCGCCCTGAAATGGTTAATGGTTTGCTTGAAAGACTAGGCAGCTCACCTATAAAACAAGGTATGTCGTTGATGGAGCTTCTAAGACGGCCTGAAGTTGACTATATATCACTGGCGGAAGTTGATATTGACCGACCTTGGTTAAGAGAGGACGTCTTTGTTCAATGTGAGATTCAGCTAAAATATCAAGGGTATATTCAAAAGCAGCTTCAGCAGGTGGAACGTTTTAAACAGCTGGAAAACAAACGACTTCCGGAAGACCTCGATTATCTTGACATTGAGGGTTTAAGACTTGAAGCTCGTCAGAAACTGTCTAAAATACGACCAGAATCAGTGGGACAGGCCTCCAGAATTTCCGGGGTTTCTCCGGCGGACGTTTCTGTATTATTGATTTATCTGGAACAGCGAAACAGAAGACGGGGTGTCGACAATGGACGTTAGAAACGCATTGAAAGAGGGATTGCTGGCTCTGGGTTACGAAAATCCCAATGAGATGCTTGAGCAATTTATGACCTATAAAGCTCTGTTGTTGGAATGGAATGAGAAGATTAATCTGACGACCATTACAGATGATCATGGGATTGTATACAAACATTTTCTGGATTCTCTGACCTGTCTTCAAGCGCCAGTAGATTTTAATGGCAAGAAAGTGTTGGATCTTGGAACAGGCGCAGGGTTTCCAGGTGTACCTTTAAAAATTGCGATGCCTGAACTGGATGTGACGCTTATGGACTCTCTGAACAAGAGGATTCAGTATTTGACAGAGGTTTGCAGAGTGTTGGATTTTAAGCATGTCACGTGTTTGCATGCCAGAGCTGAAGAAGCAGCAAGACAAACTGATCATCGCGAGAAATATGATATTGTCGTTTCCAGAGCCGTTGCCAATATGAGTACTTTATCTGAGTACTGTCTCCCCTTCGTGAAGACAGGCGGTTACTTTATAGCGCAAAAGACTAATGAGGCTTTTGAAGAGATTAAAGCTGCAGAAAGAGCTATCAAAATTCTTGGTGGCGCCAGTCCTGAGATAATACCTACAAGTGTTCCGGGTACAGACTTTGAACATAATTTGGTCGTGATTCGAAAAGTGAAGTCTACGCCAGCTTTATATCCGAGAAAAGCTGGTACGCCGGCAAAGAAACCAATTGTTTAGGGAGGGTTAAGTTGTGAATCGAAGTGAGCACTTGATTCATCTTCCTATAGAATATATTCGGCCCAATCCGTATCAGCCCAGGCGACATTTTTCGGAGGATGACTTAAAGGAACTCTCTGATTCAATAAAGAGCGTAGGGTTAATTCAGCCAATCACAGTCAGAGTCATAAAGGACGGCTATGAATTGGTTGTAGGAGAAAGAAGACTGCGAGCCGCTTCCATGGCCGGATTGAAAGAAATTCCCGTAATGCTTGTGAACATGAATGATCAGGAATCTGCCACTGTGGCTTTGATTGAGAATATTCAAAGAGATGATTTGAATTACTTTGAAGAAGCCAGTGCTTTTGAAAGGTTGATGAAGGATCAGCAATGGACACAGAAGGAAATTGCTGAAATGTTAGGTAAAAAGCAATCCACTATTTCGAATAAAATAAGACTGCTTGCTATCCCCCAGCCTGTCAGAGATGTTCTGATCCATCATCAGCTGACTGAACGTCATGCGCGTGCTTTGTTGAAATTAGACAGAACGGCTGATTTGCGAAAAGTAGCCAGTCGAATTGTAAAAGAGCAATTGAATGTAAAGGATACGGAGAGACTGATCTCGGAATTGGTGCAGCAGCCGGAAGCATCTGATGAAAAGTTGACACCAAAGAAAAGGATTCGAGGAATCGCTAGTTTTAAAATATATTTAAATACATTAAAGCAGAGCGTTGAGACTATACGTGCAGCTGGCGGTAATGTAACTTATGAGGAAATCATATCAAATGATGGCGTTGAAGTGAGAATTAACATTAAAAAGTGAATGTTTCACGTGAAACAATGTAATTTTTAAGAAAGAGCACAGTTTAATTGTGCTCTTTCACTTTTTTTGCGTTTATTTCTAGTATAATGAGAGTAATATTCGTTCGAGGAGTGGTTTTCTTGGGTAAAGCAATCGCTGTGTTCAATCAAAAAGGTGGCGTCGGGAAAACGACTACCAACGTGAATTTAAGTGCAGCTCTTGCTGCAATGAAAAAGAAAATCCTGGTGATCGACAACGATCCTCAGGGTAACTCTACCAGTGGACTTGGAATCGATAAACATCAAGTAGACAGCAATGTTTATAATGCTTTGCTAGGTGATATGGAACCCAAAGCTTGCATTCACGAGACAAGTTACAAGAATCTTTTTATTATGCCATCAGATGTTGCTTTAGCAGGTGCTGAAATCGAGATGATCGATTTGACAGAACGCGAGCATAGACTAAGGAAGGTAATCCACGCAGTTAAGGATGACTATGATTATGTTTTAATCGATTGTCCGCCATCATTAGGATTGCTAACGATTAACGCATTGGTGGCAGCTGACAGCATCTTGATTCCTATTCAATGTGAATACTATGCTTTGGAAGGTGTCAGTCAACTTGTTGATACCTATCACCGAATTAAAAAAAATCTGAACTCAAGTCTTGAGATTGAAGGTGTGCTCTTAACGATGTTTGACAGCAGAACAAATCTTTCCTCTCAAGTCGTTGAAGAAGTAAATAAATATTTTAAAGATAAAGTCTATAAGACAGTGATACCGAAAAATGTGCGCGTAGCTGAAGCGCCGAGTTTTGGAATGCCTGTCGTTGCATATGATAAGCATTCGAAAGGTGCAAAGGCCTATTTAAAGCTAGCAAAAGAATTCGCTAAACGGTGAGGGGGAAATTAATTTGAGTACAGGTAAGTTTAAACGTGGACTGGGTAAAGGTTTGGGTGCTTTAATTCCTGAAGCAGAATTAGCATCCATGGGTGAATATAGATCCGCTGAGGTCATAGAAGTTGAAATAGACAGAGTTATGCCAAATCCGGGACAGCCACGCCGACATTTCGATGAGGATGCACTATTGTCCCTTAAAGATTCGATTGAAGCTCATGGTATTGTTCAACCAATTTTGGTTAGGCATGATGGTACAGGTTATATAATAATTGCGGGTGAACGTCGTTGGCGTGCTGCTCGTATGGCCGGATTAAAACGCGTGCCTGTTATTATTCGAGAAGTGGATGAAATCAGTGTAGCCCAGCTTTCGTTAATTGAAAATATTCAAAGAGAAGATTTGAACGATATTGAAGAAGCGATTGCTTATGAGCATTTAATGGCACATTATGGGTTAACTCAGGAGGATTTATCAAAAGCTGTAGGCAAAAGTCGGTCACATATTGCAAATACGATGCGGTTGACAAAGCTGGATGATCGTGTCAAAGATATGATTGCAGTAGGACAGATCACCGGTGGACACGGCAGAGCACTTTTGCGCATTGAAGATCCTGAACACCAGCATGCCTGGGCTGTAAAAATTATTGACGGCGCTTTGAGTGTCCGAGAAATTGAAGATGCTTTATCAAAACCAGAAAAAAAGGTAAAGCTTAAGAAAAAGAAATCAAAGCCTGATCTTGAGGTCAAAATGATGGAGACACAGCTAAGAGAACATTTTGGGACTAAGGTAGAAATTAAGCGAGGTAGGCTAAAGGGTAAGATTGAAATTGAATTCTACAATGATGAGGATCTTGACAGACTGTATAGTCTATTACAAAGAAATTAGTGTTTCACGTGAAACATTGCGGGGTGAAGAATGAGAAAGCTGATGTTTATAGTTAATCCTGCAGCTGGGAAGGGTTCTGCGAAAACACTTTTGGAGCCCATTCATAAACGATTCGAAAATACTGAGATCGAGTATAAAATGATAATCTCTCAGTCAAAAGGACAAATTACTGCACTGACAATGCAGGCAATTCGCGATGGTTTTAATGAGATTGTAGCCATTGGGGGTGACGGCACTTTAACAGAGATGATTCAGGGGATTTGTCAGTCTGGCGCCCAAAATATTAAAGCGGGGATTTTGCCATGTGGTACTGGCAATGACTTCTCAAAAGTGCTTTACAATTCACAAGATCCTTTAATAATTTTAGAGTCAATTATTCTGGGAAATACTAAAAATGCTGATCTATTCGACTGCAATGGTATTAAATGCATAAATATCTGCGCAATGGGCATAGACGGCCAAATTGTTATTGATACTGAAAAAATAAAGAAAGTATTTCCAGGGCCTGTTTCATATCTTCTAAGCACTTTAAAATCACTGATGACCTACAAAGCCAGAAAAGTAGAGATTCAAATGGATCAGACAAAGATACAAAGGAGAACCTTAATTGTTGCAATAGGAAATGGCAGTTATTTTGGCGGCGGAATGAAAATCACGCCAAAAGCTGAAATCGATGATGGATTAATGGATGTTTGTATTGTCAATCATGTTCCCAAACTCAAGCTGATGGCCATGTTTCCGTCAATTTTTAAAGGAGAGCATCTCAATATAAAGGAAGTTGAGTATTACAATTGTTCGGAAGTCTCAGTTAAAAGTTTGGAGAAAAGTTTGCTTCTCAATGTTGATGGAAATATTGTCGGAACGACGCCAGTTAAGGTTACATTGGCAAACGAAAAAATTTGTATGTTTTGTGATTAGAAGATCTAAATAACTTGGAGGAATCATATGGAGTGCGATATTCTTGCATTTGGGGTTCATCCAGATGACATTGAAATAGGAATTGGTGGGCTCCTGATTTCTGAAGCACAAAGGGGTGCGCACATTGTCATGGTGGATTTAACTCTTGGCGAAATGGCCAGTAATGGTACACCTGAAGGCAGAAGAAATGAAAGCATGTCAGCAGCTCATTTGATTGGAGCGGATGAGCGATTAAATCTTGAAATGAGTGACCGCGGCATAAAGACTGACAACGAAAGTGTGTCT
This sequence comes from Acidaminobacter sp., assembly GCF_030247605.1. GTDB lineage: Bacteria > Bacillota > Clostridia > Peptostreptococcales > Acidaminobacteraceae > Acidaminobacter. The sequence continues at coordinate 159,145 of NZ_JAOTSB010000004.1, read as the reverse complement.
CAAATTGTATCACTCATCAGACGTCTAAGACCTAAGCGGCTTTTTTATCCTTACCTGCATGACCGCCATCCAGATCATGGAAATGGCGCTTCGCTACTTCGGGAAGCTTGCTGGTCAGCAGGGCTTGTAAAATTTGAATGTGAAGGGCTGAAAGCCTACCGTCCTGAAGTGGTTTACATGTACTATATCAATGATGTCGCTGATGTCTCTGTGACCTACGACATTTCAACTGTCTATGATTTAAAAATGGACGCTCTTCGATGCCATGCATCGCAATTTGGATGTGATGGCAACGAGAATAGAACTTATTTAAATAGTGGTTTCCTGGAGGTGATCAAAGCCAGAGACCGATATTTCGGTTATTTGGCGGGAACTTTGTATGCCGAATGCCTAACAGGCGTAAACTTACCAAGGATTCATGGATTCGGCGTTGACAAATCGTGTGGAATTCTTTAACATAGTAAAGTAGCTGTCGGCTCAGCCACTTTTACGATGCTGTCTCACTATGCACTCGTAGCTCAGTAGGATAGAGCAACCGCCTCCTAAGCGGTAGGTCGAAGGTTCGACTCCTTTCGAGTGCGCCAAAGCTGTGCCGTACCATGTTGATATTCAAACATGGTACGGCACAAACCTGACACTGGAGGTAAGTATGCTGCATGATGAAATGTACATGCATGAAGCGCTTTACGAGGCGCGATTAGCAGCTGCAAAAGGTGAGGTTCCCATTGGCGCGGTGATCGTGAGACGTGGTGTGATCATTTCGAGAGGGCACAATTTAAAAGAATTGGGAAAAAATGCTCAATTACATGCCGAAATGATAGCTTTGACAAATGCCTCAGAATATCTTAATTCATGGAGGTTGACAGGCAGTACGTTGTATGTTACAATAGAACCCTGTCTGATGTGTGCAGGCGCAATTTATCAAGCTAGAATTTTGAGAGTGGTTTACGGCGCTCAGGACTGGAAAGCTGGAGCTTTTGGCTCGCTGTATGACTTGTCTGAGGATCCGAGAATCAATCACAGGGTTCAGCTGCGAAAGGGCGTTCTGGAACAAGAATGTGCTCAGATAATGAGTGGATTTTTCGAAAAGCTGCGCACAAAATACAGATAAAGTGGAGAGGTGTCCGAGTTGGCTAAGGGGCACGCCTGGAAAGCGTGTAAGGCTTAACCGCCCCGCGGGTTCGAGTCCCGCCCTCTCCGCCATTTTATTTAAGTCGTTAACCGCGCATGGATTGGGAGCCTGGCGGAACCCTATAACCTGCAATCCGCTGCAAGCAGGGTCCGAACCCGGATGAGAAATTAAGACTATGCTTTTCCCGCAGTTCGCTGGTACTGTCGGGTCTTGCGCAATAGCACCCTGTGAACCCCGTCAGGTTCGGAAGAAAGCAGCGGTAAGCAGATCGTTCTATGTGCCGCAAGGGTGCCTGATAGTATTTGCGGCTGCGGGAATTCATATGATTTTGATTTCACAGCCGGGTGCGCGTTAATAGGTAAAAGCAAAAATGAGAGCGGAAGCTCTCTTTTTTTTTACTTCACGAAGTCTTCTGTTATAATAGAGAAAGCATTATCAGATTATTAATCGTTTTAGAAAGGGCGAATTGCCATGAGCTATACTGCGCTATACAGGAAGTGGAGACCAAAAGTCTTTGAAGATCTGATTGGACAGAAGGCCATAGTAGATACTCTACGCAGTCAGATTGAACGCGGCAAATTCGGCCATGCTTATATTTTTTCCGGAACTCGAGGCACAGGGAAGACCTCCACTGCCAAAATACTGGCACGAGCTATCAATTGCCCGGAAAGAAAAGATTATAATCCTTGCAACAAATGCGAGATTTGCTTGTCAATTTTAGATGAGACGTTGATGGATGTCATTGAGATGGATGCTGCATCAAATAATGGTGTGGATGATATTCGAGAGCTTAGGGAAAATGTTAAGTATCCGCCATCAAGGAGCAAGTATAAAGTCTATATAATTGATGAAGTTCATATGCTTTCGACAAGTGCTTTCAACGCTTTGCTTAAAACACTCGAAGAGCCTCCTGAGTATGCCGTTTTTATACTTGCAACGACTGAACCCCATAAGATTCCGGCAACGATTCAATCCAGATGCCAGCAATTTGAATTCAAAAGAGTGGGCAAAGAAGATTTGATGGAGAGAATGCAGTTGATCTGTGAGTCTCAGGGTATGGTGTATGAAACACAAGCTTTAGACAAAATAATCAATAGGGCGGATGGTGCAGTCAGGGATGCCCTCAGTCTCCTCGACCGTTGCCTCACGTCAACGGCTGATTTGCTTCGGGCAGAGGATGTGGATCGAATCCTCGGCTTGATTGGCGTTGATTTCATGATGGATTTGATTGATCAAATTGGAAGGCGCGAAAGAAACTTGGTGCTAGACAGCCTTAACCAACTTTCAGTAAGTGGGGCGAATTTGCAATCATTTTGCAGGGATATGACACTGGCTTTTCGCGATGTCATGGTGACGGCAGCAGCGCCGGATCATCCGGAAATGTTAAAATTTTCTGGATTAATGCCAGACCGCGTCAAAGCACAGGCGAAGATGTTTGGATTGAACGGCGCTGTAAAGTTGCTTGAAGCGTTGTCAATGATTGAAAATCAGATTAAATACGCGCAAAACCCGCTGATTTTTTTAGAGACAGGTTTATTGAAAGCAATGACCCCTGCATCTATCGCAGCTGCGGACGCCATAGAGCGGCTTGAAAAATTAGAGGCAGAATTGTTTGCTCTAAAGCGGCTGATGGCGTCAGGAGAAGGTTTATCAATAAGCGGATCAAATAACACTATTGCTGACGAACATCCAGCCTATCAGGCGTCAAAGCCGGAGATCCTTAATCCTAATTCAAGACTTGAGCCGATTCTGAGTGAATCTAAGTCTGCCTCTGATTCGGTGATACAGGCAGAAAAGGCAGAACAGAAAAAAACGGATGAAATATCAAGTACGAGTTCAGCGCTTGATCCTGAGAAAGTACTTCGATTGTGGCCGGAGATTCTGTTATACTTACAAAAGAATAATGGTCGTGTTTATGCGTTTCTTGTGGACGGAACACCTTTAAAAATGGATAAGGGCCGTTTAGTCGTTGGTTTTAAGGCTGTCCATGATCTGCATATCAAAAAGTTGAGTGAAGAGCCGAATCGGATAGTCATTGAGGAGGCGTTCAGGAGTGTTGTCGGTCATCCAGTAGGGTTTATGATCGAAGTTATTCCAGACAAAGGGTCGATTTCAGGGCCATCAACTGAAGACAGAATTAAATCTCTTCTCGGAGATATGGCAGATTTACTTGAAATTCAGGATAAGTAAGGGACAATTGTTTTATAAGTTAAACTAAAAGTAGAATGGATTAACATTTTAAAGGAGGAACTAAAATGGCTAAAGGAAAAGGTCCAATGATGCCAGGTGGCATGAATATGAATCAAATGATGAAACAGGTACAAAAAATGCAGGCAGACATGCAGAGACTACAGGAAGAAGCTGAGAAAGCAAATTATGAAGCAAGTGCCGGTGGCGGTGCAGTAGTTGTCAAAGTAAGCGGAAAGAAAGAGATCCTTTCGATAACACTTGATCCTTCAGTGGTCGATCCGGAGGATGTTGAAATGCTTCAAGACTTGATATTGGTCTGTGTCAACGAGGCGTTGAGAACGGCTGAAGAAGCGGTTTCCAAAGAAATGGGCAAAGTAACGGGTGGTATGAATATCCCCGGTCTTTTTTAGGCAAACGACATGGTCTATTTGCCCCAGCCACTGAATTTACTGATTGACGAGCTGGCAAAGCTTCCTGGTGTCGGAAGAAAAACTGCCCAGCGCCTGGCGTTTTATCTGGTCAATGAAAAAGAGAATCGAGCCGCTTCCCTTGCGGAAGCGATCATGTATGCCAAACAGAGGATAATCTTTTGCTCAGTCTGCTTTAATATGACGGATGTTGATCCGTGCCCTATTTGTACATCAGCAAAGAGGGATCAAAAAACCCTTTGTGTTGTTGAATCACCCAAGGATGTTATTGCCATTGAAAGGACAAGAGAATATCATGGCTTATATCATGTCCTGCACGGTGCGATTTCACCAATGGATGGCATTGGACCAGAAGACATCAAACTCAAAGAATTAATTCTAAGGCTGCAAAAACATGATGTTGACGAGATTATAATCGCCACAAATCCAACTATTGAAGGTGAAGCGACTGCAATGTATATTTCCAAGCTCCTAAAGGGGACGGGGATCATTATAACGCGCTTGGCCCACGGTATACCAGTTGGCGGAGATCTTGAATTTGCAGACGAAGTGACATTAATGAAGGCTATTGAAGGCAGAAGAAGATTGGACTAAAATATCATATATGAAAACCTGAACTGCACGGTAAGTGCAGTTTTTTTTATTCAAAATTTTGAGGAGACGACACTTTTCGGATATTTCCCGGGAAATAAAGTTGACAATATGCCGATTATTGCATATACTAAAAAAGGGATATACGAGAACGGACATATGACTAACTTCAGGAGGCTGTCATGGATCAAATGATCAATCGCTATAAAGCGCTGTCAGATGAAACAAGGCTAAGAATATTAATGGTTTTATTACAGCGAGAGTTGTGTGTCTGCCAACTTCAGGGGATCTTGGGAGAAACTCAGCCCAAAATATCAAAGCACTTGAGAAAGCTTAAGGATCTAGGCGTTGTCAGGGATGACAGAAAAGATCAATTTATCTATTATTCCTTGAACCGGGATGATCATGTCATGATTGAGTCTCTGAGACTTCTGTCTCATGAGGCTGCTGATGACAATATTCTGATTCAGGATCAAGAAAGACTTGGAATGGCGGAAAAATATCTGAATCAATGCTCAGTTCTTACTAAATTATAGGATAGAAGGTGGATTATATGTCGGCTCTAGGTGCGTGGTTTAACGATCAGATTTTAAAAATGGTCTGGCTGAACAACCTGGTTCAAAGCTTTGTTGAAAATGTTCTGGGACTTGAAACTGCTGATAGAATTGGTGGCAGTGTGCAATTTTTTCTTTACGACACCATTAAGATCTTTATTTTGTTATCTTTTTTGATATTCACCATATCCTATATTCAAAGTTATTTCCCTCCAGAACGAACAAAACGCCTGTTGGGCGGGATCAAAGGTATACGCGGCAATATTCTCGGGGCATTGCTGGGTACTTTGACGCCATTTTGCAGCTGTTCCAGCATACCAATTTTTATGGGATTCACTGCAGCCAGGCTCCCCATAGGAGTTACCTTCTCCTTTCTGATCTCCTCACCTCTGGTAGATTTGGCTTCTGTTCTGATTCTGGTTAGTTTTTTTGGTGTCAAGGTTGCGGTGGCTTATGTCATAGTTGGTTTGATCATTGCGATTGTCGGTGGTACTCTGATTGACAAGCTGGGGATGGAGCAATACATTGAGGCTTATGTACGAGAACTTCCGGACGTCAATTCTGAAGAAATGGAAATGACGAATTCCGACAGATGGCGGTATGCGAAGCAGCAGGTGTCTGAAATCATTCACAGGGTATGGAAGTATGTTTTGATTGGTGTTGGCATAGGTGCTTTGATTCACAACTGGATTCCTGTCTCTGTAGTTGAGCAAGTAATTGGCGAGAAAAACCCATTTGCAGTCATTCTTGCTGCAGGCATTGGGATCCCAATGTACGCGGATATTTTTGGGACGCTTCCAATCGCCGAGGCATTATTTTTAAAGGGCGTTGGAATAGGTACAGTTCTTGCCTTCATGATGGCTGTGACGGCGTTGTCACTTCCTTCAATGATCATGCTGAGCCAAGTGGTCCAAAGAAAGCTTCTTGTAGTGTTTGTGTCTATTGTCACCATCGGCATAATTATCATGGGCTATACATTTAATGCCATGGATGCGCTATTTATTTAAAAACAGGAGGGAAAATCATGATTATAAAAGTTTTGGGTTCAGGGTGTGCCAGCTGTTATAAACTTGAAGAAAATGTCAGGAAAGCTTTAGCTGAGAAAGGCCTTGAGGCTGAGGTTGTCAAAGTGACTGAGTTCAGGGACATTTTGAAATATGGCGTCATGAAAACGCCTGGTCTGGTGATTGATGAAAAACTCAAGGTTAGCGGACGTGTCGCGGATGTTAAAGAAATCCTTCAATGGATCGAGTAAAACCGAGTTAAATGAGGGTTTTTGGGGTATGTATACTTCTGAACATAATGATATAAGGAGGTAGCATCATGAGAGAATTGATACAAGCAAATCTTAGGACAGAGGTCGGAAAGAATAAAATCAAATATATCCGAACCCAAGGCTATGTACCCGCAGTCATTTATGGTCATAACAAGGAGACCAGAAGTATTAAGCTGGACCGCAAACAAATGGATCGTTTCCTGATGTACCATACGAAGGGATCGACTCTTGATGTTGAAATCAATGGGAAATCAGCTATGGTAGTCCTCAAGGATTTTCAGCGCAGAGGTTTAAAGGATCAGCTGATTCATGTCGATTTCCAAGAACTTTCAGCGAACGAAACCGTCAAGATCCCAGTACCTATTCTGGTTAAGAATCGTGAATACATCGAAAGAATTGGCGCGATTTTGGAGGATCATCTGACTGAAATTGAAATAGAAGCTTTGCCATCTGATTTGATTGAGCATGTTTATGTAGATGTCGAAGGAATGGCGTTTGGTGATGTCGTTCGGGTTTCGGATCTCGTCTTCGAAAACATGGAAAAAGTCACGCTGCTGACGGATCTCGACCTGACTGTGCTCGCTGTCAGCGCACCTAGTAAGGAAGAGGAAGTGAAAGAAGGCGCAGAAGACGAACCGGCTGAGCCTGAGTTGATCGGTTCAAAGGAATAGTTCAAAATTTAAACTTAAGAGTTGACGAGGAAAATGGTGATAGGTGCCATTTTCCTCGTCTTTTTTGTGTAAAAACAGAGCTGTGGAGGAAAGTGCAGCGAAATGTAAAAATATTACTATTGACAATATATGGATATTTAAGTATAGTAATGTTAAAAATTGGAAAGTGGCGATCGCATGATAACATTGTTTTGGTATGAATCTCATTCAACAGTAGGACTTGTAAAAGCTATGATGTCCGAGGTACAAGATCGCATAGGTTCAGGTTTAGAGTTAGCCATCCGGACTGAGCTGGATTCGGTCACGACACTTCTGGAGTGTGCGCCGGTACGTACAGTGCTATTTGAAGTGACCAAGGAACGATTGGCAGGTCTGTGGCCATCAATTCAAACCCTACGTCAGAAGTGGTCTGAAGTGAAGTGGATTGCACTTCTGCCAAATTCTGAATTTGATGGACAGCTGATATTGTCAGGCTTTGATGAGTTTGTTGAATTAAGTGCCCTCGAAGCGGGAAGCTTCGTTGAAAGGCTATACCGCATCAGAAGTGTTTATGAGCGATCTGATGCTTTAGGGCTTGAGGGCATTGTTGATTTTGAGCGTATTGACGAGATAAGCCGAATAATAGCTGAGGCACCGGACCTTAGGCGTTATGAGGCAGAATCCTTAATGCGAGGCATACATATCACGGAAAAGAAAAAATTGCTTCAGCGATTTGACGGCATCTTTAAGGTCGCTGAAAAACGACCTGAATTTTTGAACCAGAGGTTAAAACTGTGTGTTTTTGGAAATAGCGAATACGGCAGTGAGCTTGGTTGGATTTTTTCGAAAAGGTTTAAAAAAAGAACGCTCATCATTGATGCGGACAGGCTGTCTCCCTCCTTGGACTTACTTCTTGAGGTGCGAAAAACCCTGTCAGATTCACTTGAGGGTTATGATTCCTATCAATCGACGGGACTCAATGTACTGCTGGATGCAATCAGAAAAAATTGCCTGACGTCGGAGAAGATCCTTGGGACATGTGCCAGAATCAAGGGCAACCAAGACTTATACGCTTTGACCGGCAGTTACAACCTCAATGACTATGAGTACTATGACAAAGACGATTTCATGAAGCTCTTGGAGCGGATTGACTCTTGTTTTGAAGTGGTGATTTTGCTGGTCAATGCCTTTATCTATGATGCCTTTACCGCGGTCAGCTTATTAATGTCGGATAAAAATCTGGTTCCGGTCTCGGGAGGTGTTCTTGCTTTAAGATCTGCAGCTTCTTCTGCGGCGTATGTTACTGAACGACAAAGAATTGATCGTTTGAAGCATCAATTCGTAGCGTTTGACTCAAATGAGAATCGCAGTTTGTCCGCTGAAGATTATGACGCTTTGACAGGGTCGCGCTATTTGGGCAGGATCCCTTCCAGTTTGAAGCGGGACAAGGCGCGGATGGAAGGCAGGATGTATGGCCCAATGATGGACCGTTCTGTGGCAGAGGCACATGAAAAGGTTATTCTCAAACTATTGCATGAAATGAGGGGATAGAGGTAATGGGAGTTTTAAAAAGCTTTCATGAACCATTAATTGAGCCGATAGCTTCTGAACCCGGACGTAGATTTGATCGTGAGATCATCAGTGTCATTGAGGAATTGGTCGAGCATCACTCGGATTTACTGGCTGATGTGGAAGGAAAGCGTGTTGAAAGGCGTGTCCTGGAAACGGAAGTGGTCAGGATTGTAGATCGCCTTGGAAATCTGGCCAGACGAGACAAAATGATTAAGCAGATTATGGATCATATGTTTGGTTATGGCATTCTACAAAGTTCTCTGGAGGATGAATCTGTTTCAGATCTGATCGTGACGAGATACGATCATCTCTATGTGAAGCGGTCGGGCGAAGCATTCAGATTGCCCTTAAAATTTGAGTCTGCCCGCGAATTTGAAAACTATTGCAAGCTGATAGTCATACGGAATGGTGGCCTTTTAAACGAAACAGACAGTCATGCCAGGGTTTCGGATGACGGATTGAGGTTGAGAATTAATGCGACTATTGCACCAAGAAGTCAGGGCGGGCCGTCTTTAAGCATTCGTAAGCACAGATTCTCCAGCTATGACTTACAGACGCTGATGAACATGGGGATGCTCGATCAAGATTCATATGAAATAATGACTCGGCTGGCACAGTCGGATCTAAGGTTTGTCATAGTTGGAAAGGGCGGGTCGGGGAAGACAACTTTGTTGAGAGCTCTATTAAACAACATAGGTGAAACTCAGCGCCTGCTGATCTGTGAATCTGAAACTGAACTTTTTCCGGACAGTCCCACATTTGTCGTACAGAGAATTGTCAGGCATAGACAGCCTGGCTTTCGAGTGACGCTGGAGCACCTTGTCCGTGATGGCTTGACCATGAGTCTGGACGGCTATGTTGTAGGGGAGTTGACAGGTCCTGAGGCATGGGAGTTCATCAAAGCGGGATATACCGACCATAGAATTATGGGGACCCTTCACTGTGGCGGGATAGAAGAAACCCCCATCAGAATTATGATGCTCTCTGATTTGTCACAAAGAGGGATCTCGGAAAAAACTGCCATGAAGGTTATTACCTCCAGTCTGGACCGAGTCATCTATATGAGAAATTTCAAGGTGGAGCGTATAGCAGAGGTTTTGCGGCCTGAAGCTGGTACAGAGGCGGTTCCAAACTTTAAAATCCTCTATGAAAGAAGGTCGTAAATACTGTCTGTCTACTATTTGCCGGTTCTCATGCTGGCTCTCAGCTGTGGAATGATGATTATTGGAATGGGCGGCATATCAAATATTGATTGGATGCAGAAAATCGATAGACATTACGGGATGCCCATTAGGATTGTCTATGATACACCCTGGGCAAATGCACACAATCTCGCAGCGGTGACACTTCTGGCCGGAATTATTGGCTATGTCAGTCTGCGAGGGATGACAAACAGCCACTTAATAGGGAGTGTAGGTTTTTTGACCGGTGTGGCACTGCCCATACTTTCTATTGAACTTGTCATTCAGAAAATAATTGCAGACCAGGAAGCCTCCTTATCCTTGATGTTCGGGATGTTGAAGCGCTGGGCGTCCATACATCCGGACTTGATCCAGTGCTTGTCGAGAGTTTCTGAGGAGCCGTTGACCCCAGCTTTGAAGTTAGCATTAAAACGTCTTCTTCAATCTGTTCAACATGGGATGGAGCTGGAAAAAGCCTTTGATGACTTCTCGTTGGCTCTGGACATCCCAATTTTCAGGGATTTCATGATCCACCTTAAGTTCTCGGCGAGAAACCGCGGTGATCTGGTAAAACTCTTTGACAGCTTCGAAAAGGAATCCTACAGACTCTTTTTAGAACGAAATAAAAATCGACTTGAGAACAGAAAGTTTAAAATGACAATATTTTTACTCGATGTTACAGGTATTGCACTTTTTCTGATGATGATCTCTGATCAACCTCACGTCAGAAGGTTTTATTTGGAAAGCTCAGCAGGGCTTAATATCACAGCGGGTCTATCCTGTATGATCTTATTAACCACGTGCCTCGCAATTTTTTCGGGATCTAAAAGGGGGACAAGGAGATGATCAAAGTGTTCCTCATGACGACGACCATTGCCTTGACATGCTGGGATCTAATAACGGCCTATGCGCTGGCTGAATGGGGCTTAAAAAAACAATGGTACAAGAAGGTGGCAATATTTGGCTCTGTTTCAGAGAAACAGGGCCATGTCAGAAGCTCGGAAAATCCGCTCAGGCGCTGGATGATAAAAAATATGAGCCTCTATCAACAAGCGGGCTATTCTGCGGAAGAGGCAAAAAAACTGGTTTATGGTTATGGAATAATCAACGTAGTGCTGCCGGCCTCTGCAGCAGTCATTAATCCAGCAAGAGCTTTGCCGGTATGGATCTTGGTTGAACTGATCAGAAGGGGTCGGCTTAAGCAGTATAAAAGAGACTTTGAAGCCAGGTTCAATATGAACCTGTACAAAATTTACCGTTTTCTGTGCACTCAGCTGCTTGCGGGCCATTCAGCCGTAGAAATTCTGAGACATGTGCATCTGGCTGCGCCGGATAAGGAGATGAGGAACGCGCTGAATGCTTTCACAGGCGTGTATTTCAGAACCTTGGATTTTGAACGCGCTTCAAAGGAATTGACCCTGCGTTATCCTGTAAAAGCTTCAGAGACGCTGCTCACCATTCTCAGACAGGGTATTGAATCCGGAGAATCGGTGGAGCTCATTCAAAGACAGGAGGAGGTGATGATCCAAAGATATTTGGAATCAGTGGCATTAGAACAGGAACGGATCCAATTCAATCTGATCCTGTTGATTGCTGCATCAGGAAGTGTTGCTTTTGCAGTGATTGCAATCCCGTTGGTGCTTCAGATGATGGAAGCGCTGGAGTCATTATTTATTTAGACAGGAGAAAAAGACAACAAGTGTGACAACCATTAAAAGGAGGCATTCATTTGAACGTAGAAATCATCAAAGCATTATTAGGTCTAAAAGCGTTTATAGGCGAGAATCTCAACAACGACAAGGGTCAGTTCGCAGTGGATATGGTAATTGGGATTGTAGTTTCAATTGTGCTGGCTGCAGTCATAGTTATGCCGAGCATGGAAACTCTGGTGGAGGATATGGTGGGTGCTTTATCTGGATGGTGGAATACCATTGAGTCAACCGTATTCAAAACGTCGATGCCAGTAACCTAAATGCGTGAGGGTGGTCTAATTTTGGTTGGGTTTTGCCTGGTGTTTGTGCTTGGAACAGGCATGGCACTGTTTGAAATGCTGATGCCTGTGGTGACAAAAGCCAAGCTGGACACGATCTGCGCGTCTTTCAGCGAACAGATGGCGCTCAGCCAAACCTTTGAAGCGTCAGATGAGGCGGATTTGGTGCAGCTGTTGAACGATGCGGGATTAATTATGGCAGAAGTCAATGCGGAACCTATGGCAACATTAAAACGAGGGGATCGGGCGCGTTTTCTGGTCACCGGTGAAATCAAGGGGAGGTTGCTGAGCACCTGGATGGCATTTAGTGACCGGCGCTATGCGTACCGTTTCGAGAGATTTGTCGTATGCAGAAAAATTTTAAACTGAACCGTGGGGGCTTCATAGGGCTGGAGGTTTTGTCGTTGTCCATGCTGATAGTTCTCATCCTGATTCTCGTTTTTGTTGCTGCTTTTGAATTTTACTTGTTTTACATACGCTTCAGTCAGTCTGAAAGTGCGCTGAAAAGTGCTTCTGAGAGGGTTCAAACAGAGCTCGACAATAACTATGCGTCCGGGGCTGTAGCGGCCTTTGGCGCAGACTTGGAGAGCGTTATGGCAGAAGAAGTTGCTGCCCAGTTTGACAGTGCGGTGGAAATTCAGGCTCTTTCATGGCACCCTTCCGGTCTGTGTCCTTCTGGAACAATGCGCGACGACCCCATCCTCCATTTGGTCGTCGCGTTTCCTCATCAACCCTCGTTTTTGATGGAACAGTTGGCGAAAGAAATGGGGTTTTCAGCAACGGATATCAAGATTCATCTGGACCGCGAAATAGAAATAGATCGGTGAAGGAGGGCGAGGATTTGAAAAAAAGGCTGATTATATGGACTTTTGGGCTCATGATTGTGACTATGGCACTTCAAATAAGTTTGATGAGAGCAGCCACGGCTTCTGAGAAATTTCACGAGGTTCTGATCGCCAAAGCAGAAGTGTATCCCAACGAAGTTTTGACTGCAGACTCATTTTCATTAGTCAAAATAGCGGAATCATCTATGGAGCCATGGATGATCAAGGCATCGGAATTAGTGCTGCCCGCTTGGTCCTCTCGGCTGATCAGGCAGGGGGAACTATTGACGCGGGAAGGAATCAGCCTTGAGCCTGTTCAGGATTATGCGGAGGTTGCTCTGAAATTGGAGCCTCAGGATGCGGTGGCATATCATCTTTTTATTGGGGAAGAAATCGACTTGTTAGGCATTCGGGGAGAAGAAAGCGTGATTCATTTCAATACTATGAGGATCAGCGGCATTCTTGGCCAGGATTTAAAACCTTCAGACATGACAATGACGCAGCCTGTCTTTCTGATTCTGCGTGGCGAAAAGAAGGAGATTCTGGAACTATGTCGAATTAAATCCACACATACATTTCAGATCATTAAAAAGAAGCCGCCGGGACAGAAAGAGGGTTGACGAAGTTGGAAGGTATGCTTGCAAAAGGTGACACAGACTGGAGAATGGACAAGACGCCATATTTGATGGAGATTCTTGACAGCATACCGGATTTGGTAGTACGGCTGGATCTTGATTACACTATTGAATGGGCTAATAAAGCGGTGCTCAGAATGGACACAGAAGCCATCGGCAAAAAATGCTTTGAGGTCTTTCAGTCTTCTGAATTGGGGTGTCTGAATTGCCCGTGTGTTAAGGCAGTCAGAGACGGAGCCGCAGCGGAAGGCGTGGTTCCAAAAGAAAATCCGGGTGCTTTGGGAGAGATTTGGACCAAGCATGCCGAGCCTATCCGAAATTCAGAAGGGATTATCACCGGAGCCGTTGTCATTGCGAAAGATTGGAAGGGCACGCTTGAGCCGCTGGAGAAGTTTGTTCCGGAGGCCGACCTGGACATAATAAAGGTGAGACTCAGAGAAGATAAGAATAGATCACTGTTTTATGACATGGTCGAATCGCTTAAAGACATTTTCGAGACGATCAATAACGATATTGACCGCCTTAGAGTCATTGAGCTTTACAGGGACGAGCGGGATACTATTGAACGGCTGATGAATCAATCCGACAGGGCTTTTAGAAAAATAAGCAATCTGCATGAGATTTATGCCATCGAGGAAGGTCAACTGGTCTTTAATATTGAGGCGTTCTCACTTGCGGATTTTGTGGATGACCTCTATCATCGGTTCAGATTTTTGTCGAAAAAGAGAAATGTGGACTTTACAATTCAAGTGGATGAGAATTTACCTGGCGAGCTGATTGGCGATCCGGTACGACTGGGAAATATTGTTAGAAATCTGCTGGAAAATGCATTTGAGCATACGGAACACGGCAATGTGCTGGTCCATTTTGCCAAGGTCAGTATTATCGACGATAAGCTGAAAATGAGAATAAGCGTGAAGGATACAGGCATTGGATTCTCAGAAGAGAAGCTGGACTGGCTGAAAAAAATGACGGAAAATCCACAGCCGGAAGATATTCTTGCCTCTCTGGGGGACTCGACGGGCTTGGGTTATGTCACAGCACTGACGCTGCTGTCCAAAATGGGGGGGCGGCTCGAAATTGAAAGCGCTTACGGAAGAGGCTCTGAGGTTAACGTCTACATCTATGTTCAATTTAATGGTGCTGACAATGAAGAGCAAACGGACATAGTCCAGGATCGTTCTATCGTGGATGAGCCCCATAAACCTCAACAAAAAAACCGGATTCTAATCGCTGAAGATGATGTCATGGGCAGGGTATCGCTGAAGCTGCTGCTTCAGGAGGATTATGAGCTGGATTTTGCAAGAACTGGAAAAGAAACGGTGGAACGCTACATACGACACAAGCCGGACCTGGTGCTCATGGACATCATGATGCCTCACATGAATGGGTTTGAAGCCTTTGATGAAATTGAAAAAGCAGACCGATTCAGATGTCCCATCGTGGCCATATCTGCAAAGGTTATTGACTCTGAGCGGGATTATCTGACAAGTTACGGATTTGACGAGCATTTGTCAAAACCTATAGAAGAGTCCGCACTCAGAAAGGCACTGGACAAGTTTTTCAAATGATCACACCGTTTAACAAGCGGCAGCATGTTTCGCCGCTCATGTTTTAAGATTACCGGGATACTGACTGGACTCCTGTGTTATAATGTTTGAATAAGACATGATAACATGGGAGTTTTTATGATGATAAAAAGATTTAGAGTTCAGGCAACAGCAGCGTTTGGAATAGAATCTGTCGTAGCGGATGAAGTCAAAGCCCTTGGCTTTGATCAAGTCACGGTGGAAAACGGAAGAGTAGAATATGATGCGGATCTGTCAGGCATTGTGCGATCCAACTTGTGGCTGCGCAGCGCTGATCGCGTTTATATCAAACTCGCTGAATTTAAAGCAGATACCTTTGAAGCGCTTTTTCAGGGGGTCCGACGAATCGACTGGGCGGCATACATTCCGCAGGAAGGGACTTTTCCAGTTAATGCAAAATCCGTCAAGTCGACCTTATTCAGCTTGTCGGATATACAATCCATTTCTAAAAAAGCAATCGTTGAGAAACTAAAGGAAACTTACGCTACGGAATGGTTCAAGGAAACGGGCCCGAGATACAGTATCCTGATCTCCATTCTTAAGGATCAGGTTTTGGTGCTGCTGGATACATCGGGAGATGGTCTGCACAAACGAGGCTATCGCGAGAAGGGAAATGAAGCACCTCTCAAAGAAACCTTGGCAGCGGCATTAGTTCAAATCAGCAGGTGGAAATCGTTTATTCCCATGATCGATCCACTTTGCGGCAGCGGAACATTGCTGATCGAAGCGGCTATGATCGGACGAAATCAGGCGCCAGGACTGAACCGACAATTCGACTCAGAGCACTGGAACTGGATGCCGGCTTCCGTTTGGGATTTTGAACGGAATTCAGCCAGAAACGCAATCGTTGAAGATGCGAGTTTCAAACTGGAAGGTTATGACCTCGATCCAAGGAGTATCCGTATTGCCCGGGAAAATGCTGAAAAAGCCGGCGTAGCAGACTTCATTCACTTTCAGGTCAGAGATGTTGCAGATCTGAGTTCAAGGGACAAATACGGGTACATTCTCACCAATCCGCCTTATGGAGAGCGGCTTTCTGACTTAAGAGAAGCAGAAAAGCTCTATGGGGTCATGGGAGACCGTTTTGGCAGGCTGGATACCTGGTCATGGTATGTCATCACAGCCCACGAAGGCTTTGAAGCGTCCTTTGGAAAAAAAGCCACTAAGAACAGAAAACTTTACAACGGAAGAATCAAATGCTATTTCTATCAGTACTTTGGGCCAAGGCCACCGAGGAGACCAAAGGAAGAGATTGAAAACGATTAGAACTGGGGTGCGTCAGTATGCTGCTGGAAGAAATTGAAGGTCTTGTGAAGGGGCCATTCCCTGCGGTGATTTCACTTTGCGGCGCAGGCGGAAAGACCAGTGCGCTTTTTGACCTGGCCGCGACTCTGAAACAGCGGGATCAGCATAGCAGGATCGTAGTTCTGACAACGACCCGAATGATGGTTGAGAAGTCACCCAGAATTGACCATTTTATTTCTGTGGACGCTCTGACGCAGATAGGCAAGTTAAGCCCTGGCATTACCATGGTGGCAAGAGGTATGGATGAACAGGGGAAAATCTATGGCTTTGAACCCCGAGACATCGATCTTTGGATAGAGGGTCCGGCTTTTGAACAGAACAACAGCTTTGTACTCATCGAAGCAGATGGGGCCAATAAAAAGCCGCTTAAAGCACCCAGGGACGGTGAACCCAGATTTCCCGGGAAAACTCAGGTTGTCCTGGGTGTGCTTGGGGCTGATGCCTTTGATCTGCCTGCAGTTGAGGCAAGAATCCATCGGCTGGCACTCTTTTTGGAGCTCACCGGAATGAAAGAAGGAGACTTGGTAACTGCGGAGGCGCTGGCGGATTTGATCCACTCAGAAAACGGACTTTTTAAGTCCTGTCCCGCGGATGCGTTGAAAATCATATTGGTGAACAAGGCAGAGCCGCGTCATGAAGCCTTTATAAATCAGCTAAAGTCGCATACGGTTCTGCCGGTCATAGTTGTGGAGCGGGGCAGATGGGCATGAAGCGGGTAGTCGAACATTGGGAAGCAGCCGCCAATTCGAATGAAGGCAAGGATGAGCGCGAGTACGGGATTAAGCTGATCGTCATGGCGTCCGGTCTGGCCAGACGATTTGGCAGCAACAAGCTGACGGCTGACTTTCAGGGCAGACCACTCGCCGGGTGGGTTTTTGAAGCACTTAAGTCAGCAGGCTGCCCACCTTGCAGTGTAACCGTGGTCTGGCATGATCCGGACATTGCGGTTTTGGCGGAGTTTTATGGATTTAATACCTGCTATAATCCCGGTCCCGAGGAGGGCCAGGCGGCTTCGATCCGTCTAGGGCTGGCGGCTTCAAAAGAGGCTGATGCCTATATGTTTCTGACGGCTGATCAGCCGCTCTTGAGGGGACAAACCATATCCGGGATGCTGAAGTCGTTTCCTGCAGGGCAGGGAAAGATCATGTTGGCAGCTCACAGGGGCAATACGGGAAATCCGGTTATCTTTGACAGAAAGTACAAAGCTTCGCTGATGCAGCTCAAGGGAGACACCGGAGGCAAACTAATCATCCGGCAGTATCCCGAGGCGGTGGTATGGTACGAAATAGCAAATGCAGAGGAATTGATGGATATCGACCGTGCTGAAGATCTGGCGCATTTATCTAAGATCCTTAATTCCGATTCAGATAGAAGATAAGGGTGAGCATCATGACAGAAAGCATCCATGAGAAGCTGGATCAGATAAAAAAAAGAAGAAGACAGCGGAGAAGACTATCATTGGTCATGCTGCTGTTGTCGTTTACAATTGTTTTTGGCGCCGGTTATGTCATATCCCTGATTCGGGAAGCCAGCGGGCTGGGTCCAATTTCGATCGAAAAAATCAATACGATTAATACGACGGCTGAACCGACTTATAAAAAGCAAAGTTTTTTTTATCCGGTAGTCTCCGGCATTATAATGACTGGAAATGAGCGGCTCACCTATTTGACAGTCAGAGGTGAAGTTGTTTGGGAAAAAGAGTTTTTTGGCAGTGATATCCTCGCCCACGAAAGAAATGACAAGTTTTATATTTGCGACAAGGTTACAGGTGACTATTATGTCTTGGATAAAAAGGGGCAGATCCTATCCAAGCTAGAGGGACTAGGAAAAGTCGAACGATTTTTGGTGGGATCAGATGGCTATACTGCGCTATATTTAAAAAATGATAAGAAAATTGCCTTGATCAATCCACAGGGTGTGATGTCTGCGACGATCCCTGTGCCTTATGAGGACCTTCTGGATCTCAGGTATTCCGAAGCCATGAAGCTCATTGCCATGTCCGTACTCGTAGTAGAGAATGATTACTTTCATACCAATGTTCTGATGTTCGGAACTGACGGCAAGATGAGAGGGGCAAGAAATTTCAACAACGCCGTGCTCTACAGGCTATCTGATGCCGGAGAGGGATTCATTGGATATTCGGATGATATGATTATTGCCTTTGATGATCAAAACGATGAGCTTTGGAAGAAAATTATTGATCGAGACGTAACACGACTTGCTTTTGATCCTCTTGGGAATACGCTTCTGAATCTGACGATTCAAAATAAGGCTATTGATGACACCCGGGACGACAATGTGCTCTCCATGTATAATATTGCCGGGGAAAAGGTCTTCGAGCGGAAAATGGAGGTCGTGGTGGATCTGATGGCCATGGGGCCGGAGCGAATCGCTTTCCTGGGGGATGGCAAACTCCATATTTTGAATTTTTCAGGAAAACTGCTGGGAGCCAAGGTTGTGGACGACAGTCTTCTCGCTTTGGAATGGCTGGATGAGACCCACTTAGGTGTCGAGTATGAAAATCGCTATGAAATTTATTCCTGCAAATATTGATTAAATAGCCGGGATTTAAGGCTGAACAGCTTGTCTGAAGGTTGAGAGACAGGAAATAATAAGCGTGAAAAAACGTGAAAAGGCATGAAAAGGCATGAAAAGGAGGCGCTTGGATGGGCTTTAATTTGCTTGATCTGATTGTGCTGATCGTGATTTTGGCTACAGCCATAAATGGGTTTAGAAAGGGATTTTTCAGGATGCTGCTTAATTTAACCGGCGTTCTGGCAGCGTTTCTTGTAGCGCTTTACTTTAGAAGTGGTGTTGCCAATTGGCTGTTGTTGAAAACAGAATTTTTTGCATCCCTTGAACAACGCATTTATGACAAATTGACGGAACATTTCGCTGCTCAGGCATCAGCCTCCTGGGTGCCATCGGACTCAATAGCTGAGGCGTTGACAATGCCTGAGTTGATGACAGCGGGACAATCGGCCTCAGACGTTGTGAACCGTGCCTTGTTTGGAGAACTATCAAAGAATCTCGCGAATGCGGTGACCCAGGGGTTTGCTTTTATCCTCGTGTTCCTGGCAGTTATGCTGGTCCTGCTGGTCCTTGGGATCGTAACCTCCGCTATTTCCGAGCTGCCGC
Source organism: Acidaminobacter sp. (assembly GCF_030247605.1). Taxonomy (GTDB): domain Bacteria; phylum Bacillota; class Clostridia; order Peptostreptococcales; family Acidaminobacteraceae; genus Acidaminobacter. The sequence continues at coordinate 140,090 of NZ_JAOTSB010000004.1, read as the reverse complement.
TGCTCAAGCAGGCGAACAAACTGGCCGGACTGGCTCTGGGAGGGGTCCTGGGACTGGTCAATGTATGGATCTTAATGATGGTGATAACCTTTTTGATTCCTCTGACAGCGAGCGAATGGCTTATTAATTCCTTGAATGGATCAACTTTCGCCATAAATTTTTACAATCACAATTTACTGCTGTATCTGTTATATTATTTTGTTAGGACATAGTTTTTTAACCTGAAAGTTCCATGCGATTTACCTTTGAATAAGGAGGACTGTAAGTTGAATCATAAAATGGAAGTGGACGCAAGGGGCCTCCTGTGCCCTAAGCCTGTCATACAAACCAAGAAAGCAGTGGATCAGCTCGAATCGGGCGTAGTGACGACTATTGTTGACAATGATACCGCGCGTGAAAATGTCATTAAGTACGCCAAGAGTCAGAATTATCGTTATGAAGTGAAGCAGGCCGATGGTTTTTACTATATCGACATCTACAAAACGGAAGTCATGTTTGATTCTGAGATCTTGCCTCAGACAAAGCCTAAACTCTCTGAGATCGTCATTCTGGTGGGAAAAAACACTTTTGGTGAGGGCGACGAAACCCTTGGGGAAGTTCTCATCAAGGGGTATTTCTACACGCTTACTGAGATGGAGCCATACCCGAAATCCATCATGTTTGTTAACAGCGGGGTACATCTGACAATAGAAGGATCGCCGGTTCTTGAGTATTTGAGAGCACTGGAATCCAACGGTGTTGAGATCCTGTCGTGCGGTACCTGCCTTGACTATTACCAAGTCAAAGAGAAGCTGGCAGCGGGCGGAATTGGAAATATGTACGCTATCGTTGAGACCATGCACAAAGCTAAAAATACAATTCGAATTTAGGAGTATTTATGTTGGAAAAGAAGTTTTATGTCATTGCATTCGATTCAACCCATTATGCCATCAGCACTGAAAAAAAGCTCGCAGCAGTTGGAGCACCTATCACCATGGTGCCGACACCCCGTGAAATATCCACAAGTTGCGGACTTTCTATCAGGATCCTGGATGAGAATCTCGAGCGGGTGCTTGAAGCGCTGAATGGTGTGTCAAAAGAAGGCATGAATTTGTTCAGGATAGATCGGACTTCAACTGAGAATAAATCAGTCAAGTTAGAATGGAGGGATTGAGATGCCGCTCGAAATCCAGATTGGGGATATTATAGACACAAAGAAGCCACATCCCTGTGGCAACAATCGTTTTGAGGTCTTAAGAATTGGGATGGACTTCAGGATACGCTGCATGAAATGCGATAAGCAAATCTGGATTTCCCGGACCAATCTCGAAAAAAGAATTAGAAAAATTGAAAGACAGGGAAGTCTGCTTAAGCCCGAGGATGTTAAAAAATAAAATGCTAAAAAATTTGATAAGAACTTAAAAAATTGTAAATTTTTAATCCCAATCCTTTGCTTCATGGTATAATAGGACTAGTGTTTACAAGGCACTAGGGATTTTACTTTTTGAACAAAACGGAGGTCGATGTTGTGGCAATTAAGTTCGCGGATAGAATGGAAGGAATTAAAGCTTCTGAAATCAGAGAACTGTTAAAATTGACTGTAAGACCTGAGATCATATCATTTGCTGGTGGATTGCCTGCACCCGAGTTGTTCCCAATTGAAGAAATGAAGATTGTTTCTGTAAAAGTACTGGAGGAGGCGGGCCGACAAGCGCTTCAATATAGTCCGACTGAAGGCTTTGCGCCGCTTAGGGAAAAGATTGCTGCCAGAATGATGAAAGTCGGCGTCGCAGCCAAAGCAGACGAAATTTTAATTACGACCGGATCACAGCAAGGCTTGGATTTTTCAGGGAAAGTCTTCCTTAACCCGGGAGATTATGTCGTTTGTGAAAGCCCGAGCTACCTCGGCGCTATCAATGCGTTCAAAGCTTATCAATGTCAATTCATTGAAGTTGAAACAGATGATGATGGTATGCTGATCGAAGACCTTGAGAAAAAAATTGCCGCTCATGATAATGTTAAAATGATATATGTCATCCCTGATTTCCAAAATCCAACGGGCAGAACATGGAGTCTCGAAAGAAGACGAGGTCTTTTGGATGTTGCGAGAAAATTTGATTTGCCAATCGTTGAAGACAATCCTTACGGAGAACTTCGATTTGAAGGAGACATGCTGCCATCCGTCAAATCCATGGATACAGATGGCCGGGTAATTTTCCTTGGCACCTTTTCAAAGACTTTTTGCCCAGGGCTTCGCGTGGGTTGGGTATGTGCTGAGGACAGTATCCTGAATAAATTTATAACGGTCAAGCAGGGCGCGGATCTCCAAAGCAACTCAATGACCCAGCGCGAACTGGACATGTTTATGGAGCTCTATAGCCTGGACGACCATGTTGAAAAGATCAAAGAGGTCTACCGTAAGCGCAGAACGCTGATGCTGGATACTATGAAGCAATATTTTCCTGAAGAGGTTACCTATACCTATCCAAACGGGGGGCTATTTACTTGGGCAGTGATGCCGCCGGAGCTGAACGCGAGGGACTTGATGCTCAAAGCAATCGAAAAAAACGTTGCTTTTGTACCTGGAGGCTCATTCTTCCCTAATGGCGGGCAGGAAAATACTATGCGCCTCAATTATTCAAACATGCCGGAAGACCTTATCGTCGAGGGGATCAAACGGCTGGGTGAAGTCCTGCATGAGGCAGTAAGAGCCATAAAAGAAAAGAAATAGCAGTAAGGACGTTCTTTCAATACATAAATGAATTTAACCAAGGTCAGACCGCCCCCAGGCAAGCAATTTTGAAGGCAGTGGGTTCTGGCCTTGGTTTTATATTTTTCTTGCATCGCTATTTCTAACGTGATATAATGCCTAGGTATGACGGGAGCCCAGTGGCTCCCTGTACTCTCTGTCCGGTCCAAAGAGACCGGGCCAAACAGACCATAGGGAGGTGCAAAATCAATGAGAAATTACGAAACAATCTTCATCCTTAAGCCGACTCTGGAAGAGGAAGTGAGAAAAGAACTGATCAACAAGTTCACTTCTATCATCTCCGCGAATGGCGAAGTCGTGAAAATCGAAGAGTGGGGCAATCGCAAGCTTGCTTACGAAATCGAGAAATTCCGCGACGGTTACTACGTTCTGGTCAACTTCAATGCGGCTCCTTCGCTGCCAATGGAGCTTGAGCGAAACTACCGTATCGCTGACGACGTTATCCGTTACATGATCGTCAATCTTGACGACAAGTAGTCACCAAGGCAGAGGAGTGAAATCATGAATCATGTCGTTTTGATCGGCCGCCTCGTAAGAGATCCTGAGCTGCGCCACATCGCCAGCACCGGAAGAGCGGTCACCAACTTCACACTTGCAATAGACCGAAGCCTGAGCCGCGAAAAGAAAGCGGAATATCAGCAAAAGGGCCTCCCAACTGCAGACTTCATCCGTGTCAATGTATGGGGTCGTCAGGCAGAAACGGCAGCTCAGTACCTTACAAAAGGTCGAATGGTCGCTGTAGAAGGTTCAATCACAACGGGCTCGTACAAGACGAACACCGGTGAAACCCGCTATACGACCGAGGTTACTGCAAACAATGTGGAGTTCCTCGAAAAAGCTGATTCAACCGGACGAAGCGGATCCTACAGTGATCCATCCATGGACTATGATCCGGGCGATTTCTCAAACGCATCTGCGGATTTGGACGACGACGAGGTGCCATTCTAGATTAGGGTTAAAGGAGGGAAATAAAGATGGCTGTTATTAAAAGAAGAAAGAAGCGCAAAGGCTGCAGCTTTTGCCAGGAAAAAGCTACTGGAATCGACTATAAAGATACCAGAAAACTTCAACGCTATCTGACGGATCGCGGAAAGATTCTTCCTAGACGTGTTACCGGCAACTGCGCTAAGCACCAACGTGCTTTGACTGTTGCGGTTAAGCGCTCAAGAATCATTGCACTGCTTCCGTTCGTCAACGAATAGAATCAGAGTATAAAGAAGTTGTTGCGGTCAGTCAGTGTACTGATCGGGATGACTTCTTTTTTTATGCCTATTACAATAAACGGATTTTGTCAGTTCAAACTGAATGCGGTTCGATTTGCAATCACTGTCGGATATTGTATAATATAAGGTAGCATTTCATTGAACCACTAGAGGAGCTGAGCTGTTGAATCCAAGATCCAGAACCAGATCCATGACAGAAACAGGTATCGTCGCCGCCATTGGGGCAGTTGCCACCATAATGGGATATTACATTCCATTTCTCAATATATTTTTGATATTCACCGCCATACCTTTTGCCATAATTACACTTCGAAACGGGATTTCCTATGGAATCTCCGGGGCTGTCATTGCCTCTGTCATAGTCGCCATGGCCACGAATCCAATTTCGGCCTTGATAACACTTTTTTCAAGCGGCTTTAACGGCATCTTTTTAGGGATCGTCGTTAAAAAGCAATTTAAAGCTTGGCCGGCTATTGTTGTGACTACCTTGGCTACTCTCTTTTCGCTCTATTTATCCTACTATGTCGTATTGCCGCTGACGGGCGTTGATCTGAATGTTCAGATGGACCAGATGATTGCGGAAATGAAAGTCACCATGGAAGTTATGCAAAACAGCATGAATGCGGATGCTCAGGCTGCTGAGGAAAGTGCCAGACTTCTCGAGAGTTATACACGGAATATGAAGCTCCTCATTCCCTCAGCCATTGTCATGAGCGCCCTTGTGAGCGCGGCCGCCAACTATATGCTGTTCAGGGCTATTCTGAAACGCATGGGCGTCGCATTGACAGAAATGCTGCCATTTCGGGAATTCAGGCTTCCGGGCAGTGTCTTTTTTGGAATGCTGATTATGATTGTTCTGAGCTATCTGGCTGGTTACTTTAAACTCATTCAGTCTGAAGCACTCCTGGCCAACGTCTACATGGTGTTTTCCATGGCTTTTGTTCTCCAGGGCGCAGCTGTGATTGTCTATTTCTTCAAGCGCATCCCGGGACAAAAATTACTTAAATGGCTGCTGGTCTTCATGCTGGTCTTTACCGGCGGAACCGTTTATTTGGCGTTGCTTGGAATGTCAGATGTCATGTTGAATTTTCGAAAGCGGTATGAAAACCGTTTAATGATGAGGTGATGAAATGGGAAATGCCAAATTCCTCAAATTATTTAAGCCGGATGCGAAAATCTATCTCGGCATCATAGGCGTTCTCGTTCTGATCCTGATGTTCTATAACCCTTATATAGGCGCTATAGGCGTATTGGTATTGATTTACCTCAACGTCTACGCCTGGCGGTCGAGCAGACAGAGAAACAAACGCTGGCAAAAGTACATTGAAGAATTGTCGAGCGACATCGATTCCGCCGCGAGGTACGCGATCCTCAACTTGCCCATACCGCTGACGCTTGTGGATTTTGACGGCAGAATCACTTGGTACAACTCTAAATTCAGCGAGATAATCGACGAACGTGAGCTGATCGGTTCAGAGCTGGAAGGCGTGGTCCCCAGCCTGGACCTCGATGAGATCTTAAATAAGAACGAGACGCCGGATGTCAAGGTTGGCGAGCGCTATTACAAAGTTTATGCCAACGTCGTCAAAACAGACGAAAAGGATGCTTCCAGGGTCATAGTAATGCTTTACTGGATTGACGCGACGCCATTCAGAGTGCTGAAGGACCAGTATGAAGACGAGCGTCCGGTGGTCGCCTTGATCCAAGTGGACAATTATGATGATGTCATGAGTGAAACCAAGGAGGACAAACGGCCGTTTCTCACCTCGGAAATCGACCAGAAGGTCAATCTCTGGGCTTCCCGCATGAACGCGTTGATCAAAAAATATCAAACGGACAAATATCTTGTGCTCTTTGAGGAGCGGTATCTGGAAAATCTGGAAGCCAAGCGGTTTTCGATCTTGGATGATATCCGTGAAATTGAAGTGGGCAACAAATTTCCAATGACCCTGAGTATTGGGGTAGGCGTTAACGGGCGAAACCTCAACCAGGCGGAAGAGTATGCCTTCAGTGCTCTGGAGCTGGCGCTTGGAAGAGGCGGAGACCAGGCGGTTGTCAGGAAGAGGGGCAATTTCGAATTCTATGGCGGCAAGGCTAAAGCGGTAGAAAAAAGAAACAGAGTTAAAGCGAGAATTATCGCCCACGGCCTCAGACCTCTAATTGATGAAGCATCCAACGTCATCATTATGGGGCATAAGTATCCTGATATGGACTGCTATGGCTCCGCTATTGGGATCTACAGGGCAGTCATCAACCGCGGCAAGGATGCGCATATCGTTTTGACAGGTGTCAATGAAGCGATCAAGAGCGTCCACAAAATGTTTTCGGACAATCCGGTTTATCATTTTGTGACAGGGGAACAAGCTTTAAATATGGTACAGAAAGATACACTTCTAGTCATTGTTGATACCCATCGGCCAAGCTATACAGAATGCCCGGAACTGCTCGATAAAATTTCAAGAGTCGTATTGATCGACCATCATAGAAGAGGCACTGAGTTCGTTGAAAATACCGCGTTAAAGTACCACGAACCCTATGCGTCCTCAACTTGTGAATTGGTCACTGAAATTTTGCAGTACATGGACAACAAAGTGACTGTTGAAAAAATCGAAGCCGAAGCTTTAATGGCCGGGATCGCTGTCGACACTAAAAACTTTACATTTAAGACGGGCGTCCGTACTTTTGAGGCAGCCTCGCTTCTCAGGCGATTTGGTGCAGATACCACAGTCGTCCGGCAACTGTTTCAGGATGATCTTGAGACCTTTATCGCCAAGTCGACTATTGTGGGCAGCGCTAAGCTGTATGACCATGGCATTGCCATTTCTTACTGCCTGGAAGACATTCCTAACGCCCAGCTGATCGCAGCACAGGCAGCAGATGAGCTTCTCGATATCCGGGGTATTTCAACCTCGTTTGTCATTTCAGTCAACAAAGACCAATTGATTTTCATCAGCGGCAGATCTCTTGGTGACGTCAACGTTCAGATCATTCTGGAAAAAATAGGCGGCGGTGGCCATATGACGGTCGCGGGCGCCCAGCTTTCCGGCTGTTCGCTTGAGGAAGCTACGAATCAGTTGCTGAAAGCCATAAAGGACTATTTTGAGGAAGGTGATAAGTCATGAAAGTCATACTATTGAAGGATATTAAAGGAACAGGTAAAAAAGGACAAGTTATTGAAGCAAGTGATGGCCATGCCCGCAATTATTTGTTCCCAAGGGGACTTGCCAAGCCCGCCACAGATTCCAGCGTACGTGAACTTGAACATCAGAAGGCATCTGCGGATAAACGCAAGGAAAAGGAAGTGGATGTATCCAAAGCACTGGCACAGCAACTGGAGGCAATCAGTTTAAAATTTGCGGTTAAGATTGGCGAAGGCGGAAAACTGTTTGGCTCCATTACAACGAAAGACGTTGCTGAAGCCCTCGAAAAACAACACGGCATCAAGATAGACAAGAAGAAACTTGAGCTCGTTCCAATCAAGTCCACCGGAACGACACACGCTGAAGCCAAGCTGGCTCACGGCGTCCATGCCAATATCAAAATTGAAGTCGTCGAAGGCTGATCAAGTCCCAGTGCCATTCAAATTGAAGCCTGTAATAAGTCAAGTTTAAGTGATTGCTTGACGCCAGTCCCTCATAGCTGCTGCCAACCGACCCTGCTGATGAACGAACTTCTTCATGCAGGGTTTTTTCAGAAGGAGAGTGAATCCACTGTGGTCACAGTACCTGAACCCGGAAATGCCGAAACTTCTGAACAGAATCCAAAGGCTTACTGCAGAGCCAGGCTGATAGAAATAGAGCAAGCAATGCGCCGGTTTTTCATGGGACGCGAAGAGACCCTGAAAATGGTGCTGGGGGCTTTTTTCAGCGATGGTCATGTCCTGGTTGAGGATGTGCCTGGCGTTGGTAAAACCACACTGGCGAAAACACTCGCTCAGTGCATGGAAGTGGCATTCAGAAGAATTCAATTTACTCCGGATCTCATGCCTTCGGATGTTATAGGCGTAAGCTTGTTCGACCTCAAGTCCGGCACCTTCAACTTCAAACGCGGACCTGTGTTTACGAATATTTTAATGGCGGACGAAATCAACAGATCTTCGCCCAAAACGCAGTCCAGTTTGCTGGAAGCCATGGAAGAGAGACAGGTCACCATGGATGGTCAGGTATATCCCCTCGAAAGACCATTTATGGTAATCGCGACGCAAAATCCTGTCGAATTCGAAGGGACATTTCCCCTCCCGGAAGCACAGCTGGATCGTTTTATGGTAAGAATTGATATTGGTTATCCGGATGCCCAGACAGAGATCGATATCTTAAAAAAAGAGACTTTGCGTCAAGATTATACGATGAGCCATCCCATATCCAAGACAGATCTCCTGATGATTCGGGAGACAGTTGCCGAAATAGAGGTCAGCGACGCCATCTACAGTTACGTTCAAAGGCTCCTGGACGCTTCCAGGCACCATCATGATCTGCACTATGGTTTAAGTCCAAGAGCGGGGATCGCGCTGGTCAGGATGTCGAAATTCATGGCACTTATGGCGGACCGACCCTATGTGACGCCGGACGACATCCGCCTGGTGGTTTTTCCCGTCATGGCCCACCGTCTCGTCATTAAACCGGACGCAATGTATCGCGGCATAACTGAGCGGGAGGTCGTTCGTCAATTGATCGAGATGGTTCCGGTGGCGAAAAAACAATGACCAGAGTGTTTGAAGTTGACCGCGGCGTCCTTATAAGAATTCTGTTGGTGGTTTCAGTCTCGGTCCTATTGGTGCTGATTACCGGCGCCAGGTTCTTCTATCTGACAACGGCGCTCCTGTTGGGCGTCCTCCTGGTGAACGGATTAATTCTCTGGACAAATATCCTCCTCCTCGTTTCGACTTTTCACATCAGCGCCTCTGTCTTGACAGCCGGGGAAACCCTGACAATCCAGTACCGGCTGTTGAATAATTCGATTCTTCCAATTTTTCATCTGTCAGTGAAGCCCGTAATTTCAAAGGAGCTTGGTGAGGTTGAGTTTGACTTCCGACACTACGTCTTCAGGCCTTATGAAATTCAGGAAATCGAACGCCATCTGAGGTGTGATCGAAGAGGTTTTTACACGGCCGGAGAAATTGTCATGAAACTCAGCGATCCTCTGAAGCTCATGACATGGACCATGACCAGACTGAAGCCTATTGAGGTTGCCGTTTATCCCAGAGTCTACCCATATCGAAAGCCTAAGCTCGAGGCAGTGGAGCTCTTTGGCGCACGTCGTTCCTCAGATCAGCGAAAGGAAGACCAGACCTCGGTAAAGTCCGTCAGGAAGTATCATGAAGGCGACAGCGCCCGCAGCATCCATTGGGCGCTCACCGCGAAAATGGCGGAGCTTCAGGTCAAAGAGTACTCAAATGCCAGCAGCAAAAAGACCTATGTTTTTGCCGATGGTTACGAATCCCCACAAATCGCCGAAAGTCCTTCCGAAGCGAAAGCTTCAGCGCTGCGCTTCGATGGCATCGCAGAAGTGGCAGCTTCCATCCTGACGGTACTGCTGAGAGAGGGCACCGAAACTGTGATGCTGATCAACGATCGCCGCAGAACGGAAGCCCACGGCCGCCAGTATCGCCATCTAGGCCTGTTTATGGATAAACTCACCGCCTTTTTGCCGGATGGCCCCCTGGCCTTTCCGGAATTTCTGAGCCGTGAATCCAGACGCTTTCAGGAAGGCGCAGAGTTGATCGTGATTTGCGGACCGCTGGATCCCGTGATGCAGGAGACATTGAGAGGGTTGGTGAAACGACATTTCAGAGTGATCTGCTATAGCCTGGACCCTGAGTGGGACGCTATAGATCCGCATCAAACCAACGGGTTGACCCTATCCCTTCAAACAGTCAAAAATCTTCAGATTTTCAGATTGTCTGAGGCGTCAGCGCTCTCTAAGCTTTAAAACAGGGTATCCATGCGCAGGGGGCAATGTCTTGCCTTGCGTTGACGCGCCACAGCCGCAGGAGGTGAGCTTATATGCCGCAAAAAGATAGGATCCCACTGGTCCTAGCAGGTTTGATGCTGGCGGGTATGCTCGCACACATCCGCGCCGTGACGGGGATTGAGACGTCGTCCCTTTTTATTGCTGTGCTGACAGTCAGTTCGGCATTGGCGCTTTACAGTGCTGAGCGCTTCGCAGCCGTCAGAGTGATGGCGCTCATTGGGAGTCTGATCCTGGTTTTAATGATGCTGGTGAGTCCGCTGAGCCTTCATCCCCTCATGCCGGCCTATCAGGCTATGAAAGCTGCCCAAACTTTTGAGCAGGGATTGATGGGAGTTCGCGGTTTTTCAAACCTGTTCAACAGTCTCTTTTATTACGCCCTGGATTACGAAAAATATCCTTTTCAATCACCACAGCTGTTTTTCTCACTAATGGCCTGGGGGTTGACATCAGCGGCTTGGCTGATCTTCAGAAGTCCGAAAAGCAGGCGAGTAAAACTTTTTTTGCCGATGGTTTTGGTACTGTCCGCCTGGTTCCAAGGTTACGGGATCGACACCGGTTTCATGCTTTACTTTGCCGGCTATACGGGGTATTTATTCACCAATTCCGGGGAACGCGGCTACAGCGGCCTTATCCTGTCTGGAATGGCCATACTTATTGGAATAGGCATTTACACTGTTTTTCCGGTGGAAAAGACCATCCAGCTGCTGGACGAACGTTTTGGTCAAGTCGCCTGGCTGAGGTCAGAATACTCACCCTTCTCAGGTGGAAACTTCAGTTTCTCAGATACGATTTACGAGCCACTTGGTGAAAATCGTCTGGGAGGTCCGGTTACTCTCAGGCGTGACCGAATTTTTTCAGTGCGAAGCGATCACGGTGGCCATCTGTATCTCAGAGGGCGCGTCCTGACGGTTTATGACGGAAAGTCCTGGCAGGTAGAGACAGGCGAATTTGAAAACTTCTATCTCGATCAGCCGGCACCGCTCAGAGGTTCCGGAGATGTTCGGTATGATCTCGAGATCTTTGGAATCGACATAAATACAAAAACCCTGTTCGCACCCCTTGGCGTCGCAGGCATTGACGTCCCACCCGGGATCCTCCGGCGAGACCGTTATGGGATCATCTATTTGGACCGGCCTATTGAGTCACTCGAAAATGGTTACCGTATAGCGACTATAGAGCCGCAGCCCAGCCGTCTGGAATCCGGGACGGAGTATTTTCAACTTCCTGAAAATTACTCTGAAGCGGTTAAGACATTGACGGCATCTCTGACAGCCCAGACAGCGGATACACGCGGCAAGGCCGAAGCCATTCGGGAATACCTTCTCACCTTGACGTACAATTTAAGCCCTTCCATACCGGGTGATGAAGTGGATTTTGTAGAACATTTTCTGTTTGAAGAGCAGCAGGGATACTGCACCTACTTTGCCAGTGCCATGGTCATCATGTCCAGGGCAGCCGGCATCCCTGCCCGATACGTAGAGGGCTTTCTCACACCTTATGAGTCAAATGCTGACGGCGATTACGTTGTCACCGCAGACAGGGCACACGCCTGGGCCGAACTCTATCTTGACGGCCGGTGGACCGTAATGGAAACCACGCCTTCTTATGTAGCGGAAACTGAAACATCCAGTAATCCCGGGCCTGTTTTGGAGCCAAATGTAACAGACGACCTCCCTGTACGGCCTCAAGATGACATAGAAGAAGACCCGTTTGAAGTGGATGGTCAACCGTCACAGCGTTTTCCCGCTTACGGTATTTGGCTGGGTGGATCAGCGCTGCTGTTCATTCTGTTGATTTTGGCTTTTTTTGTCCGCCGATGGTGGCTGAACGCCCAAAATGAACTTCATCTGACAATCAAACTTGCGGATGATGTCATGACGCTCCTGATTCTGAAATGCGGCCTTGACGCCTGGACAGGAATGACACCAAAGGAAGTCATTTACCAATGTGCCTCACAGATGCCCAATCAAAGTGAAAATCACTCTGCGGGCATTGATCCGTCAAAACTGACTGGCTGGGTTGAAAATGCCTACTATGGCAATTACAGAGACGAATTGACAGCAGCGTCGCTAAAACAATTTAGAGACGACTTTGTCAAGGGCGAGCGCAACTGGGTAAAAAAATGCAGGTATTTGTACTGGATTTACTTGAAAGGGGAAAGATCAACATGGAGTTGAATCCGAAACTGCCTCCGCACAATATCGAGGCGGAGCAGTCGGCGCTTGGCGCCATGATCCTGGATAAAGGCGCCATCAGTGATGTGGTTGAGATCATTGAGAGCGGAGATTTTTACAAAGAGGCCCATAGCGAGATCTTCAGCGCCATTCTGAGGCTATACGGAAGAAATGAGCCGGTGGATATTGTGACACTGTCGGACGACCTTACCAGAGCCGGCATGCTGGAAGCCGTGGGCGGCATTGAGTATTTGTCGGATCTGACGAGTTTTGGCGTCTTGTCGACCAACGCACGTCACTACGCAACTATAATAGAAGAGAAATCCATGCTCAGAACCTTAATCCGAACGTCATCAGAAGTTTTGGAGAGAGGTTATGACAACGAAGGTGCAGACACGCTGCTGGAGTTTGCAGAGCAGACCATCTTCGATATTTCACAAAAGAAAAACAGGATGGGACTCGAACCAATAAGAGAAGTCCTTATTAAGGCCTACGAGCGCATTGAGGCGCTTTATGCCTCAAAAGCTTCAATTACCGGTTTGTCAACGGGCTTCAAGGATTTGGACTATAAATTGAGCGGTCTGCAAAAGTCGGATTTGGTCTTGGTTGCTGCGCGACCTTCCATGGGTAAAACCGCATTTGCCTTGAATCTTTGTCAGAATGCCGCGCTGCGCAACGACGCTTCTGTCGCGGTCTTCAGTCTCGAGATGAGCAAAGAGCAGCTGGTACAGCGGATGCTGAGCTCAGAAGCCCAGATTCCCATGCAGAATATGAGAAATGGCAAGCTGGCTGAGGATGACTGGGTGGCACTGACTAAGGCGATGTCCAAACTCTCTGCCGCGAAGATTCATATTGACGATACCCCGGCCATAACGCCATTGGAGCTTAGGGCCAAATGCCGGCGCCTTAAAATGGAAAAGGGTCTGGACATGATCATGATTGACTACCTGCAGCTCATGAATGTATCCGGACGCGCCGAGTCGCGACAACAAGAGATCTCGACCATTTCAAGGTCGCTGAAGGCCATCGCCCGTGAAATGGATTGCCCGGTGGTGGCACTGAGCCAGCTTTCACGAGCACCGGAACTTCGAGCCGACCATCGGCCAATGCTCTCTGACCTTAGGGAATCCGGAGCGATCGAGCAGGACGCGGACGTCGTCATGTTCCTATACAGGGACGAGTATTATGACAAAGAGTCAGAGCGCAAGAATATCGCTGACCTGATTATCGCCAAGCAGCGTAACGGCGAGGTGGGAGATGTCGAACTGGTTTGGCTGGGACAATACGCAAAATTCGCCGACAAAGCCCACTATGTGGACGAACCGGTTTTCTAGGAGGTATGTCGATTGCCTGATGTTGAGGTGCGCCCGCTGAGGCTGAGAGATGTGGCACAAATGGCACAATGGGGAAAGCATGAGGATCTCCGGTTTCAAGCTTACAATTTTATAGGGCGCAATGTTTCCGATTTTTTGTCTTGGTACCTCATGAAGCGTCAGCCCTTCAGAAAATGGGTTTACGGCGTTTTTGCGGATCAGCTCCTGATAGGCTATATCACCGTGAAGCAGTATAACAGAGAACAGAAGTCAGCAGAAATGGGCATCAGCTTCAATCCCGACTGGACATCCAAAGGCTTCGGTACGGAGGCGGTGAAACGATATCTTGAACTTGTTTTTGAGCGGTTTGATCTCGAGCGGGTTTGGCTCAAGACAGCATCCTTCAACGCCAGGGCGATCCGATGTTATGAGAAAGCCGGATTCGTGACTTATGATCTGCAGCGGGAGCCCTATGAAGATCAAGCTATGCCGATTACGCTGGTCAATCAGTGGCCGGAGTGGTTCGAGTATCACGATGAACTGGCTTGGATGGATTATATCTATATGGAGATCGAGAAACGGGATAATGAAAAATAATGTTCGTTATAAGACGAACATTAAGTGCTCTTGTTGAACAAATATACGAAAAACGTTTGACTTTAGAACGCAACTCTGTTACGATAATGCCTGTGATCAGTTAAACCAAGAATATCCAATCTAATGAGGTGACCAGAATGGCAACAGTCGTCATAGTAGGCGCTCAGTGGGGCGACGAAGGCAAAGGAAAAGTGATCGACTATCTTGCGCGTGAAGCAGATGTCGTCGTTCGCGCACAGGGCGGCAATAATGCCGGCCATACTGTAGTTGTAGGTGATAAAAAGTACGCTCTCCACCTGATCCCTTCAGGCGTTCTCAATCCGGATGCCCTGAATCTGATAGGCAACGGCGTCGTTTTTGATCCAGAGGGATTTTTGAAGGAAATTGAGGGACTTAAAAAAGACGGCGTTGCCACGGACAAGATCAAGGTCAGTGAGCGCGCGCATCTCATATTCCCATACCATAAAGAACTCGACCGCCTTTCGGAAGACGCGCTGGGCGACATGAAAATTGGCACGACTAAAAAAGGCATTGGTCCATGCTATATGGACAAAGTTGAAAGAATTGGACTTCGAGTCGGTGACATGGAAGACTGGGACCGCTTTGAAGCCCACCTCCGAAGCAACATTCGCAGAAAGAATGACATCATTGTCAAACTTTACGGCGGTTCACCGCTTTCTGAGGACGCTATTGTGGCAGATTACAAAGTCTTTGCGGCGCAGGTGCTTCCTTTTGTTGCAGATACGGGGATTCTCGTTCACAATGCTGTTACGGAAGGCAAAAAGGTGCTGTTGGAAGGTGCTCAAGGGACCATGCTGGACGTGGATTACGGTACGTATCCGTATGTTACAAGTTCCCATCCGGTTTCAGGTGGTTTTGCTGTAGGCTGCGGCATAGGACCAAACCAGATTGAGGAAGTATTGGGTATTGCCAAAGCCTACACGACCCGAGTCGGAATGGGGCCATTCGTCACTGAACTGGATGACGAAGTAGGTAACGCGATCCGTATCAAAGGCAATGAGTTTGGTACGACCACCGGCCGGGCAAGACGCTGCGGCTGGCTGGACGCGGTAGTGCTTCGGTATTCTGCGCGCATTAATGGTATGACCTCTGTAGCGCTGATGCTGCTCGACGTCCTCGGTGGATTTGAGGAAATCAAGATCTGTACGGGATACCGTTACAAGGATGAGATTCTCACGGAGTATCCGGCGAAGCTTTCCGTGCTTGAAGTCTGTGAGCCTGTCTATGAGGTCTTTGAGGGCTGGCAGGAGGATCTGAGCACCGTTACGTCTTATGACGCGCTGCCGGTTAACGCAAAGCGCTACATTGAGCGCATAGAAGCACTCATGGGTATTCCGGTAAAGATCGTGTCAGTGGGTCCAAAGCGCGATCAGACTATTGTGCGTGGGACTATTTACAGGGCATAAATTGAATGAAATAAAATGGAAAAGGGAAGTTGGTGATTATACCAACTTCCCTTTTAGCGTTTATATGGCACTATTCTATCAGACTTCCCAGCGGAGATCTTTTCCGTAGAAGTAGAGAAAGCGAAATTCACCGAACAGCCTGGAAGCGACGCGCTCACTATAGGTTTCTCGTAGTTGAACCGGCGTTAGGTTGGTGGAGAGAATCATAGGCTTCTGTCTGAGCAGGCGCGTATTGATGAGGTTGAAAATCTCGGTATTTGTAAAGGTATTCACCATTTCCGTGCCCAGATCATCAATAATCAGAAGATCAGACTCAAAGAGCATCTGATAGGCTTCCGCTGCTTCAGAACGGCCGGTTTCGCTGAAGGTATACTTTTCAAGCAGTTTGATTAAACCAAACGCCGTCTGGTAAATCACAGTGTGTCCCTTGTCCAGAAGCGATTTAGCGATTGCATGGCACAGAAAGGTTTTTCCCAGGCCAGTAGCGCCGTAGAACAGAAGATTGTCGTATCTGTTCCCAAACTCGTGGACAAAACCCTCGCTTATGGAGAGGATCTCGTTCATATTCGACCGTGGTGTTAGGGCTTCGCTTTTAAAAGGCTCATCACTGAACAATGACATATCAAAAGTTGAAAAATTCTCGCGGCTCAGAACGCCTTTCAAATTGGACATATCATATGCGTACTCTATGAGCTGTTGGCGGTAGCATTTGCAAAGACGCCCATCCGGGAGATGCCCGGTATCTGAGCAAAGAGGACAGGTATAATGCAGTTCCGCATAATCGAGAGGAAAATTGTGCTCAGTCATGAGAAAGGCCCGCTCGTTCTTTAGTTTCTTCATGGCTTCTTCCAGGTCTTTAACAGCTTTCTCAGGATCAACTTGGCCGTAAAGGACTAGCTTTGAGAGTTTTAAGCCGGTTCTGGAAATCTCCTCATCAATGGCACGAATTTGTGGAACTCTATCATAAATTTCATTTTTTCGCCGTTCCTGATCGTATCTGGCACGATCACGGCGCATTTGGTAAGCGCTTTGGATGTCGCGGATGCGATTTTTCATATGATGTGTCCGGCAAACAGGCTTGCTGAGGCGCTGCTCCAGATCCGATCCCCCTTTTAATTATGATTATTGTGCTACTTTTTAGACCGCAATAGCTTTTCGAGATCCTCCGGAGAATAGTCATCTCTCTTTGGCTCAAACTCGTGGAAACGGTTTTTGGAACCGGTTTTCACGGGCTCCCTTGACTTTGAAGTGCTCTGCGACTCAGCATTGGAGGCCTTTGCAGAGGCGCGTTCCGCCATGTAGTTTTTATATTTCTCAACGGTATCAATCTTATTTTCGATAAGGTTTTTCACGACTGTATCCATATAATTCATATTGGCGTTCGAGGTTCTTTTGCTGGCTTCCTTGATGACTTCACACAAAAAATCAAGATCCAGCTGATCTCTGTCAATCCAACGGTCAATAATTTCGCGGTCTCCGCCGGATACTGTCCTGTTGCTGTATCCCAGCAGCCTGTAAATCTTTCTGTAAGCGGTGTATGCCTTACCGCTTGATTTCATGAGTTCCTCAGCTTCCTCCGGGCTCAGAACACCCTGGTCATACCAACTGCGCAGGACGGCACCGACATAATTGACGTTCTTTACGTTTTTTTGCTCTACAGAGTATAGGAAAGCTTTGATAATCAGCTCAGGTGACAGGTTGAATTCAAACACCCAGCTCAAGACCTCGGAGCGTTCATTTGGCGTGAGCTGCCGCCTCATGATCTGGTCAATGCTATAAAACATATCTCTAATCTCGGCATTTTTCATAGAGTCGATCAAATCACCTGAAGAAGGCTTGGAATGATCCGGGTCCAAATTTTTTGGAGAGAAATTATTGTCTAGGTAGAGTTGTCTCAGAGATAAAAATTCAACATCATAATCATTGGAGCTCCCTTGGGCTTCATCTTTTGAATGCTTTACAATGATTTTCTTCTTTTCCCAAAAATCCCAAGCCGACAATACATCTTCCAATGGTATGTTTAAATGGCGGGAAATGGAACGGTGATCGCTTTTTATACTTAAATTTGCATCTCGTGCCAATTTGTATCCCAAAAGGTAAACTTTAACAAAAGTTCCATTAGCCATTGGCATAAAGTCGTTAATAAATATATTTTCTATGGAAGTTGTACCAAAATCAACCTTTTCTTCTTGTAGATGGAACCCCATGGCATTCCCTGCTTTCTATTGAAAATACAACGTTCTTTTTTGAATTCGAGCATTTTTATTATATCACAAAAGAAATTTGATTTTGTAATTAGTTTGGAAACGATTTTTATGGTATACTGATTGAGGATTTATTAAGAAATCATTAAATTCTGATTTCTGTTGTAACAAAATCTAAAGAACACAGGAGAGAATTATGCAGCTTAAACAGATCCAGAAAAGGATTGCAAAGGGTCTTGAATCAGGCGAAGCTATGCTGCGCCGAGCATCGGGCAAAACCTTGAAAAAACTTGACAGCTCTGTTATTACCCCTGCAGATTTCGATACTCATAAACATGTCGATTTCTTCAAGCGCAACCGATATGCCACGTCTGTGGTCGCGGCTATGCTTGCTGTCGCTGTTTCGAGCGTATTTACGCTGGAAGCCGGTTCATTTTCATCAGTTCAGTCAAGTGACCTTCAATCCGTTGAAGTTCAATCACCAAATCAAATCATGCTGGCATCGACTTTTTCCGAAGCCGGTATTGCAGAAAAAATGCCTCTGATTCCAGAGGGCGCGAAAAAAGCGACTTCGGATATTGCAGAACTCGTAGAGGACGCTGCTTCTTTTGATGCGCCTGCTCTTGAGGGCTATGCGGTTAAAATTGACGGCGTTGAGTATGGTTTTTTTAATTCAGAAAGTGAAGCTCAAAACGTAATCGATACCTTAATGTCGAACTTCACTGCGGATAAAGACATTATTGAAGCCTACTTCAAAGAGACAGTCGAAGTTGCTGCAACAAGAAAAGAAGCGGGTTTGTTTAAGGCATTCAGCGTTCCTGAAAGATCCGTTGAGTACATTATGAAGGGCACTGACCAGGAAAAGATCCACGTCGTCGAATCGGGCGAGAACTTCTGGACAATTTCACAAAAGTATCAGATCTCAGTTGAGGATCTTGAAAAGGCTAATCCAGGTATTACACCTGAGAAACTTCAGATTGGCGAAAAAGTCAGTTTGATGGTACCGGCTTCACTCGTTACAGTTTGTACGGTGGAGAAAGCTGTCTATAAAGAGCAGATTCCATTTGAGACAGTGGTTAAAGAAGACGCCTCTACATATAAGGGGACCAACAAAGTGACTACTTCCGGTTCAAACGGTGAACGGGAAGTGGTTGCCAATGTCGTCAGAGAAAATGGCATTGAAGTGAACAGAGAAATTCTCAGCGAAAAAGTTATAGCAGAACCTACGACAAAAGTCGTTGTCAAGGGCACCAAAGCCAGACCAGCAACCGTGGGATCCGGCGTATTGGCTAAACCTGTATCCCGCGGCACTGTCACCTCACCATTTGGTACCCGTTGGGGCAGAAGACATAACGGGATTGATATAGGGTTGTCTACTGGTACAGCTATTAAGGCTGCGGATGGTGGAACGGTCACCTTTTCCGGTTATGACGGCGGCTACGGCTATACGATTCGCATAAGTCACGGAGACGGCGTAGTCACCGTGTATGCGCATAACTCCAAGCTCCAGGTAAAAAAGGGCGACAAGGTATACAAAGGCCAGCAAATCGCGCTTAGCGGCAATTCCGGAAGCAGTACAGGTCCGCACCTTCATTTTGAAGTCAGAATTAATGGCGTGCCTAAGAATCCGTTGAATTACATTAAAATGAATTAGAGTATATAAAGCTTCAGGAAGCCACATTTCCTGAAGCTTTGTTTTTTAGGTCACTGAATGTGACTAGTAGTACATTCCGGAAATAACTGTGCAATAAAAAATGAATTATAAGCCTGAATTTTGCCAGCAGGTTTTACGTTCTTTTGCATAGATATTTCAAGAACGTTGTACTAGTACAGGGATTTAGGAAAGCAGGTGATCAACTGCGAGGATAGGGGCTGGAGAAACTATATTCTTCGACAACATCCCTACCTAGATCCATTTTTTTGGCCTTGTGGACAATTGAACATTTGTACGTTAGAATGATATTAATCCTAGAGAAACGGGGTGGCACCAATGAATCCACGCAAAGTGCTAGTTGTAGACGACGAAAAACCGATTTCGGATATCATACGTTTTAACCTGACCAAGGAGGGTTATCACATTATTACCGCCTTTGATGGTGAAGAAGCGCTGCAGCAAATGAAAGCAGAGCAGCCGGATTTAGTGCTTCTGGATGTTATGCTCCCGCGGCTGGATGGTTTTCAGGTCTTGAAGAAAATCAGAGAGGGCAGCCAAGTCCCCGTGATCATGCTGACCGCAAAAGAGGAAGAGGTCGACAAGGTACTTGGGCTTGAGCTTGGCGCGGATGATTACATCACCAAGCCGTTTGGCATGAGAGAGTTGATCGCGCGAGTCAAAGCCAATCTGAGACGAACAGAGCCTGCAGGGGCGGACTTTCCGGGGGCATCTGTTCAGAATCAAATGCTTGAAGCCGGCGAATTGAAAATTGACTTCGAACGCTATGAAGTGACCAAGAGATCCACGGTTATTGAGCTGACGCTGCGTGAGTTTGAGCTCCTGAAATTTCTGGCAACTCAAGATAATCAGATTTTCACCCGTGAGCAGCTGCTGAAGGATGTTTGGGGTTATGAATACTTTGGCGACATCCGTACAGTGGACGTTACTGTGCGCCGTTTGAGAGAAAAAGTTGAAGATGATTCCAGCAATCCAAAATATATTTTGACCAAGCGCGGTGTCGGTTACTATTTTAAAAGGTTTTAGAGCTTATGTTCAAAAGCATACGTTGGAAGTTTACCACCATTTATTTTATGTTGGTTTTTATTGGTATGATCATAGCGGGTGTCATTATTGTTGAATCCTTTGAGCGCTATCACATGGATGATGTTTCAAGGCGCCTGTTGAATCTGACGGAACTGATCAAGCCTCAAATTGAGCGCTATGTGGATCAGGGTTTTGACAGTGCCGAAATCAGAACGATTATTCAAAACCAGAGTGAATTGGGCTTTAGGGAAGAGATTTTCATAATCAATGGCTCAGACTATAAAATTGCGGCAACCAGTACGCAGAATGTTGGCAGAAGTGCCGAGGAATTTTTGGATTTTGAGTTGCTGGTGGAAGGTCTTAACGGAAAGACCTCTGAGAAAAGCATCACTATAGAAGATGAAGGTTACCTGATCAGGACCATGGACCGTGTAGAACCCATTCTGGATGGGGGACAGACGGTCGTCGGGCTCCTCTATATCAGGTATGACCTGACAGATGTCTACAAGAGCCTTTCGGAATCCAAGGCGACTATAGTCCGCGCGACACTGGCGGCCCTCGGGATCACTATTCTCCTGGGCTTTATGATCGCGCGTACGATTACGGAGCCTATCAACGATGTGACTGAAAAGGCAGCCAAAATGGCTGCAGGTGATTTTGACCAGAAGGTGGATGTAAAATCTAATGACGAAATAGGGAAACTCGCCGAGATGTTCAACGTTTTGACCAGTGAATTAAAAACCAGCATGGACGAAATCTCCCGGGAAAAGAGCAAACTCGAAGCCATTCTTCATTATATGGATGATGGCCTGGTTGCAGTGGATCGGGACGGAGATATCATCCATTTAAATCCGAAAGCCCTGGAGATGTTGGAATTACCGTTTCGAGCTGAGCGGATCGATCAGATTTTAAAGGAAATAGACCCGAATCTGACTATGAACCAGATTGTGGAAGATGGAACACGCTGGTCCGGCAGCAGGATCATAGATTACAAAGGATCCACCTTAAGGGTTAACTACGCGCCGTTTGAAAATGTCAGGGGCATAAAATCCGGGTTTGTCTTCGTGCTTCAGGACGTCACGGAGCAGGAGAAACTCGACCGCATGAGGCGGGACTTTGTGGCAAATGTGTCCCACGAGCTGAAGACGCCCCTCACGAGCATCAAGTCTTATACCGAAACACTCCTGGACGGAGGCATTGACGACCCGGAAACGGTACAGCAATTTCTCGGTGTTATTGATGGTGAAGCGGACCGCATGGCGCGTCTGGTCAGGGACTTGCTTCAGCTGTCTAATTTTGACGCCAGGACAGCCAACCTTCATTTGGAAGAGCACGACATGCTGCATTTGATTCGTCAAAGTATCAAAAAACTCGAAACGGCATATAAGCCGAAAAGGCAGTGGATCAAAATCAATGCCCAGGAAGAGTCCATGGTTTCAACCTTTGATTATGACCGCATGGAGCAGGTGTTGATCAATGTCATTGGCAATGCGGTCAAATATACACCGGAGGAGGGCAAGATCACCATTTTTGCCTCAAAACTGCCTAAGGAACTTGTTTTGCGAGTTTGCGACAACGGCATGGGGATCCCGGAGAAAGACTTGTCGAGAATATTTGAGAGATTTTACAGAGTGGATAAAGCCAGATCGAGAGCGCTCGGCGGCACGGGACTCGGACTTTCAATCGCCCAGCAGTTTGTGGAAGCACACGGAGGCAGTATTGCCATTGAATCGACGGTCGATATTGGGACGACTGTGACGATTCGGTTGCCGGTTGTGGCACCATCGGCATAAACTGTTTTATAAATAAGCTGATTAGCGCTAAACATGGTGAAAACGAGGACAGTTTGCTGGTAACGTCTAAATTGTGTAAAGAGTTCTTAAAACTGATGTAATGGAACTGTAACATGCGTGCGTTATAATGAATTTATCCAAGTTGAAAGTGTCGAAGTGCGCCGGTGATTTTTTAAGTGCATGAAAATCCTAAAGGTGGACTTCTTTCTGGAGAAATGCTTCGCATTGAGGTGAAAATTATGAGCATGCGTGTTCTTCCGCTGATCCTTACAGCGATCAGGTCACGGGGTATGGCATTGGTCAGGGCGGCAGCGGTATTTGTTCTGCTGGCTGCGTTTGCCGGCGTCCCTGGATATGCCACTGCTGTAACAGATCGTGAAATGGCGGGATCGATCGAAATTCTGGAACCTAAATATGGCATCAGCAACGAGGTCTTCATTCGGGACAATCTGTTTCTTTCAGTGCGCCTGCTCAAAGATATTGATGTGTCTATGAGTATAGTGCGCTGGGATGGCTATGACATCGTTAGAAACCTTGAAAAGTTGAGGCCTGTCAAGCTGGCTGACAGTTTCGCGAATGAATACAGAACTACGGTCTATCGCGGTCAGGTGATCGATGCTTTTGTAAATGCTTACGAAAAGCGAATACGCGCTGAGTTTGATCTTAACCGGGTTCAGGAAGAGATTAAAATGAAGACCGGATTCATCAGCCAATACGAAATGGACCTCCTTGTGGAGCGCCGCAACAAGGCATCCCGTGATTTGAGCGCCATCATGATTGAATATGATGCAGCGGCGTATCAGTTCAGAAGGATTGCCCAAGTGACGGTCTATAGCTGGCAGGATGTCAAAGTAGGCGCCATTCCGACCTTTAGAGTGACCCTCGAGAAGCCGGCCATTGGAACCTATCTGATTAACTTCAGACGCAATGATGTGAACCGGACCATCAAAGTGGAGCGCATCACTGTTCGCGCCATGGATTCCGCTCAGGATCTTCCGAACAATGCCTATAATGTCATCAAGAGCAGTTTGTCGCAATAAGCCTATGACCCCACGCTCAGAGCAGACGTGGGGTTGTCGATTTTACATGGAAATGTTTAGTGCATCAAGTCAGCTGAGAAACTATGGAGGGTCTCGGATGCTTCTGGAAAAAGCGAAATCCGCAATACTGATGGTGCTGTTCGCCATCTGCGCCTATCTGGCGGGACAATTCCTGCTGGACACCAGTTCCATAAGTGCTCGGGCCGGTTCCGCTGGCGGAAACGTTCAGGTGAGTGTGAATATCGAAGACCTTTTAAACCCCCAAGGCTATCAGGTCAGCTTTGGGGGTGGCTTGTATTCAGGGCACTTCGATACCGGTCTGAAAAACAGCCTCTGGTCAAGCGCCAAGGGGCTTATTCGCGGTGCCCTTGAAACTTCTGATTACACCGAGGCAGATCAGGCCCTCTGGGACGAAGCTGTGACTCAGCGCAGCGTGACATTAAAGCTGCCTTTTGCCATGACAATGGACCAGATTCTTGTCGCCGCTGGCTCTGATGTGTCTCGTGATCTTCTTGGCACTGCAGCGTTCGATGTGATCATTATTCCTACTGCTGAGCCAGGCAGCGTCTTTTTGGGGAATCGATCAGAAGCGAGATTTGTCAGTTTCAGCTACAGCACCGGCAGCGCCAGTGGTGCTGAAAGTCCACAGAGTGAGGTGTTAGCCGCGCTTCTGACAGAAATTGAACAGGACGAAATGACGGTTGAATATAAGCGGATCGAAGACACTTTTTCACTCAGGACCATTTTGGAAAAGCCTGATCAAGTGTACAGAGAAAATCACATTATTGAACCCATTGTCGCCATGCCAACCTTTGAAAAGGTGCGTGTCCAGAACGAATTCAGCCTGGAAACCCTCAGTGAGGAGCAAGAGCGCTATTATGCTGACATTGCCTTTGGGGCGCGATTTGACTTCGTCAAGCGCGTTCGGGAAGTAGACGGATCAGTGGTTTATCTTTACGGCTACGGAGATCGGGCGCTCAGATTTGGCGCTCAAGGGCGTCTGGAATATCAAGAGCGCTTCCGGGGTGGAAGTACCTCTGATGAAATCCTGAGTTTCAAAGATAGTCTGACAAAAGCGGTTGCTGAGCTCAGAAAATATGGTGAGTTTCCTGAAGGCTTCTATCTCAAATATTTTACTGAAACAGAGGACGCGCCGGGAGTCAGAGTCAAGACTTTTCATTTCAGCCATCGTCATCAGGGCCTCCCAACAGACTTGTCGAATCGTGAGATGCCATATACGGCGACCGTTGAAATTACAAACGACCAGGTGACCTACCTGATGAAGAGCTACAAGGACATCCAGCGTCTTTTGCCAGCAGCAGCGCCTTCAAATCAGATCCTCAGTTTGGATAGACTGATCGAAAGCCAGTTTGACCTTATTTTGGAAGACTATCTGACGCTGAATCCTGAAGCGGCAGCATCAAAAGATGACTTTGGCTTTGTCTATCAGATTTTGCATGACATCACAGAATACGAGCTCATTTATTTCCTCTCCCGTGACAATAATGTGCTCACGTATTTACCTGCATGGCACTTGGGGATTGGCGGCAACCACTATTATTTTGACCTATACACCGGCGAGCTGCTTCAGCGCGTTCCGACACAGGCGGTGAAGTAATTATGGACTGGAAAAAATCGAAAAACATTCTAATATTTGCGCTGATCCTGACTAACATTGCTTTATTTGCAATGACTGGCGGGCTGGATAAGCTGATCCAAAGAGACAGTACTCAGGATCCGCTGCTGCCATCAGTCATAGCACTTCTAAATGGACGTGGGATAGGCATCAATGCAATTATTCCCTCGATTCCGCTGAACATCAGGGCAATTGACCTCGAGTACAATGAAATTGAAGCGGCTCAGCTCGCTGACAAGCTTCTCACAGGAGGTTACGAGGAGATCAACGGCTTGTTTGTCGGACGTGACGGCGCACTCCTGGTCGTCGCTCTGGAGCGTGAAATCCGTTTCGAGCTTCCCATAGATCAGTGGCTGGTCTCTGATCCCCTTGAAGACGAAGAGGCGTGGCAGGCTGGCGAAGCGTTTCTTGCCGCTCACGGCTTTGACCAGGCTGACCGTCAGCGCTGGGATCTCAGTGTTGAACCTGATCACGTCATCCTGGAATGGCGCCAGAAATATGGCAGCTACTTTCTGGAGGAGGCCTTTATGCGCATTCGCCTGACCGGCAACAAAGTGGTTTCCTTTGAGCGCCGATGGTTTAATGAGCCACAACCCCAGGAGAACGTTCACAAAGTCATACAGCCGTCAAAAGCCTTGTTTATGGCCGCAGAGGAAATCGCTGCGACCAGTACGGGACCGGATCCTTCTGTAAAAATCGATTCCATCGAATTGGGATATCAGCTTGAGACCGGATCCTTGACCAGCGACATCACCTCCGGCGAGGCGTCGCCTTACTGGCGGATGCGGCTGTCCGACGGGCGCGTCATCTTCGTGGAAGCGGTGGAATAAGTTAACATAACGACATATTCTTTCCCCACGAGGTCATTTTGAGGTATAATGGATATCATGTCATTAAGGGGTTGTCCCAATGAGTTTAAAATTTTGCTCCCTGGCCAGCGGCAGCAGCGGCAACTGTCAGTTCATAGCGGCGAACACAAGCCGGGTGCTCTTGGACGCGGGTCTCAGCGGTAAATATATAAAAAACGCCATAGACAGCATTTCAGAAGATATTTCGACACTGAGCGGCATTCTTGTGACCCACGAGCACAGTGACCATATACAAGGCGTCGGCGTGCTGATGCGGCGCTATAATCTCGACGTCTATGCCAACCAAAGCACCTGGGACGCCATGATGCCCAAAATAGGCAAAGTGGACCCGGAGCGGGTCAAGATCATCCAGAATGGGGTGCCATTCTCAATTGGCGACCTTGAAGTCAAATCCATAGCGGTTTCCCATGACGCTGCGGATCCCGTTGCCTACCGCTTTTCTGACGGCATTTCCCGACTGGCTGTGGCAACAGACCTGGGTACCGTGACGGAGGAGATCCTTCAGGAGCTGCTTCAGGTCGATTTTTTGATGCTGGAATCCAACCACGACATTGAGATGCTCAAGATGGGCTCCTACCCTTATTATCTGAAGCGCAGAATCCTGTCTGAAATTGGCCACCTCTCCAACGACAACGCCGGTGAGATTGCCACTTTGGCCGTTCAGGGCGGACGGGTTCAAAATATCCTGCTGGGCCACCTCAGCAAAGAAAACAATTTTCCGGAGCTCGCCTTTGAAACTGTCAGCGGTGTGTTGAGGGAAAACCACATTCATGTGGGAACGGACGTGTGTCTCGATCTGAGCTACAGGGACCGTGTCGGCCGCGTTTACAGCATAGGGAGATAGCGCTGAGGAGCGAAAGCAGTCCGCAGATGCGGGACTGCTGGTGCGTCACTTTAGCAGCATGGAGGTAGAGTCTTGAGAATCACATTGATTGCCGTTGGCAAAATAAAAGAAAAGTTTTATACAGAGGCGCTTTCGGAATATTCGAAGCGCCTTTCGAAATATGTAAAGCTTGAAGTGATAGAGGTAGCCGATGAAAAGACCCCCGACCAAACTTCCGAGCGGGAGAAGGCGCAAATTCTAGATAAGGAAGCCCAGCGAATTCTGGCAAAACTGCCTTCCGGCACCTATGTCATCCCCCTCGCCATTGAGGGAACGATGCTGAGCAGTGAAGGGCTGGCAGAAAAGTTGGCCGGGCTTGGACTTCAGGGGGACAGCCATGTGGCGTTTATTATAGGCGGCTCACTTGGGCTTGCGGACAGTATCCTGGACCGGGCAGACTTCAAGCTGTCCTTTTCGAAAATGACCTTTCCCCATCAGTTGATGCGGGTGATCCTGCTGGAGCAGGTGTATAGGGCGATGCGGATTTTGAGAAATGAGCCCTACCATAAATAAAAGCGCATACAATGACATTTATTATTTGCAACTTAACAAAAAACACTGATTCTTAGTAGAAATTACGATGAAATCAGTGTTTTTCGCGTTTAAGAATGTTTCAAAATAAGATGTAGATCAATCCACATTTTGAGGTATAGTGAAATCAGAAACTCAGACGGTTGAGAAACGAGGGACAGAACATGGCTGTAAAAGTTTTGATCGCGGATGACGAGAAGCAATTGGCAGACTCTCTCAGTTATGCTTTCAGGAGGGAAGGTTATTTGGTACTGACAGCTTATGAGGGCAAGGCAGCTTTAGAGATAATAATGGAAAAAAAGCCGGATCTTGTGATTTTAGATATTTCTATGCCCAGAATGACTGGATATGAGATCCTGAAAGAAATTCAAGGTGTTTATGATCTTGGTGTGATGCTTTTGACTGCGAGAAATGATATTGTCGATAAAGTCATAGGACTTGAGCTGGGCGCGGACGATTATATCACGAAGCCTTTTGACATGAGGGAGGTCCTTGCGAGGGCCGCAGCGCTGGTCAGGCGTCTGAATAAGGGACAACAAGAAACCTTGTTGTCTTGGGGCGTTGAGATCAATGAGCGGAATAGAACGACAATCCTTAAGGGAGAAGTTCTTGAGCTGACACCCAAAGAATTTGAACTGCTTTTTCTTCTGATGCGTCATGAAAATCAGGTGTTCAGTCGGGAAGCACTTTTGGATCAGATTTGGGGCATGGATTATGAGGGTGGAGAAAGGACCGTGGATCTGCATGTGCAGCGATTAAGAAAAAAACTTGGACAAATTGGTGAGGCAGCGCTTCAGACAGTTTACCGGGTTGGCTATAAATGGGCAGGTGAGCGGCGTGAAAAGCTTTGAAGAACGATATGGCATCAGACATTCGCTGAAGTTCAAATCGAGTCTTTTTCTTGTGGTGCTTCTTTCAGGGGCTTTGGCGGTATTGGGCATAATGACGCTGCGGGCTGTCAATACTTTTCAAATGGCTCAACTGGAGTCTGATATGGCGGGAAAGGCAAGGCAAGTCAACCTTTCGTTGAACCAGGCGCTGTTGATGTCACAGAGTTCAGAAACCTATGAGGCAGCGCTGATCAGACTTGCGCCGGAGTTAATTCGTCAGGTGACTCAGGCGCGTTCGCTTTCGACAACCCTATATACCCTGGATGGCAGAGCGACCAACGGCGTAGATCGGTTGGAGCCGGAACTTCTTGAATCACTGGGGGCCGGCCAGGTTCTTTACAGGATCCAAGATCAGGACAGTATCCCAGAACTTGCTTATGTGGACTATCTGGCTCCACTTTATCATCAGGAAGAAATTATAGGTGTGCTGAGACTTCGGTATTACTACAGCGAATATTTGGAATTTTATAAGACGATGGCCCGCATGATCCTGATCACTGGCACCGGTGTGTTTGTATTCAGTTTGTTTGCGGCTCTATGGTATTTTGGACGGATGACGTCTGCCATTGCTATGTTGAAAACGGCTGTTAAGAGGGTTGAAGGTGGGGATTATACGGAGGTAGCCCCACTATTCAGGGAAGATGAACTTGGCGAGCTCAGCCAAGGCATTGTTCAAATGGCCCAAACGATTGACGCAGCGCTGAAAAGCCTTCAAGATGAGCAGGGTCAATTAACGAAAGCCGTAGTTAAGCTTAAGGCGCTGGAATCCTCTCAGCGGACTTTTTATGGCAGCATAACCCATGAATTCAAAACACCGCTGTCTGTGATCAATGCAAATAACGATTTGATCGAAATGTATCCGGAGGATGAGGCACTCCAGGCAAGAGTCCGGAGACAGATCAGATTGGAGGTTCAAAAACTGAACCAAATGGTGGAAAGAGCCCTTGAATTTAGCAGGTATGAACATTATGAATTTGAACTGAAGGTTGATTCCTTTGAGTTGAAAGAGTTGATTGAAGAAATTGTGGGGCGCCTCAGGATCAAAGCGGATAAGTTTGGCTTGAAATGGCGCTTGTCACTGGAACCTGGATTCTTAAATGCAGATCGTGAAATGATGGGCCAGGTGCTAGTGAATCTTCTGGACAATGCCATAAAGTATAATGTCACAATGGGTGAGATCTGGATTTCACTGACCTTTGGAGAACAGATTCAGCTGGTTATTGAAAACACCGGGGAAGGAATATCCGAAATGATTAGAGACCGTCTGTTTGAGCCCTATGCCATGGATGATGGGGTTGGACAAACCGAAGAAACTGGAACCGGCTTGGGTCTTGCGCTGGTCAAGCGCCTGGTAGAACTTCAGCGAGGAAACATTGTCCTTCAGGACGGATTGCCGGAGCATCAGAAGAACAACCTTAAAGGCTGTCGCATTGTGATAGAATTTTAAGGATTTCGATACAACTTGGATAACTTTTCGCTGAAGTTTTGAAACAGGAGTATGAGACAATTCATTTAAAGAACAGCGGAAGGAGGGGGGTGCCGTTGATGCGAAGAAAAACAATTGTCCTATTAACGTCGATCATGGTCTTGGCGCTGCAGTTCAACGCCTGCGAACTGGCCCCAAATTCTCGAAGTTCGGTTGAGGGGCTGGATTCCGGCTGGATCGCCGCGGAAAATCCAGAAGCCGTAAAGCCGGATTCGGGAATCGCGTCTGCTATTATCTCCCTGAAGGGTTATAAGGCCATAGGATGGGCGAATGACCAAACCATATTGGCTTACAAGTATTCTGAAAGCGTGTTTGGCGAGGACCGTGGCTTGGTCTTTCTGGATTCTTCTACACTGGAAGTCAGCAAATATTTCAAGACCGTGGGCACTTATTTTGACGGAAGCCTTTCCCCAGACCGAAGTTTACTGGTATACGTGTCCAGCAGCACAGGCCGCGACAGCGCAAAGCTGAATCTGCTGGACCTGGACAGTGGTGAGACGAAAACCTACGAACGTCTGAGTCTGCCGAATGACCTGAGTTGGGATCCCTATTTGTTTAAACAGCATTTCAGGTGGACGGGACCTAATCAGGCTTGGATCACGCTGAACAGCATGTCGCAGCAACTTGCCTTCGCGGAAATTGATAACGCACAGATTAAATATCTGACACTGAACGCTGCTGAGCTTACACAAGGATTTCCATATTTTTACGCCGCGTCTTTCACCCGGATGGGCGACAAGACCTATGGCTTTGTGCATGTTGGTGAGGAAAAACAACTCATAAAGGGCGATTTATTGACTCAGTCTCTTGAAATACTTCCTGTAGAAGATCCTGAACTGGTTTGGGCGCTGCCTGATGTTCCAGCGCTGCTCGTCGTAAAGAGACCCTCCAATCAGCAGGCTTCTCAGCTGGTCATAGTTTCAGAAGCCGGTGAGGAAATCAAAGTGATTTCAAACCCCTATCTTCTTGATTTTATTGACCTTCAGAAGAACACACTGCTGTACGCCGCCAGGCAAGACGGTGTCAAGACTGACCTGGGCATGTTGAATTTGGAGACAGGAACGGACAGTTATATCACGTCTTATAGGGACATGTGGATTGGCAAGCTTCAACTCTCTCCGGATGGCAGCCGATTATTGGTGGATTTTGAATATGGCGGGCCTCAGGACCAGGGAAAACCAGTCAGTCATATGATTGTTCTGAATTAAGGAAGAAATGAAGAGGATGGAAAGGAAGAGGATGGAAATGAATATACAATGGAGATATCGCTGCATGGTGTTGGGAACCTTGATACTATTTGCCATTGCGTTGCTGGCAGGCTGCAGTCCTGCAGAACCTGAAACGGAGATGCCAACAGAACCAGGCGGTGGGGTGACGGTGGTGGAACCGGAACCATCGGCAGAGGCCGGTTCTGAAACAGAAAAGCGTTATCTGGCCATCTTGAACGGGTACCTTGAAGCGATTCCTACGGAAGTGACAAGTCAAGAAGCGCCAGAGGAGGATCAAAAGGCCATTCTTGAAGACATGGAGAGGTTAGTTCAGAATGGCGCGGACAGCCGGAAGATCTACAGTGCTTATGTGAAGGGCATCACAATACTATCCCCAGAGGCGGCAGACCGTTTTACCGCTTATGCCATCGCGGGATTGAGGCGAAACAGCTTTGAGGATTACAAGGCCCTCGAGCCCTTTATGGCCACAGAAGGGGCGCTGGAGCGCTTTTTCAAGGCCGCCGAGGCTCATCAATATCACTATGTTCTGTTGAATCGCCACGTTGAAGAAATCTCTGATCCGGAAATCAAAGCAATGGTTGAGGACGCAAAGTCACAGGGCTATTATGTGGCCAGTGCCGAGGGCATGCTTTTCTATCTCGTGGACTTCACGGAAATTGCCAAATACAGGGGCTGCAATACACCGGAAATGTCGCAGCTGATTGAGACGCTCGCCATTGACGCCCTCGAGCCTATGCTGTCAGACGCTGCTCTAATTGTGGACCGGGAGGTACTGGGTGCGAGAACATGGCATATGGAGAAACTTTTGGAAGACTATCAAGGTACGCTGTATGAGCAATATCTGGCTGTGCGCTACAGAGATCACATGGTCATGATGTTCTTTGGGGTGAACAATACTCCAAACTTCAACTATGAGACCAATCGGATTGAAGAGGCCACGGTTGATTTCTTCAAGTCCGTCAGCCAGATTGAGAACTCCTATACGGTAGAGCTTGTTCAAAGTTTTATGTCGATCCTTGAGGAACATGATGGCATACTGAATGAAGCGGCCAGACAGGAGGCCGACGCGCTCCTATCAGGTTTGGACGCGAAATATGGCTTGGACCAGGAAGTAATTCAGCGCTATGGCAACTGGATGTCAGGCTTAGAGGTGGCGGGCGAATAAAGGCCTATTGGGCGGACGAAACCGGAAGATTTGGATTCGTCCGTTTTTCTCGAACTTTGAAGGTTTCACGTCCATCGGCAGGTATTTCCTTTTTTGTTTTAGAGTTTTCAGTTAAATGCCTTGTTTCTTGCATTGTCTAAAAGGGAATAATCCTGATATAGTCATGTTGAGAGAACTGGGCCCTTCTGGAAGGGCATCACAAGAAGGAAGGTACATATGGATTATACAGCATATTTAAAGAACCTATCCATTTACAACGTGGGGGATGTATTTGACAATCTGCCGCCAGCGAGGCTGGTAGAGCAGGCGCTGATCAATAGGGAGGGTGTCCTCTCAAGCACGGGGGCGCTGGCCATTCGTACGGGGAAATATACGGGGCGTTCGCCACTGGACCGGTTTATTGTGGATTCGCCCGATGTGCACGACAAGATTTCCTGGGGCAAAATCAACCAGCCCATGACGGAGGATGTGTACTGGCGGATTTATTACCGTCTGACTGCCTACCTTGAGGACCGGGACTTATACATATTCCAGGGCTACTGCGGAACGGATCCGAAGCACCGGATTCCCATTTCGGTCATCAACCAGTATGCGTGGCAGAACCTGTTTGCCCGGCAGCTGTTTGTGAGACCATCGGCAGAGGAACTGGAGAGCCATGTGCCGGAGTACACGCTGCTGTGCGTGCCTGGCTTCAACGCGTTCACCAACGTGGACAGGACCCGCTCGGAAGCGTTCGTCATTCTGAATCTCAAGGAGAAGACGGTCATCATAGGCGGGACGCGGTACGCGGGGGAAATGAAGAAGGCGGTCTTTACGGTGATGAACTACCTGCTGCCGGAAGCCGGCGTCTTTCCTATGCACTGCTCTGCCAACATCAATGACGCGGGGGACACGACGCTGTTCTTTGGACTGTCGGGGACAGGTAAGACGACGTTGTCCGCGGATCCCCACTGCCAGCTGATCGGAGACGACGAGCACGGCTGGAGCGATGACGGCGTGTTCAACTTCGAAGGCGGCTGCTATGCGAAATGTATAGGGCTGACCCGAGACAAGGAGCCGGAGATTTTCGACGCCGTGCGCTTTGGGTCAGTTCTGGAAAACGTCATCATGGACCCGCTGACGCGGATCAGCGACTTTTCAACAGACCAGGTGACAGAGAACACCCGGGCGGCATATCCGCTGGAGTTCATACCAGGCGCTGTGCCTAGCGGCAGGGGCGGACATCCCAAAACTATTTTGTTCCTGACGGCGGACGCCTTTGGCGTTATGCCGCCTATTTCAAGGCTGACCACGGAACAGGCCCTCTACCACTTCCTCTCGGGCTACACGAGCAAGCTGGCGGGGACAGAACGGGGCATCACGGAGCCGGAAGCGACTTTTTCGACAGGGTTTGGGGAACCGTTCCTTCCGAGGGATCCCATGGTTTATGCAGGTCTGCTGAAAAAGCGCATGGAGACCTATGGCACCAAAGCGTATCTGGTCAACACCGGTTGGGTGGGCGGCGCCTATGGCACCGGGGACCGCATTAAGCTGGCCTATACCAGGGCTATGGTCAACGCGGCCATGAACGGCGAGCTGGACTCGGTGGCGTTTGAGACGGAGCCGTTCTTTGGGCTCAGCATTCCCAAGGCTTGCCCGGGGGTGCCGTCTGAGCTTCTGAATCCGCGATTCACTTGGGCGGATCCCGGTGAGTATGACGTGGCTGCCCAAGCACTGGCGGCGCGTTTTCACAAAAATTATGAAAAATTTGAAAAGACTAAAAAAGATGGCCTTGACAAAGCGGCGGCCTCGGCAGTATAATTCTAAAAATTGATTATCAATATTTGATCCTGAAGCAAAAGTAAGTAGTAGGCATCAGCGAATGTCACAGAGAGCCGGCGGTGGTGGGATGCCGGCACAGACGCCGCGTACGAATGGGTTTGTGAGGAGCATGGTGAACCGCGTTTGCCTGGTTTGGCCGGATCGGCCAGCTGGGGCGGACTGCTGAAGTATCCATAGCCGCGTGTCTCGCGTTATAGGGACAGGATATCGCACAGGTTGAACACAGATGCCGGACGTCGCAGCAAAAGACTCGGCAGCGCCATGTGCTGTATCTCAAACAAGGAGAGCACTATTTCTCAAAATTGGGTGGCACCACGAGTCTATCGTCCCAAACCGGGAGGATAGGCTCTTTTTTTGTATGAAAATCTGGGTGAAACTTGGTGTCAGACACCGAGTTACACCTCAAGAAGAAACTTGGTGTCAGACACCGAGTTTTCTTGTGGAAGGCGGGGTCAATAAGCCATTGGCCGCTGACACCCGCTTCCAATCACTCAGCGGCCTTTGGCCTATCGACCCATCTTCCACCCCTTCGCTTCCACTAAAATGACTATACCCAAGGAGTGACAACCATGATTTATCCAGAACTCGAAAAGGCTAAGCGCATCTCAGAGGGCTATGACCTTGTACCGGTTGCCGTTGAGCTGATGGCGGACATGATGACCCCCATCCAGCTGTTCCATGCCATTAAGGACGACGCGACCCACTGCTTCCTGCTGGAAAGCGTTGAAAACGGGGCCCAGTGGGGCCGCTACTCCTTTATAGGCCGCTGCCCGGAGGCGGAGATTTTGCTCAGGGATGGGATCATGACCATTAACGGACAGAGGGTGGCCGATGGTCGCATCACCGACCCTTTTACCGTCATAGGCGACTTTCTTTCGACGCGACGCAGCCCCAAGCTCCTCCATCTCCCGCCGCTGACGGGCGGCCTGGTGGGCGTCTTCGGATATGACGCGGCAAGATACGTGGAAACGACCCTGGGCCCCGGTCCTGAAGACACAATAGGACTTCCTGAGATCCATCTGATGTATTTTGAAGAGATCATCGCCTTCGACCACCTGAAGCACAAGGTCATTTTGATGACTCATGCCAGAACTAAGAGCGACGCTGGTTTCGAGGCAGAATACGCAGCGGCGGTTCAGAGGCTGCGGGACTTGTCGGAGGGACTTTCGACTGCCATCGGCAGAGCAGGAGGTCAGAGGTTCAGTAATGGCAGGAAGCCCCGTCAGCGCGAGGCCGAGGCCACCAGCGACACGACGCGGGAGGCGTTTATGGAGAAGGTTCGGAAGGCCCAACATCACATCTATGATGGGGACGCGTTCCAGATCGTTCTGTCTCAGCGGTTTGAGGTGGATAACCCGCCGCCGGCCTTCGATGTGTACCGGGTGCTGCGGGTGCAGAATCCGTCGCCTTACATGTATTACTTCAAGTTTCCGTCCTATGAGATTGCCGGGGCGTCCCCCGAGCGACTGGCCAGTGTGACTGACGAGCGGATCATGACGCGGCCTATCGCCGGGACGATCCGCCGGGGGCTCGACGCGGCGGAGGACCTTCAGCTGGAGGCGCAGCTGCTGAACGATCCCAAGGAGCGGGCGGAGCACATGATGCTGGTGGACCTGGGACGAAACGATGTAGGCAGGGTCGCCGCCTTTGGATCAGTAGAAGTAACGACGCTGATGAAGGTGGAGCGGTACTCCAAGGTCATGCACCTGGTGAGCGACGTGGAAGGCAATTTGAAGCCGGGCCTGAGCGGCCTGGACGTTCTGAAGTCGGTGCTGCCGGCGGGGACGCTGTCCGGGGCGCCCAAGGTCAGGGCTATGGAAATCATAGACTCCCTGGAAAGCAGCCGACGGGGGATTTATGGCGGCACGGCGGGCTACCTGGCGCTGAATGGGGACATGGATACGTGCATTGCCATTCGGACGGCGCTGTTTACAGGCGGGAAGGCCTATGTCCAGGCGGGGGCCGGGATTGTGGCGGACTCAGTGCCGGAGAAAGAATATGAGGAGACGGTCAACAAGGCGAAGGCCGTCGTTCAAGCTATTGTGGAAGCGGGGGATCTCTAATGATCTTGATCATAGACAACTACGATTCGTTTACTTATAACCTGTATCAGGAGATCGGGTCGTTTTATCCGGACTTGAAAGTGGTACGCAATGACCAGATTACTTTGGCGGAGATTGAAGCTTTAGGGCCTGAGGCCCTGATCCTGTCGCCGGGGCCTGGCTTTCCGGCCAGCGCGGGGATCACCATTGAAGCGATCCGACATTTCGCCGGCAAGATTCCTATGCTGGGGGTTTGCCTGGGACTGCAGGCCATAGGTGAGGCTTTTGGGGGCCGGGTGGTTCACGCCTCAGAGCAGGTCCACGGGAAGTCCAGCATGATTGAGGTGGATCCGTCCTCTAAGCTCTTTGAAGGGCTGCCGGTAAAGCTGGAGGTGGCACGGTATCACTCGCTGGTGCTGGATCCTTTGTCTTTGCCCGAGACCTTGAAAGTGACCGCTAAGACCGCCAAGGGTGAAATCATGGCAGTGGAAAATGAAGCGCTGGCGGTTTATGGAGTGCAGTTCCATCCGGAGTCCGTGCTGACTCCACATGGCAAGTCCATGCTGTACAAGTTTGTCACTAAAGTGGCGGGGGTGCAGGCCACCAGCCAGGTCCTCCAGATGCCGGTGTCCAGCGAAGAGAAGTCGGCGCTGAAGCGCTATCTTCTGACGGTGGCGGAGGGCGAGTCCCTGAGTGCCTCTGAGGCAGAAAATGCCATGGGCTGCATCATGGATGGCGGTGCAACGGATGCCCAGATCGCGGCATTTATGACGGCGCTGCGGATGAAGGGCGAATCCGTGGATGAGATTACGGGCTTTGCCAGAGCCATGATCAGCAAAGCGGCCACAGTTAAAACTACTTTGCCGGCAGTGGATATTGTGGGCACCGGCGGTGACCTCAGCAACACCTTCAATATTTCGACGACGACCGCTCTTGTGGTGGCGGGCGCCGGGCAGCCGGTGGCCAAGCACGGAAACCGCAGTGTCTCCAGTCGCTCCGGCAGCGCGGATGTCCTGGAACAGCTGGGGGTCCGGCTCAATCTGACGCCGGAACAGGCCCTGGACTGTTTGGAGAAGACCGGTGTGACCTTTATGTTTGCGCCGGCCTTCCACGGCTCCATGCGCCATGCGGCGACACCGCGGCGGGAGCTGGGACTGCGGAGTGTTTTCAATATTTTGGGACCACTGTCCAATCCGGCGGGAGCCCCTTACATGCTTCTTGGGGTTTATGATGAAAAGCTGGTAGAAGTTCTGGCGAATGTTTTAGTTCAGCTGGGCGTCCAGGGTGCCCTCGTGGTACACGGCTCCGACGGCCTCGATGAGGTCACTTTGACAGGCGCGACGACGATTTGTGAGATCAAGCGGGGTCAGACCCGCACCTACAAAATTACCCCGGAAGAGGTCGGGCTGACTTCGACAGAGCTCGTGAACCTGGTAGGGGGAACGCCTGAGGAGAATGCCAAGATCACGCTGGATATTTTAAACGGCATGCAGGGACCAAAGCGGGATGTTGTGCTTCTGAACGCGGCGGCGGCCCTGGTGGCCTCCGGTAAAGTGGACAGCTTTGTGGCAGGCGTAGCGGCAGCCCGAGAATCCATTGACAGCGGGCGGGCTCTGGCGAAGCTGAAGGCACTGGCGGAGACGACCCAGCAGTATGGGAGATAGATGTCCGGCGAAACGCGGTAGGCAGGAAAGCTTAATAGTACTAACTTTAATAGGTTTATAGGGACTTAGGGAGGACAACCATGATATTGGATGAGATTGTTGAAAAACGCAAAATTCAGCTGGCCAAGGAGATCTCGGCGGTCGGGCGTGAGGAAATGAAGCGCATGGCTCTGGAGATCGCTGATAGCGCATCCCCTGAGCGGGCGACCAAGGGTTTCGCAAAGGCTTTGGCTGCGGAAGGCCTGTCCATTATTGCGGAGGTCAAAAAGGCCTCCCCATCCAAGGGCCTGATCCAGCCGGATTTCCGCCCGGCGGAGGTCGCGGCAGCCTATGAGCGCAGCGGCGCCAGCGCCATTTCCGTGCTGACGGAGGAAGCCTATTTCCAGGGCGGCTCCGACTATTTGAAGCAGGTGCGCCAAGCGGTGTCCCTCCCCATCATCCGGAAGGACTTCATCTTTGACGACTACCAGATTTACGAGGCCCGTGTGATTGGCGCTGACGCGATTCTGCTGATTGTCGCGATTCTCAGCGACGAAGAGATCCGGTCCTTTATGGCCCTGGCGGCCTCCCTTGGACTGGACGCCCTGGTGGAGGTCCACGACGAAGCGGAGATGACGCGGGCCATTGACTGCGGGGCCGAACTGATTGGCATTAACAACCGGGACCTCAAAACCTTCAATGTGGAGCTCTCCACCACCCAAAGACTGCTGCCGATGGTCCCTAAAGACCGCCTCTGCATCTCAGAAAGCGGCATCCGGGATGCAAAAGACATGGAGGCGGTACGGTCCTGGGGCGCCGACGCGGTGCTGATCGGCGAGACCTTGATGCGAAGCAAGGACGTCGAAGGGACGCTTAAGGGACTTAAGGGGTTGTAATAGAAAATGTTGAAAAAGGAAGGAAACTGGGGGTCGATGAAACTCGGTGTCAGACACCCAGTTTCTGAAACTCGGTGTCAGCGGCTTACGCCTAACGACCCCCAGTTTCCCTCATTAGAAAGTGAGTTGACATACAATGAAAATAAAATTCTGCGGACTTAGACGTCCTGAGGATATTGAATACGCGAATCAGACCCGTCCGGACTATATTGGCTTTGTCTTCGCGAAGAGCAAGCGGCAGGTGAGTCCTGAACTTGCGGGACAGTTGGGGTTGGGGCTGGCGGAAGGCATGAAGAAGGTCGGCGTGTTTGTGAACGCGTCTTTGGAGGAAATCCTTGAGGCAGTGCGGCAGGCGAAACTGGATGTTGTGCAGCTGCATGGGGATGAAGGACCAGAGGAAATTCGGGCAGTTAAAGAGGCGCTGTCGGGTGTGTGTTCTGGAACCATCGGCAAATGTCCTGAGATTTGGAAGGCCGTGAGGACAACAGACGCGGCGGTGCTGCTGGCTGCGGACGGGCTTGAGGTGGACCGGCTGCTGCTGGACGCCTTTACACCGGGCATGGCCGGGGGTACGGGTGTAGTCGCGGACTGGAACATGATTCGCGGTGTCAAGGAACAGCTCACGAAGCCATTTTTTCTGGCAGGCGGGTTGAACGCCGGGAACCTGGAAGAGGCGGTTTATGCCGTCGAGCCTTATGGGATCGACTTGTCCAGCGGCATTGAAACGGATGGGTTTAAGGATCTTTCAAAGATGGAAGACATCATCGAAATTATAGAACGAGTCGGGGGGAAAAGAGCATGACAAAGCCAGGAAGATACGGTGAGTTTGGGGGGCAATATGTCCCCGAGACGCTGATGAACGCGTTGATTGAGTTAGAGGCGGCGTACACGAAGTTTTCGCAGGAGCCGGAGTTCAGGGCGGAGCTGAAGGCACTGCTGGAAGGGTACGCGGGACGGCCGTCCATGCTGTATCCGGCGCGCAAGATGACCCAGGACTTGGGGGGCGCGCAGATTTATCTGAAGCGGGAGGACTTGAACCACACGGGGTCCCACAAGATCAACAACGTTCTGGGGCAGGCGCTCCTTGCTAAGAAGATGGGCAAGAAGAGGCTGATCGCTGAGACAGGGGCAGGCCAGCACGGGGTTGCCGCGGCGACGGCAGCGGCGCTCCTGGGCATGGAGTGCGAGGTGTTCATGGGCGTGGAGGACATGGAGCGCCAGCAGCTCAACGTTTACCGGATGAAGCTCCTGGGGACCAAGGTTACTGGGGTGTCAAGCGGTACGGGGACGCTGAAGGACGCGGTCAACGAGGCGTTCCGCTGCTGGGCCGGGGAGGCGGATACTACGTTTTATATGATTGGCTCTGTCATGGGGCCCCATCCGTTTCCTATGATTGTCCGGGACTTCCAGAAAGTTATTGGTGAAGAGGTCCGGGCGCAGCTTGCCGTGGAAGCCGGGCGGCTGCCGGATTGCGTCATAGCCTGTGTAGGCGGCGGGTCCAATGCCATGGGGGCGTTTTATGATTTTATCGATTCCCCGGGCGTTCGGCTGGTTGGCGCGGAGGCAGCGGGGCATGGCGTCGACACGCGGATGAACGCGGCTACGGTGACCATGGGGGAGACGGGGGTTTTTCATGGGATGAAGTCGCTGTTTCTGCAGGATGACGGCGGGCAAATCATGCCGGTGTACTCCATCTCCGCCGGTTTGGATTATCCGGGCATTGGGCCTGAGCATGCTTATTTGGCGTCCATCGGCAGAGCGGAGTACTTGCCGGTGACGGACGCGGAGGCGGTGGATTCCTTTGAGTACCTGGCGAAGGTGGAGGGGATCATTCCGGCCATTGAGTCGGCCCACGCGGTGGCGCTGGCGAGGAAGATCGCGCCGGAGATGGGGCCGGAGGAGATTCTGGTGATCTGTCTGTCCGGGCGCGGGGACAAGGACGTGCAGTCTGTGGCGAAGTACAGGGGGGAAAACATCCATGAATAGGATTGATGCGACTTTTGAGGGGCTCAGACATCGCAGGGAGAAGGCACTGATCACGTTTGTGACGGCGGGCGACCCGGACATGGCGACGACGGAGGCGCTGGTGCTGGAAATGATTGCTCAAGGCGCAGATTTGGTGGAGCTGGGCGTGCCGTTTTCAGATCCCATGGCGGAGGGGCCGATCATTCAGGCTGCCAGTGCCAGGGCTTTGGAGGCGGGGGCGACTCTGCCGGGGATTTTTGACCTGGTGACGCGGCTCAGGTCTGGGGGAGTGACGGAGACGCCGCTGCTTCT
The DNA here is from genome assembly GCF_030247605.1 of Acidaminobacter sp. Lineage (GTDB taxonomy): Bacteria > Bacillota > Clostridia > Peptostreptococcales > Acidaminobacteraceae > Acidaminobacter. The sequence goes on along the minus strand of NZ_JAOTSB010000004.1, from coordinate 99,534 downwards.
GATGATGTATTTGAATTGTATTCTGCATTATGGGAAGGACCGGTTTTTTGAGGCCTGCGCCCGTGCGGGGATTGACGGGGTGATTGTGCCGGATCTGCCTTACGGGGAGCAGGTGGAGATTTCCGGGGAGGCCAGGGCTCATAGGGTTCACCTGATCAGTCTGGTGGCGCCGACGTCCCGGGACCGGATCCATGCCATTGCCCAGAACAGCGAGGGCTTCCTGTACTGCGTGTCCTCCCTGGGGGTGACGGGGACGCGGGCTGGGTTCGCGACGGATTTTGACGCGTTTTTTGGGGAGATTCAGAGGCACGCGACGGTTCCAACGGCGGTGGGCTTTGGTATTTCCACACCGGAGCAGGCGAAGGCTTTGGCGAAGTATGCTGAAGGGGTCATAGTCGGCAGCGCCGTGGTGGATTTGGTGGCGAAGCACGGCACCGGAGCGGCTGCGCCTGTGGGCGCGTTTGTGAAGGCGCTGAAGAATGCGATTAGGGAATAAGGATCTGAGGATTGTGGTCGGACGGGGAGCGCGAGAATGAAAGTCGTTTTCGCATGCTCTGGCACCGAAATGAAGTTGGTGTCAGACACTCAGTTGAAGTTGGTGTCAGACACTCAGTTGAAGTAGGTGACAGGCACTCAGTTGAAGTTGGTGTCAGACACTCAGTTGAAGCCGGTGACAGGCACTCGTTAATTGTTTGTATTTTCTGCCGTGCATACGCAGAATAATATCGAATTACCGTATTATTGTATACAAAAACATACACTATTACGAACGATCGTTAATATAAATTAAATATTGTTAATAAAATGCTGTTCATGCCCTTCTGTTCTGTGCTATAATGTGAAAAATTCTGAAAACTTGAGTGGGAGAAAAGGTGTGGGTGGGTGACCATCGGCAGAGGTATTGGTTTTGGTCTGGTACTGGTACTGGTTCTCGGACCCGGACGGATTCCAGCGCCGGCGCTAACGCCGTCACCGTCACACCTGACCTGTTTGAGGGAAATGGGGGCAATTCAATTGAAAGCAGTGATTACAGTTCTTGGGAAAGACCGGCCGGGGATCATCGCGAAGATCGCCACGGCGCTGTACGAGCGTGAAGTCAACATCGACGACATCAGCCAGACCATCATGCAGGGGCTGTTCACCATGGTCATGATCGTGGACCTTGGCAAACTCAACACGAACATTGAGGAGCTGCAGGCGAAGATGCAGGAAGTCGAAAACGAACTGGGCATGCAGATCAGAGTGAAGCGGGAAGAGGTTTTCACCGCTATGCACCAGATTTAGGAGGATGTTATGTTAACTATGCGGCAAATCCTGGACACCCAGGAAATGTTCCACGAACAGAAACTCGACATCCGGACCGTGACCATGGGCATTTCGCTCCTGGATTGTGCCGATGGCAACGGAAGCGTCATGGCGCAGAAAATCTACGACAAGATCACAAGGGTCGCCGCGCGGCTGGTTCCAGTAGCGAAGGAGATCGAAAAGGAATTCGGGATTCCCATCATACATAAGAGGATTTCGGTGACGCCAATCGCTATGCTGGCGGGGGCTTCCGAGGAGGACGTCACGCTGGAGCTGGCCCACGCGCTGGACCGGGCGGGCAAGGCGGTCGGGGTCAACTTCATAGGGGGCTTTTCGGCACTGGTCCACAAGGGCATGACAAAGGGCGACATCCGCCTGATTCAGGCGCTGCCAAGGGCGCTGGCGGAGACGGAGATCGTCTGTGGCTCGGTGAACGTGGCGACGACCCGGGCAGGCATGAACATGGACGCCATTCGGGAGATGGGTCAGGTGGTCAAGGAGTGCGCGCGCCTGACGAAGGACCGAGATGGCATCGCTTGCGCGAAGCTGGTCATCTTCTCCAACGCGGTGGAGGACAATCCGTTTATGGCGGGGGCCTTCCACGGGCCGGGCGAGGCGGACTGCACCATCAACGTGGGCGTCAGTGGACCGGGGGTTGTGAAGGTCGCGCTGGAAGAGGTGCGCGGCAAGAGCTTCGACGAGGTGGCTGAGACCATCAAGAAGGCGGCCTTCAAGGTGACGCGCATGGGCGAGCTGGTGGCCCGGGAGGCGTCGCGGCGGCTTGGGGTTTCCTATGGCATTGTGGATCTGTCTTTGGCGCCGACGCCGGAGGTTGGGGACAGCGTGGCCCGAATCCTCGAGGAGATGGGCCTGGAGACTTGCGGGACCCACGGTTCCACGGCGGCACTGGCGATGCTCAACGACGCGGTCAAGAAAGGCGGCGCCATGGCGTCTTCCCACGTGGGCGGACTCAGCGGCGCGTTCATCCCGGTCAGCGAGGACGAGGGCATGATTGAAGCAGTTGAGAAAGGCATTTTGACCTTGGACAAACTCGAAGCTATGACCTGCGTGTGCTCGGTGGGCCTCGATATGATCGCGATCCCGGGGGATACGACCGCGGAGACGATTTCGGCCATCATCGCGGACGAGGCGGCGATTGGCATGATCAACAACAAGACTACGGCAGTGCGCGTCATTCCGGTGCACGGCAAGGGCGTGGGCGACTACGTGGAGTTCGGCGGTCTGCTGGGCCGGGCGCCAATCATGCCGGTGAACAAAGCCTCCTCCAAGCTCTTCGTGGAGCGCGGCGGCCGTATTCCGGCACCTATTCACAGCCTCAGGAACTAGAGGATAAAGATCAAGGCTAAGACTAAGACCTGAACATTTGCCGATGGTCGCTAAAGCAAACAGACCAAGACCAGAGGGAAGCGCAGCTAGGCAATAGGCGCCGGTCGCTCTGGAGCACGTCGGAATAAAGGTAGCGGGTCAGACCCCGGCTGTTTATAGTGGACAGCCGGGATCTGACCCGCTTTGCTTTGAAGCCTTCCGGCCCAAGCTTCAATCTGATGAGGGTGGACTGTCTCGAATCAATAATGAACAAAATAATGTCTGTGTATTTCTAAAATATTTCTGCACCTGACACCGTATGCATATCTAAACCAGGTACCAGGTTCAACTTCGTACCTGACCCCAATGCAAATTAATCCTTATTTAATGATTATCGCGCCGAATTAGAGGTATAATATGACCAAGAAGTCACATGACTTAGTGGTCATATCGATAGAAAGATCTGTAAGACAGCAGGAGGTGCAGCTATGCCAAAAGAGACCTTTTTCAATCTGCCGCCGGAAAAACGCGCTAAAATCGAAGAAGCTGCCATTCGGGAGTTCGTGGAATACAGCTTCGACAACGCCAGCGTGAACCGGATCGTCAAGGGGAGCGGGATACCCAAGGGCAGCTTCTACCAATACTTCGAGGACAAGAAGGACCTCTACAAACACATCATGTCCCTGATCATCGCAAAAAAAATGGAGTACCTGACGCCGGTGATGAAAAATCCGTTTGACCATGATTTTTTTGTCATCGTCAGAGAAATGTATGAGACGGGACTCAATTTTGCCAGGGATAATCCGGATTTTGTGGTCATAGGGAATCGTTTGAGGTCGGATCCTTCGCACGCGCTGTTCAAGGAGATCATCGAGGACAACATAGACAAGTCAAACCAGGTGTTCGAGCAGCTGCTGATCTTGGGGATCGAGCGGGGGGAGATTCGGCCGGACATCGATCTGGGGCTCACCGCCCACCTGATCAGCGCCCTCAACGTGGAGATCAGCGAGTATTATCAGAAGCACATTGCGAAGAAGGACGACTATTTTTATGATGATGGGGTTTTGGTGACCATCGGCAAATTTTTGGATCTTTTGAGATTTGGGATTGGGAAGGCTTAAGGGGTTCAGCAATTTCAGGAGGTGAAACACATGGTTAAAGTGGAAGGGCTTTACTACTCTTACACCAACGACGACAAGTACGCGGTGAAGGACATCAGCTTTGAGATCGCGGAGGGGGAATCCTTCGGGCTGCTGGGGCCGTCCGGGGCCGGGAAATCCACGACGCAGAACATTTTGACGGGGCTGCTGCCTCTGAAGACCGGGGAGGTCCAGGTGGCGGGCTACGATATGCACCATCCGAAGCGGGAGATGTTCAACAAGCTGGGGGTTTCCTTTGAGCAGTCCAACGTCTACGGCAAGCTGACGGCCCTGGAGAACCTGGAGTTCTACAGGAAGCTGTTCGACGTGCCAACCCTGGACCCTATGGAACTGCTGACCCTCGTGGGGCTGGAGCAGGTGGCGTCCAAGAAGGCGGCGACGTTTTCGAAGGGGATGAAGCACCGGCTGACCTTCGTGCGCAGCATGCTCAACCAGCCGATCCTGTGGTTCCTGGATGAGCCGACGACGGGGCTGGACCCAGCCATCGCCAGCGTGATCAAGGATATTGTGAAGGAGAAGAAGGAGCGAGGCACCACGATTTTTCTGACGACCCACAACATGTTTCTGGCGGATGAGCTTTGCGACCGGGTCGGGTTCATTGTGGACGGGGAGCTCAGGCTGATCGATTCGCCGCGAAATCTCAAACTCAAGTACGGCGAGAAGCTGGTCGAGGTGGAGTATGTGGAAGAGGCCGCTCAGGGTGATGAGGCCAATCAGGCCGTTGCGGCTGAACAGCCTATTGTCAGTGATTCTGCCGATGGCAGCGGCACCGGCACTGTGGGTCGGGCGACCATCGGCGGGGGTACCGGTACTGGTGCCCATCTGATCAGGCGGCACTTCTCTCTGGTGGATCCGGTGGAGGTCGCGGCGCTTCAGGAGGTGCTGGCCACCAGGAAGATTGAGACGATGCACACCAAGGAAGCGACGCTGGAGGAGATTTTTATCAAGGTCACCGGAAGAAAGCTGGTGTAAGCTATGAAATTTCTGACGACTTTTTTGAAGGACCTGAAGCTGTCCTTCCGGACCTTCTACATTTATATTGAAATCGCGCTGGCGGTGATTTTCATTCTGGTGATGCTGTTTGTGCTGCCGGAGAATTTTACGACGGAGCACGACATCTACACGCTGATCGAACTGGAGGAGCCGGCGTATAGTTCGGTGCGGACACTCTTTGACGAGGGCGCTGAGGCGGACCGGCTGATCTATCTGGACAGCCGGGAAGCGATTGAGAACGCCCTGCTGGAAGACCGGGAGGCCGCGGGAATCCATGTGTTCCAGAGCGCGGAAGGGCGGATCACCTATGACTTCGTGCTGCAGGGCTACGAGAGTCCGAAACTGGTGGAACTGCTGAAGCAGACTTTTATTGGGGACCTGACGACTTATATGCCTGACTATGAGGATCAGGTGTCGATCACGACCCTCGGTGGGGCGCGGGAGAAGCTGTCTGACCGGCTGACGGTGCTGCCGGTATTTCTCGTGCTGAACTCCGCCTTTACCGGGCTGTTTATTGTGGCGGCCTACATCTTTATGGACAAGGATGAGGGTACAATCAAGGCGCTGACGGTGACACCCGCGAAGATTTCAGATTATCTGCTGGCTAAGCTCGGGATGATGCTGGTTATGGGCATGCTGACGTCGCTTTTGGTGACGGTGGCCATAGCTCGCGGGTCAGCCCACTATGGGCCGCTCATGATTTTTATGGCGGCGGCCAACCTGTTTGGCACGGCGATTGGGCTCCTGCTCACCAGCTTTTACGATGATCTGATGAAGGCCATGAGCAGCATTTTTGTCGTCGTCTTTGTGCTGGCGTTTTCGACGATTTCGTATTTTATGCCGTCCTTCAGCCCACTCATCATCCGGATGATCCCGACGTATCCTATGCTGGTGTCGATCCGGGAGCTGCTGTATCAGCAGCCGAACCTGACTTACGTCTACGCGACTGCGGGCGGGCTCTTGGCTGGTGCGGCCTTGATTTTCATGCTGGCGCTCTACCGGTTCAAGAAGACGCTGACGGTTTGAGTTTGGGATGGGGTTTGGGCATAGGCTGGGATTTGGACTGGAACTTGGGTTTCATCCTGGTCCTGAACTCGGTCAAAGGGGAGGTGACGGGTAATGTTTCGGAAAATTTTGAGGATCACCGGACGGGATGTCCGGAGTGGTCTTAGGGATAATATTATTGTGTATGTCATTTTGGCGCCGTTCCTCAGCGCGCTCATCCTGCGGGGTCTGATTCCGTCCGTGGGGGCCAATGTGCTGCAGATGGCGGTGGATCCGAGTGTAGAGCCGGCGGTGGTGGAATATCTTGAGACCATCGGCAAAGTGGAGGTTCTGGAGGCGGACGGGGAGGCCCTGGAACGCAGGGTCCGAGCCACGGACGACGTGTTTGGCCTGCGTCAGGCGGGCGAGGGGGGCTTTGAGATTGTGAAGGAAGGCAACGAGCAGGAGGGCATGGACGAGATTTTTGAGCTGGTGCTGGATGCTTATGTCAACCAGGACCTTGAGCTGCCGATGGACGCGCTCGTCTCCGACATTGGCTGGAAGCTGCCGCCGCTCAAGCAGTTCGGGGCGTCGGTGCTGGTGGTCTTCATGTCGGTCTTCGGGGGCATGGTGATCCTGATCAACCTGGTGGAGGAGAAGCAGGACAATACGCTGTCGGCCATGAACGTGGCGCCGGTGAGCCGGAAAGCTTTTGTTATTGGAAAAGGGCTTTTGGGCGTCGTGATTCCGGTGATTCACGCCTTTGGGGTGCTGCTGATCCTGGGGTTTGAGGGGCTGAACTACGGCATGGTCACAGTGGCGATATTTTCTATTGCGTTGATCAGCGTGCTGATTGGCTTTGTGATTGGGGTTATGAACGACAACGTGATCAGCGCGGCGTCCAGCATGAAGGTGCTGTTTGTGCCTATTTTAGCGTCGATTATGGGCGCGATTTTCCTGGCGGACAAGTGGAATCCATTGCTTTACTGGTCGCCGTTTTACTGGGCGTTTGACAGCATGAACCGCATTGTGCTGCTGGAGGCGACCTGGGGCGTGGTCCTGCGAAACACTGGGATTGTGCTGGCGATTACGGCGGTGGTCTTCGCGCTGCTCAGCAGGCGGATCGCGCGTGGGCTGAACTGAACTTTTTAAGGAGGTCTATTAAATGGACGGACTCGCACTTTTAGGTATATTTCTCATCCTTTATAGCGTCGCGGTGGTTTGGATTGCCGCGAAAAAACCCGAAAAGATCTGGAATATGGCCAAAATTAGACTGTTCCGGAAGCTGCTGGGCGAGCAGGGCACTGTGATCTTCTTTTATGTCTTTGCGGTGATCGCGGCGGCTGTGGGTGTTTGGCTGATGGCGAAGTAGAAGCTTAAAAAGGACGGAGAAATGGAAAGTGAATCCATTTCTCCGTCCTTTTAGGTTTAAGCTGTTAGCGGAAAGGGTGACTTTGACGTCATAGGGGAGGACGATAGGCTCTGGTACAAAGTTGAACTGAGTGCCTGTCACCAAGTTAAATCCGGTGCCAGAGCTAAGTGTAAGATTACACCATTTGTGTCCATCAAGCGGGTTCTGCAGGCTCCGGACTTTCCGGCTGCTTGACACAGCGGTTGATCACCACGGCTATGACGATCCCAACAATGGTCTCAATCGTTCGAATGATGGCATAGGTATAGGGGTCTCCGGTATACTGCATCATGATGATGACGAAGACCACCGTCGCGAGGCCTGACGCTTCCTTGAAGCGGATGATGTTGCACAGCAAAATGGTCAACACAATGCCCAGAGGGATCAGCAGGATGGAAATGCTTTCGACCGGGATGTGCCGCGTGGCGTACAGAATGATGACGGACATGAGGCCGCCAACCAAAGTGGCCATAATCCGCATTTTGCCATAGGAAATGGAATGGGCAATGCTGTCCTGCATGGTGGTGATTGCCGCAATGCCGGCGTACATGGGGGCAGGGTAGTCCATCAGCTTCGCGAGGGTCAGGATGATTAGGACTGCCAGGGCGGTTTTGAGGTTGCGCAGACCTGGGATATAGGCGGGGTGCTGGGGGTCGGACATGGCCATCGGCCCTCCTTTTCTTTGTCTTTTTTTCTTTGCTTTTCTTCTCTTCTCTTTGCTCTGCTATCTTTGCAAAACATTCACGTCATTCAAGAGTGTCCTTAATTAATATAAGTACAACGTTACCCAGAATGGGACCGCAGCAAACAGCGGCATTCGGATTCGGGGGAAACAGTTTGTTTTCAGAATAGAAAAATCGGGTAAAAATTGAGACAGGCAATTACTCTCACAGTTGAGTCGGCTAACCGAACGCGACAACCGAAAGGAGCTTGAACATGGGAAGAGACAAAATTCTGATTCTCACGGATGACTACGCGGAGGATCTTGAGCTGCTGTATCCATACTACCGGATGATCGAGGCGGGCTATAATGTGGTGATGGCCTCGGACGCAGGCGGTCGCGGTCTCAAAGGGAAGAATGGTGTACCGTATAAAAGTGACGTCTCCTGGGACGACATCAGCGGTTCGGAGTTCGTGGGGCTGCTCATTCCGGGTGGGTGGGCGCCGGACAAGCTGAGACGCAATGACAAGGTGAAGGCGATTGTGCGGGAGATGAATGAGGATGGCAAGCCCATCGGCATAATCTGTCATGCGGGGTGGGTCACCATATCCGCCGGGATCATGAAGGGGCGCACGGCGACGTCGACGCCAGCGATCCGGGACGACATGGAAAATGCGGGCTGCAAGTGGGTCAACGAGGAAGTGGTCGTGGACGGCAACCTGATTTCGAGCCGGGCGCCAATGGACCTGCCGGCGTACATGAAGGCGTTTATCCAAGTACTGGAGGGCTAATGGTGAAGCTTAAAGCAGCTTTGGTTCAAATGGCGGTGACCGCGGATAAGCGCGCCAATCTGGAGACGGCCGAGAGGTATGCGGCTCAGGCGGCGGAGGCCGGGGCGGACCTGGTGGTGCTGCCGGAGATGTTCAACTGCCCATATTCCAACGACAGCTTTCCCATTTATGCGGAGCCTGAGGGCGGCGAGACCCACCAGTTTCTCTCGAAGCTGGCCGGGCGCCTGGGAATCTGGCTGGTGGCCGGGTCCATTCCGGAGCGGGCGCGGGACGGGAAGCTCTACAACACGTCCTTTGTGTTCGACCGCAGGGGCCGTCAGGTGGCGAAGCACAGCAAAATGCACCTGTTTGACATTGATATAGAGGGCGGGCAGCGGTTTAAGGAATCTGACACTCTGTCGGCCGGGTCCCAGGTCACGGTGTTTGAGACGGAGTTCGGGCGCGTCGGCCTGGCAATCTGCTACGACCTGCGGTTCCCCGAGCTGGCCAGGATGATGGTGGACCAAGGCGCGAAGATTCTGGTGGTGCCGGCGGCGTTCAACATGACGACGGGGCCGGCGCACTGGGAGATTCTGTTCAGGAACCGGGCGCTGGACAATCAGGCCTATGTGCTCGGGGCAGCGCCTGCGCGGGATGTCAACGGGCCTTATGTGTCCTATGCCCATTCGCTGGCGGTGTCCCCGTGGGGGGATGTCATCGAGATGCTGGAGGCGGCCCCGGGCATGATTTTGGCGGAGCTTGACATGGATTACGTCGAGAAGGTCCGGCGGGAGCTGCCGCTCCTCGCGCACCGCAGGCATGATGTCTATACGCTGAAGCAGTGTAAGGTGTAGGGGGCTTGGGTTGGGGAACCGGTTCAGGTATCGGTTCAGGTATCGGTTCAGGTATCGGTTCAGGATGATTGGTCATCGAGGGCATCGCGGTCAGAGAATTTCAGTGCTTGGTCTGCCGATGGTCCCCAAACCACCAACGCGCACCATCGATCTGAAAAATTGAAAGTCCTTCACTCCATTTAGTGGCGAACAAACCACTGGAGTGAAGGACTTTTGTCGTAGAATTGAGTATTATGACACCGAGCTCTGGCCCCAAATTAAAACCTGTCCGCGTCCCCAGAATGAAACCTGTCCGCGTCCCCAAGTTGAAACCCGTCCGCGCGGCTTGTAGCCTATTGGCCTCCAACTAAAACCTATGGCTTAATAAACCCCGGAACCTTGCAAAGGCTGACCTCGACGGTTCTCCAGACGTCGCCAACGACATAAGGCTCGACCTCCAGCCATGCGTCCAGCGCTGCACGGTCTTCGAATTCCATAATCAAGGCTGAGCCAACCATGCGCTCATTGTCGTCCATTAATGCGACCGCATAAAGCAATTCGCCCGTATCTTTCATTTGCTGGGCCAGGGCAAGGTGGTTGTCTCTGACAGCCAGGCGTCGCGACATGGCGCCTTCGTCTGAGTCGTCGCGTCCAATAACTAGAAATTGCATGGAATCTCTCCTTCACAATAAAATGATCTGCATATCCTGTAGCAGGTGCCGTCCTATTGTCAAGCCTACCAACCATCGGCTGCGCCTTTTTTAAACCGACCTGCGAGTCCTGCCGCTACCGGATCCAGTCAAAGACGTCCTTCTGTCTGGACGGCTTGGGAAGGACCTTTTTCGGGTCCTCGTATCCGAGGCACACGGCATAGAGCGGTTTGTAACCGTCGCGGATTTTCAACTTCCCATAGGCCTCAGGGAGTTGAAAGTAAGAACTGATCAGACCGACCCACACGGAGCCTATGCCCAGGCTGTGCGCCGCCACCAGCATGTTTTCCACCGCCGCTGAGGCGTCCGCCACAGGTGAATAGACGTCGCTTCGGACGGAGACAATGACGACCGTAGGCGCTTTGTGCAGCAGGTGGTAGCGCTCGCTCGCGCCGAATTTGCGGATCCAGTCGACCTCAGAGTCCCGCATGACGTTCTTGGTGGCGTCGTTGATGTGATCGATCAGCGCCTGATCCTGCAGGATCGTGAAGCGCACCGGCTGGGTGTTGTGGCCGCTGGGCGCCTGGTTGCCCGCCTCAATGACTGCGAGGATGTCCTCGTCCTTCAGCTGGTCCGGAAGAAAGCGCCGGACGCTTTTTCGTTCGTATAGAGCTTTTATAACGTCGTTCATAGTAACCTCCTGTAAAGACAGTGATTGTTTTATCCGATGGTCAGTAAGCAACTCTGTCGCCCATACCGCCACCGAATCACAGTAAAAATTAAGCCATTTAAATTTGACCTCACCTAATTATAATGCAGGAATTGGCAAAAAAAACAACCTTTCAGCAAGAATTGCGAAAAAAGATGCAAAAGTTGTTTATAATAAACCTAAGAAAACAAAAAGGAGGCCACACAGTGAAATTCGTCAGATTCAAAACGGGAGACCAGATTCTGCTGGGACTCTTCAATAAGTCAATGACGCACATCTATGAACTGAACCATTTGATTCCCGGAAAGCAGTTTGAAACCTTGAACGCGTTTATTGAAAGCGTTACTGAGGACGAGCTTGCGATCCTCAAGGAAATCAGCTGCTGCGCCGCGCTGCAGGAATTTCCTTCCTATGCGGCTGAAGCCGTGTCACTTTTGGCGCCCCTTCAGAAGACCAAGCACGACGTGCTGTGTCTCGGACTCAATTACAGGGAGCACGTCAAGGAAACCGCCAAGAATTTGAACCACGCACCGACAATGCCGGAGCACCCGGTCTACTTCTCGAAGCGCGTCCTTGAAATGATGGGGCCTGATGATGAGATTTCTTATTCCACCTCCGGATCGACCCAGCTGGATTATGAAGTGGAGCTGGCGGTCGTCATTGGCAAGGCTGGACGTGACATTCCTGCGGATCAGGCTGAGGACTACATCTTTGGCTATACAATCCTGAATGACCTTTCCGCCAGGGACATGCAGGCCAGACATTTGCAATGGTTTAAGGGCAAAAGCCTTGATGGTTTTACGCCCATCGGCCCATGCCTTGTGCACAAGTCGGAGCTGCCGCTGCCGCTGAGCCTCGATTTGAAGAGCTACGTCAACGGCGAGCTGCGACAGGACGGCAATACGTCTGATTTCATTTTCAATATTCCAACGGTCATTGCGGACCTGTCGATGGGCATGACGCTGGAGCCGGGGGACATCATTGCCACCGGGACGCCGAAGGGGGTTGGCATGGGCTTCAGCCCGCCTAAATACCTGACGGCTGGGGATGAGGTCATTTGCGAGATTGAGGGCATTGGGATTTTGCGGAATGTGATTCGGTAGGAAAAACTCGGTGGAAACTCGGTGTCAGACACCGAGTTTCATGAAAAGGGGACTCTGGGGCAAGTAAGAACTTGCCCCGGAGCCCCCTTTTTACGTTTTTCGCTACATCGTCAAATTCACTTGCAGTCTCACTATGGTGTCATCCTCAAGTTCTGCGTGGAAGAGGTGGTATTCGCCGGAGAGGTCAAAGCTGTGGAGGGTGTTGCCGTTTTCGAGGGTCTCGATCACGGAAGCCTCGCCGTAGAGCGTGGTGAGGGTTTCGAGGCTGTCTCCGACTTTGAGGCCACGCGGCGTAGAGTAATCGGGATTGTCTGTGGAGATCATAAAGACCTCGTTCTCGATGATCATGATTTCAATGCCATTCTCATAGTAGCGTGTCTCTTCGTAACCGTCGTGGTTCACTTCGACGCGCTCAGGTTGTTGTGCCATGCGGAAGTCGAGCTCCAGGGCGGCTAGTCTCACGGAGAGATTGCCAAGCCGGAGGTCTTCTATGGTCAGATCGTCCACTGGCGTATCCGTGACAACCGGGATGGTGCGCTGGGTGATGTTGAGAGGTTTTGGGCTGCCGTCCTGAAGGTAGAGCGATTCCTTTTCAAGGCCAGCGACGAAGCCCTTCATGACAATATCCGTGGTCCCAATTTCCGGCATGTACTGTTCCAAAGTGACGTCGATCAGATAGTCTGTGGCTTCAGCTTTTCCAAACTGATATTGAACGCTGCTGGAGCCTTGATCCGCAAAGACGAGCAGGAGCGCGTAACTTTCGAAGTACGCATCTCCATAGTTCAGGGTCTGGCCTTCACGGGCGTTTTTAAAGCCGTAGGTTTCAATGGCTTTCTCCCACGCGGCAGTGTTGTCGATGAGAAGCCCAAACAACTGGCCTTCTCCTTTTTCGCGGAGTGCGCTCTGGGCCTCGGCAAGACCTTCGTGATAGTCACCTATAATTGGAAAGGCAAAAGGCGGCGTTGTGTAGGATTGGTCCTCGACCGGAGGCGTCGTCACCGGCGGCTGCTCGGGCGCTGGCTCCGGTTGTGCGGGCGGGGTTGCGCAGGCGACGAGGGCGAATACAAGGATCAGCATAATGCTGAGAATTGATAGTTTTTTCATCAGTGAGGTCTCCTTTCAGATCTGGTGCGAGCCTGGTTTGTGGCTGTTAGAATGCTTCTGGCCGCAGTTGTTTCGGTTTATAATAGCTGGAATATAAACTTAGACGTCAGAAGTCTGAAAAAGTTTCACCGGATGAAAATTTTGAAAGGACGTGATGAAGTGTCCTCAATGGTGTAAATTTACACTAAGCTCTGGCACTGGATCAACTTGAGTGTCAGTCACTCAAGTTGAAATGGTGCCAGACACTCAACTTAAAACAGTGACTGTCACCCCGAAAAGCGACCTCAAACCCCGTCATTTCTTCGCCACTCTAAACCTCAAAACAGTCTTCAACTTTGCAGTCTCGGTCTTTCGCGGGTCGGACAGATAGATTTCACGGTGCGTCTTGGAGGCCCGAACCCAGCCCTGCTCAGCGCAGTAGGCCTCCATGGCGGCGAAACTCGCGGGTTCATCGGCATAACTTCCGAGGTGCATCATCTGGCAGCAGGCGCCTTCCGTCAGAGTCGTCAGCGTCACGCGCGACAGCGGCAGCCCCGGCTTCTTCTTTCCTGCTTCAGCCAGAAAACGCTCAAACAAAGACGGCGTCAGAAAGTCCGGCTGCCGGATCATCAAGGTGTATTTGAAATTATCTTTATCCAGCGTCGCTTTAGTATAATCGATCAGGTCCCAGACGCCCTCCAGGGGGTAGACGGTGTACTCATAGTAACCGTCCGGAACCGCAGCGCTCTTGTAAGACATCTTGACCGCATAGCTGAGAGCATAAAGCGCCTCAACCGCCTCGGAAAACGCCGGGGCGTCCGGGCTGCCGGAGCCTTCTATGGTCAGGAACAGCAGCTCCGGCACCTCAACCAGCTCCGGTTTTTCCTTTGGCAGGTAGAGCCATTTGAAATCCTTTTTGTAGTCCACTTTCCTTGGCGCCTCTGTCGCGGTGCTGGCAGTGCTGGCGGTGGTGACTGACATTTCATAAAACCCCTTTCGAAGTGTAGGATTCAGTCGGATCAACGACTATCGGCGGATTGTTCTTGTTTTCACAATTTTTGCGGGGTAAAATGGAACTATAGTTATCCTTAGAAATTCGACGAGCTACACAAGTGAAAATCCAAGGCCCAATTCGGCCGTAAAATTCGAACGAGCTTTCAATGCCCGCAGCGCTGCGCGAGTCCGCGCTGCTCACCCCCAACGTTCAAGGAGGCCACTGACCCATGCCAAAGGAACCGTACCACCTGAGCGCTGATCAGGCGCAAACCCTCTCTGAGCTCGAAGCCCTTGCCTATGAACGGCTGGCGAGTCGCGGACTCGGTGGCCTGGATCTTCCAGGGGCTTACCTGGAGGCTGCCCGGCGGCTCCTGGACGCAAAAAGCATCCTGATTCTGACCGGGTTTCCCATCCGGGGCGCGGCACTCGGCGAGACGGACGGACCTCCAGGTGCACTGGCCCTGGGCAATGCCCTTGAGCGTCTCGGCATCCAAGTGGCCTACGCCACTGACGACACCTCTGCGCCCCTCCTGGCACTCGGCGGCCCCAAACTCAGCCTGCGCGCCGCCATTTATCCGTTCCTGCCAGAAGTTGACGAGACGACCCTTGAGCGCCTGTACACCGACTTTGATCCGGATTTGGTCTTTGCCATCGAGCGCCCAGGGAAAGCTGCCGATGGTCTCTGCCACTCCATGCGCGGCGAAGTGATCTCCGACCTGACCCCATCCCTCGACCTGTTCTTTGAGCTGGCGGTCCGGGACCACAAGTCAACCCTGGCCATAGGCGACGGCGGCAACGAGATTGGCATGGGCCGGCTCTACGAGGCCGTCGTGAAGCAAGTGCCGAGAGGTGAAACGATTGCCGCGGTCACAGCGGCAGACATCCTGATGCCGGCGGCCGTCTCCAACTGGGGGGCCTACGTTTTAGCGGGGACCCTGTCCCTCCTCTGCGGCCGCGACCTGCTGATTTCCGCTGAAACCGCCTCCGACCTCCTCCACACCATGGTCGATATGGGTGCTGTCGATGGCGCCACCAAACGCCAGGAAGCCACCGTCGACGGCTACAGCTTTGAGGAAAATCAGGCGGTGATCAAAGCGGTGCACGATCTGCTGGTGCCGTGGGTTCAATGACGAGTAAGAAGGTCTCTGACACCGGCTTCCATCTCAGCGGCTTACGCCTATTGCCCCATCCGCTTTTTTTGTGGACTGTGACCATCGGCTAAAGCTGTTCTTATCATTTTTACCCTCAATATTTGATTTGGATCACAACATTTTCTGCGGGAATTCGCTAAGATGGAGTCAGAAAATCGTTACGGAGGGTACAAATGGGTATATTAGATTTGAATAAAACGGTTTATAGTTTGTGCGAGGAATATCCGCAGCTGGTGGGCATCCTGCAGGGCCTCGGCTTTGAGAGCATAGGCAATCCCATCATGATGAAAACCGCAGCGCGTGTCATGACCATCCCCAAGGCCGCTCAAATGAAGGGCCTGCCGATGGTCACCATCATCACCGCCTTGCAGGAAGCGGGGTTTGTCGTTGAAGGAGGAGAATGACTTTGAGTGAGTACATTGACAACCGAAGCAGTGCCAATAGTGACAGCGCCAAAAGCAACCGCGCGGAGCGGCAGAAGGTCCTGAAGGACATCATCCTGCAGCTTCACGAGGGCAAGGATCCGGCAGACGTCAAGAATGAATTCGCCAAGTTGATCGACGGCGTGTCGGCCAGCGAGATCTCTGAGATGGAGTCTGGTCTCGTCGCAGAGGGCATGGCCATTGAGGAAATCCAGAAGCTGTGCGACGTCCACGCAGAAATTTTCCGAGGCGCGGTCACCCAGATTCATACGACCTCCAAGGAAGAGGAAAAGCCCGGGCATCCGGTTCGAGTGCTTCGTGAGGAGAACTTCGCCATTGAGAGTCTGCTGAAGAATACGCTGATGCCAAAGGTCGCGGCGCTGACGGATGCGACTGTGGCGGAGAAACGTTATGAGATGCTTGAGGATGTCAATCTGCTCCTGGATATTGACAAGCACTACAGCCGCAAAGAGAATATTTTCTTCCCTTACATGGAAAAGTACGGCATATCAGCGCCGCCAAAGGTCATGTGGGGCGTGGATGATGAGATTCGGGCTATGATCAAAGGGTTAAAGGCTTTGCTGTCTGGTCCGGATGCGACGGCGGTAGAGCTTCAGGAAGCCGCTGAAGCCATGAACGCGAAGATTCTCGATATGATCTTTAAAGAAGATTCCATTCTGATCCCTATGCTGCTGGAAACCCTGACTGAGGACGAGTGGGTTGAGATCGCCCTGGACAGCGACGAGATTGGCTACTGTATCGTCAGTCCGGAGGCTAAGTGGAAGCCATCCAGAATGGTGCCTTTTGGCGCGCCTGGAGAAGAGGCGGCCGCGGAGGCCTCAGCGGCTGCCGATGGTATGGTTCGAATGGAAACGGGCATTCTCAGCGTGGATGAGCTGACCAGGTTGTTGAATACATTGCCAATCGACATGACGTTTATTGATAAAGACGACACAGTGAAATACTTCTCCCAATCCGCTGAGCGGATCTTCCCGCGCACGAAGTCCGTCATTGGCCGCTCCGTCCAGAACTGCCATCCGCCTTCAAGCGTTCATGTGGTGGAAACCATTTTGGAAGCCTTTAAGGCTGGCCGCAAGGACCACGAGCACTTCTGGATTCAGATGGGCGACGCCATGATTTACATCCGCTATTTTGCGGTGCGGGATGATCAAGGCGCGTACCTGGGGACACTGGAAGTCACGCAGAACATTGCCCCAATCAAGGCTATTGAGGGGCAGAAGCGTTTGCTGTCGGAAGACTTTAGCGAAGGCTAACAGACGTGCATAAACTGGAGAAGAATTGCCTAAGTGTGAGCTTGCTCACACAGAGGTGATTCTTTTTCAGTTTATATAGGGCGCAGCCCGGTACCGAAGCGCAGCCCCAAATCACGCGCAGCGTGGTTTGGGGCGTAGCGAGGTGCACGTCTGTTAGTTTGAGGTGAACCTTGATCGACAGGACGCAGCCGTAAGAAGATTGCCAAACTAGTGAATGGATTCACACACCTCAAAGCCGCTCGGTTAAAAGCCTTAGCGGCTTTTTTTCATTTGAAGCTCTGGTACACTAATGAACTGAGTGTCAGACACCGAAACCAACTGAGTGTCAGACACCGAAACAAACTTGGTGTCAGACACCGAAACAAACTGAGTGTCAGACACCGAAACAAACTTGGTGTCAGACACCGAAATAATTTTTGTACCTGTCCCCAAAGAAAAAGGGTAACATAGAATAATGTAAGCATAATATTCAAGCCAAACCTTCGAGGTGATCCATGACAGATCCAACAGAATACAGCGCTGCATTCCTTGAAGCAGACGAAATCACCCGGCGCGGGTTATGGAGCGAGCTCCAGAGCTTTGCCATGGAGGACCCAGCAAGGCATTACTTTATATTGTTGGGGCTTCTAAACCCGGAAAAGACGTTTCAAAGTGTCATTACCCTGCGCGCCAGAGACGACAAACTGAAAGCAGCCTATTTCCAACGGTCTTCAGGCAACGCGCAGCTGATGATGTCCCCCGATCTGCTTAAACCTGCCATTCAGCCGGAGAGCCTGCGGCCCTTTGCAGAAGCCATTCGGCGAATTGGCTTCAACCAGCTCATCGCTGCAGCGTCCTACTGCAAGCAGCTTGAGCCCTTTAACCTCTTCGTGAGCCATTTCATTGGCGCGGAAATCTCCGTCATGTCCCCTGGTATCGCAGCATCTGAAGCTCTTAATAAGGAGATCCATTACGACCTCAACCCCCTAAAAGTTGAAGATCTGGACGAAATCATTGACCTTTACCAACGCTGCTTTCACTCCTTCACGCCCCGGCCCATCATGGAAGAAAAGCTCCTCGCCGCACGCGGCCATGGTGTCGTTGTCAGGGAAAACGGTCGGATCATAGGCTGTGCCCAAAGTGAATTTGAATCCCCTCATCAAGCCTTGATTGTGGGCGTGGCCACGGAGCCGGAAGCCAGAGGCAGAGGCATCGCTTCAGCCTGTGTCGCAGGGCTGATCAACAGCCTGGCAACGCCTGAAAGATCCTTCGCCCTCCAATATGACAATCCAAGCGCAGGCAGAATTTACAAGCGACTGGGCTTCGTCCCAGTGGACCATGTAGGTCACTATCATTTCAGAAGGGAGCAGTAAAATGGCTATTCGAGAAATCCTGCTTCTGGGACACGACCACTTGAGAGCCGAGTGCGCGCCCCTGGAAGACACCCAAAAAGAGCTGGCAGCAAAAGTAGCAGAAGACCTGAGGGATACCCTCCTCAACTTCAGAAAAAATTTTGGCTTCGGTCGTGCCATTGCCGCGCCTCAAATTGACGCCTTAGTAAGAATTCTTTACATGAACATAAGCGGCGAAGAAACCGTATTCGTCAATCCGGTTCTGGAGCCCGTCGACAAGGAGACCTTCTATGTCTGGGACGACTGCTTCAGCTTTCCGGGCCTCGAAGTCTGGCTGAAGCGTTACAAACACGTGCGCATCAAATACCTTGACCTGAACTGGCAAGAACAAGAGCTTTTAGCCGATGGTGACCTCGCCGAGCTCCTCCAGCACGAGTACGACCACCTGGACGGTATCCTCGCCGTTGACCACGCTCAAACCTCCAAAAGTCTCAGATTCAATAAAGACAAGATGGGAAAGGCTTAAAGAACACAACCCCGAAAGGAGCCGAAAATGCGCATTGCCTACTCAACCATGATCCAAACTTATACCGACATCCTCACGCGGCGAGGCGCCAACCCGGATGTCGCGGTCCTTACCGCCAAAATTATGGCAGACAACAGCCTGGACGGCGTTTACACCCATGGCGCTAACCGCTTCCCAAGATTGATCCAATATATTGACGAAGGCTACATCGATGTCAACGCTAAGCCGGAATGCCTCCTCAGCGCCGGTGCCTTCGAGCGGTGGGACGGGCACCTCGGCATGGGCGTCCTGAACGCCAGAGCTGCCATGGACCGGGCTGTTGAGCTGGCCTCCGAACACAGCGTCGGCATCGTTGCACTGGGCAATACCAACCACTGGATGCGGGGCGGTGCCTATGGCTGGCAGGCCGCGGACGCAGGCTGCGTGGGGATCTGCTGGACCAACACCCGACCCAACATGCCCGCCTGGGGCGGCATGGATAAAAAAATAGGCAATAATCCCTTTGTCCTGGCCGTTCCTCGAAGCGATGGCCGCCATGTCGTCGTCGACATGGCTATGTCGCAGTTCTCCTATGGCAAGATAGAGGAAGCGCGACTCCAGGGAAAAAAGCTCCCTGTCGCAGGCGGCTATGATACAAACGGCAATATGACGGATGACCCCGTCGAAATAGAAAAGACCATGCGCGTTCTTCCCACAGGTTTTTGGAAGGGCTCCAGCATGTCGGTTGCACTGGATCTCATCGCCGCGCTGCTGTCCGCGGGACTCACCACCTCGGAAGTGGGCCGCCGCTATACGGAAGAGTATGGCTTGTCGCAGGTTTTCGTCGCCATCGGCCAAAATCAGTTTAACTCAGCGGAATTTTCAGACGGTCTGATTGAATCCGTGATTCAGGACCTCAAGGGCTCGGAGCCCGTGGCCGCCGACACCATCCTCCGCTATCCCGGCGAGCGCGACTACAAGGTGCGCCTGGAGCAGCTTGAAAACGGCATTGAAGTGGTGCCGGAGGTGTGGGAGAAGATTTTGGGGTTGTAGAAATGAATGAAATGAAATGAAAAATGTTGTCATACATCCAGTTTCTTTAAGGACAAAAAGAGCCGATTAATAAACAAATCAGCTCTTTTCTTTTTTGATGAATTTTAGTACAATACTAGTATACAAGTTGAAGATTGAACTTATCGATTGAACGACCATGGAGGAATTAGGATGAAAGCGGTATATCTTGAAGCACCCGGTGTGATTTATATGAAAGAAATTGAGATGCCAGAATCAAAGCCAGGCTACGCGCTTATCAAAGTGAAGGCCGCAAGTATATGTGGCTCTGATGTCGGCGCATTTCGAGGAAACAATGTGTTGGTCACTTACCCGAGAATTCTGGGTCATGAAGTTGCTGGTGAAATTGTTGAAATTGGACCAAACGATAAGGGTCTAAAACCCGGAGATCGTGTCATCCTGGATCCCTATGTCTACTGCGGAAAATGTTATCCTTGTTCAATTGGGAGGACTAATTGCTGTGAGAATCTTGAAGTTTTAGGTGTACACCGGGACGGTGGCATGGCGGAGTACTTTTCTCATCCGGACCATTTGCTGCACAAAGTTCCGGAGGAAATCGACTGGGACCTGGTACCGCTGGCAGAGCCACTGACCATATCGCTTCACTCGATCCACAGAGCAGGATTAAAGGCAGGAGAGCATATTACAATCATTGGCGCCGGGCCTATTGGACTGGTTGCAGCACTTGCAGCATTAGAGTATGGGGCAGTCCCAATTCTTATCGATGTGTTGGATGAACGACTTGACTATGCTAAAACACTCGGCATCTCTAACACGATCAACAGCTCAAAAACGGATGCACTTCAAGCTATTAAGGAGTTGACATTGGGTGTCATGTCACAGGCCGTGGTTGAGGCATCGGGCTCAAATCAAGCAATCCGAGCGACTTTGGATTATGTATCCTATGCAGGAAGAGTTGTGTTTACAGGATGGCCAAAAGCAGACACCGAGTTGCCCACTGCTTTGATTACCAAGAAAGAACTGGATTTGAGGGGTTCCCGGACAAGTGCCGGTGAATTTCAAGAAGCCCTTGACCTGATCTTAAATTCTAAAGTCGATGTTGGCGCGACCATTTCAAAGCGCGTCGCATTTGAAGACTTGGCTCAGGCTGTTGTCGACCAATCATCGACACCGGAGAAATACCTTAAAATCATATCTGTATTTTAAAGAACTTGCAGACTTCAATGCAAATATTATCAACTATTTAAAATGGAGGCGTAACCATGATTTTCGGAAATCTGTACAATCAGGGCAATGAAGCAACTTATCCAGAACCAGTTAAAAGAGCGCTTAATTATCTGAAAGCGAATGACATGTTGGCCATGGAGGCCGGTGTATATGAACTGGATGGTAAGAAGATGTACGTTCAGGTTATTGATACAACCACAAATCTAATCGAGAATAAGCGTCCGGAAGTTCACAGAAATTATGTAGATCTTCAATACTCGCCGGCGGGGAATGAGTTGATTGGCTTTGTCCCTGACTTGGGTAAATTTTCTTCTTCAGAGGGTTATCAGGATGACAGAGATATTATGTTCTACGATCATGTTGAAAATGAAGTTTTCCTAAATATGACCGCTGGCAGTTTTGCTGTATTTTTCCCTTGGGATGTTCATAGGCCAGCTTGTGCCATGGGTGAACCGATCTCCATCAGAAAAATTGTCATGAAACTTCATATGTCATTATTTGAGTAAATCTCAATGATCAAAATTGACCTGACAGACCTATTCAGGAGTTGTTTATGGATTGACCCAACCATTCTTGTATGGTAGTATAGTTGTGAACAAGAAAAATTCTGAATATTTGTCTTCTGAAGAAAAAGCAGGACGAATCAGTGCGATCTGAAAATAGGAGGCACACCATGAAAAATGTGCGTTGGGGTATGATTGGGCATGGATCAGTCACGGAAG
The DNA here is from genome assembly GCF_030247605.1 of Acidaminobacter sp. Lineage (GTDB taxonomy): Bacteria > Bacillota > Clostridia > Peptostreptococcales > Acidaminobacteraceae > Acidaminobacter. The sequence continues at coordinate 77,886 of NZ_JAOTSB010000004.1, read as the reverse complement.
TAAAAAGTGGTCCAGGTCTTTATAAATCAGAACATTCCACTTTAAAAGGAGTCTATGGCCGAAATTCTGAAAAAGCACATGACTATGCGGTGCGGCATGGCATTGAGCATGTCTATGACTCAGTGGATGAAATGCTTGGGGATCCGGAGGTAGACGCAGTTTATTTGCCTGTACCGCCGAAATTTCATAAAGAGTATGCTATAAGATGTTTGGAAGCTGGTAAGATTCCCTACATTGAAAAGCCAATGGCTCAAACCTATCAAGATTGTCTTGAAATCATGGAAAAGGCAGAGGAAATAGGACTACCCGTTTACGTCGCGTTTTATCGCAGGGGTATGGAAAAGTATATCAAGATTAAGGAAATGTTGGAGGATCAGCTTATTGGCAGGGTTCGCTGCGTGGAGGTCAGGCATCTGATGCCGCCTGAAGCATCGGATTTTGACAGGGGGAATCTTCCATGGCGCTTAATGCCGGATATTTCAGGCGGCGGCAAGTTCCTGGATATGGGTGTCCATGTACTTGATATTCTCGACTTTTTCTTTGGTAGTATTATTGAAGCTAATGGTGTTGCTGAGAATTTAGGTGGACTCTACGAGGTTGAAGACACCGTTTCCGCGAGTTTTAAATTCGAAAACGGCGTTGTTGGCAATGGATTATGGTGTTATGTTGCGGATCATGCCGAAGAGGTTGTTCGGATCATAGGGGATGCAGGTACTATGACATTTGAAGGATTAGGCTATGGACCGGTAACCGTTGTGAGTAGTGATGGCGAAAAACAGTTCTCATTTACACCTCCAGAGCACGTGGGGATGCCATATATTCAATCCATTGTTAATGAAATTGCAGGATATGACAAGAGTCCAGCTAACCTAAACAGTGCTGCAAACGTCATAAAAGTCACAGATCAAATATTGGATGAATACAGAAAGCGCTACTCACACAAGTAACAGAAAGTCAGTGCGTTATAAAGGAGAATAGTCCATGAGAATTTCACAGGAAGATATGATCCAAGAATTTAAACGGGTCCTTGTCAGCAAAGGCTTTAATGAGAACGATGCGTATGAATCAGCGAAACTTTTTACAGAGAATAGTCTTGACGGGGTTTATTCGCATGGTGTCAATCGTTTTCCACGCGTTGTAAGCTACATTGACAAAGGTTATATTGACGTCAAAGCTAAACCAGAAAAAGTATCTTCCATTGGGGCATTTGAGCGATGGGACGGTAAACTCGGAATGGGTAATCTCAATGCTAAACTTGCTATGGAACGTGCCATTGAGCTTTCAAAGGAGTTTGGAATTGGGCTTGTCGCCATCGGAAATACAAATCACTGGATGCGGGGCGGCGCTTACGGATGGCAGGCAGCAAATGCCGGCTGTGTCGGAATTTGCTGGACGAACACTCTTCCTAACATGCCTGCATGGGGCGGGAAAGACCGTCGAATAGGAAATAATCCTTTTGTCATTGCGGTACCTAAATCCAATGGCCAACATTTAGTTGTCGATATGGCTATGGCTCAGTTCTCCTACGGAAAAATCGAGGAAACCAAATTCAAAGGCGCACAGCTGCCGGTTGCAGGCGGGTATGACCAAAATGGTGAATTGACTACAGAACCAGAAGAAATTGAAGCAACATGGCGAGTACTTCCAATAGGTTTCTGGAAAGGTTCCGGCATGTCGATTGCACTGGATCTCGTCGCAGCGATTCTGTCAGCAGGGATGTCCACGACTGATATAGGGAAGAAATGCGAAGATGAATATGGACTGTCTCAGGTATTGATTGCTATTGACCCTAGACATTTCAATACAGAGGAATTTACGGATGATGTTATTAACCGGGTCATCGAAGATGTGAAAGGTTCAATTCCGGTCACTGAAGGTTCCAATATCCGTTATCCCGGAGAACGGGACTATCAGACGAGACTTGAAAACCTGAAAGATGGCATTCCGGTATTGCCTGAAATTTGGGAAACCATCAAAGCACTCTAAGAAAGCAGTTTTGTGGCAACAACGGCGAAAGCCGCATAATATCAAACAAAACAAAAGGGGAGAATCAGATGAAAAAGTATTTGTCATTGATCATGGTGTTACTTCTGGCAGTCAGTGTGTTTGCCGGTTGTGCGCCTAAGGCCGAGGCACCAGCTGAAACACCAGCTGAAACACCTGCAGAAGCAACACTCGAACCCGTTAACCTCGTAGTCGCGCACAACCAGACTTCAACCGAAAACCCTTACCAATATGGTCTTTTAAAATTTAAAGAAGTGGTTGAAGAACTTTCCGCAGGCAACATCACAGTAACGGTCCATAATGGTTCAATTGGCACAAACGAATCTGAATTAATTGAAAAATTGTCCCTTGGCGCTGCAGATATGGTCGTCGCTTCTCCTGGCTTTATGACAGCCATTGGCGTCAATGAAGTGGATATGCTGTCACTCCTTTACCTGTTTAATAGCTTTGATCACTGGGAAAAAGCACTTGACGGTGAGTTTGGCATGAAAATGAAAGAAGTTATTACTGAGAAAACAAACAACGAGTTCTTGATCATGGACTACTGGAGTTCAAGTGTCCGCAACTATTATGGCAAAGCGCCAATCAATGTGCCACAAGACGCAGCCGGTTTTAAAATCAGAACGCAGTCTTCCCCTGTTCAACAGGAATTCTGGGCAAATGCTGGTGCGATCCCGACTTCAGTTGCATGGGGTGAGCTTTATCAAGCACTCCAACAAGGCGTTGTAGACGCTGCTGAGAATGACTACACTAACTTTATGCTACAGGATCACCACAAGACCAAAAATGGCATGTATGTTTCCGAAACAATGCATGACTACACAACGCGACTTCTTCTCATGAATGGCGATCGCTTTGACGCGCTTCCTGAGCAGCAGCAAGCTTGGATTCTTGAGGCTATTGACGCAGCAACAGCTGAAGAAAGAGCAGTCACTTATCGTATGCTTGACGAGTCAAAAGCAAAAGTTATCGCAGATGGCGGCGTTGTCAATGAAGTTGACCTTGACGCTTTCCGTGAATTAGCTGTTCCTATTCAGGACAAATATGCTCAAGAGAATGGCATGGAAGAGTTCCTCGAGATGGTACGCGCAATTAAATAAATGACAGGCAGCGGTGCAATAAGGGTCAATTCATTATCCTTATTGCACCGCACTAATTAACTATAAATCAAAATAACGATTTTCAATAAGAGGAGGCTTAACATGAGAAGCCTTGCTAACGCGCTTGAAAAAATTCAAACTATGGCGGGTGCAATTGCTATTTCAATTTTTCTCATTACAGTCATTATCCAAATAGCGGCAAGATTTCTCCAAGTGCCTGTAATGTGGGCGCAGGACGTTTCAGTGTATTCGTTTGTGTGGGCTGTGTTTTTAGGTGCGGCTATTGCTGTCAACAGTCACCAGCATTTTGCCTTTGATTCATTAAGGGATCATTTGAAAGGTCGCTGGAAGACTGCCCACGCAATCCTAATAATCGTTTTAATGTTGATTTTTACAATTGCTATGTCTAAATACGGCATTGACGTCACTAAGAAGTTTTGGAATTACCAGTGGGTAAATATGCCAAACTTGAAAATGGGTTACGTATGGATGTCGCTCCCAATAACCGGAATCACAATGACTTTTTATTTGATCACGCATTTGTTTGAGGGCATTTATGCCTTTATTAAAGGGGGCGAAATATCGTGACTGAGGTCCTGCTGATTTTAGCTTTTATAACCTTTATTGCGATCGGGGTGCCAATCTCATTTTCCCTCGGTCTTGTTGCGTTCTTTGGCATTGCTACAGTTCCCGGAATCCCAAGCATAGTTATTTTCAACAAGATGTTTTATGGACTGAATTCGTTTATTTTGCTTGCAGTTCCACTGTTCATACTGGCCGCTAACCTTATGAATCACGGCAATATCTCTAAGATGCTGATAGATTTTTCGGTGGCCTTGGTGGGTCATATACGTGGTGGACTTGCGCATTCAAATATTTTGGTATCCATGATCTTTGCAGGCGTTTCAGGCTCTTCGCAGGCAGATACTGCAGGTGTTGGAAAGGTTCTAATTCCCAGTATGATTGAGCAGGGATATGATGCTGAGACAGCAGTAGGTGTCACTGCAGCTTCATCGACCATCGGCAGCATTATTCCTCCGAGTATAGTCATGGTTGTGTACGCGGGAATCACAAATGCGTCTGTCGCAGCATTATTTTTAGCTGGTGTCATTCCAGGGATTATGGTTGGATTAGCAATGATGGTTGTCGTTGCGATCCGAGGCAAGAAATACAATTTTCCAAAAAATGAACGTGTAAAACTTAATGAAATTGGAAAGTTATTCTTAAAAAGCTTTCCCGCGCTGGTTACACCAATTATTATTATTGGCGGGATCGTCTCAGGCTTCTTTACGCCTACTGAAGCGGCGGGTGTTTCAGCAGTTTATGCGCTGCTGGTGGGTATGTTTATTTATAAGACTATCAAAGCCCGTCAAATTCCTGAAATTATCATTGAAACCCTCAGATTGAGCTCACTTTCTCTCTTTGCCCTCGCTACAGCAAATGCGCTTGGAGAGTTGATGGGATACTATGGTGTCACTGCGGTTGTTTCTGAGTTTTTCTTGAATGCGCCTGGCGGAATGTATCTGTTTATCACTATTGTCATTGCTTTCTTCCTGTTTATAGGAACCTTCATGGATGGCGTTCCGGCTATGATCTTATTTGTACCGGTTATTTTACCGGCAGCGATTGCGCTCGGCATTCACCCTGTCCATCTCGGACTGATTGTAACTATAACACTGTCACTGGGCCTGGTAACCCCGCCATATGGTTTGTGTCTTCTGATTGCAGGCTCTATTGGAAAAATTGGAATTGAAAGATCATTCAGAGGTGTACGACCGTATTTCTTAGTTGCAGTACTGGTTCTCTTATTTGTTGCATTTGTGCCACAAGTCGTCATTGGGATTCCTAAACTAATAAGTCCTCGCTTATTTTAGTCAACTTAATTAAAACAAACTATTTGGCTCGATTGGGGGCCAAATAGTTTGTGGTTGCTGGTATACTAGATTTAAATCATGTACAACTTGACGATGTGATAATAACCTTTAGGAAGTGATTCAATGAAAATTGATATTTTTCCCCAAACCGAAAAGACAACCGTAGGGGAATACGTTTACGACTTATTAAAAATGAACATTGTCAGAATGAAACTTGAGCCCGGCAACCGAATAAGTGAAAATGAAATTTCAGAACTGCTTGGGGTAAGCAGAACACCGGTCAGGGAAGCTTTTATTAAGCTTTCAAGAGAAGGTTTATTATACATCTTGCCTCAAAGAGGGACATATATTGCTAAAATTGATCTTGATCAAGTTGAGGAAGCTAGATTTATCAGAGAAGTCCTTGAGAGCGCAGTGCTGAAAATCGTCACACAAGGAATCTCAGATGAGTTTCTGGATCGATTGGATGCCAATCTCGAAGAGCAGCAAAAATGTTTGGTGACCAGGGATCTTTCCAAATATTTTGAACTTGACGAAGCTTTTCACAGGATTATTTTTGAAAGTGTCAACAAGCTTAGAACCTGGATTGTCATTGATCAGGTGAATACACAATATAAACGCGTCAGAATTCTAAGTTATACATTTGACAACATGATTAACAGTTTGATTGAACAACATGCGCAGCTGGTTGAAGCGATCAGGCTGAAAAATGATGAAAAGGCACAGCTTGTGATAGGCAATCACATTCGTAAACTCATTCATGAGCAGGCGGATTTGAAAGCTCGCTATCCAAAGTACTTTTGATGAACGAGACTGAAGTATAAACTGTAAATTCGTTGCCATACTTGAATGGCAGTTGTGTTGAAGGAGGTAATCCATTGCAATTATCTTTTAGATGGTATGGCGCTGACGATCCGGTTACTTTAGATAAGATTCGTCAAATTCCGGGGATGTACGGGATTGTCAGTGCTATTTATGATGTTCCGCTCGGTGACGTCTGGCCGCTGGATAAAATTGAATTACTAAAGAGTGAAGTGAATCGTCACGGCCTTGCTTTGGAAGTGATAGAAAGTGTGCCGGTCCATGAAGAAATCAAACTGGGTCTTCCTAGTCGGGATCAATACATTAAAAATTATCAGGATACCCTGAAAAATCTGGAAAAAGCTGGTATAAAAACAGTGTGCTATAATTTCATGCCTGTTTTTGACTGGACCAGATCAACTTTGTCAAAACATCTGAAAGATGGCTCGCTAACCTTATCCTATAGTCATGACGATATTTTGAAAATGGACCCGACCTCAGGAGAACTTGATCTGCCGGGTTGGGCGACGGACTATACACCTGAGAAACTAAAGGCGCTTTTAAAAGCCTATGCTGAACTTAATGAAGATGGATTGTGGAAAAACCTAATCTACTTCTTGGAAGGGATCATTCCGGTGGCAGAGTCGCTCGGCATAAAAATGGCTATCCACCCGGATGATCCTCCTTGGTCAATATTTGGGTTGCCTCGTATAGTAAAAAACAAAGAGGACCTTGATAGGGTTATAAAGATTATCAACAGTCCAAGTAATGGATTGGCGATCTGTACAGGTTCTTTAGGTGCTGATCCCAACAATGATATGGTTGAAATTATTGGTCATTTCTCATCCGTTAATCGCCTCAATTTTCTTCATATGCGAAATGTTTTAACTTATGGGAATCGAAATTTTGATGAAGTTGCGCATCCTTCTGAATATGGTTCTCTTGATATGTACGCTATTATGAAGGCTGCTATTTCAAACGGATATGCTGGTCCATTCCGGCCGGATCACGGCAGAATGATTTGGGGAGAAACCGGAAAACCTGGCTATGGACTCTTTGATAGAGCATTAGGTGCAACCTACTTATATGGGTTAATGGAAGCTATTCAGAAGGAGTTAGGCAATAAATAGGTTCAAAAGAAATGGAGGTTTCCAACATGAAATTACCTTTAAATGTTGATCTGCAGGGAAAGGTTGCTGTCGTCACAGGCGGCGGCGGTGTACTTGGCGGATATTTTTGCGAAGCGCTGGCACTTTCCGGCGCTAAGGTTGCTGTCGTAAATCGTACAAAAGAGAAAGCTCAGGTGGTGGCAGACCGCATTGTTGAGGCTGGGGGCGACGCTATCGCGATTCCCGGTGATGTGTTGGATACCGCTAGCATGGAAAATGTCAGAGATGAACTTCACAAAATATTTGGGACTTGCGATATACTGATTAATGCTGCTGGAGGCAATCATCCTAATGGAATTTCAAGCCAGGAATACTTCAGGATGGAGGATCTCGACAATTCCGAAGGAAGAACCACTTTCTTTGATCTTGATCCAAAGGGCGTCAGCTATGTTTTTGATTTAAACTTCATGGGGACTCTTATTCCATCACAAATCTTTGGCCGTGATATGGTTGGAAAAAAAGATGCCACGATTATCAATATTTCATCCATGGCAGCTTATTCTCCTTTGACTAAAGTGCCAGCTTATAGTGCTGCAAAAGCGGCTATCAGCAATTTTACAGAATGGCTGGCTGTTCATTTCTCAAAAGTTGGCATCCGAGTCAATGCTATTGCGCCAGGTTGGTTTATAACGGAGCAAAATCGTAAACTCATGTTAAATGAAGATGGCAGTTTTACCCCGCGAGCTCAAAAGGTTATTTATAAATCTCCCTGTGAGCGTTTTGGGGAACCTGAAGAGTTGATCGGACCATTGCTATTCCTTGCGGATGCAAAGGCATCAGGGTTTATCAATGGCGTCGTTATACCTGTGGATGGCGGGTTCAACGCTTATTCAGGTGTATAAGATTTTTGAGGAGGATCTTTATGAAGCGAATGGAACTTATTAGAAAAATCGTTGACAGCGGCGTTGTTGCCGTAATTAGGGCAGAATCTAAAGAACAAGGAATCAAAATTACAGAGGCTGTCAAAAAAGGCGGCATCAAGGCTCTTGAAGTGACTATGACAGTACCTGGGGCAGTTGACATAATTAAAGAGCTGGCAGAGTTGTATAAGGATGAGGATGTCATAATTGGCGCCGGAACCGTTTTGGACCCGGAAACTGCGCGGCTGTGCATACTCGCTGGCGCACAGTACATTGTCAGCCCAAGTCTGAATGTTGAGACAGTCAAATTGTGCAACCGTTATCGTGTACCAGTCATGCCAGGTGTTATGACGGTAAAAGAAACACTGGAAGCCCTTGAACTGGGCGTCGAAATTTGCAAAGTGTTCCCAGGTAATGCCTTTGGTCCTTCGATAATAAGCGCATTTAAAGGCCCAATTCCGCAAGGCAATTTTATGCCTACAGGCGGAGTAAGCCTTGATAATGTAAAAGACTGGATCAAGAGCGGTGCTGTAGCTGTTGGCACCGGAGGAGATCTAACCAAAGGTGCAAAAACCGGTGATTATGATCTCGTCACTGAAACGGCTCGAAAGTTTGTAGAAGCAGTTCGGGAAGCACGCGAGAAATAGATCATTTGAATTGAACACAGTCTGTGTGTCATTCATAATGTTAAAGATTGCAGGAGGGTTCATGAATGTCTAATAAAGTTGTGACCATGGGTGAGATTATGCTTCGCCTGTCATCCCCGGGAAATTTAAGGTTTAGTCAGGCAAACAGCTTTGATGTGATTTACGGAGGCGGGGAGGCCAACGTCGCTGCATCACTTGCCAACTATGGCCTGGATGCTTATTTTGTTAGCAAATTGCCTAAACATGAAATTGGTCAGTGTGCAATTGAAGCACTCCGTAAGCAAAACGTTAAAACTGATTACATCTCACGAGGCGGGGAAAGACTGGGAATCTATTTCCTGGAGACGGGCGCTTCTATGCGACCTTCCAAAGTCGTTTACGACCGGGCAAATTCTGCCATATCTGAAGCGGAAATCAGCGATTTCAACTTTGATGAAATTTTTCAAGGCGCAGAGTGGTTTCACTTCACAGGCATCACTCCGGCACTTGGTGAAAAAGCAGCAGCTCTTACGGAGGCAGCACTCATAGCGGCCAAGAAAAATGGGGTCACTGTCAGCGTAGATCTCAACTATAGAAAGAAACTTTGGACACCAGCTGAAGCTCAAAAGGTCATGACGCCGCTGATGCAGTATGTTGATGTTTGTATTGGCAACGAAGAAGACGCGGAAAAGGTTCTTGGCTTCAAACCAGGCGATACCAATGTTGAAAAAGGTGAACTTGAACTTGCGGGATATATGGATATGTTCCGCAGAATGCAGGAAAAATTCAATTTCAAATATGTGGCGACATCTCTTCGCGAGAGTTATTCGGCCTCTGACAATGGCTGGTCCGCACTTATTTATGACGGTGTGGAGTTCTATCATTCGAAAAAATACGAAGTGAGAATTATCGACCGCGTTGGAGGCGGAGACTCTTTTGCCTCTGGTCTGATTTATGGTCTGATTTCAGGCAAAGACTACAAAGACGCACTTGAATTTGGGGTAGCAGCATCTGCTCTCAAGCACACCATCTTTGGCGATTTCAACCTCGTCACTGTTGAGGAAGTTGAAGCGCTCGTTGGCGGAGACGCTTCTGGGAGAGTACAGCGTTAATTTTGTTATAAAAAGAACATAATTATATTTGGAAAAGGTACAAGAAAGATGGTGAATGCGGCTTAGGCCTGTTAACGCCACTTTGCTTGCACCTTTTTTTTCTGTCAGAGGCTGATCGTTGTTCAGACTTTCTTAACACTTTCCAGAATCCAATGTGATAAACTTTTAGCATGAGGCGGATTTGAAACTTGGTGTCTGACACCCAGTTTCTCTCACTAGCCTTTCGGTGAAAGTCGGTGTCTGACACCAACTTCCCTCCGCAGCTGCCCCAACGCCGCCATCCACCGCTTATTCAAGGAGTGAATATCATGGAAACCCAAACGCAAGCAACGCCTCAAACCGTTCTCACCCTCAAAAACCTCAAGATGAGCTTCGGCGCCAAGGAGGTCCTCAAAGGGGTTGATCTGGAGGCAGGACAAGGCGAAATCATAGGTTATATTGGCCCCAATGGGGCCGGAAAGAGCACCACGGTCAAGATCATGCTGGGCCTGATCGAGGGCTACAGCGGAACCGTGGAGATTTTGGGCGAGGATATCCGCAGTGCGGGTGTCGGCTACAAGCGGCACATCGGCTACGTACCGGAGACTGCGGACCTCTATGACAACCTGACGGCCAGGGAGTACCTGACCTTCATTGGCGAGCTCTACGGCATGACCTTTGAGGACGCGGACCAGAAAGCTCAGGGTCTGATTGAACTCTTCGGCCTGAAGGATGTCTATAATTCCCGCATGACCTCTTTTTCCAAGGGCATGCGACAGAAGGTCCTCCTGATTGCCAGCATCCTCCACGATCCGGAAATTCTATTTCTTGACGAGCCCCTCAGCGGCCTGGACGCCAACAGCGTCATGATCGTGAAAGAGCTGCTGGAAGCTCTGGCCAGGGCCGGAAAGACCATTTTTTATTCCTCCCACATCATGGATGTGGTGGAGAAAATCAGCCACAGGATCGTCCTGCTGGACGGCGGCCGCATCGTCGCCAACGGTACCTTCGAGGACCTCAAGGCTCTGAACCACGAGGGTTCCCTGGAGGCCATCTTCAATCAGCTGACAGGCTTTGACACCCAGAGTGAGACCGCGGATCAAATCATGCAGATCATTCAAGGGGTGACCCGGGATGACTGAAGAGCAAAAAATTATTAGTGAGGTGCCGATGGTGACGGATCCGCAACCATCGGCAGAAGCACCTGAATCTCTTGGATCTCCTGAAGCTTCTGAATCTTATGGATCACACAGCGTTTCCCCAGACGCGGACACCCTACCCCCTCACAAGCGTAAAAAAAACTTCAGCCCCTTCAGCATCCTGGACCGCTTCGCGGGACTCTTTACAAGTGCGGGCGTCGACTACCCGGTCATGCGGCGGATTCTGGCAATTAAATTCCTCATGGACGGACGCAAGGCACCAAGTGTGGCCGGCAGCCAGAGCGGCGCGTCGGGGAAAAGCGGCAATCAGTTCCTGAAGTCCCTCTGGGTGTACGGCCTGATGGGGATCATCCTGATCCCGCTCGTCCTGATGGGGCGCAATTTCATGTTTCAAATCAGCGCAGCCATGGGCATTGTGCTTTTCATGGTCATGACTTCTCTGATCTCAGATTTTTCGTCAGTGCTGCTGGACCTGAGGGACCGGAGCATAGTCCTGACGCGGCCGGTGGAAGGCCGGACGCTGACGGCGGCCAAGACGATCCACGTCCTGGGCTATCTGCTGATGATCACCGGTGCGCTGACCGGGCCAAGTGTGATCGCGGGTTTTATCCGCCACGGCGCGGGCTTTGGATTTCTTTATGTGTGGATGATCTTATGGATGGACCTTCTGGTGATCGTCCTGACCGCCATGCTGTATCTGGTGGTGCTCAGGTTTTTCGACGGGGAGAAGCTCAGGGACATCATCAACTATATCCAGATCGCTCTGTCTATTGCTATGGCAGTGGGGTATCAGTTTGTGGGGCGGATGTTCCAGTTCGTCGATTTGGAGGTCACTTTCCAGACGGCCTGGTGGCAGTTTCTGCTGCCGCCGGTTTGGATTGGGGCTATCTTTGAGGTGCTCCTGAACGGCGGCCGGGAGCCCGTTTTAGTGGCCATGGCTGGTCTCGCGGCGGGTGTACCGGTGCTCGCGGTCGTTCTGTATGCCCGGGGCATGCGAACGTTTGAACGAAGCCTGGAAAAATTGGAACAGCGAGGCTCCAAGGGCAGCGCCAAGCTTGGCCTAGGCCACAGGCTGTCGGGTCTGGTCTGCAGAACTCACGAAGAAGCGCTCTTTTTCCGCTTCGCCCTCAACATGATCAAAACCGAGCGGGACTTTAAGCTGCGGGTGTATCCATCCCTGGGATTTTCGCTGATCTTCCCGTTCATTTTCATCCTCAACAGCATGCAGGGCAGCACCTGGGCAGAGGTCACCGCCGGCAAGTCCTATCTCTTCATCTATTTCACGGCCATGATGATGCCCACTATCCTGCTCATGATGAAGTACTCGTCTAGCCACAAGGGCGCCTGGATCTACGCGGCGACACCGGTGGGCGACATGGCAGCCGTTTACAGGGGGACGCTCAAGGCCATGATGCTGCGGCTGCTGGTGCCGGTGTTCCTGCTGCTGTCGGCGGTCTTTCTGGTGATTTACGGCACGCGGATCGCGCTGGACCTGGTGGTGGCGTTTTTCAGCACCATGCTGTTCCTGATGTTCTGCTTCAGGGTGCTGAGCAAGCGGCTGCCGTTTTCTGAGCCTTTCATTGCCGGACGCAACGCGGAGAGCGGCAAGATGTTTCCCCTCACCTTTGGCGTGGGCGCCCTAGGTGGGCTCCACTACGGCGCGACCCTGGTGCCTTATGGGACAATGGGACTCCTGGCGGCATCACTCCTCCTGAACTTTTACATGTGGGGTCCGGGCTTCAGGCGGCACCTGGCCTCGAAGCTCGAGCGCGTGGATCTCACCCGTTATCTGGCCGAATCCCAAAGCGGCAAATCGAGTCTGGAACGGGAAGAAGGCCATGGAGAGGATTTTGCCGATGGTCACAAAAAGTCACCCCTTAAGCTGGGCCGTTCTGACCGGCTGAAGTGGCGGGGCTGAGGAATAAAGGTCTCGCGGTCTGTTTTTCACTTAACTGCGCTGAGGGGGCATATAACTTGAGAATTGGTGAATTTTCAACTCGCACTGGTGTCACAGTAGATACCCTGCGGCACTATATGGATCTTGGCCTCCTCGTGGTTGAGAAACGGGGTGGACACTACGGGTTTGACGCGCGCGTCCAAAGTGACCTGGAGCGGATCTTACAGCTTAAGGACATGGGCTTCTCTCTGGCGGAGATCAAAAGGATCTTTCAGTTTGAGCGCCTGGGGGTCATGACAGATTATCAGAAAGACGTCTATTACCGCGGGCTGTTTTCACAGCGTATAAACACTTTACGCCTCGATATTGAGGCGCGGCAGAAGGCGCTTGCAGCCCTGGAAAAAGCGGAGCGAACGCTGATGACTATATCAGAGGACAATTGTGATGACCTTAGGCATACTGTAGGTCTTCCTCTGGAGGCGTTGCCGTTGCTGGCATGCAGCTGCTGTGGCGCCGGCCTCTCATTGAGCGAGGGGGATGTCCGTGATGGAAGAGTCATCCGGGGCACACTCATCTGCAGCTGCGGATGTGGGGAGAACGGCGGTCTTATAGTCGAAGAGGGCATAGTCTATGTACCGGAACTATTATCTCGCCAGAGTTCTGAGATAGATGACCGGCTCGAGTTTAATGATGCACGGGAAGCGATATCAAAGGCAGGTTACAGTCCAGCGGACTTCCTGGAATCCTATCTCACCTCCACAGATCCGGCGTATCTCGACCGTATCTACGAGGGGCTCAGCTGGGTGCGGGAAAGAGCGGACTTTTCGGGATGCCGCGCTGCCCTGGAGCTTGGCAGCGGTCATGGCTTCTATCTCCGGACAGTATATGATAAGCTGCTTGATTCCATGATTTATGTTGCAGTGGATCACGATCCGGCGCGTCACCGCTTTTTGAAGACGATCCTGGAAGGTGCTGCTGAGTCCAGAAAGATCGTCCTTTTGTGCGCGGACTTTCAGGCCTTGCCGCTGAAGGCGGACAGTTTTGATGTCCTTATGGACTTTACCGGAAGCAGCAATTACAGTTTTGATAACGACGGTTTTTTGCCAAACCTTGTGAATCCGCTGATTCGAGAGGACGCCAGGCTCTTTGCCTCTTATATAGTCTTTGAGCGCTTTGGACTTAAAACCCGAATTCCAGTCCCGCGGCGCAGTTGGTTTACTGAGGCGGGAGTGCTTGAGGGGTTGAAAGCACTGGGGTATAAGCTGCACGAGGTGTACAGGACTCAGACAGTCAGTCAGGGCGGCGTCTACGAAGACTATTTTGAAGCAGATGAGAGAGTCAAGACCGTCGTGGTGGTTGGCGAGCGAGGTTCTGTTGGTGAAGGCCTGGCGTAGATCGTGAACGCGTTGAACAGTTTGGCGGGGGTGGGGATGCGGTGACCATCGGCTAAAACTCAGTTTTGAGGCATAATGGGGATAAACGAAGATGGCCTGCCCGGGAATCATGGGGTTAGGGCCATCTTCTTTGATTTTTTGCTTCATTTTGTCTGAAATTGGTTCAAAAGTCCCGTTGACATGGGGTCAGACCCCGGGTGTTCAATAAGGGTAAGGAGGGAGCAACATGAACGCTTGGGTGGAACGCAGGAACATTGGACTATTTTTGGCGGGGAAAGCCGTGAGCCAGAGCGGATCGGCGCTGTATACATTTGCGGCCGGGTGGTATGTGCTGGCGGTGACGGGGAGCGCGGCGACCTTTGGGCTGACGCTGGCTCTGGGAATTTTGCCGATGGTTCTGGTCATGCCCCTCGCCGGCATCCTGGCCGACCGTCTCAACCGAAAGCGGATGGTGGTGGGCATGGACGCACTGAATGGCATGTGGTTTTTGGCTATGGGACTGTATGCGTCAGTGCACGGGTTGACACTGGGTGCGGTTTACGCGACTGCCGTGGTGACCACGGTGCTGACGACGCTGTTTTCAGTGAGTCTCGAGTCGTCTAAGCTGGCGCTGGTGACGGAGGCGAAGCTGATGTCGCTCAATGCCTCGAGTCGTGTGGTGGAGTCCGTGGTGTCGGTGGCGGGGCCGGTTTTTGGCGGATTAGTTTACGCCTGGATTGGGATGGAGGCATTTTTGTGGATCAACGGCGTGTCTTTTTTGCTTTCCGCGTTGACGGAGAGCTGGATGCGGTATGAGGGTCCCGGTGGGGATTTAGGTTTAGTGTCGGACAACATGGATTCAGGTTTGAGGACGGTCCACAATTTGATTTCAGAAGGGCCTAAGCAAAAAGTGAGCCTGTGGCGCACTTTGCGACGAGAATTTGGAGAGGGCTTGTCAGCGGTTTGGACTGACTCGGTTATGCGTTCACTGGCCTGGCGATTAATGGCGATCAATTTTTTCATAGGCTTTTGCGTTTCTGTGCCACTGCCGTATGTACTGCACCGCGCGCTGGAGGGTGGTGAGAAAGTCCTTGGGGTGGTTCAGGGGGCAACTCCTGTGGGTGTGATCCTTGGGGCGATTTTACTGGGATGGCTTAAATGGGGTGTTGACCGGGCCATGAAAGTGGCTGGTGTTCTTCTGGCCTCGAGCTTTGTGGTTCTCGGAGGGCTTATGGGATTTATGGAGTGGCAGCTTGTGAATATTGGCACCTCAGTCGCGGAGCCTCTGATGTCCATTACCTGGATGGGATTAATCCCTGGCATGCTGCTGCTCGGTATTGGTATTGCGTGGATTGATCTGCCGCTGATGTACCACTTTCAGCTGGTCGTGCCGGAGCACCTGAAGGGCCGGGTTCTCAGCGTAGTCATGAGTCTTGCGAAACTGGTGCTGCCTGTGGCGCTTCTGGGCGCCGGAGTCCTGATGGGGCAAGTGCCCGCGGGATTGCTGACATTGGTTGGTGGAGTGTTTTATCTGTTGACACTGCTGAAGGATTGGCGAAAAAAGGCGTTTGAGACCGGAAACGGCAGAGAAGGCGTCGAGATGTAAAGTATGGGCGAAAGTAAGTGAATGCATGTTTTTGTTGGAGTGTTATTTAGTGACTTTTGAAATTTTGAGGGTTTTATGATTTTGCGCCTTCAAAAATGGAAAGCCCGGCGCGGGCGGTTGAGAAGCGTCTCAACCGCCCGCGCCGGGCTTTTTTGGAAGTGTCACTCCACATAGATCATCTTTTTGGTCATGCCCCCGTCCACGACGACATTCTCGCCTGTGATGAATCCGCTGCCCGGATCGATCAGAAACGCCGCGGTTCTGGCGATGTCTTCAGGAACACCGACCCGCCCAACAGGATGTTGGGACTTGTCTTCCTCGCTGTGCACCGGGGGGGTTGCTTTTGAGGCTTTTTGCCAGTCCCGCGTCTCGATCCATCCAGGGCTGATGCAGTTGACGCGGATTTCAGGCCCTAGACTGACGGCAAGAGCGTGGGTAAGGGCGACTATGCCGCCCTTTGACGCGGAATAGGCTTCAGTATTGGCCTCAGACATCAAGGCTCTGGTAGAAGCGAGAAGGACCATTGAGCCGCCGCCTTCTGACTGCCTCAGGTGGGGGGCGGCGTGCTTTGCCAGGAGGAATCCCGCTGTCAGGTTGACGGCTAGGACGTGATTCCAAGCTTCGAGGGAAAGGGTCTCCACGGGTTGATTTGCCGTGACGGCGGCGTTATGAATGACAGCGTCCAGACGCCTGAAGACTTGGATCGTTTGTGAGATGGCGTTTGAAATATCGCTTTCGCTGCTGACATCGCTTTCGAGGACGAGGCAAACACCTTGATTTCGGGTAATGGTGCGGAGCTCTTCGTTGGCTTCTCTGTCTATTTCCATGGCAGCAACGGCATAGCCAAGTTTGAGGAAGTGAAGGACGAGTGCCCTTCCAATACCTTGACCGCCGCCGGTAATCAGGACGACCCGCTGGTTGTCATTGTTCGTTTGTATCATTTTCGCAGCCTCGCTTTTATATTGTTTTATTTGGTGACGCGGTTGAGTTTCGGGATGGGGATGGGTGTTGGTGGCGTTGACCATCGGCAAAACAACAGCCTTTGAACTGGCTGTAAATCTGATTGAGCCGGTTGTTTAAAACTTGATGAGTTGCTGGTTCATGTAATAGTTACCCAATATACGCTGTAAACATGTGTTAAACCTTCTCAGAAGGGTGAAAGTTTGGGTATTAATTCATTATCCATAATTAATTTGTGAAGCGGGATCGACTTTGATCTTTATCAAATCGTATGAGGTGAGCCCATGAGTCCTGATAATGAACGGCTGAGAGCTTTTTCGCCAATTGAGGCACCTGACGCCCGAGTCCTGATCCTTGGGTCGATGCCAAGCCAGGAGTCGTTGGAAAGGCAGAGGTATTATGCCCACCCAAGAAACCAGTTTTGGATGCTGATTTGCCGTCTGTTTAACGAGCCTTGTCCGGAAGATTATTTGGCGCGGAGGCGCATTCTGCTGGCACACGGGATTGCGCTGTGGGATGTGGTGGATTCCTGCAGACGTGAAGGGAGTGCGGACTCAGCGATTCGGGAGGTCGTGGTGAATGAATTTGAGCCGTTTTTTGCTGCGCATCCCTGTATACACACAATTATTTTTAATGGCGCAAAAGCTTATCAACTCTATGAAAAGTATGTACTCAACTCTGTGACTGGGTTTGAACTGAGCTTAATCCAGCTGCCATCTACAAGCCCTGCGCATGCGGTATCCTTTGAGGACAAACTGAAAGCATGGCAATTGGGCTTTGAAAAAGCTGGGCTAAAACTTTAAAAGGGCGGGGATGGTTGGGAAAGATATTTGAACAGGCTCAATAATAAACAATTTGGATTGGAATTGTTGCGTGTGTGTTACCGTCCGCGTCGCCAAGTAAACACCCAACTCAACAACCAAACAAAATTATTTGCGTCCGCTTCCTAAATTGCGTATAATTAAGTTTGAGTGAAATACACAGTGTTTTTCAGACGCTCAAAGCACTCAAATCCGCTTGAAAGGAAACGCCTATGGAGAAGTCCTATAAAACCGAAGAGATCTACGAAATTTTGAAGAATAGAGTTGTCCATCTCGAGTATGAGCCAGGTCTTGTCCTAAACGAGGAAGAGTTGGCAGAAGAGTTCAACGTCAGCCGCACGCCTATCCGCAAGATATTCCAGCAGCTGAACGCGGACAACCTGCTCAACATCATCCCGCGTTATGGCGCCCAGGTGACTTCGGTTGACTTCAGAAAGATGAAATCAATCTTTGAGGTGACGCGGCAGCTTGATCCCTTCGCGGCACGACTGGCAGTGGAACGTATTCAGCCACATCAAATCGCCAAGCTCGAGGAAATCATGGGACGCCTGCAAAACTACAGGATCCCTGATGACTACCAAAAGGCCATTGATGATGATGAAATCTTTCACAAAACTATCCTGGAAAGCAGCGGCAACCCCGCACTGGCAGAGATTCTCTCCAAACTGCATATGCAGACTGAGAGAATGTGGCACTATTCCGAGCAGTATATCGACAGCATCAACATATTCACAGACACCCTGGGTGAACTGCTGGAAGCCTTGAAAGAACAGGATGTTGAAAAAGCAGAGCGCAGTGCCAGACTGCATATTGATCAATTTGTAGAAAAAATCAAAAAAGAGATGCTGTAAACGTCAAAAACCTCACAAAGTACTGTTGAGATTATACATCTGCTTCCCTTCCTATAAAGAAGGGCAACAGGTGTTTATTTTTTTTGCTTTTAAAGTAAAACAGGCTGAACATGAGTAGAATCAAGCATAGGGAAATTTAGGAATTAACAATATATTGTTTTGATACAAAAACATAAACATTGACAATCATTTGACTATTCAGAATTTTTATGGTACATTACGAATACACAAAGTATTTCTATAAAATATAATTAAAATCCAAACAAGAAATCTTAAAGATGCACAAATTATCCCCTGATCAAAAGAGGAGGAAAGCACCTTGTCCTATCGCATCGTCACCAACAATCCCTCGGTGAGGGACAGTTATAAAAACGTCATTTTTATTGATGGCACTTACGAGGACGTTTTGGTCAAAGTCAGAGACTTGGTCCATTCCGGCGTCGAGCTGATCGACAGTCCGCTCGGTGCCAGCATCCGAATGCTGCTCTCGCCCTACCGTTCTATTCTCGTCGGTACAGAGCGCCAAGCCATGAATGCAGATCAAATTTTACTCATTGAACAGAGCATCCTGAACTACCGCACCCTGACTCAGCGCCGCAATTCAGAGCCCCAACACGCGAACGACTACGCCGTAGTCGACAAAGCGCTTCTAGAAGCTTCTATACAAGCTTATGAAGATATGAAATGCCCAACTCATTCAAAATTTACCGGAGGTGAATTTCTTGAAACTCGAGCTTAGAAAAATCCAGATCAAAGATGTAGTATTCGGTGACAAAATGGAAGTCAACGGTGGCGTTCTGACCATCAACAAGGATCAAGTCGTCGCAAAACTCATGGAAGACCACAGAGTCAAGGAAATCAAAATCGACCTGGCGAAGCCGGGCGAAAAGACCAGAATCATTCCTGTCAAGGACTGCATTGAGCCACGTGTCAAGATCGAAGGCGAAGGCAAGGGCTTCCCTGGTGTCACAGGCAAAATGGTTCCCCTTGGCGACGGCAAAGTCAACGTTCTTGACGGCGCTGCAGTAGTAACTATTGGCGACATCGTCGGTTTCCAGGAAGGCGTTGTCGACATGTGGGGCGAGGGCGCTAAATGGACGCCGTTCTCCAAAACGTTTAACATCGTTGTGGACATCATTCCTGTCGAGGGGCTTGAGCCTCACGTTCATGAGGAAACTGTCAGACTCGCTGGTCTTAAAGCAGCTGAAGTCATAGGTGAAGCTGGCCGTTATGCTGAGCCAACCAACGTCGAAGTCTTTGAAATGGGCAACCATGCAGAAGAGTCCGCAAAATACCCTAATTTACCTAAAGTCCTCTACGTCGAAATGCTGATCTCCCAAGGTCTGCTCCATGACGGTTACATCTACGGCGTCAACAGCCAGAAGATTCTTCCGACGCTCATCCATCCGAATGAAGAGCTTGACGGCGCTGTCATCAGTGGCAATTGCGTCGCGGCTTGCGATAAAATCACGACTTACCAGCACCAAAACAACTCCGCGATCCTCGACCTCTATGCGGAGCACGGCAAAACCATCAACTTCCTCGGCGTCATCCTCACTCCTGAGCTGACCACCCTTGAAGGCAAGTTCAGAACCTGCGACTACACCGCTAAGCTTTGCACAATGATGGGTGCGGATGGTGTCATCGTTTCCGAGGAAGGTTACGGCAACCCGGACTCCGACCTCCTTATGATTTGTAAGCGCCTTGAAAAAGCCGGCGTCAAAACAGTCCTCATCACAGACGAGTGCTCCGGTTGGGACGGCATGTCACAGCCTCTCGCAGACACGACAAAAGAAGCGGTTGCCGTCGTATCCGCCGGCAACGTCAGCCACGTCGTCACCCTGGAGCCTGCAGACAAAGTTATTGGCAGCGCTAAAGCAATCTCGACGCTTGCTGGCGGCTGGGATGGATCCCTTTCCGAGGACGGCTCCATTAAGTGCGAGCTCAACGCCGTTATTGGCGCAACCTCTGAAATTGGATACCACAACTGCACCGTTAAGCTTTACTAAAACGCGAGAGGAGGAAGTCAAATGTCGAATCCATTCAAAGTACTTTACTATGTCAACCAATTCTTTGGCCAGGTTGGCGGCGAAGAAAAAGCCGGCATCGAGCCATTCTATAAAGAAGAGAAAATCGGCCCTGCAGCCGGCTTTGAAGCTTTGCTTGAAGGCGAAGGCACAGTCGTAGGCACCTTGGTCTGCGGCGACAACTACTTCAATGAGCACAACAAGGAAGCGTTTGCTTTCATCATGGATACCATTAAAGCAGCAAAGCCTGATTTGGTCGTCACCGGTCCAGCGTTCAACGCTGGTCGCTATGGCATGGCTTGCGGCGAAATTGCTGCCAAAGTCACTGAAGAGCTTGGTATTCCAACTCTTTCAGGGATGTATATCGAAAACCCGGGCCTCGATACTTGCGTCAGCAAGGTGATCGTTGTCAGCACACCTGACTCAGCAGCCGGTATGAGAACAGCGCTGCCTACTATGGCGAAAATTGCCCGTAAGCTTGCTAAAGGCGAAGAGCTCGGTGCGCCTGAAGTAGAAGGCTACATTCCTCAAGGACGCCGTCTTACTGTCTTCTCAGACAAGCGCGGTTCCAAGAGAGCAGTTGAAATGCTCCTCGCCCGCCTCAACAATGAAGCGTTCGAGACAGAGCTTCCTATGCCGCAATTCGACCGCGTTGATCCTGCCCTTGCTATCAAAGATCTTTCCAAAGCTACGATCGCCCTCGTTACCAGCGGCGGGATCGTACCGTTTGGCAACCCTGACAGAATTCAATCCGCAAGTGCTCAGAAGTGGGGTAAATATGACGTCTCAGCAGCGGCAGCCCTCAAAGGCGCCTATTACACGATCCACGGCGGCTATGACCCTGTGTACGCGAATGAGACTCCGGACCGCGTCGCGCCGCTGGATGTCATGAAAACCCTTGAAAAGGAAGGCGTCATAGGCAAGGTCTACGACTACTTCTACACCACAACTGGTACAGGAACATCGGTTGGAAACTCTTTAACTTTTGGTAAAGAAATCGGCGCAGAACTCAAAGCGGCCGGCGTGGACGGCGTTATCCTCACCTCGACGTGAGGCACCTGTACTCGTTGCGGTGCAACGATGGTTAAAGAAATCGAACGCTATGGCATTCCTATAGTTCACATGTCCACCATCACCACAATTTCACAAGCGGTAGGCGCGAACAGAATTGTCCCTACAATCGCAATTCCTCACCCGGTCGGCAATCCTAGCATTGCAGGTCCTGGCGAAGAAGCGCTCAGAAGAGACCTTGTTGAGCGCGCAGTCAAGGCACTCGGTACGCCTGTTGAAGATATAACGATTTTTGACTAGAAAAGTGAACCCACCGATATAATTGTGAAGTGCAGCTGAGGGTTTGCCGATGGTGATCATCAGCAGGCTCCTCAGCAGCACTTCACACTTTCGGGGTATAGGAGGCGAATTATATGTCAGAGGAAAAACTCAGCTATAAAACGATTGTCATCTACGCGGGCGCGTTTATCGCGTTCTTGATTGGATCGGGCTTCGCTACCGGGCAAGAAATCATGCAGTATTTCACTGCCTATGGGTTCAAAGGGATCTTGGGCGCAGTCGTCGTCTTTCTCTTGTTTCTCTATGTGGGAGTCAGCTTTATTACAACAGGATTTGATAAAAAGTTTCATAAGGGCAGTGAGATCTATGAGTACATGTGCGGCCCATACATAGGCAAGTTTTATGATTACTTCTCTATTGCTTTCATTTATATGTCTTTCATTGTAATGATCGGCGGAGCGGGTGCGACTCTGAATCAACAGTATGGTCTTCCAATCTACGTCGGCGGCATAGGAATGGGTATCTTAGCTTTCGGGACTGTCGTTTTCGGTTTGAAAGGCATCGTTGATGTCATTGGTAAAATTGGTCCGGTAATTACAGTTATGGCGATTGGTCTTGGATTAACAGCCATCTTCCAAAACCCGGGCGGTCTTGCAAAAGCTTCTGAAATCATTCCAACGATGAATCTCTTGAAAGCTTCCAGCAACTGGGTCTATGCAGCTTTATCCTATGTTGGATTCTGCATGCTGTGGTTGGCCGCGTTTATGGCCTCTATGGGTTCTGCTGCAAAGAGCAGGAAAGAAGCCAGTTTGGGCGCAATCTTTGGTGCTATAGGCTTCTCACTGGCGGTCATTATTATGGCCCTTGGTCTTATGGCCAACGTCGAGCTGGTTGCAGGTACCATGGTTCCATCTTTGATTTTGGCCGGTAACATCCACCCGACACTTGCGATCATTTTCTCTCTGACAGTCATTGCAGGCATTTACACGACTTCAGTACCGCTTCTCTGGTCAGTCGTCGCGAGAATAGCAGAAGAAAAGACGCAGAAATTCATTATCATTACTGGCCTCCTCGCAGTCATTGGTGTATTCGTTGGTCTTAACGTTCCTTTTGACAGACTCGTCAATATTATTTACGTCATCAATGGTTATGTCGGCATTCTGTTGCTTGTCATTATGCTCGTCAGATCTGCCCGCAGAATCGCTGCAGGCAAAGCCAGCAACGTGAAAGACGCAGCATAAACTTAATCTGTCACCAATTTCTAAACAAATAGACCCAAAGAAAAGCCCATGGGCGCAGCTGCAGACCTTAACCTGCTGAGGCGGCATGGGCTTTTCTTTTTGGTGTAATACACCTTAAGAAATTTGTTTTGGCTGATGGCTGCGTGTAACTCGGTGTCAGACACCAAGTTTCATCTCACGTGTAACTCGGTGTCAGACACCAAGTTTCATCTCACATGTAACTCAATGGGTTTTAATCCCCAAAACCAAAATAGACCAAAGCGGCGCCTAATAGTCCAAACACCAGCAATCCGGCGGCATTGTAGAGGATAAAGGACTTTAGATAAGGCTTGGCTTCGCCGGGATGATCCTTCAAAAACAGCCTGTAGGAAATCACGCTGGCCAGGGAAGCGATTAGAGTTCCCATGCCCCCAACGTTGACACCCAGAAGCAGCGGCGCCCAGTCCTCCGTAAATTCAGACAGGAGGATGGCGGCCGGCACGTTGGAGATGACCTGGCTGAACAGCACACTGCTGAAATAAACGGTGACAGGGGTACTGAGGAGAGACTGCATCAGTGCTATAACAGCGGGGATCTCCGAAAGTCTTGCCACTATGATGAAGAAGCCTACGAAGGTGGCCAAGAGCCCATAGTCAACGGCTATGAGGAGTTTTGGGCGGACGAGCAGGGTGACGGCAAGCACCAGGCCCAGGGTCGTCAGATCGCTGATTAGTCCGAAGACGGAAAGGATAATGACCCCGAAGGATAAGACCCATGGCAGCAGCTGCAGTGGGTGCGGATGATCCGGGATCTTGAGGTCGATGGACAGCTGTCGCGACGGCAGTCTGGTGGACAGCCAAATGAGCCACGCGCCTCCGAAGCCGGCAAAAGGTGCCACCACTGAAAAGAAGTTGCCCGCCGAGAGGGCGTAACGCGTCAGTATGAAGAGGTTCTGCGGGTTGCCCATAGGCGTCAGGCTGCTGCCGATGTTCGCCGCCAAAGTCGCGAGCACCACGGTACGAATCACAGGGTAATGGCCCCGGTGGCCAACGATAAGCGCAATGGGCACCAGGGTAAGGAGCGCCACGTCATTTGTAATGAGCATGGCACTGAAAAAGCTGAGGCCGACGACACCCAGTGCGACTCGCCGCTCTGAACCAAGCTGTCTGAGCAGCCGGATGGCAATGGCATCCAGGAGGTTCAGCTGTTCGAAAGCTTTAAGAACAATCATCAAATTAAACAGCGTGATCAGCACCTTGAAATCCAGATCAACTGGGGTTGGCAGTTTTATAAGACTCAGCAGTGCGGCTGCTCCAAGTGAAATGGACAGGACGAGATCCCGCCGGATCCAGTTTGTTAACTTGTTCCATAGGCGATTCAATGTGTCGCGAATCATTCTCACCAGCTCCTTATTGCTATCGAAGCGATTATAGCACGGGGCGACTCTGACAACAAGGCAGAGCGAGCATTTTGAGTGGATTGGCGGGAATCTGCACGAGTTAATATCAACATCTGAACCGAACCACTGGATGGAACAGATGGAAGATTAATCATGAAGATAGAATTGTTAATAAATCAGCACAAATTTCCGAATCTTCAGTTTAATTTAAGGTGTAAGCTGTATAATGAAATTGTGACAAAAGAATGACAAAAGAGACGTAAAAGTTCCAATTTGTCGCCGAACTTCTCGCGGCCATGACAGCTTAATTCACCAGACCTAGGGAGGAACGATTTATGAACATGCATTACGATCAGAATGAGAAGATGGATTCGGATCTAGTTCAGGAGAACTTTATGGTCCTTGAAAACCAGCCTTCCTGCCTTTCTGAGCCGATCTCCATAAAAACGGTTTTCTACGTTGAGAATCTCGATACTTCCAAGCAGTTTTATAAGACGGTGCTCGATCAAAGCCCTATTCTCGATGCGCCAGGGCTCGTTGAATTTCAACTGATGCGCAATTTCAAGCTCGGACTGGTGCCGCTGAAGGGGATTGTACGTACGCTCAATCTCGCTGTGAGACACCGCCCTGAGGGCTGTATGCCGGCTTGCGAGATCTGCCTGAAGCATGAGGATCCGGAGGGGTGCCTTGTTCTGTTCGAAGCTGCGGGCGGCAAGCTGATCCAGCCCCTCAAAACCATGGACTGGGGCGAGGAAGTCGCCTATGGTCTGGATCCGGATGGTCACATGATCGCGTTTTCAAGAGCGTGAAGGCTGCAACCGCGGTGAATCTGGGAGGAAGAGGTGCGTTTAACAGCCATCGGCTAAACGCTGTTGCTCTTGCTTTTGCCGATGGTCACCTTCGAGCGCTATCCCTTAATCTCAATCAAATATTTCCAGTACTTCTTTGGCATATGCTGTCGCTGACGCTCTGTGCTCCTGCGGCTTTCTATGGCGATGTGCTTGAAATACGACTGCCACAGCGTCCTGTAGAATTCCTCTTCATCTGAGTAGGATTGAATCGTGGGCTCCAGCTCTGCCAGCCACCAGTTTTTCTGGTCGTAAAAGGCGGCGAGGTGCCGTCTGACGTCATGCAGAACCCAGGTCTGATCGCTGAGGCGACTGGCGAAGTGGGGTGCCAACAGCGTCGTGATGTCGTAAGTGGGTTCAAAGCAGCCGTAATAGATCCCTGATTTGGTTTCGGAGAAGCGGAGAAGCCCCGTCATGAGGTGGACTTCCCGCGTCACACGCCAGGAGGCTTTGAAGACAGGTTTGACTGCGGGATGGGCCAGATGCTCGACCGCGGAGGGTCCGGTTTTGAAGGCGTATCGTAAAAAATGAAGTATGTCGGTACCGATCTCAGGGATTTCACTGAAATAGGCGTAGGAGACCCGCTTAAAAGTCTCCATTCCAAGTTTTTGAACAATGGCTTCGATCACCTTGCTCGCTTGGGCGCTGTCCGTTTGGACGTCCTGAACATGCGCGAGCAATAGGGGGGCGGGGTCATCATTTTTTTGTATTGCCACATCACCCTGGATTCTGTAGGCGGAGGCGATGGCGCACATCAACCCCTCAAAGCTGCCATCATAGAGAAAGAGCTGCATCATCTGAGCATCAACTCCTTGGAGGGTGGAATCCAGAGACCGGGATTCAGGTCGAAGAAGGACAGCTGGGAAGAGGGGACCTGCAGCTTTAAGGGCTCCTCGCTCACCAACAGGGGTCTGAGGATCCGCGTCTCGAAGTTTAAGGTTTCAATTTTTTTGCCGCTGCATTGAATGAAATATTTGGCGCGCTTCATGACGACGCCCAGCCCCTTGAGGTCCTCAGGCCTGAGGGCGCTGAAGCGTCTGGACTTGAGGATGCGTCTGGCTGAAACCGGGCCTATGCCGGGAACTCTAAGCAGTGTCATCAGGTCCGCTTTGTTGATTTCCACCGGAAACTGCTCGGGATGCCGCAGCGCCCACTGACATTTTGGGTCCAGCTCGAGGTCCAACTGAGGGTTGAGCTCATCCAGCAGCTCGCCAGCCGTATAGCCGTAAAATCTCAGCAGCCAGTCTGCCTGGTAGAGACGGTGCTCCCTGAGCATGGGGTGTTCCACCTGGCCGGGCAGAACCGGGTGGTTCTGGACCACCGGGACATAGGCGGAGAAGTAGACGCGCTTCAGTGCGTAGCGTTGATAGAGCTTCTCGGTGAGGTTCAGCAGAAGGTGATCTGTTTCCCCCGTCGCGCCCACGATCATTTGCGTCGTCTGCCCCGCCGGGACGAAAGAAGGCGCTTTCTTGAATTTGTTTTGGTCAGAACGCGTCTCCAGGATGGTGTTGCGGATCTGGGCCATAGGGGCCGTGATGGTTTCCGGGTTCTTTTCCGGAGCCAGCAGCTTCAGGCTTCTCTTGGTGGGCAGTTCTATATTGAGACTCATCCTGTCTGCGTATCGCCCGGCCTCCGCGATCAGGCGGGGATCCGCGCCGGGTATGGCTTTCAGATGGATGTAACCGTTGAATTTTCCTTCGGTTCTGAGCCGCTTGACGACCTCCACCATTCGCTCCATAGTGTGGTCCGGGCTTACCAGGACCGCACTGCTGAGGAATAGCCCCTCGATGTAGTTCCTTCGGTAGAAGTTGAGGGTCAAATCGACGATCTCCGTGGGTGACAGTGTGGCTCGAGGCACATCACTGGAGATCCGGTTGACGCAGTAGGCGCAGTCATAGACGCAAACGTTGGTCATCAGGATTTTTAGCAGGGAGATGCAGCGTCCGTCATCCGACCAGCTGTGGCAGATTCCCGCCGCTGCGGCCGTTCCCAGCATCCCTTGGCTTTTTCCTCTGGAGGTTCCGCTGGAGGAGCACGAAACGTCGTATTTCGCGCTGTCTGCAAGAATTTCGAGCTTTTTTTGCCATTCCATGGGTGGACCTCCTTTGTTATAGGTGGGTGACAGGCACTCGCTTGAAGTTGGTGCCTGTCACTCATTCAACTTGAGTGCCTGTCACTCACTCAAATTTTGGACCAGAGCTTGAGACTATTCTGAAAATTTGAGTCTTGCTCACGAAAGAACATATGTTCTATAATGATTATACTGGAAATTGTGTGTTTTTGCAACCATCGGCTAAAGCACTTTTATCAGTATGGGGAGTACATAAAAACTTGACTTAGCGAATATTTTTGCGGGTATTAATATCCTATCCAACAAAAATTTCATATGTGTAAGGAGGAAGCCCTATGTGGAAATTCAGGCAAAAGTGTCACGAGTCTACTAACCTCCTATTGACCTCATTCTTGCTGTCGACCCTCCTGTTGATGACGCTTACAGCTCCATCCCTCGCGTGGGCAGAAGGCTACTGGCGTCTGTCCGACTTAAACTTTGAGGAGCACGAATACATAAGTCAGCGCCCGTATATATCAGGGGTATACTCGGCCGGGTTTATCGATCCTGAACCGACTGAAACTCTCGTGCTCGGTGAAGTGCCCAACCTCGTCTACTTCACGGTTCTTGAGCGTGAGCCTTCCAATATGCTCGGTTTGGCTGAGCTTGAAGGCGCGGTGGCTGAGGGCGCCACTGGGGACTTGGGGCTGTCACTGTACAAAGGCATGTTCAAATTCTCAGCACCGCCAGCGCATCTGATCCCCGGTCAGAAATTCGGTATGAGCTTTTCCGGCTCGCAGCTCTTTAACACTACCAGCCTCTACTCGGGCATCAGCTTATGGTCCTACGAAAAAATCTACAAGCCCGGAGACTTAAGTACAGGCTATTTCACCGAAGTGGGTTACGCTCACCTTGAGCTCTATGCCGGACCGGCTGCAGGGGACAAAACTTATGGTCAGGTGACCGCTCAAGTCATGCCAAGAAATCAGGATGTGGGCAGAAATGACGGCTACATTTACCGGGTCATGGTGAAAACCAGTGAAGCCTATCGCATCTATGATTATGTTTATGACTGGATTCCTGGGCCGGTTCCAACACAAAAAGAAATCAGAGTCTTTATCGATTACGAGCTATTAACGGTTGAGGTTCCGCCTGTCATTCAAAATGGCAGGACTATGCTGCCGCTCCGGGCCATTCTGGAAGCTCTCGGTGCCGAAGTTGGCTGGGATCCACTCACCCAGACAGTTACGGCGACCAAAGGGGATACGGTGGTCACCATGGTTCTGGGCAGCAGCACCGCTTACGTCAACAACATCCCATTTAAGCTTGACGCGCCGCCATACACGGTCAAGGGCCGAACGCTGGTACCCGCTCGTTTCCTGGCGGAGAGCTTCAAAGCCGGCGTCGCTTGGGACGGCACGGCCTGGACGGTACACATCACCACTAAATAACAGAGCTTTTTTGCCGATGGTCACCAGAAGCACCCCTCCTCAAATCTTTCTACACATTCAAAGCCGCATCTCATTGGGATGCGGCTTTTATAAGCAGATCATGGCAATTTAAGGTCGGGCAATTCCGGGTTCTCTTTCTTGAAAATTCTTGTTAGAATGAAAGAATACAACAGTTCAAAATTCGCCGTGTCAACTTCAAGTTCTTTCGAGGTTAACGCGTCTATCAGGAGGTCAATTTAATGGAAAGTCAATCAACCCACGACATGATCCAAAGCCCCGAAATCTGGGGCGGCTTGAACCAGCCGAAGCTTGACATAAAGGAGGCGGATGCCATTGTCTTTGGCATCCCTTGGGACGGTTCTGTCAGCTTTAGATCCGGCGCAAAGGAGGCCCCAAGCGCCCTTCGTTCCATAACTTATACCGTCGCCCCCACAACTGAGCGCTTCGAATCCCTGGAAGGCTTCAAGATTAAAGACCTTGGCGACTTTGAAGGTGCCGACAGGGAACAGATTTTCGGCCAGGTCGAAGAAGCAGTTGCTGAGCTGGTAAAGGAGAAAAAGTTCTTTACCATGATTGGCGGCGACCATTCAGTGACCATTCCGGTGCTTAAAGGGATCAACAAAGCTGTAGATCAAGCCTTTGGGATCATTCACATCGACGCGCATTTTGACCTCTGCGAGGCGCTGGGCGGGGACACGCTTTCCCACGGCTGCACAGAGCGACGGGCGCTGGAGCTCGAAAACGTCACCGGGCCTGAGAACCTGTTTTTTATTGGCATCCGGTCCGTGGAGCCTCAGGAGCTCGAGTTCATCCAGAAGACAACTGTGCCGGTGGTCAGTGCCCGGGATTACTCCAAAATGGGTACCGCGGCGGTGATTGAGAAAGCCAAGGCGGCGCTCGCCCACCTGGAAGCCATCTACATCACTGTGGACATAGACGCGCTGGACCCGGCTTATGCACCTGGCACGGGCACACCGCAGCTGGGCGGCCTGACGGCCAGAGAGCTCCTGGACCTTTTGGAAGGGTTGTTTGAACTTCCGGTCATAGGCTTCGACGTGGTAGAGGTCGCGCCTGGGCTGGATCCGTCTTGGACATCCGTGTTCGCAGCCAGAAAAATTGTCATGGAATGCTGGGGACATGCTATGAGGAAGGCTGGGCGACTTTAAGCGTTCGCTCGAAATAATAAAGCATCTTATTGAAGCAATGCCTGTGATTTAGGTCTTTGAACCGTCCAGGCATTGTTTTTATTTTCAAATTTTTTGTTTAATCCAAGATAAATACGTTAAGGACAATTTTGCCGATGGTTTCGTAATCACTACCTCTCTGCATAATTCTTGATAGCTAGAGTAAATTCATCGATAAAAGTATTTGATTGCGAGGTATTATCAATCAAAACTCTGTATTTGAATTCATTTTGTTTATTTTGTATACTACATATTGTTTGTGAGAATTTTATAAAATTAGAGCTGGGTATCAGCACGTCAGGTGGAGACAAAGATGCAAGAGTTCAATGCCGTTTATCAGGATGAAATTGAAGAGAGAGTTTATATTGAAGGTATTGAGGCTAAGAAATCAGGTTCCAAAATTGTAGGAGTGTATTGTGCTTTCACGCCGCATGAACTGATCGCGGCTGCTGACGCTATTCCGGTATCGCTGTGTGCTGGGTCTGAAAAGCCCATTCCTTTCGCCGAGAAGCATTTGCCAAGAAATTTGTGTCCGTTGGTCAAATCCAGCTATGGCTATGCAATCAACGGAGAATGTCCATATTTCAATTCAACAGATTTTTTGATCGCTGATTCAACTTGTGACGGAAAGAAGAAGATGTTTGAGTTGATGAGTAAGGTTAAACCCTTGTTCTTAATGATGCTTCCACAGAATTATATCTACGAGAACTCAAAAAAGTATTGGCTTCAGGAAATTTATCAAATACGGGATTCTTTGGAGGCCCTGACAGGCAATAAGATCACAGATGGATCTTTAAGCAATCAAATCAAGCTTTATAACCGTTACCGTCAAACGGTCCGTGACATCTTTGAGCTCAACTTGAACGGCTCGCCCAAGCTTTCGGGGTCTGAAATCAACGCCATAATGGGATCCGCAGGCTTTGAGATCCATCTCGAAAGCAGAATCAAAGAAATGAATGAAGCGAAGCAAATGGTTCTGGCTCGCTCTCAAACTGAAAAATGGCGCCATGCGTTTTCCCAAAAACCTAGAATACTGCTGACAGGATGTCCGACAACTAATAAAAAAGTCATTGAAGCCATAGAGGCTGCAGGCGGAGTAGTATGCGCCATGGAAAGCTGTGGGGGGCTCAAAACGGCAGGTGATCTCGTGGATGAAAATGGTAACCCTTGGGAGGCGCTTGCAGAGCATTATATTCAAGTCGCTTGCCCATGTATGTCGCCAAATCCAAGAAGGCTTGAAATTCTTAGCAATCTAGTAGAGGATTATCAGGTAGAAGGCGTTTTAGAGCTGGTATGGCAGGGCTGCCACACCTATAATGTCGAGTCCCATCAAATCAAAAAGCATGTGCAAGAACGTCATCAAATGCCTTATCTCTTGATCGAAACGGATTACAGCGAAAGCGACAACGGTCAGATTAGATTAAGGGTAGAAGCATTTCTTGAATTGATAAAAGAGAAAAATAACAAAAGAAAAGGGGACACAACACAATGAAAAAGGGAATAAGTTTGATCCTTGTATTAGCTATGGTTCTCATCAGCCTTTCAGGCTGCTCAGCGCCTGCCCAATCTCAAGCAGGAGCACCGGAAGCAGAAAAGGCGCCAGGCTACAAAATCGGCATCGTTACACCAACACTGTCAACAAGTGAAGATGAATACCGCGCGGGCGAAAATATGGTCGCGAAATATCCTGACATCGTTAAACATATCACGCTTCCTGAAAACTTCAACGTTGAGTTGGAAACCGCAATCAGCCAGATTGTCAGCCTTGCGGACGATCCGGAAATGAAAGCTGTTGTCGTAGTCTCAGGTCAATCCGGCCTGCTTCCTGCACTTCAGAAAATTGAAGAAACCAGACCGGAAATTATCACGGTAACTGCACCAATTTGGGATGATCCGGATATGATGGCCCAATACATAGATATCAATCTCGATACGGACTGGGCAAGACGCGGTCAGACCATTGTTGAGAAAGCGCATAACATGGGTGCCAAAACCTTTATCCATTACAGCTTCCCAACACACCTTGCAAAAGAGGCGATCTCAAAGCGCAAAGAGATGATGAAGACTACCAGTGAACAGCTTGGCATGACTTTTGTTGAAATCGTCACACCAGATCCTCAAGCGGGCGATGGCGGCGTTCCTGCAATGCAGCAGTTTCTGAGAGAAGACATTCCGCGCCAAATCGAAAAATATGGAGTTGACACAAACATCTTTGGCTCAAATTGCCCAATGTATGATGTCATCCTCGATGAAGCACTCAAACTCAAATTCATCATGGCTGAGCAGTGCTGCCCAACGCCGACACAAGCATTTCCTACAGTTATGAATCTTGAAATTGCTGCTGAAGATGTTGGCAATTTTGACAAAATCAATGCCATGATCAGTGAAAAAGCAGCAGATGCGGACATGACAGGCAGACTTTCCGGTTGGCCCGTCCCAATTACCATCTTCCTGCCTGAATTCGCTGTGGAGGTCGCCAAGGATCTTATAGACAGCGGCAAAACGCCTGAGGAAGCCTTAAGCTCAGAATACCTCATTGCACTGGCGCAGGATAAGTTTGGTGTGGGTGTTGAAATGAACCCAATGAAGCCTGAAATGGACAACTATTATTTGACGATTATGGATTCGATTTTCTACTAATAATGTTTTTTAGAAAATGACATCAAAGATGGTCATAAGAGCCCCAGGCAAATGTATTGCCTGGGGCTCAAAACTATGTTGATGTATTATCAAAGTAAAAATGAAAGGCAGATGAATAACATGGGTCAGCCAATAATTGAAATGAAGCAAATCAGCAAATGCTTTGGCGAAGCTCGTGCCCTGGACCAAGTTGATCTGTCCCTTTGGGCGGGAGAAATCCATGGGCTTGTCGGCTCCAACGGTTCAGGTAAAAGTACCTTGCTCAATATCTTGAATGGGCATCCTGTCATAGCGGAAACAGGAGGCTTTAGTGGGGAAATAAGGGTAGCGGGTCAGACAGCTTCGCCAGGGAGCATTGTGGAAGCTATACAGCAGGGTATAGGTATGGTTCATCAGGAGTTTGCCTTAATGCCTGAAATGAGCGTCAAGGACAACCTGAGGGCAGGATACGAGGTTTCAAACCCTCTGATCGACCGTCTTGTGGGGGCATCATTTTCTCCAATTTTAGAAGTTGAAAACCGAAGGCTGGCTTCTGAGGCCCTGGCTTCTCTTGGGATAGAGCTCAATATGGATGAAAAAGTCCGCAACCTGCCGGTCCATCTCAAGCAATTTGTAGAAATTGGAAGGGAGGTAGGTAGAGACGGTCTTCGTCTCTTAATTTTGGATGAGCCTACGGCCTCCATGAGTCAGGAAAATGCAAAGGACATGATGGAGGCCTTAAAAAGACTTAAACAAAAGGGGATTGTCATTCTCTTTGTTTCACATCGACTGGAAGAAGTCGTCTCTTTATGTGACAGAGTAACTGTCCTCAGGGACGGACGTGTCGTAAGTCAGCACCTCGCGCCAGAGCTTGACCCTGAGAAACTTGCACTCGACATGATCGGTGAGGGTGTCCTCAAAGCTCAGCATTTCAGGGAAGAAAACATGACGGAAACGGTTTTCCTCAAAATGAAGCAGATAGCGTCCAGGACTGAATCCATCGCCTCAGCAGGGATAAGTCTTGAGGTCAATAAGGGCGAAGTTATGGGACTGACGGGTTTAGCAGGCCATGGCTTTACTATGCCGGGTAATTTCTTGATGGGAGGTGTGCCGTGGACGGGGGAAATCGAACTGGACGGACAACGTTTAAGCTCGGGCTCCATTCAGGAAGCATTGAGGCAGGGCGCCTTCATGTTGCCTGATGAACGCAAGGAGCTGGGTCTTATGCTCCACGCTTCCATAAGTGAGAATATTGCCTTTGCTGCCAGACATAATTTGAAGCGCTTTATCAGCAGGC
Organism: Acidaminobacter sp.; assembly: GCF_030247605.1. Lineage (GTDB taxonomy): Bacteria > Bacillota > Clostridia > Peptostreptococcales > Acidaminobacteraceae > Acidaminobacter. The sequence goes on along the minus strand of NZ_JAOTSB010000004.1, from coordinate 44,308 downwards.
TTTGGCCTCTGCCTTTTGGACTGTCAAATCAGCAGCAGGCGGATGCGTTCGCGCTTGAGATGATCAGAGCTTTAGGGATCAAGTGCAGAGGCCCCCATCAGCATGTCAGGGAGCTCAGCGGAGGAAATCAGCAAAAGGTATGCATCGCACGGGCCATTGCCATGTCTCCTAAGCTTCTGTTTGTAGGTGAGCCCACAAGAGGCATGGACATCCAATCAAAAGAAATGGTGCTGAAGCTGCTGATTGAGATGAACAGGACTATCGGCACAACTTTGATTATTGCCTCAAGTGAGTTGGAGGAGCTCATCAGGCTTTGTGACAGGATCGCGGTTTTCAGGGACGGCGAGGTCGTGAAAGTTTTTAAGGCATTAGAGGATCCAAAGCAGATGATTCGAGTCATGTCTGGGGAGAGGGGGCATAGGGATGCGCATTAAATTAAAGCCGCCGACCATAGTGATCCTCATCTATTTGGCCATGCTGCTCGCTGGCGGCTTTTATGTCGGGTTGCCGCTATTCCCCATTCTGAGCGAATCCATGGTCAAATTCGCGATGAATGGGATCATGGTCTTATCTCTTCTGCCAATGATTCACGCTGGAGTAGGTTTGAATTTTGGAATGCCGGTTGGGTTAAGTGCGGCACTGGTTGGCATGAGTCTGGCGATACAATTCAAACTACAGGGGGGTGTCGGCTTTTTGTCCTCGCTGGTTTTCGCGATTGCTATAGCCGTAGTATTTGGCGCTGCCTATGGGAAATTACTTAACCGGCTTAAAGGTCGGGAAGAAATTGCCGGCGTTTTCACTGGCTTTGCCTTTATTCCACTCATGAATATATTTTGGACGGTGGCACCGTTCACCAATCGGCAAATGCTTTATCCTGTGGGCGGTGTAGGTCTTAGGCCCAAGATCAGCCTGGATGGGTACTTCAGATTTATCCTGGATGAGACGCTGGTGATCCAACTCGGAAAAATTTCTATCCCACTAGGGCTCTTATTATTTTATGCCCTGGTCGTTGCGGTAATTGCACTGATCTTTAAAACGCAAAACGGGAAGGCTATGGCTGCGCTTAGGCTTAACAGCGGCTTCGCAAGGCTCTCCGGTGTGGATGAGAACCGCGTCAGGCTTTTGGCGGTCATCCTTTCCACGGCCATAGCGGCCGTTGGTATGTGCGTTTACAGTCAAAGCTTCGGCTTTGTGCAGCTTTATGACGGGGCTTCCATGTTGACCTTTCCAGCGCTTTCGGCCTTGTTGATCGGCGGCGGCGGAAGCAGACAGGCGACGATCACGAACGCTGTGGCAGGGGCTTATCTCTATCAGTTTGTCTATCTCCTCAGTGTTCCGGTTGCGAATGCCATCCTGATTCCGGAATTAGCTGAGCTCCTTAGAATGATCATCACTAATGGCGTAATTTTATTTGCTATGCTGATGGAAAGGAGATGGCAGCATGCTTAAATTCAGGGTTTTTCCAACACATCGCCAAAGCCGTGGCTCAGGTACCGATACCAGCTGTGATGGCATGATGTTTCACGAAAAAGGCAAAAATCAGCTTATCGCTAATTTTCTCCGCAAGCATCTCTTGACGCTGATCTTTGGAGTGCTGTGCTGGGTTGGCTTCAATGCCGCCGGGGTCAGTCTTGGCTTTGTCGGCGGGGAGTTGTACGTCAGGACAGTCAGAAATGCTGTGACGATTCTGGCGCTGCTTATCCCCATTCTCGCAGGCATGGGGCTTAATTTCGCCATCATTATAGGGGCTATGATTTCGCAGCTTTCCATGATTATCATTTCTGACTTCTCGATTCCTGGCCTTGGTGGAATCTTTGCTGCTTTCGCTCTGACACTTATGCTGTGTTTCATCTTCGGACATCTGATCGGTCGGATCATGAATGCGGCAAAAGGGAAAGAGATGATTGTCGGGATTGTGACGGGCTATCTGGGCTCTAATATGTATCAGATGCTTTTTCTAGTGGGCTACGGCACGCTGATCATGCCCAGGAATCCTGAAATCCTGTTGTCCAGAGGCATTGGCATGAGGAACATGATTGATATTCAGGGCTACAGGGCTGTGTTTATGAACAGCCCCTTGCTGATTTTCACCATAGTTTGCGCCGCGGCTGGGTTCATTTATTACCTTCAGTGGACAAAACTTGGAAGGCGTTTTGCCATTCTCGGTGAAGGGATGCAAACCGCCCAGCTCCTGGGTATTGATGTCGATAAAACGCGAATAGCGGCCATAATTCTGTCGACGATACTGGCAGGCGTCGGACATCTTATGTTTATTATTGAAATGGGAAATGTTAATGTGTATACCGGACATCTCAACATTGACATTTTCTCCAGTGCGGCCCTGCTTGCTGGAGGGGCTTCTCTCAAGTATGCCCGCATTCGTCATGTATTTATTGGGCTGTTTCTGTTTCACACATTATTTATTGTCTCGCCTTTGGCGGGTCAAAATATTTTCAATAGCGCAGCCATTGGGGAATATTTCCGAAGCTTCGCGGCGTATGCGACAATTGTGCTGGCGTTGGTGCTGAATCAGAGAAAGCGAGCATGAGCTAAATTATAATTATCAGATCATCTTGAAAGTTGTTACACAGGATATAGGACGCAAAAAAGCGATGCCATTGAGCCGAACGGCTCAAATTAGCATCGCTTTTTTATCTCAATATTTTTATATGTTCATTTATATTAAAGTCAAAACGGATCGTGTCCCCCACTTTAAAAGGATAAGCTTTAATTTGCTTTGTAAATGCCTCGGCAACAAGATCGCGCTCCTGCCAAACCAACTTTATCTTCTGAATACTCCCAAGGTATTCAACCCATGTGACAACACCTTCCTCTGCGCCATCCGGCGTCAGTTTAATGGTATCAGGCCGGCACATCGTCACACCGTGTTCATCTTCAAAAAAATTGCACTCGCCCATGAAGCTTGCCACAAAGCGGTTGACGGGCGCTTCGTAAACTTCTACAGGCGCTCCGGTCTGAAGGATTTGGCCATCTTTCATAATGACAATCCGATCCGCAATAGCCATGGCTTCTTCCTGATCATGGGTGACATACACACTCGTTATGCCGTACTCCTTTTGAATGCTTCTGATTTCCTGGCGCATAGCAACTCTTAGTTTTTCATCAAGATTGCTGAGGGGCTCGTCAAATAATAGCACATCCGGATTGACCACCAGACTGCGGGCTAGGGCGACTCTCTGCTGTTGGCCGCCGCTGAGCTCCTGGATTTTACGCGAGCCAAGGCTCGTTAGCTGAACCTTCTCCATAATCTGTGACACTTCACGCTGCCTGGTAGCAGCGTCTTTCTTTCGCATAAGGAGACCATACTCTATGTTTTCTGTCACCGTCATATGCGGGAACAGCGCATAGCTTTGAAAGACCATGGCGGCGTTTCTCTTTTGGGGTGCCCAAGCACTGACCTCCTCATTGCCAAAGTAAATTTGGCCGCGGTCCGGATCCAGGGGGATCAGACCTGCAATAATCCGAAGAAGTGTCGTCTTGCCGCAGCCGGAAGGGCCCAGCAGCGCTACGAGTTCACCCTGGGAGACCTCCAGATCAATGTCATCAAGCGCCTTGTGAGTGCCATAAAAATGAGAAATACCTTTAAGCCGAATGTCGATCTGAATCACCTCGATCCTCGAACTCTATCAGGACAATCGTCGCATCGTCATGGGTTTTCAATCTTTGGAGCTTAACCTTCGCGGCGTCCTCCTTCTCGTGCTGCCGGAGTTCCTCGACCATCGGCTCAAGTCCTCTGGTGCGAAAGGCTTCAATGAGCGCATCCCGCTGGTAAAACCGGTCAAGGGGGCTGATGCCATCTGTGGTGAGCAAGCAGCTTTCCAGGGAGTCCAGCGCGACAGTATGATAAATTCCTTGCTGAATAGCCACCGGATCATGCGCCAGGATATAGTAGCCACCTTTAGTATTCATCTGCATGCGGTGCTCCCTGAGCAAAGCAAGCTCCTCTGCTGTAAAATCCTTAAAAACACAGAAATTTTGCCGATGGGCATTGCCATTCATCATCGCAATAACTTTGGCATCCAGATGCTTCAGACTGTCATCAGTGATCACTTGGACCTGCCCTTTTTTATCTTTCAGGGAAATTTCCGCATCTCCCAGGACAAAGCACTCCAGATCCCCGTTGACTGTTCTGACTACTGCCAGCGCCGAGGACACCTGCTCCAGGCTCGAGAGGCTTTCAACAGGCTTGAAGGTCGAAAAGGCCTCGTTGAAGGCATGGACTCCTGCCTCCAGGATCTCGTGAAGTGACTTGTCCAACTGATCCAAGTGGGTCGTCAAATAGTCATGCCACCAGTGGACCATCCAGACGACGTCGTTTTCTGCAGGTGTATACCTGGAATCGACCAGAGCGGAGGCGCCGTCCATGACAAAGGCACTGTGGCGGGTGACACCGTAGATATCCTCATTTGAAGATTTGATGCTATGGGTATAAGCTGTCGTTTTCATAAGGTTTACCTCTCTATTCCGTCAGACTCTGTAATTTTCTTATCAAGGCCGCGCCAATGAACGTCAAAGCCAGTACCAGGGCGCCGTAAGCCATAGCGAGACCAATGTTGAACTCAAAGATGCTGTTGACCATGGCAATCGAAATGGGCCTGTTGGAAGCAGTGTATAAAAAAGCGGAAATGGTATATTCACCGAGACTTCTGATGAAGACGAGCAGGAGACCTGCCCAAATCCCAGGGGCAATCAACGGTAGGGTTATTCTCAGGAAGGTCGCGGGATTACTGGCGCCTAATGTTTTCGAAGCCTCAGCGTATTCACTTTTAAGACGCTGATAGGAGAGGGAGACGGATCGAGCGGCCATCGGCAAAAGGCTTACAAAATAGGCTATTGGAAGCAGAATCCAGGTTCCAAGAAGGGTTTGGCTGAAGCCGTTGATCATATTGATGGCAATAGCACTCGCCGGCATGGCAAAAGGCAGCATAACCATAAACTCAATCAGCGGTCTGGTCTTAGACGTTGTCTTTGTGAGAATATAAGATGCCGGAATGGAAACCATTACAGCTGCAAGCGAAGCGAACAGAGCCATCTTCACACTGTTGGCGAAGGGTGCCAGGCTTCGGGGTTTGGTAAATATATTGATATAATTGTCAAAGCTGAATTCTCTTGGATAGATCTCAATCATCCAAGTTCCAGGCTTAACAAATGACAATACAATAATAGTCAGGATTGGAAGAAAAATCATCACCGCAAATCCGGATGCAATTACTATGGTAAGCGCCCTCAAGGCCTTGTTCTTGATTTTGACTGGTTGTAGTATGGATTCTCGAACGTTAGAGACAAAGGATGCCTTTCTTTCGTAAAGACGGGCGATACCGAGATAGCTCAAGGCAAAGAGCGATAGGACGACAACTTGAGAAGCGGCCAATTCAAGATACATATTAGCCTTGGCTAAAAGAATTTGAGTCGTAAGAACCTTATATCCCCCGCCGATGATATTAGGTGCCGAAAAGGAACCAATGCCTGTCATGAAGGTCAAAATACTCGAACTGATCAGGGCTGGCTTGATGAAGGGGAAGACAATAGTGGTGAAGACCTTCCATGGGGACGCGCCCAGGTTCATGCTGGCTTCAATGACGGAGCGGTCCAGTTGCTTGATGGCAACGGTCACATTCATATAAAAATAGATGTACTGTGTATAAGCGTGAACAAGCAGAATGCCGCTGAGACCGCCGAAACTATAGGGCGGCGAGTCAAGCCCGAAGAGGCTTTCAAGTGTCTTGGTGACCAAACCGCTTTCTCCATAGAGCTGTACAAAGGAGAAGACAATGATCAGACCCGGTACCACAAGGGGCAGCATCAAAACCTTATCAAGCATCCGGTTAAAAGGCACATCAAAAAAATGGACAAAAAATGCCAAAAAAGTCCCAATCGCTCCGCAGATTAAGACCGTCAGCATACCCAGCACCAGGGTATTCTTAATAGCAACAAGGGATCCAGGCGTTTTCAGTATATACTCATAGTTAGCAAAAGAAACGCCATGGTCAGTCTGAAAACTGACCATGAGCGTTCTAACAGCAGGGAATAATATGAAAACGCCTAAAATCAGAATCAAACTGATTTTAAGTCCATGCTTCATAATGCTCACCTTATTTTTTTACATCTTTATCTGAACTTTTAATCTCGGTATCCCATTTTTGCATCCATTCGGATTGCTTAGCGGCAAGATCGGCCCAATCCACATCCATAACCTTGAATTTAATCTCGCTCATCCAGGCAGGGGCGCCTTCCAGGGCATCAGGATGCGTCGGCATGCGATTAAATGCGTTTGCAAGGAGGCTTTGGACCTCAGCGCTGCCGGCAAATTCAACAAATGCTTTGGCGGCTTCAGGATGAGGCGCGTTCTTTATAACGGCGATGCCATCTGTAATAACCGGGGATCCGCTTTCCAGATCGACGATTTCGATTGGAAGGTTATTGTTGATTTTGTTGTCCATGATATCGTTCAAGACTGAAAAACTGATAGAGGCTTCTTTTCTGCCAATTGCCTGCATCATCAGGGAGCCACTGTCAAAGTACTGCTTCGTGTTTTGGTCCATGGCCTTCATGAACGCCCAGCCTTCGTCCAGTGTAGCGTTCTTTTCAAATTGCTGGAGCAAAGCAGAATACATCACTCTTGCAGATGAGGAAAGCGCGTTTCTGAATACCAACTGATTTGCATATTTTGAATCTGCGAGATCAGACCAATCTTTTGGCAGATCCTCAGCTTTAACGAGTTCCGTGTTGTAGAAGAGGATAACTGGCGTTTGAATAGTGCCATACCAGTAGTGCTCTGCATCTTTAAAGAGCGGATCAATGGAGGCATCCCAACTCGTTTGATAAGGTTCGAAGGCATCCTGTGCTTTCAGATCCATAAACAGGTTGGAGGCGCCACCAAACATAACATCGGCTTGAGGATTGTTTTTCTCAGCGGCGACACGCTCAGAGAGCTCGCCTTTCAGGTTTATGTACTCGACTGCGACACCGGTTTCCTTGGTAAATTCAGTCGCGACGAGCTCCAGCAGATCTTCGCCGTGGGTGGAGTAAATGACGACCTTTTCCTCGAGCTGCGGCGTTTCTGGCTGCTCCGCAGGGGTTGGTGTTTCTGTTTGAGGCTCTTCCTTAGCGCAGGCAGCAATGGAAAATACCAGCATTAAAATCAGCAATAAACTTGTGTACTTCTTTAGTGTCATAACTTGTCATCTCCTTGTTTGATAAGCTAATTAAATGAATTGATTTAAAATGCATAAAATAATAAAAAGTACAACTTCATTTTAATGTTATCACCAAATACGACATATGTCATAATTATCAATTAATTTGATAGTCCGTGCGCAATGATTGAATATTTAGATGAACCATTGATTTGGTCATATAGTTGTTGAATTTTGTGAAAATAAATTTAGACTAAAACTGTAATCAAATCAAAAAGGAGGAGTAGAAATGGAATATGCATTGCCCTTATTAGGAGATCGTTTTCCTGAAATGCAGGTGAAGACAACACATGGTATGAAGAAACTGCCAGCAGATTATAGCGAAAAGTGGTTTGTTTTGTTTAGTCATCCAGGTGATTTTACTCCAGTTTGCACAACTGAATTTGTCAGCTTTGCTATGAAGAATGACAAGTTTAAAAAGTTGAATGCTGAGCTGATTGGATTATCTGTAGACCAAGTTTTCTCACATATCAAATGGGTAGATTGGATCAACGAAAATACGGATACAACGATTCCTTTTCCAGTAATTGCAGATGAGCTCGGCCTCGTTGCGACAAAACTTGGGATGCTTCATCCGGGGAAAGGAACCAATACTGTTCGCGCCGTTTTCATCATTGACCCTAACGGAATTCTCAGACTAATGATGTATTATCCTCAAGAAATTGGTCGAAGTGTGGACGAAATTCTGCGTGTCCTAAATGCGTTACAGGTCACTGACAAACATGGCGTTGCTGCCCCTGAAAATTATCCGAATAACCCTTGGTTGGGTTCAGATGTAATAGTGCCACCTGCAAGGACAGAGGAACTTAAGGCTCAAAGACTGCAAGATGCGAAAGACGGAAAATTCACCTGTAAAGACTGGTGGCTTTGTCATAAATCTTTATAATTATACTAAGGCAAAGCGTTATTTTAGGTTGGTGCAGTGAAAGTCAGAAAAAGACTATTGCTGCGCCAACTTGTGATTTTTGAATGAGTTAAGTGTAATGTTAGTCCTAAATTTATTTGGCCGATGACAGATAAAATAAAGAAGTTATCGAAAAAATGGCCATTCGGTTGAAGCTGAAGCCTGAGATAATGGATGCGTTCTTCATGTACAATAAGGTTATTTCAAATATATGGAGGTGTTTTTTGTGATAACAAAGGAAACGATTATACTGGATCTCGTGTCGGATCATCCGGAAACGGAAGCTGTTTTTTCGAGGTATGATCCTGTGGAGGGGCAGTGTGTCCTTTGCAGCAATTTGTTTGACACATTAGATGCGTTTTGCTCAGCATTCAATTTAGAAGTTGAAGAATTTTTAGAAGAAATAAAGCGTGTTTTATGATAGTCCAAGTTAAATCCAAGTTAAAATTACAATTTTTAAATTTAATATAATCTAATAAAATTTAATAATAACGCTTAAAATTCAATTCGTTTTCTCGATTGGATTAGTTGAATAAAAACTATTATAGTGATGCCATAAATCAAAATAATTATATTCTGGAGGTATCACTATGAAAATCACATCCCGCATGATGCTGATTGGTGCTTTTGGCATCGCGCTCAACCTCGTCCTTGGCACTACGGTGGCCATGCTTAAAATCCCACTGCTATTTTTGGATACTATCGGCACCATTTTTGTGGCGGCACTTTTTGGTCCGCTCATGGGAGCCATTACAGGCGGGCTAACTAATGTCATTCAGGGCATGCTCACGAATCCAGCTGATATCCCGTTTGCCCTCGTCAATATTGTCGTTGGTGTCGTTACGGGTCTGATCGCTAAAAAGTTTGGCTTCAGTTATAAAGTCGCCCTCATTGCCGGGTTGATTCTGTCCGTCGTGGCACCGCTGATTGGAACACCTATTGCTGTTTGGCTATATGGTGGTTTGACTGGTGGCGGGACAGACTTTCTGGTCGCTTGGATGCTGGCGGCGGGACACAAAGTTTTCACTGCAGCTTTTATTCCAAGAATTACGGGGAACTTTGTCGACAAGATCGCCAGTGCCTTGCTTGTGGCGTTTTTACTGACACGTCTGCCGGAATCAATGACAGGTGTCAAATCCAAACAGCATGCGTAACAAAAAGTTGATCCTTACCGCGCACTGTTTACTCAACCAAAATTCAACCTTGTTGGGATGGGAGCGTGCACCAGGGCCCTTTACTGAGCTCCTGAGCCTCCTCGCGGAGCATCAGGTCTCTATTCTGCAGCTGCCATGCCCGGAGCTGGCTTATCTGGGGCTTGAGCGGCCGCCAATGACTTTCGAGGAATACAACACCTTTGAGTACAAAGTACACTGCATTCACATGCTTAAGTCCTTTTCACTGCAGTTGAAGCATTATCTGAACAACGACTATCAAATAATGGGGATCCTCGGGATTGAGGAGAGCCCTTCCTGCGACATTCAAAAGGGTCGTGGTGTTTTTATGAAGGCGCTGCGTATTACTATGAACGCGTTAAAATCCGGGAGTTTTGAGGCAGTCCCCAAGCTGGATCTGCCAGAGACTTTGAATGAAGGGAGCTATGAGGTCTATCTCAGCAAACTTAGAAATTTGATTGAACAGTAAGGACGAAAAAGAAAACCATTGTAATTCCATTTTAATCCATAAAAAATATTTAATGATAAGGATTCTCTATTACGATTTTGAATTTTACATAACGCCACAACAGTAGTATTATTTCAAAGCACAGATTTTATAAAAATAAATCCTGACAGTCGGTTTGCGTTGGTCCAATAAACGAAGTCGAATAAACCAAGTGGTGGCAAACAAAGAGTGATCAGGAAAAAGAAATGGGAGTGAAAATGATGAAAAAATTTCTATCAGTATTTCTAATTTTGATGATGATCATCTCAGCTGTTGGTTGTTCCAAGCCGGCAGAAACCGTGCCTGCAACGCCTGCGCCGGCAGAGACACCAGCTGAAGCGCCTGCGGAAGACCTCGGCTGGAGCTCGGAGTACTATGATGCGGAAGCAATGAAAGGCCTTACGCTAAATATGTACGCCGTCACAGACAACGTCCGTGGCATCCTCGACGTCTTTACGGAAGATACAGGTATTGTCGTTGAAAACCTCACGCTCAAAAATGGCGAAATCCTCCAGCGCCTTGCCAGTGAAAAAGAGGCTGGCGTAGCAATCGCTGACCTCTGGTTTACCGGTGGCGCGGACACTTTTATTGACGGCGCGCAGAAGGGTCTTCTTCATGCTTATAAGTCACCTGAAGCTGAAGTCCTCAGCGCAAATATGAAGGATGCCGATGGTTTCTGGCACGGCACCTCACTCACTATTGTCAACTGGGTTGTCAATACGAAGCTCATTGAGGAAAAAGGTCTCAAAATGCCAGAAGTTTGGGATGATCTTCTTGATCCAGGTCTCACTGGCCAAGTTTCCATGCCGGATCCGGCATCCTCAGGAACTGCCTTTAACGTTGTCAGTTCTATGCTGGAGCTGAGAGGCGAAACAGAAGGCTGGGCTTACCTTGATAAATTGATTCCTCAAGTGCCGTTCTTTACGCCGCGAGGCAGTGATCCTGCCAATATGGTCGTCAATGGTGAAGCTATTGTAGGCATCAACGCCAGCAATGGCGACAGAGACCTTGAAGTCGCCAATCCGCACATTAAACTGGTCTATCCTTCAGACGGAACAGGCTGGTGGCCGCAGCCGGTTGCTGTCATTGAAGGCAGCAAGAATATAGACGCTTCCAAGGTCTTTATTGACTGGATTCTTTCAAAACGCGGAATGGCAGTCATGGCAGAGGTTCGCAACGCCGCAGTGGCACGTCTTGACGTTGAGCGGCCGGAAGGCATTATTGATATTAACACCATCAAACTCTTCGAAACGGACTTCCAAGCAAATGCAGAGAAGCGCGATGCGATACTGGAAGAATGGCAAAAGCGTGTCAAATAGAGATAAAAGTAATTAGAGCAAATAAGCTCCTACATAATAAATTAAGTTGAAGCTTAGAATGAGTGTGAGTGTTCCCCCAACCCTATCATTAAGCTATGCTTCAAACATTCGAAACAGGCAGGTCGGACAATACTTCCGACCTGCTGTTTCGATCTAATGATAAAAAGGAGGTGAAGCATGCGACAATCCTGGGTATCCAAGCTGTCACAGGGTTTCATGATTCTCTGCCTGGTTTATTTCATTCTTCTTCCCATTACAGGGGTCTTTGTTTATGGTTTTTTTGACGAGCAGAAGGCGCTCACGCTTCAGGATCTCGTCAGGGTCATGGGTTTTCTGAAAAACAGTATGATAGTCTCTGTGCCGGCAACGGTACTTTCTGTCGTTTTTGGCATTGCCCTTTCATTGACAGCCTATAGACTACCCAGCCGATCTGCTGGTTATTTCAGGCTCATTGGCCTGATTCCGTTGATTGATCCACCCTTTGTGGGCAGTATTGCCTTTATCATGTTGTTCGGCCGAAACGGCCTGATCACCCGATACTTGTTGGGGTTGGATTCCAGTCCCTATGGGTGGCATGGCATTGTGCTTTTGCAGGTGCTCAGTCTTTCTTCTATTGCTTATCTTCTGATTTCAAGCGCTATTCGAAAAATCGATCTAAGTCTTGAGGATGCCGCCCGAAACCTGGGCTTAACTGAACTGGGCATCTTTTTTAAGGTGACCCTGCCTATGATGATTCCTGAAATCGCCAATACGGCGCTTCTCATTTTCCTCATGTCCCTGGCGGATTTTACGACACCGCTGATTATTGGCGGTGCTTTTCAAACTCTCGCTTCCAGCATATACATCCAAATTACCGGCGTCTACAACATGAAAGTTGCTTCCCTGACAGGTGCCGCTCTTCTGCTGCCCTGTGTAGCAGCCTTTTTGATTCACCGTTACAGACTGGATCAGGCAGGTTATGTCAGTGAATACAATGATAGTGCACAAATCCACTTCCGAGTAGTACACCCTGCTGTTCGAGTGGGGCTGATCGCTTTATCGGGTGCGATTTCGGTAATGATTTTGACCAAGAATATATTTATCCTAATTGGGGCGTTTACACGCCACTGGGGCCATGATTATGCCTTTTCTCTTGACCATTTCAAGGTCGTTCTGGCCAAGGACTTTTCACCGTTTATCAATACTATTCGACTGGCGGTCACAGTGGCTGTGGTTGCATCGCTTCTGGGCATTCTCATTGCTTATTTGGTTAGGACCAAAAAAACCGTATTTCCAAAAGTCGTGGATTTTTTAGCATTGTTTCCTGCGGCTATACCGGGCATTTTATTTGGCATTGGGTATCTGGTGGTCTTTCGATATCCATTGTTTGGCGTAGGAAGGTTCATCTTCGAAGACACGCCACGGGTCATTCTTCTGGGGACTGAATTGATCATCTATATCATCTGCATTGCCCGTTTTATTAATGTTGGAACAAGGGCGGGGTACGCAACCTTGGAGCATCTGGATCCTGACCTTGAAAACGCCGCATTGACCCTAGGGGCTTCCTGGTTTTTCACCTTCACCCGTGTGATGATGCCAGCCCTCAAGGATGCTTTCTTTTCTGCTTTTTTCAAGAATTTGTCCACGACTATGACGACATTGGGCGCGATTATTTTGCTCATCCTGCCTTCGAATAAAGTTGCTATCCAACTTCTGTTTCAAACCCTGGTGAGCAGCTCCATTGGAGGCGCTGCCGCCATGGCTTTGTTGATTTCCATGACCAACATTGCCTTGTTGGTGCTGTTCCATGGCCTGTTTTACAGCAGGCAATATTATGAGCGCATGGAGAGGTGGTTCTATGAACGTCGTTCTGAATAACATGACAAAACGTTATGGTGAGCTTGCTGCCGTCAACGCGTGCAGTCTCGAGATTAAGGATGGGGAGTTGATCACGCTCCTCGGACCCAGTGGCTGCGGGAAAACCACGCTGTTGCGGATGGTTGCGGGCTTGTTGATGCCAGATGGCGGGCAATTATTTTTTGGAGAAAAAGAAATGACATTGGCTTCTGCCCAGGAACGAAAAGCCGCCATGGTCTTTCAGCACTATGCGCTGTTTCCAAATCTAAATGTAAGAGAAAATGTAGCCTTTGGCCTTAAAGCCGCAGGCATACCCCGGGAGGAAATCAGCCGGAAAGTGCGGCGTGCCCTTGAACGGGTCGATTTGGGCGCCCTAGGCTACCGACGCATGGACGAACTGAGTGGCGGACAAAAGCAGCGTGTTGCTTTGGCAAGAGCCCTTGCGGTCGAGCCCAATGTCCTTCTCCTGGATGAGCCTCTCAGCAATCTGGATGAAAAGCTGAGGCAGAGCATGCGCCGCAATATTCGTGCCCTTCAGCAAGAACTCGGCATGACAACCCTCTACGTCACCCATGACCAACAGGAAGCCATGGCCATCTCAGACCGCATCGCAGTGATGAATCAGGGTGTGATCCAGCAGCTCGGACGGCCCTATGAAATTTATGACACCCCTCGAAATGCGTTTGTAGCCGATTTTATTGGCCATGCTAATATCCTTAAGGGCAAAGTACTTAGCCGGGATTCCGGCAGATATAGGGTATTGCTGCAAGGCCGTGAGAGGTTCGTTAAAAGCAAAAAAAGTTTTGTCGATGGTGACGCCATTGAGCTGATGATCCGGCCTGAAGCTATTCAATTCTCTGAGAACGGAATTCCAGCGAACATTCAGTGGATGGAACATTTAGGCTCTATTGTAAGATATACGATGGAATGTCAGGGTACAGAGCTGCTGGTCGACCGCGTCAACGCCTTGTCAACTAAGCGCGATCAGATCGGCGATGCAGTTCGAGTAGAGTATGATGATGATGTGCTGGTAGTATTGGAATAAAAAAATCAAGTCGGTGTCTACAGGCTGTTAGCCTCTGGCACCGACTTCATCATTTCTTTATTAAAAAGTTGTTCTTTTTCTTATAAACTCTTGCGAAAGGCCGTATACCTTTTGTGGTCCGAATAAACCACCTCAAGCCCTGTCAGTGCCGCGACCGTCTCCATAGTTTTCAACGAAAAAAACGAAATATGCGTCATATCCCTGAGATAGTGGGACTTCAAGATCGCCTCGTCCTCCTCAGGATGAAACAGGGTCATGACCGCCAGCAGCCCGTCCTCTCTCAGATGATCCCGGGCAAACTTAAAGAACACCAGGGGATCCGCGAGGTGCTCCACGACCTCCGTAGACGTGATCAAGTCATAGCGCCGGTCTTGATACACTTTCTCCGTTGCGTAGAACAGGTCATAAATGTCCATGTCATACCCATAATCCCTCTCCAGGATTTTCGCCAGCACCGGTGACGGACCGCTTCCAAAATCAAGACCTTTTCTGCCGATGGTCACATAACCCACCACCGCCGCCTCAACAAACCGCTTGAAATAGTCAACATAGTTGGAGTCCTCAATGGAATTCGTATGGAGGTCATACTCCTTGAGCTCGTCTTTGGCGGAAAGGTAATGGATCTCGGACTTAAAGACAAAATCACATTGTTCGCAGCGGTAGAAGCGTTGATCTGTCGTGGGGTGGATTAATTCTCTTGTCGGTGCGTTGCATATTTTGCAGAAGATAAGATCAAACTCCTTTGATAAAAGCGGAAAGTATAAGCGGGTGTCAGCGGCCTGAAGCCTGTTGACACCCGCTTACACGTTGGACGTCGTTTTATCCTATCTCAATGAGGGGGTGGATGTCAAACAAGCCTTAAGTTAGGAAGAAGGTGTCTGACACCAGCTTCTCATAGTTAAAAGTCACCCATTAACTTCAAATGTTCATTGAAGATAACATTCTGCCCAAGCTGATTTGGATGTGGATCGCAAAAACTTCTGTAAAAACCAGTCAGACTGTCTTTATTGGTATGCGTGTTGAAGGCGGTGTAGACGTCCGCAACTCTGTAATCGAAGTCCTCAGGTAACAGATCGCCCCATGCCGTGTCTTCCAGTGACATTGTATTCCTGATGATATGATTCAGACCTAAATCTGTACTGGTACTGGCTGAGAAGTATGGATCCACCTGGTTGTAGAACGAGTCTGTCAAGCGGTATGGGTTGTAAATCGTCATGACGACCAGCGTGACATCTGGATTCAGAAATTCAATCCTATCAATCAACTGCGGCCAGTACAGTTCAAAACTATCTCTGCCGGCAGCCGCAACTGTCCAGTTGATGTCGTACTTCAGAAGGCCTGAAGTACCTCTGCCGGCGGCATCCATGATATCGTTCGCCCCAACACACAATGTAATGACGTCTGCAGCAGAAATTTGAGCACTAATTGAGTTAATTTGGTTGAAGACCTCCACCGTATTGTAGCCACTGACACTGGCGTCGAAGAAGTCGACAGAAGCGACACCGAGACTGCGCGCAAGCTGCTCCACGTAACTGTCAGTGTCGGTGCCTCCGAATAAATAGTTCAAAGCGCTAGTATAGTAGCGGCCATATGGAATGGAATCACCCAGTGCAACGTATTTCAGCGGTTGTGGTTCAGACCCGGTGATGGCCACGGTGACAAGGGCAGTGGATCCGCCGTCTAGTGAATACTCAAAGCTGCCTGTTCCAACAAAGTCTTGAGTCGGTTCAAAAGACACTGACTGGTCAGCATTGAGGGTGGCAATTCCATTTTGAGGGTTCAGTAGCTCTGTTATTGTCTTTTCACCACCATCGATATCTGTATCATTCGCCAGGACATCAATGGTGACGGAGGTATTCTCAGTAGTGGAAGCACTGTCGGCGACGGCCGTAGGCGGATCATCCACCGGAGTGACTGTGACGCTTACCGTAGCTGGATCTGTACCGCCCTTGCCGTCTGACACAGTGACCACAAAGGTGTCAGAACCGTTGAAGTTCAAAGCTGGCGTATAAGTAACTAACATGCCATTTATGCTTGCGCTGCCATTTGCAGGTGCGCTGGTGATACTTGCTGTCAGGGCATCGCGGTCCTGATCGGTTGCAATTATTGTCCCGATAACTGATTGATCCTCATTAGTTGAGAGGGAGAGATTATCAGCAATCGGAGGATTATTTGTGGTTGAGCCACCTTCAACAATGAAAGTAACTTTCAGGGATGCGATATTGCCATATCCATCCTTAACCGTTACAACTTCATTATGAGTGCCCGGTCCGGGATTTGTGAAAGTATACATTGCTTTTTCAGAGACGGCTACACCTTTTTTTAAAATTAAAGATACCGGCGGCTCAAAAGTCAAATGGCCAGAGGTGGCTACCCATGTCAATTCCTTAGAGGTCCCGTACTTTGCCACAACTTCAAACGTATGATCCACACCGACAGCTAATGTCTTGGTGAATGGAAGTGTTGTAATGGTTACTGGTGTAGTTGTACCTGGTTTAGCCGCGTAAGCGCCCAAGTTGAGGGTCGTCATCATCAAAATCAAAACAATCGCAAGTGACAGACTTTTCATTAAGTAGCCAGGTTTCATGCTGATCCTCTCCTTCAAAAACGCCGATAAAAAAGGGCATCGGCTTTGCTAAGCTCAGTTCAAAGAGATCTCTGTGAGAACTTGAAGAAATGCTGCATTTATTTTCAGGATCAGATTAGCTAATCACAAATTATCCAAGGATTAGCTGCCTGTTGCACATACTCTTCTTCGCTTACATTTATACCCTGAATCCGCCTTGATATCACTTGCCCTGACTGGTGTTGAGTACAATAAATAATTCATTAAATTTCCAAAATATACAGTAAGATATTTCTATTTTTTCATGCTTTAAAGACAATAGGTCACATTAAGAGTTGCCTATTCTGGATAAAAAGTTTAATAAGGAATTCAAAAAACACTTTACCCCCATAGGGAGGGGGTGTATAATAAAGCCAGCGATAGATAAAAATCAAACGGAGTGATCGTATGTCATTTTTAAATGTTGAATTCCCTGGCGGCCTCAGAGTCGATGCCAGACTTAAAAACCACGTCATCAAAACAGATCAGCCTGCCCGAGCGGGCGGTGAAGGCAGCGCGCCATCGCCTTTTGAACTTTTCCTTGGCTCCCTCGCAACCTGCGCCGGCATCTACGCCCTCAGCTTCTGCAAGAATAAAGGCCTTTCCACCGAGGGCATGGATCTCACCATGGATCTTGAAATGAACCGCGAGACCGGCATGATAGCCAAAATCTCCATGAACTTGTCCTTGCCGGAAGGCTTCCCTGAAAAATACAGAGAGGCAATCTTGCGCTCCATGGACCTCTGCGCCGTCAAGATGCACATGCATCAGCCGCCGGAGTTCAACATTACGACGTCGTACAAATAGAAACTCGGTGTCAGACACCCAGTTTCTTCTCTAAAATTGCAAAATGACTTCCATACCCTGATGCTTTTTGGATCAGGGCGTGGAAGTCATTTTTTTGTGTGCTGTGGGATGTGGGGAAGAGGGGGCGGAAGTCTCCGTCGATCTGCAGCTTCCATGTAGAGGAAAATGTGGATAGGTGACCACATGAAAGAACAATGTTATTATTTCGTAATGGTGAAATAAATTATATAATATCTGTAAAGTAAACAGAAATCAGAGCTTTGCGTGGTTTGGAGCGGGATATATGACCATCGGCTAAAAGCTCTGGGAGAGTTACAGTCAAAAGGCATAATATATTTTGAGAAGGGTGGAGAACGTGTGAAAAGTAAGGTTTGGGTAATACTCGCAGTCCTGGTGCTGTTAGTTCTGGTGACGGGGTGCAGTGATTCGGATCTAAACGCTGAGCCTCAGACGGGCGAAACAGAGCAAGTGTCTGAGGCGCCGGCGGACCGAGAGGTAAAAGTTCAATTTAGCTATGAGGGGCGTTATGCGCCGGATCTGAATGAGTTTTATGTCGTGGCAGGCGAATACGCGCATATTCCCGTTGGCTATGATGTGATCATCAGCGCGCCCGGGGACGCGGACCGCAAATTCAAAGTGGTGATTACACCCCGTGAAGGCGCGGACCGGATTGAAGGCATCTATGAAACCAGCGATGAGACCTATAACAAGGACTTCGACGAACACGTCATTATGGTTGAGGATCTTAGGCACCTCTATTCGCTGTATGCGCCCAATTTAGAGGCGACCTGCCAGGTTTATGACGTGACAGCCGCAGAATCCCTTGTGTTTGAGGGCACAGCCACCGTGCCGGCTTTAGAGGCGCGGGAGCTGGAGCTGCTGAGCCTGGACGTTAAAGAGTCCTCGGTCGCGGCTGCCGTCACCCATCACGCGGATATGGAGTACGAGTGGCGCATGAACACAAGCAATGACTTGTCTCTGCCGCCTCAGAGCGGGAGCCTGGGCTGGAGCAGTGAAAGCTTCAGTCTGGATGATGAGACGGAAATTGCCGTGAGCCTCTATGACGAACAGGGGCGCTTTAATAATTTCCTATTCATTTATCCGAATAAGTAAGGTTGTTTTTGCCGATGGTCACTAAATCTGGCTTTTTTGGCTGGGTGACCATCGGCTGAATTTTTGGGAAGAGGTGGAAAAGGGTGTCCGCAACTTAAATCTATTGACCCCGAGTTACTCTCAAAAATGAAAAGCTGTCCCGGAGATTCAATCCCAGAACAGCTTTTGTTGGTGATGAAAATATCGTTCTAATCTGTTGCGATATGCCTATGCCTTAATAATTCTAACCTCTTCACCTGAATAATCGCATAGAATCAGTGTTTCCTCTGATTCAGCAACTTGAGTTAGTTCTTCCGTAAATCCCGATTTTGAAAACAGCATGAAGTAGACTTTTTTATTGTTTAAGTCGAAATTCTCAGCTTTTATTTTAAGCTGGTTCAAGTGATTAAGCCCCATTTTTTTGAGTTGCCATTTACATTCTCCAAGGATCAAGTTGCCATGCAGATCTATGCCCATGACATCGATCTCTTGGTCTTTCGCCCACCATCGGCCAACTTTTACTGGTCTGATTGGTAGTTTATTCTCTCCTGCCCAGCGCTGTACGTGTCGCCTCACTACATTTTCGAACTCATAAGCGATGTATTCATCCACTCTAGGCGTTACAACTTCTTCGAGGATGATGTTGGCATTTCCTTCCAGGATCGCTGACATATAAGGATATACAAACGCATAATAAAACCTGAAAAAGCCATTATCCAACTTGTACAAACCTGATTTTGACTTCGATTTCTCTTTGTCTTTCATGTCAGCAGGGAATTCGCGGCGGACGATTCCAAGGTCAATGAGATTACCAATATAGTAGGGTAACTTCGTTTTCTCAATGCCGGTCTTCATAAATATATCATTCAGCCTGGTATCTCCGTGAGCGATGGATTCAACAATCGCATTATATTGAGCAACTTCACGAAGCTCCTGTTTCAGCAAAAACTCAGTTTCGTTAAACAGGACAGAATTGACTGAAAAAATATTTTTAAGCAGATTTTGCTCAAAAGTTAGATCCGGATTGATCATTTGCAGATAATACGGCACACCGCTGAAAACTGCAAAATATTTTAAATGCTCTGTAATGTTTCCTGCTCCAAAAAACTGACGTGCTATATCAAAATCCAGCTCATTTAGTTTTATGATTCCAGTTGTTCTTCCATATAAAGGATTCTTTTCGCCTAATACCTCATGCTCCATGAAACTCATGGCTGAGCCGCACAAAACCATCATTACATTTTTATGGCTTAATGACAGATCCCACACCTTCTGTAGAACTGATGCCAGACTTGGATTACCTTGTGCCATGTAAGGGAACTCATCAATGGCGATCACGATTTTCTCTCCACCCTCGGATAGATCCCCGAGGTAGTTGAGCGCTTTCTCCCAATCTTCAAAACTGTTCATATAAGCGCTTTTTCCAAAAGTATCGAAAATCAACTCGGACACCTTAGAGAGCTGAACATTGTCTGTGACCTGAACAGCGGAGTAGAAGAAATGCCGCTTATCTTTTATGAATTCTCTGATGAGTGAAGTTTTTCCTATCCGGCGGCGTCCATACAGCACAACGAATTCAGCTTGCTTAGTATTATATTTTTGATTCAAAAAGTCGAGCTCGTGACTTCTTCCATAAAACATCCAATCACCCTCTTACTATGAAAATATCACTTACGAATATTATAGTCAAGACTATTATAGTTATGACTATAATAATTGGGCGAAATCGATAGATAAGGATGCTTTCTGCCGGTGGTCACTTCCACCAACGAGAAACTCGGTGTCTGACACCGAGTTTCAACCATCGGCTAAAAAGGTTGGAATCTGGCTACTGAGGGCGTCTTGCTTCCTCCATCCGCCGGAGGGTCCTGTGGGCATACAGCACCGCCACCGCCGCGGCGATCCAGTTGTTAATGACAAGTCCCGTCCAGATGCCCCGGACGCCCATGGCAAGGGTCGTACCCAGGAAATAAAACATGAAGGACGGCAGAGCAATCTGCCGCAGGAAGCCAATGCCCATGGCGACATATGGCCGCTTTGAGGCCTGCATGATGGCGAGGGAGACGTTGACCAGCATGTAGGCATTGAAGACCAGAACGACGATGCGGATGATGGTAATACCCGCGGAGACCACAGCGGGGTCATTGTTGAAGGTGGAGATCAGCACCCTGGCCAGCAGGAAGATGACCACCATGCCGGAGGTCATGAGGACAAAGCCGTACTTCAGACACTGCCTGTAGACCTCGCGCACCCGGTCCAGGCGCCCGGCGCCAAAGTTCTGGCCGGCTATGGTGAGGGCAGCCATGTTGAGGCCCAGGGCCGGCAGCGTTGTCAGCTGCTCGATCCGGAGGGAGGCGCCATAGGCCGCGACTACCGCGTCGCCGCCGTAGCGCATGGCGTAGGCGTTGACTATGAACAGTCCCAGGGAATTCGTCATCATGTTGAGGCTGGCCGGCAAGGCCTGGTGCAGGATCTCCAGCATGGTTCTGACGGATAGCCGCGCGGTCTTCAGAAGATGCAGGCTGAAGGCCGGGCTTTTAACGACCTTCCTGGCCAGATAGACATTGCCGTAGAGCTGCACCAGAATGGTGGCGAGGGCCACGCCCGCGGTGCCCATGGCCGGAAAACCCAGCCACCCGAACATGAAAATAGGATCCAGGATGATGTTGAGCACGAAGGCCACAAACAGATAGTTCCGGTTGGAACGGGTATCCCCCTGGGAAGCCAGCATGGCATTCAATATGTGATTGGAGATGAAGAAGACCGCGCCCAAAAAGATCACATCGATGTAGCGGACCCCGTAATCCAGCACCTCGCCCCCGGCACCCATGAGCTCAAAAATTGGACGTCCGGCAAGGAGTCCCACTGCCATGAGGCCTAGTCCCAGGATCCAGGCCAGAACCAGGGCGTTGAGTCCCAGCCGGTGGTAGTCCTCCCGGGACTTCCGGCCGAGGGCGTTCGAGATTAGGGCGGTGGACCCGGTGCCCAGCCCCGAGCTGAATGCGATCACCATGAAGAAGATGGGAAAGGACATGGAGAGCCCCGCCAGGGCAGTGGTGCTGATCTTCCCGGCATAGAAGGTGTCCACTACGTTGAACATGGTGTTGAAGAACCACCCAATGCTGGCGGGGATGGTCAGGCGCTTGATGTGGGCTTTGATGTCGCCTGTGGTGAGGTCGGTGTGGGTCATGGCGGGGCCTCCCTTCGTTCGTGTGACGTCTTTTTTGTCCGCTTTTCGTTAATTTCAGTATAGCACGATCCGTTGAGAGTTGAAGAGATTAGAAAAGGATTAAGGCGGTGGCTCAGCCGATTGTAACGGTCGCAAAATGGGTATAAATCCAAAGTAAGTTTGAGTATCGTTGTTGCTTGTTTTTTTTGAATGGTCTCACTGGAGATCAGGAGGTATAGGGCTATGAGAAACCGGTTAGGTGATATCTTTTGGCGTCGTAGATTTGGCCGGACCGCTTCTGAAGGCGGGGGTGTTGATGGAAGGGACCATCGGCAGAAGAAGTTTTTGAGGGCTTTTGGGATCCTGACGGTGACCGCGCTGGCTATTGGCCTCGGCGGGTGTGGGGTCCAGGCACCTTCACAGGCGCCGGCTGGTGGGGCTGAGCCACTGCCGACGGCAATGCCCGCGCTGGATCTGGAGGCGCTGGAGGCTTATGAGTCGGCGGTGTTCGCGGGTGGCTGCTTCTGGTGTACGGAGTCTGATTTTCAGAAGCTGCGCGGGGTCGTGGAGGTCGTGTCGGGCTACTCGGGGGGTGCTGAGGGCGATGCGACTTATGAGGCGGTGTCCAGCAAGGAGACGGCCCATTACGAGGCGGTCAAGGTGTTTTATGACGCTGAAAGGGTGGATTACGAGCAGCTGGTGCGGTATTTTCTGACGCACATCGACCCAACGGACGATGGTGGCCAGTTCTACGACCGGGGGCCGCAGTACCGGACGGCAATCTTCGTGGCTGATGAGGCGGAGCGGGCGGTGGCGGAGGATCTGGTCGCACGGCTGAACGCGACGGGTGTGTTTGATGCGCCCGTGGTGACGGAGGTGCGGGATTTGACGGGTTTCTATCTGGCGGAGGACTACCATCAGGATTTTTGCGACTTGAATTCGTCGAACTATGAGGCCTACCGGACGGCCAGCGGGCGGGATGAATGGCTGGCTGAGGTTTGGGGGGACCGGGTTGTGGACGGCTTCTACCATTTGGAGACGCGGGTGGCATCGCTGGAT
This sequence comes from Acidaminobacter sp., assembly GCF_030247605.1. Lineage (GTDB taxonomy): Bacteria > Bacillota > Clostridia > Peptostreptococcales > Acidaminobacteraceae > Acidaminobacter. The sequence continues at coordinate 21,596 of NZ_JAOTSB010000004.1, read as the reverse complement.
GATTTGGCGATTGAGGTGACACAGGCGGATGGGACGGAGCGGGCCTTTGACAATCCGTATCATGACCTGAAGGATGCCGGGATCTATGTGGACGCGGTGTCCGGGGAGCCTCTGTTTAGCTCGCTGGACAAATTTGATTCCGGGACAGGCTGGCCGAGCTTTACGCAGCCTATTGAGTCTGGGACGGTGCGGGAGTTTGCGGATTTGACCCTGGGCATGGCCCGGGTGGAGGTGCGCAGCCGTCTGGGGGATTCCCATCTCGGGCATGTTTTCGAGGATGGACCTGACCCGACGGGGCTGCGATATTGTATCAATTCGGCTTCCTTGAGGTTTGTGCCGGTTGAGGATCTTGAGGAAGAGGGCTACGGCGACTACCTGACGCTTTTCGAATAGCGCGGAACGTGCTAGTATGAGGGTGAGGCGGTTTGCTGGAAGTTTTATTGATTTGGTTAGTGGTGGGCAGCCCGGTGGGCTGCCTTGTTTTTTGTTTGGATCAGGAAGAGTTGTTGTGATTTGATACTTGCTGATGGAGGGGGTGGACGCGTGGAGAAAATGAACAGGATAGAGCGTGGGCGTGAGGGTGAGATTGAGGGTGTGCCGATGGTTCAGTCGCGCAACTCTCGGCCGCAACGGCTGCTGGAATGGTATTTTTTGAATGCCCGGGATTTGCCGTGGCGGGAAAGTCATGACCCCTACAGGATCTGGCTGTCTGAGGTCATGCTGCAGCAGACCCAGGTGGTGACGGTGATTGGGTATTTTTTGCGGTTTGTTGAGCGATTTCCTACGGTTCAGTCGCTGGCTTCGGCTGAGGAAGATGAGGTTTTCAAACTTTGGGAGGGCCTAGGCTACTATTCCAGGGCCCGTCGGTTGATTCCGTGTGCCCGGGCGGTGGTAGCGCAGCATGGCGGGGTTTTTCCGGGGTCTTTGGAGGAGATGCTGAAGCTTCCGGGCGTGGGACCTTACACAGCGGGGGCGGTGCTGAGCATTGCCTATAACCAGCGGGTACCGGCTGTGGATGGCAACGTCCTGAGGGTGGCTTCGCGGTGGTATGCCTATGATACGGATATTCGTTTGCCGGCTGCCCATAAGGCCATTGAGTCGCGGCTGATGGCGGAAATGCCTGAAGATGCCCGGCACTTTAATCAGGCGCTCATGGAGCTTGGGGCCTGCGTTTGCACGCCTAAGAATCCGGCGTGTGACCGTTGTCCGGTGGCTGAGTCGTGCGAGGCGCTGTCACGAGGATTGGTTGAGGTGCTGCCTTTTAAATCAAAGGCGAAGGCAAAAGTTGAGTCTGAGAAAGTGGTGGCTTATGTCACCTGTGGGGAACTCATCCTGATTGAAAAGCGGGCGCCGGACGTTCTTTTGGGGAGTCTTTGGGGATTTCCAGTGGTGGATTTGCCTGAGGGTGTGGGCGCTAAGACTGAGACGGCGTATAGGGCTGTCGAAGCGCTGCTCCGTGAGGACTACGGGGTTGAGCTTGTGGCTCGAGAGGATGTTGAAGCTGGCGGCAAAGTGTTGGGCGCCGCGACCCATGTGTTCACGCACCGTGTGTGGAAGATGCATTTGATGGGCTTTGAAGCTGCAGCAACCGTGGAAACGGATCTGCCAGAGACGCGGTGGGTGCGACCATCGGCAATCAAGCACTTTGCACTGCCAACGGCGTTCAAAAAGCTGCTTCGCGCGGCGAAAATGGACTAAAATGAAGGTTGGTGACGCGGACGGTTTTCAATTTGGTGACGCGGACAGTTTTGAAAACGGGGACAGAGCTAAGTGTAATTTTACACTTTTTGGAGGGCGATGAACTCGGGACCAGATACGGAGACGAACTCGGAACCTGGTGTGGCATGAAACTATCGGGAGGGCGACAATCATGGAGAAACGGAACAGTCGGGGTCAGACCCAGGCGGAATTTCTGGCGGACTACCACGCCAAGCCCCACGCGTATCCCAAGCCATCGTTGACGGCGGACCTGGCCGTTTTCAGGCGCGCTGGTGAGGCTGCTGTACAAACTCCAAAGTGGCAAATCCTGGCCGTGAAGCGGGGAAATCACCCGTGCATCGATCAGTGGGCGCTGCCCGGCGGCTTTTTCGACGTCAAAACGGACGTGACGCTGGAGGCCTGCGCCGTTCGCGAGCTCTGGGAGGAGACGGGCCTGGTGGCCGGGACGGTGTTCCCCCTTGGCGTCTACAGTCAGATGGGCCGCGACCCGCGGGACCGGATTGTGTCGCAGCTGTTTGCCTCGGTGATGCCCGAAGACTTCAAAGAAATGCTTTTAGCCGATGATGACGCCGCCGACGCCCAGTGGATGGACCTGGAGGTGTTGTGGTTTGAGACACCGGGGAAGGCGATGGTCGCCGAAATCGAGACAGCGCTGGAGGCTGACACAAAGCGCTACTGCAAGATTGTGCTTCGGCACGGGGAGGAAGTGGCAGAACAGTCGCTGGAGGTCACCGAGCGCTGGGTGGATTTGGGTGTTAGGAAGGGCCGGAAGGTGGGGGTTGTGACCATCGGTAAAGGAACTCTTGCTTTTGATCACGCCGAGATGATCCTGGAGGCTTACAGGTGGCTGACGGGGGAATAGCGGCAACTCAGGTGGTCGACATTGACTAAAAAGGAAAATAAAAAAGCCGACTTTGGAGGTTACAAACTCTGAAAGTCGGCTTTTTTGGTTTTTGTTGCTTATAAGCAACAAAATATAATATTAAACAAATTAATAGGATATAAACAACGAAAATAAATTATGTTTGTTTTTATTGTTTATATCCTATAAAATATACTTGGAAGGGGTGGGTAACATGATTCTCCGTCAAGATTATCTGAAGAAATTAATCGATTTCAAGGATAAAAATCTTATCAAAGTGATTACCGGCATCAGAAGGTGTGGGAAATCTGTTTTGATGGGCCAGTTTAAAGCTCATCTTATAGAGATTGGCATTGATGAAGGCCAGATCATCCATCTCAATTTTGAGTCGTTGAAATATGAACATCTTAAGAACTATGCTTCGCTCTATGCCTATATAATGGAGCAGGCGGGTGATCGAGGAAGGGTTTATATTCTTTTGGATGAAATCCAGGAGGTCGATGGCTGGGAGAAGACACTGTCCAGTTTGCAGGTGGATTTGGATTGTGACCTCTACATCACAGGTTCAAATGCTAAACTGTTGTCTTCTGAACTGGCAACTTACATTTCAGGCCGTTATGTGGAAATTCACATGCTGCCCCTTTCGTTTAAGGAAGTGGCTGCAAATCATGCAGATGAGCCTATGCAGCAGAGTTTTAACAGATTCACAAGATATGGCGGATTTCCGGGGCTTACTGAAATGGGAGATAACGAAGCGTTAGCGCGGGATTACCTGATAGGTATTTATAATACCATAATTGTAAAGGACGTCATTTCAAGAAACAATTTTAGAGACGTGGATCTCATCAACTTAATCGTAAAATTCGTGACTGATAATATTGGTAATTTAATGTCTGCCACAAAAATTGCGGATTATCTGACAAGCAGCGGCAGAAAGACCCATGCTTCGACGGTCAATGATTATTTGCAGGCCCTTGAAAATGCTTTTGCAATCTACAAAGTGGACCGGTATAGCATTAAAGGCAAGCAATTGCTCAAAGCGCCTTACAAATACTATGTCGCAGATTTGGGATTAAGAGGGACTGCTTTAGGGTTTAGAGAAATGGACCTTGGGCGGGTTATTGAGAATGTGGTGTTCTTGGAGCTGGTTCGTCGGGGATATCACGTTTTTGTGGGTGCGGATCAAAGTTTTGAAGTGGATTTCATTGCTGAAAAGGGTCAGGAGAGAATCTATTATCAGGTCTCGCTTTCTATTGTGGATGACAATGTGAAAAGGAGGGAAGTTGGGGGACTGCTCAAAATTCCTGACAATTTTCCGAAAGTGCTTATAACCATGGATTATCATGCCGGAGAGACTGAAAGCGGAATCGAGTTGGTGAACCTTCTGGATTTCTTGCTTGGAAATTAATCAGACAAACACAGGCGAAATTACCTGCAACAGAACTGTATAATGCCGAAAATGAAAAAGCCGACTTTGGAGGTTATAACCTCGAAAAGTCGGCTTTTTTGGTTTTTGTTGTTTATAAGCTTGACGGAACCGGGAGCTGTGAAACTGGGTGTCAGACACCGAGTTTCAGAATTGAGAGCCGTGAAACTGGGTGTCAGCGGCTAGCGCCTATCAACCCTCAGTTTCATGCTACAGCGCGCCCAGCTTCTGCCCCAGCTCGAAGCAGGACTTGATGGCATCTTCGTCCGGGTTCCAGAGGACTTTCAGGCCGTCGTCCACGAGCTCGAAGCCGGCTTTCTTAAGCTCCTCGTTGAGGATCCCCACGCTCTCGCCGCTCCAGCCGTAGCTGCCAAAGGCGGCCGCTTTCTTGTTCTTGAAGCCGAGGCCCTTGATAATGTCGAGGATGCCGGCCATATTTGAGAGGATGCTCTTATTGATCGTGGAGGAGCCGGCTAGGACCATACGGGATTTGAAGACTTCCGCGACGACGTCATTCTTGTCCGAACGGCCGACGTTGAAGAGCTTGATGGTGACGTCGGGGTTGACGGACTTGATACCATCGGCTATAGCCTCTGCCATGCGCTTGGTGGCATCCCACATGGTGTCATACATGAGGGTGATCTGGTTCTCCTGGTAATTATCCGCCCACTTCATGTACTGCTCGACGATCTGGACTGGGTTGTCGCGCCAGATGATGCCGTGGGAGGTACAGATCATGTTGACCGGGAGGTTGAAGCTGAGGACCTGCTCGATCTTCTTGGTGACGAGGGCGCTGAACGGGGTCAGGATGTTGGCGTAGTATTTGAGGGCTTCCTGGTAGAGCTCGGCCTGGTCGACCTTATCGTTGAACATGAGCTCGGAGGCGTAGTGCTGGCCAAAAGCATCGTTGCTGAATAGGATGCTGTCCGCGGTGTAATACGTGAACATGCTGTCAGGCCAGTGGAGCATTGGGGCTTCGACGAAGATAAGCTTGCCTTTGCCTATGTCCAGGGTGTCGCCGGTCTTGACTTCGACGAAGTTCCAGTCCTGGTGGTAGTGGCCCTTGAGGGACTTGACGCCGTTTTTCGTACAGTAGATTGGCGTGTTCGGGATCTTTTTCATCAGTTCCGGCAGAGCACCGCTGTGGTCGACCTCCGCGTGGTTGGCGATGATGTAATCAATGGAGTTCAGATCAATTTCATTTTCCAGTTTGGCGACGTATTCCTTCGAGAATGGCATCCAGACGGTGTCAATCAGGACGGTTTTTTCGTCGCGGATCAGATAGGAGTTGTAGGACGAACCGCGGTGGGTTGAATATTCCTCACCGTGGAATTTCCGAAGTTCCCAGTCGATTTTTCCTACCCAGGTGACGAGATCTGTGACTTTGAATGACATAAAGACGCTCCTTTCGAAATGTGGTTGGTGGTGCGGTTGGAAGACTAAAGATTAAAGACTAAAGATTAAAGATTAAAGTGAGGCTGCTGAAGGTCGCGTTCCTCAAATTGTGTCCAAATTGTGTGAAGCTCTGGCACCAAATTCAGGTTGGTGACAGGCACTCAGTTCAAGTTGGTGACAGGCACTCAATCAGAAACTGACCGCGTCACCAACTTGCGAGAATTGTCAATTACTGGCGGGCGTGTTTAAAAAGAATGTTATTCTCCAGATGAACGTGGTGGAAGGTGTCGATTTCGAGCTCCGCGAGTTTCTTATAAGTGACTGCATAGGTGGTGCAGCCGTCCGCAGGAACCGTGTAGTGGTCGGTGATTTCCCGGAGGGCTTTGAGGAGGTCGCCGGCGCCTTCGTGCTCAGCCTCGAGCTCGGTGATCAGGGCCTTATACTTTTCCTGGCCAAGGGCTTCGTAGCTTTCCGCACTCTTGATGGCAGGGAAGAGGATCTCTTCTTCTTTGACCAGGTGACCTTCAAGCTCCATTCTCAGGAGGCTGAACTTTCTGTGAACCTCGAAGAGCTCCGGATGGTGCACGCCGTGGACTCTCAGAATCTTGAACATGAGCTCGGAGATCATCGGGAGAGTCTCCTTGAGGAAGCGGTGGTGAGTAAGGACAATGTGATTCACCAGCTTGACCGGGGATTCTTTGACCCAGTCCGTCCAAGCGGCGTCGCGCTCCTGACTTTCCTTATAGGAAGCTTCCAGCGCGGCCAGAATAGTCTGCGGATCCGCGCCAGCCTCCAGGATCCCGGCCTCCAGCGACCGTTCGCCGCCGCAGCAGAAATCGATCTGATTCGTGATAAAGGTATCCGCAGCAAGCGGGAAACGCGCGACAACATCGCCAAGGCTATCTGTTAATTTAAATTGTGTATTCATGGGTAAATCCTCCTGTCATAATAGTTGATGGTTTTTTGGATGGCCGATGGTCACCCATCCCACATCCATTTAGCCCGCTTACCGCCACAATCGGCAGCAAGTGTTTTTGTTTTCTGTGACTCCATCATACGACAGGATGAGAAATAAGAATGTGATTTGGATCAAATTTTGGTAGAATGAAAAAAGAAAAACAAAAAAGGTGAAACTGGATGTCTGCGGTGAAACTGGGTGTCAGACACCGAGTTTCTTCCCGATTTCCTTCAACCACGAGGTGACCCCATGGACCCCAAATTCATCATCAGCCAAAATCAATGCCTGACCTGCGGCCACAAGCACTGCGCCAAGAAGGTCTCCCTATTCGCCAACCTCAGCGAGGAGGACCTGGACCAAGTCGTGAGCCTGGTCTCCAGACGCCGTGTGGCAAAGGGCGAAACCGTCTTCTCCATTGGTGACCCTTCTGAAAGCCTCTACATTGTCAACAACGGCAGTCTGAAGGTCTATGTCCTGAGCCGGGAAGGCCGGGAGCAGATTCTCTACTTCTTAAAAGAAGGTGAATTTCTGGGGGACGTCCACCTCCTGAAAACCGGCACCTTCGACTATGAAGCCATGGCCCTGGAGGATACCCATCTCTGCATCATTCACAAAAAAGACTTCGACCGTCTGATTCTGGAACGGCCGGAGATCGCCATCAAGCTCCTGGCCTATGCTCACGACCGGATCGTAGACCTGGAAGAGCTGATCCAAACCCTGACCACCAACGACGCGGAGGCCCGCCTGGCAGCGCTGCTGATTTCCCTGGCTGAAGCCTCAGGCAAGGAAACGGAGGAGGGCGTCGAGGTCACCTTAACCATCAGTCGCGAAGACATGGCGAGACACATTGGTCTCACGCGGGAGACCATCAGCCGCAAGCTGGGGCAGTTCGCCAGCGCCGGCATCCTCTATTTCAAGGACAATAAGCACCTGGTTATCAGAGATATGGAGCGGCTGTCGGATTATGATGCCATCGGGCGGAACTGACGGGCAGCAAGCCCATGCTTTCAATAGTTAAAAACGCTAAAATATTCAGACAATACCACAAAAAAGAACTAAGTATTAAGAAAAAATGACATAAATTCGCATTTTGACGCCCAAGCACCCGGCGCTCAAGGTGCGTTTTTTTACGGAACCGTAACAGATGTTGACATAATATTCTGGCAACCACCACTCAAGCCCATTTTATAAAAATGAACAAAAGCACTCACATTCTAAGTTATAACCAATTTTCAACGAAATAAACAAGCACTCAAATCGAACTGGAAATCCATAGGGATTGTGAACAAGCCGTAACAACTCCAAACCCTTGCAAACACACAATTCTTAAGAATTCGACCAATTCTCTGAGTGCCGTTGACGGCTCCCTAAGTGCTGGGTAAGATGAGAGTGTCTTTCATTTACCTCATTAAAATTATAGGAGGCAATCATGAGCGCAGAACTTAGTATGAAACAAAAAGCGAAAGCAAACGACAATAACAAAAAGGGACTTTTCATGAAGTTCCTCGATGTCGTCGAAGTCGTCGGCAACAAACTTCCACACCCAGTCACCATTTTTCTGATTTTTAGCGCATTAGTCGTCGTGGCATCTTCACTGGCAGCGAACGCGGGCGTCTCGGTCGAATTCATGAAAATCGACAACAAGACCTTTGAATCCGCCCTGACTACCGTCACCGCAGTCAGCCTGCTCAGCCCGGACGGCATCCGGTTCATGTTCGAGAGCGCAGTGAGAAACTTCACGGGCTTCGCGCCACTGGGCACAGTGCTCGTCGCCATGCTGGGCGTCGGCGTTGCAGAGGGCACCGGCCTGATCCAGGCACTCCTCCGCAAGCTCGTCATCAGCACCCCTAAGCGTCTGATCACTCTGGTCGTCGTCTTTGCAGGCGTCATGTCCAACGTTGCTTCCGACGCAGGTTATGTTGTCCTCGTTCCACTCGGCGCTATTGTGTTCCTCAGCTTTGGCCGTCATCCGCTGGCAGGTCTCGCGGCGGCGTTCGCCGGCGTTTCCGGCGGTTTCAGCGCCAATCTTCTCATCGGCACCATTGACCCGCTCCTCGGCGGCATCAGCACCGAAGCGGCGAAGCTCCTCGATCCTACTTACACGGTTTCAGCCACTGCAAACTGGTACTTCATGATCGTCTCCACCTTCGTTATCATGCTCGTAGGCTCTTGGGTCACTGAGCGCATTGTCGAGCCGCGCCTCGGCGAATACAAAGGCAGCGAAAAAGCAGACCTCCACGACATCAACGATGACGAAAAACGCGGCCTCCGCTTCGCCGGTATCGCGATGGTCCTGTTCATCGCCGGCATGGCAGCCATGATCGCACCAGCAACAGGCATCCTCCGCGACCAGACGACAGGCGAAATCCTCGGACACTCGCCGTTCATGAACAGCATCGTTCTCGTTATCGCGCTCTTCTTCTTCCTGCCAGGCCTTGCTTACGGCCTCGGCTCCAAGTCCATTAAAAACGACAAAGACGTCGCCCACGCCATGGGCAAAGCGATGAGCACCATGGGCGGCTACCTGGTCCTGGCTTTCGTCGCGGCGCAGTTCGTGGCTTACTTCAGCTACACCAACCTCGGCACCATCCTCGCCGTCAAAGGCGCGGCGTTCCTCGAGTCCACCGGTATGGTCGGCCTCCCGCTGATCCTCGGTTTCATCCTGGTGTCCGCGTTCATCAACCTGTTCATTGGCTCCGCGTCAGCGAAGTGGGCCATCATGGCGCCGGTCTTCGTCCCAATGTTCATGGCCCTCGGCTTCTCGCCGGAGTTCACCCAAGTCGCGTACCGAATTGGCGACTCTTCCACCAACATCATCTCGCCTTTGATGTCCTATTTCGCCGTCATCGTCGCCTTTGCGGAGAAGTATGACAAGAAAATGGGCATTGGCACCATCATCTCCACCATGCTCCCGTATTCCTTGGCGTTCCTGCTCTTCTGGACGGTCCTCATGATCGTCTGGTACGTCGCAGGCTGGCCAATTGGTCCGGACGCGTTTATCTTCATGAAGTAGAATTATAAGTTGGGATGAATGACCATCGGCAGAAGTTTTGAAAGCTTTTAAAGGCTTTTAAAGATATTTCCGCCGATGGTCACCCCACCCAAACCTCGCCAATGGAAAACATTGGTGAGTTTTTGTATAATGGAAAAAGAGTAAGGACAAGGAAGGAAAATGGGCTTCGCGCCATTTTCCATTTAAAGCGTGCAGAAGGAGGCATTCCAGTGGGGATCAATCAGGATCGTATCGTCAATGCGTTTTTGGACTATGTTAAAATTGACAGCCCGACCAAGAGTGAGGGGCGGTTCGCGGCATTTATCGCGGAGGAGCTCAGGGGCCTGGGCTTCGAGGTCTGTGTGGATGATGCCGGCGAAAAGGCCGGGTCGGATACGGGCAATGTCATTGGTGTTTTAAAGGGCGTTAAGCCGGTGCAGCCAGTGCTGTTCAGCTGCCACATGGATACGGTGTCACCTGGGGTGGGCATCAAGCCGGTGATCCGGGACGGCGTCATTTACAGCGATGGCACGACCATTCTCGGCGGCGACAACAAAGCCGGAATCGCTGCGGTCATTGAGGCGGTGCGCGTTCTTAAGGAGGAGGGCGTGGCCCACGGCGACATTGAGGTGTCTTTCAGCATTTATGAGGAAGGCGGCCTCTTTGGGGCGAAGTATCTGGATTATTCGAAACTCAATTCCAAGATTGGCTTTGTTCTCGACAGCGGCGGGGATCCGGGACAGATCATCATCCAGGGACCTGCTCAGGACAAGATCACGGCGAAGATCATAGGCAAGCCGGCTCATGCAGGCGTCAGCCCGGAAGAGGGCATCAGCGCCATTCAGGTGGCGGCTGCGGCTATCAATGAGATGAAACTCCTTCGCATTGATGAGGAGACTACGGCCAATATTGGCAACATTGAAGGCGGCGTGGCCACGAATATTGTCTGTCCGGAGGTTCTGATCAAGGCGGAGGCCCGAAGCCTCAGCAAGGAAAAGCTGGCGGCTCAGTCTCAGCATATGGTGGATTGCTTTAAGCGTGCGGCGGAGAAATTTGGGGCTGTCGCCGAGGTCGAGGTAGAGCGGATGTATGATCCGTTCGTGATTTCTGAAAACGATGAGGTCGTTGAAATTGTCCGGGAAGCTTGCGGCATGATTGGTCTGAAGGCATTCACGGGCTCCACCGGCGGCGGCAGCGACACCAATGTGTTCAACGCTAACGGCATCAAGGCGGTCAACCTGGGCATTGGAGAGCGTAAGCCTCACACACTGGAAGAGCATCTGCGTATTGAAGATTTAGTTAATACGGCGAGACTGGTTTTGGGGATAGTACAGTATATCGCGTAAGCTAAAAGACGTGCATAAACTGAAGTGGTCTCACTCTGAAGAGAGCTTGCTCTCGGCAGAGTGAGACCACTTTAATTTATATAGGGCGCAGCCCGTGACCGAAGCGCAGCTCTAAATCACGCGAAGCGTGGTTTGGGGCGAAGCGAGGTGCACGTCTGGAGGCGTGAGGTTGACTAGGTCAAGTGGAATTGTAGTGAATTGTTTGAAGCTCTGGCACTGAGTTGGACTTAGTGACAGGCACCGAAATGAACTTGGTGACAGGCACCGAAATGAACTTAGTGACAGGCACTCAGTCAAACTCGGTGTCAGACACTGACTTAAATATGGGGACAGGTACAATAAGAAACTTTGTACCTGTCCCCATTCTCATTTTGTTTTTGTTCGTGTCACCTACTAATATGTTATTTTCTCAATTCAAAACGAAGTGACAATTTTCAACTTGAAGTCTACTCAATATCTGTCTATAATAAAATGTGAATATGGAATAGACGACTATTGACAATTTGTCTTCATATTAATTGGAAGAGGTGAAACGATGTATATTAAACGTGCTATTGAAGAAACTGTTAAAAATATTTCAGCTACCTTTCCGATATTATTAATTACTGGCCCGCGCCAAGTTGGAAAGTCCACATTACTTCAGCACCTCGCAGAATCTGATCGAACAGTTGTGACCCTGGACGATCCTGATGTGAGATATCTGGCTAAAACAGATCCTGCGCTTTTCATGCAAAGGTATACACCACCTGTCTTGATAGATGAAATTCAATATGCCACAGAGTTGTTACCCTATATCAAAATGGCAGTAGACAAATCCAAAAGTAATGGCGAGTTCTGGCTTACAGGTTCACAATCCTTTGTTATGATGAAAGATGTCAGTGAGACCCTTGCTGGACGGGTGGGTATTATAAGCCTTCTTGGCCTGTCTACAAGTGAATTAAACAATATACCGTCAAGGCAATTCAGTACAGATCCTGAAAAGTTAATGTCGCGTCTTAAAGAAGTCAAACAACTTGGTTTAAACGAACTCTATACCCGAATCCATAAAGGCTCTATGCCGCGGCTATACACTGACGAGACTATTGATCTTCAGGCTTATTATCGCTCCTATGTAGAGACATATCTTAAACGTGACATAAAGGATTTAACTCAAGTTGCAGATGAAATGGCGTTTTTTAACTTCATGACCATCGTCGCGGCTCGTACTGCGAAGCCTGTTATCTATGAAGAGCTTGCCAAAGAGTGTGGGATAACTGCGCCTACGGCAAAGAAATGGTTGTCCATATTAATTTCATCTCAGATAATAGCTTTGATTCAGCCTTTTCACAGAAATGTTTTAAAGCGAGTCACTAAGATGCCGGTACTACATTTTCTAGATACTGGTTTGTGTGCTTATTTGCTGAAGTGGAGTGATCCTGAGACTCTCGAGACTGGTGCCATGTCAGGGGCTTTCTTTGAAAGCTATGTCTTTTCCGAAATCTACAAGAGTTTTTTAAACGTTGGTAAAGAGCCACCGGTTTTCTACTATAGAGATAAGGATCAGAAGGAGATTGATCTTTTGATTTACGAAAATGGCACACTATACCCTGTTGAAATAAAGAAAGCCGCATCGCCAGGAAAAGATGCCATCAAGCATTTTAAAGTACTCCAGCCGCTCACAGACCCAGAACTATATGGAGAGCACGCGCAAAGTAAAACACTGATTGGCAATGGCGCTGTAATCTGTATGGCTAATGATTTGTTGCCAATTGACTCGAAAAACTGGTTCGTTCCAGCGTGGTTAATTTAACGCATTTGCTCAGAAGAGACAGGTTTACAAGACCTGTCTTTTTCTATTATTAGGATACATATGCAAATATTGAGATAAATTGGGGGAAGGGTACAACAAGTTAATTTGTATCTGTCCCCCTTCTCACTATCCCATTCTCGTTCCCGTCCCCCTTCGCATTTTAACTCGCAATTATTTATTCAATTTTGAGCCGTTCACACCACCTGTCCGGGTAATTGGAACGTGGGATTGGGTATATATTAAAGACAAAAAAGCGACAGTTTTAGATTCTCGTGACGGGTGGTGCTGGTATGAGTCCTGGATTGAAGGGTGGATCAAAGATTGTAATTGCAGCGGTCTTGTCGGCTGTGATTGTTTCTGCCTGTGCCTCAGAAGTACCGGAGACCAATGCGCCTGCGCCCCAGCCGGCAAGTGAAACCGCTGCGTTTTTTTCTTCCATGTCAGAGAATGTTGAAAAATACAGGGTGTTGATTGGCCTGAAGCAATCGAGAATCGAGGCTATGTTTGATGAGACCTCAGAAGGCATCAATGACTCAGGCATAGAGTTTAAGCACTCAGGCATAAGAATCTGGTTTGATGAGGCTCATGGCCGTGCGGTACACGTCATGATTCTGTCTAAAGACGTCGACTTCAATGGCGCCAGGATTGGCGACAGCGAGCAAGCCTTCGAGGACGCTTTTGAAAAGGTCATTGACAATCACCCGGGTTCAGGGTATAAGGATTATGGATACGAGGACCTCGTTCTCAGGCTGTATTATGACGCCGCCAGCGGCAAAACAGAAGCGGTCAGCCTGATGTTGGAGCCACCTGAAGGAGGCGGAGAACAGTGACGTTCAAAAAACCAATGAAGAGAAAATATATGCAGGGGACAACCCCAATTGAGGCATTGAAAAGGACTTCAGAAATCCTGGGAGGACCAGCGCTCTACATAAAAAGAGATGACCTCTCCCTTCTGGCCGGAGGCGGCAATAAATCCCGAAAACTGGAATACCTCGTCGCGGATGCCCTGCGAAAAGGGGCAAAGACGCTCGTTACCTGTGGCGCTTACCAGTCCAATCATGCCAGGCTGACCTTGGCTGCGGCAAAGAGAGAAGGACTGAAATGCCATTTGGTGCTCTCGGATCCTACCGGCCACGGCCGCGCAGATGAAAAAGCCAGCGGCAACCTGTTTCTCGACCGGCTGATGGGGGCAGACAAAATAATCCTGAAGCCTAAAGACACAGACCTTTTTCACGCTTTGGATGAAGAGGTCGCTGACTGCGCAGCGGAGGGGCTTGAGCCTTACGCCATCACCCTTGGGGGCTCCAGCATCCTGGGCTGTCTGGGCTATGTGGACTGTGCCCTGGAGATCGCCGCTCATGAAATTTCAAGCAAAGAAGAATTCGACTATATTGTTGTGCCGGTTGGCAGCGGCGGTACCATCGCCGGCTTGATCGCCGGGCTGCGAGAGTCTGGAAGCAGAGCAAAAGTACTGGGCATGAATGTCCTCATGAAGAAAGTAACTCAAGAACCGCGGATCTGGAAGCTGGTTCAAGAGATTGCAGATGTTTATCAGGTTGGCCGCGGCGCCACTCAGGAAGACGTCCAGTGCTTTGACGATGGTCTCGGTCCCGGCTACGCCCTCCCCACAGACGAAATGGTTGAAGCCGTCAGGCTCCTCGCAGAAAAGGAAGGCATCCTTCTGGATCCCACCTACACAGGTAAGGCTTTCGCAGGACTCATCTCACTGATACGAAGCGGCTTTTTCAAACCGGAAGACAAGGTATTGTTCATCCATACCGGTGGATCCCCGGCCTTATTCGAGCACCAGGAATGGTTTGTGGGAGACAAAAAATAACCAAAATACTGAAAGCGAGGCAAGTGACTAATGACCTACGTTGACGCCGTCCGGCACTTCAGAGATAAATCCAACTATGACTACAGCTGCTCGGAGACCATGGTGGCCGCAGCCAATAAAGCTTACGATCTCAATCTGCCGCCACAGGTACTCCGGACCATGGCCCCCTTCAGCGGCGGCCTGCTGACCGAAGACGTCTGCGGCATCATGACCGGCGGCCTGGCTGTGATTGGACTGCTTTACACCAATCACGTCGCCCACGACAGCGATCAGATGGTGGAGGTTTCAAAGGCCTTCATCAGTCAATTCAAAGAGACCTTTGCCACCGCTCAATGCGTCGATTTGAAAGCCGTTTACCGAGATGAGCAGACCGGCTGCACGGATTTGATTATTCAAGGCGCAGCGGTGCTCGAAGCCATCATTGAAGCGAATCCGAGGGTGTAAGTAGAGCGAGAACCGGAAGGGGGGGCGGCGGAGTCCCACCTTCCGGTTTTTTAAGTAGGAGGGAAGCCAGCAAAGAAATGAGAGGAATTTTAGCCGATGGTCACCCAACCCACCCTCCACAGCAGGGCAGGCACCGATGCGCTGGCTTCGCTTCCTTAATTATAAATTTGCCACTCAACCCCATTGACAATTGTACTAATTAGTAATAAAATGAAGCCATGGACAATCAAAAAAAGCAATCCAAAACCTACAGCTCGCAGGAAACTTTGAGTCTCAGGGCGCTCGTAGCGCTATCCAGGGGATCGACCTCCATGCACAGGCGAGAATACCGGACCATCAAGGAGGGTGGCCTGACGGTATCACAGTTCGCCGTTTTGGAGATCCTCTATCACAAAGGCCCGCTGAACATTCGCGCCATCATTGAAAAGACTCTTTCCAGCGGCGGGAATATGACCGTCGTTATTGACAACCTCGTGCGGGAGGGCTTGGCTCAGCGCCAACCTGATCCGGAGGATGCCCGTTCCTCCATCATTTCACTGACGGAAAAAGGGCAGGAAAAAATGGAAGCACTATTTCCGCTTCATCTGGAAAATATCGTCGAGATCTTCAGCGCCCTCAGCGACGAAGAAAAGCTGACGCTGATCGCTTTGATGAAAAAACTCAGCAGACTCGGAGAATAATGCAAATAGGATCTGAACCTTAATCCCCCAAAATTTAATGGGATCATCACACACAAAAGGAGAATAAACCATGACATTAGATCAAGTCTATGACAGCCGCAGGGCAGTAAATTTTTTTGATAAGGAGAAGCCGCTCGCTGAGGCGACGCTGAAAAATATTGTGAATATGGCGGTACTGGCACCATCGGCATTCAATCTGCAGCCTTGGGAGATCATTGCGGTGAAATCGGATGAAGCGAAGGCAAAGCTCCACGCCGCCGCCAACAAGCAGCCCAAGATCCTGGACGCGCCCGTGACGCTGATCATTGTGGGCAATCGCAAGGGCTTCGAGGCCTCAAACCCGGTCTGGCAGGACAAAATCGACGCGGCCGGCGGCGACCCCTCCAAGGTCAAAGGCGCCATGGAAGCGGCGGCCAGACTTTACGGCTCCACGGAAGAGCGCAGCATCAAGTTCGCGGAAAGCAATTCAGGCTTGATCGCCATGTCCATCCTCTACGCCGCGAAATTCTATGGTGTGGACTCCCACCCAATGAGCGGCATGGACTTCGCCGCCGTCAAAGAAGCCTTCGAATTAGGCGATGGCAAAGAGCCCGTCATCCTCATCTCCCTGGGCTACCGGGACGAGACCAAGACCCTCCACGGCCGCGCCAAGCGCCGCGGGTATGACGAGGTTGTTACGGTTCTATAAGGATTTGGAGGAAGCCGGGGTCGATAGGCTTCAGGCCACTGATGTGGAAACTGGTGTCAGACACCAATTTCCGCTTTCAAAAAACGACAAAGACACGTTCTCTGTTCATGTTAGTGAACAGAGGCCGTGTCTTTACTCTTTCAGGAAAATATCAAACACCAACTTGAAAGCGCCTATTTTCATTACTGATGTGCCGATGGTCACAACACCCCATACCCCGCCCATTCCAACGCCTGTCACTACTCATGAGGATGTTCGTTTGGACTACCATCGGCAGACTTTCTTTCAGAATCAGTCAAAATCCTGTCCAGCATCTCCTCCAGCGCGGTTTCGAAGACGGTGTCCGGCGCCTTCTTCGCCTTGTGGCCTTTGGGATAAATACCGTGCTTGCGCCGGAGGAGCTGGCCGGTGAAGCGGCGGTCCATGAGGAGATCAATGTTGTCCTCGGTAAACTCCCGGCCCATGGGGTGAATGGCGTAGGCCTTCCTGGCCATGACCAGCGCCGCGAGACCCGTGTCCTGGGTGATCACCACGTCTCCGGGCTTCAGCTGGTTAATGATATGAAAGTCCACGCTGTCCGGGCCCCCTGAAACCGTTTGGATCTCCAGGTCAGTTCGGTCGTAGTGATGATGGATGTTTTTCACAAGAATGATTGGCAGCTGCCTGGCTTTACCGACGCGCACAATTGCGTCGACGACGGGGCAGGCGTCACCATCGATCCAAAGCTTCATGAGCTCACCTCGATTTTGGATTTGTTCAGCATGGAGTGCAGGAAAACGGGGTAATATTTAAGTCGTAAGATTAAGGTTAGGAGGCGTTGAAATGTCAGATCACAAAAAGCAGAGAAAAATTTTATTGGACCTCGCGGTGACCTTAGACGGATTTATTGAAGGCAAGCATGGAGAAATTGACTGGTGCATTATGGAGCCGGACATGAAATTTACGGATTTCCTAAACCGAATAGACACGATTCTGTATGGCAGAAAAAGCTATGACTTGTGGGGCCAATATATCCCAGATACCTATGCTTCTGCCGATGATAAAGAAATCTGGGACTTAATCCTCGGTATGGAGAAAATCGTTTTTTCCAAAACGCAGACGGGGACAAATCAGGAAGTTAAATTCATAAGCGAAAATATTTTAGAAGAGATCGACGCGTTGAAGCGCAAACCAGGCAAAGACATCTGGCTTTACGGCGGGGCGAGCCTGATCACAACGCTGTTGAATTTGGGCGTCGTTGACGAATTTAGACTTTCCGTTCACCCGGTTATCTTAGGCGAAGGGAAACCTTTATTTGCGGAAATCAAACAGAGGGTGAATTTAAAATTAATCGAATCCAAGGCTTATGCTTCCGGCGTGGTTCAACTCATCTATGGTCTTGAGGAATAGGGATCCACTTTGGAGGGTTGAACTTTCAATGAACCAATGAATTTACTTTCTTAGGTTAAGTGTCTCTTAATATCAGGCAATATTCAACTTCAATTTTGAAATCAAGCAAAAAAAATGCAGCGCTCACAGGCGCTGCGAAAATATAAAAAGGAAACATCCAGATTGCCACGTGGGGTACTTGCGTAGTACGTGTCTCGTGTCGCGCTTCGACAGGAAGGCGCAAGTTGCTGGGACTGACAACTGCATTTGCAGCAGCGGGAGTTGTGGAAGCTCTGCAGCGTCAGTCCCTCTTTATAAAACTCGCCTCTCTTCAACCCGTTGAAAAGATTAATAGCTCTTCAGTGTTGTAAAGTCAGCCGCGTTCTTGATCATGCTGACGGATTTGCCTGCTTTGAGGTAAGCGCTGTCAAAAGTGGTGTCCAGCGTGATCCACTTGTCAGCAGCCTTTATGTAGACTTCGTTCCAAGCGTGATATTCCGCGATGTGCTTGCTGTAGCCCATATTGACCTTGGCAGGGACGCCAACGCTTCTCAGCATGGCGGCCATTACAGCGGAGTAATCGTAGCAAATGCCGGCATTCGCTGCGAGGACAGCGTCCACATCAGGCACGTAGCCGCTTTGGACTGTTTTCGCACGGTTGTAATCGTATTTGAAGTTCTTTGCGACGTAATTATAAATCGCTTTGACTTTCTCTTCGTCTGTTTTAGAGGTGAGGGTCAGTTTCTTTGCCAGGGCGACGACGTTGTCATCCGCAGCAAAGTCAACAATTGGGTTAGCGGTCATATACGGCTCGAAGCTTTGGATTCCTTTGGCTTCGACCGTTTTTGCGTCCAGGCGTGTGTAGCTGGTGCCTGAAACGTTTTTCAACAATGCGATAGTGTAGGTGCCGTCACCCATCTGAAGCGGGATGGATTCATCCGCGAGGGACTGCACGTCATAGTAGTACTTGGTGTCGCCCTTTTGAACGAGGACTTTCAATTTAGCAGTCGTGTTGACGTTGATTTTAAGTTCAACGACGCCGTCTGTGGCTTTAGCGCTATTCACAGTCCAGTCGGATGGAGCGGCAAAGGAAGCTGCCGGTGCAGCCAGGACAGCCGCTGCCACGATCATAGACAAAAGTTTTTTGAACACAAAAAACTCTCCTTTCGGTAGCTGGCTGCCATTTTACAGGCCCTTTAGCTTTGCGTCCCAGCCTTTCGACTGGTTTGCCTTTATCGGTGGAAAGTAATCTAACCCACCTATTAATTTGTGAGTTCAGTCTAGCATAATTATCTGATAATTTCAAGTGGTTATGTCGCAATTAATCAAATGTCATGGTGTTGTAACAAAGGGTGAAGAAACTGGGTGTCAGACACCCAGTTTCAATCTTTCAACAGTCAACCGAAGGAAGCGAAACCAGGTGTCAGACACCGAGTTTCATTTCAAGAGGTTTGCCGATGGTCGACCATCGGCAAAAATTCCTCAAATTTCTTACTGGACTAACTCGCCCTTGATAATGAGGCGCTGGGTCGCGGTCCGGATTGGGGTACAGGTCACCAGGGTGATCTCGTTCTTGCTTCTGTCGCTCTTCAGCACCCAGGTGTCCTCTGGATTGACGACGAAGGATTCGGTCACCCGGTAGGTGAAGGTCTCCTGCTTCACGGTGATCTCGATCAGGTGTCCCGGCGCCAGTTCGTTAAGGCGATTGAACATGCGGCCATAGGTATAGCTGCGGTGGCCGGCGAGAGAATAGTTGCCCGCGCCGCCGGGGACGACGCCATTGTCAAAGGTGGCGGCGGCGTAGCGGAGATTTTCGTCCGTCATGCCCTTCAGAACCGGCATCAGCACATCAATGGCCGGAATCTTGATAAAGGTATCCGTCTTAGGTTTTTTGACGACGGGCTTTGGTGCCGGTTGGGCTGCTGCTGGCTGAGATGGGGCTTGGGCGGGTTCGACGGTGGAAGGGGTGTCGGACGGTGTGTCAGTTTGACCCTCAGTAGGATCCGAAGACTCTGAACCGCCATTTGTGGCGAGAGCTCGCTGTTCCTCCAACATGGCCTCGTAATCATCCGCATAGTCGAGATCTACGACCTGCGTGTCATCAATCTCCTCCAGCGCCGCGATATCCTCCTCAAAGGATGACAACAGCTTATTCATTTGATAGTCATCATAAGCGCGGACTGCGGAAGGATAGAGAATAATCAGCAGTCCGGCGATGATGAGAAGCGTCGATAGTTTTTTCATGGGGGAGTCACCTCTTTATTGGCGATGGGGGGTGGCGGCGGGTTTTGTGGAGGTGCGGACAATTTCTTTTTTCCGTACCTGACACCGAAAATGAAGTTGATGAAGTTGTTTTTGCTGAAAGCAAGTAATTTCAATCTTTTCAAGATTATTTAACGTCGTTGTTCCGAAAAACGTGCCAGGTACGGGCCCGCGAAATTGATTGTCAATTTACTTAACTATAACGTATTAGACGTAGAAATTATAGATTTGATACCCCCGTTTAAAAAAAAATATCCGGGCCACCACTTGGATGACCCGGACGGGAGGTTGAGAAAGGTTGCTCAGTCTATGGTCTTAAGGCTTTTAGACAGTTCGTCAGGTACCTTTGGGACACTGTATAGGTTGTAACATTTTGTTAAAGTTAGAATTTGCGTTTCATGAACAGTCCTGCAAGAACCAGAAGGGATCCAAAACCATATGCGAAGTATGGAGGAAGCTCGCCGGTTTTAGGAAGAGGAGGACCTTGTGGGACTTTGTCTTCGATAACTTCTTCGATGACTGGTGGTGGGCCGAGAGGTGGATTTTGTGGAGGAATGACTTCGCGGTAGTTGCCGATGGAGACTTCTGTGGTCTCATCTTCCACGACTTCTACTTCGATCATGCCGTCTGCGTTAAGTGTTGGAGTTGTGATGGTGTAATCGCCGCGGACTTCTTTGATGAAGTAGGTGCCTTCATCGAGATTCGTGAAGACTGCGTTGCCTTGGCTGTTGGTGGTGGCGGTTCCGACCAGATCATCATCTTCATTAAAGAGTTGGAAGAGGATGTTGGAGAATGGAAGGTCGCCATCATTATATGATTCTGAATTGTCGACATCGAGGAATTTGAAGATTTCGATGCGACCTGGGTCTGGATCTGGGTCTGGAGATCTATCTCTATCAGGTCTTGGATAATTAAATGTGACAGTTTCAATATCAAATGCAGAGGCAGTTATTTTATTGTCATCAATGGCATCAACATCTACACGATTAGTGTGGGATGTCAGCGTGTCAGATGACAAATTGACAGAATGTGTGAACTCAAAATAGCTGTCAACAGGATCAGTTGAAGGGATAACAATAGGATTGTCGCCGTTTTTGGTTTCAGCGATAGTTAAAAGATCGCCAAGTTTATCGTCAAGAATCTTAGTTACGGTAACATCTTCCGGGCCGGTATTGGTAATACGGAAGGTATACGTCACCAGTTGGCCTGTGTTAGGGATAGAATTGTCATCTGCGGATTTGAGAACTGAAATTGTTGGAACAGGATTTGGATATTCAAATGTCACTGTCTCGGTATCAAAAGCAGAAGCAGTGGTCTGATCGTCATCAATGGCATCAACATCAACACGGTTAGTATGGGATGTTAGGGTATCAGATGACAAATTGACAGAATGTGTGAACTCAAAATAGCTGTCAACAGGGTCAGTTGAAAGGATAACAATAGGATTGTTGCCATTTTGTGTTTCGGCAACAGGTAAGAGATTGCCAAGCTTATCGTCAAGAATCTTAGTTACGGTAACATCTTCTGGGCCAGTGTTGGTAATACGGAAGGTATACGTTACCTGTTGGCCTGTGTTTGGAATAGAATTGTCATCTGCAGTCTTGAGAACTGAAATAGTAGGAACAGGATTTGGATATTCAAACGTCACTGTCTCAGTATCAAATGCAGAGGCGGTTGTTTGATCGTCATCAATGGCATCGACGTCAACACGGTTAGTATGGGATGTTAGGGTATCAGATGACAAATTGACAGAATGTGTGAACTCAAAATAGCTGTCAACAGGGTCAGTTGAAAGGATAACAATAGGATTGTTGCCATTTTGTGTTTCGG
>NZ_JAOTSB010000050.1 GCF_030247605.1 Acidaminobacter sp. | reverse complement strand
TCGAATGCGACTTCTTCGCCAAGGCCATATTTTGTAAAGAGAACTTTTGTGATTGCTGCAGTCAGCGTCGTCTTACCGTGGTCAACGTGACCAATTGTTCCGATGTTGACGTGCGGCTTGTTTCTAAGAAACTTTTGCTTACCCATTTTACGGAGTTCCTCCCTTTAAGTCGGCTTCTGCCGACGGAATTAGTCTAAATTACTTCTTGCCCATGACTTTCTCGGCAATATTGTTTGGTACCTGCTCATAGTGGCTGAAGACCATGACATAGTTGCCTCGGCCCTGTGAAGCTGACCGCAGGTCAGTTGCATAGCCGAACATTTCAGAAAGTGGAACATGCGCTCTGATGACTTGGTTGCCATGAACCATTTCCATACCTTCAAGTTTACCACGGCGAGAGTTGAGGTCACCCATAACGTCGCCAAGGTATTCTTCCGGAACTGTAACTTCAACCTTCATATATGGCTCAAGAAGGATAGGGTTAGCTTTCCTGAGCGCTTCCTTGACTGCCATGGAGCCGGCGATCTTAAACGCCATTTCCGAGGAGTCAACTTCGTGGTAAGAACCGTCATACAATTCAACATGAATGTCGACAACTTCGAAACCAGCGAGTACGCCGTTGGAAAGTGAACCTTGAACACCTTGATTGACCGGTTCAATATATTCTTTAGGAATAGTACCGCCGGAAATGGTGCTTTCAAAGGTGTAACCAACTGCTGGCTGGTTAGGACGAACACGGATTTTGACGTGACCATACTGACCACGGCCGCCGGATTGTTTAGAGTATTTGTGATCAATATCAGCAGAACCGGAAATAGTTTCTTTGTAAGCAACCTGCGGCGCGCCAATATTGGCTTCAACTTTAAACTCTCTGAGAAGTCGGTCTACAATGATCTCGAGGTGGAGTTCACCCATGCCTGCGATAATCGTCTGGCCGGTTTCTTCGTCCGTATAAGTTTTGAAAGTAGGATCTTCTTCCGCGAGCTTTGAAAGCGCAATGCCCATCTTTTCCTGTCCAGCCTTTGTTTTAGGCTCGATAGCAACACGGATAACAGGATCCGGGAAGTCCATGGACTCGAGAATGATTGGCTTGTTCTCGTCGCAAAGTGTGTCGCCAGTCGTTGTGAATTTGAGACCGACAGCAGCAGCAATGTCACCTGAATAAACCATTTCGATCTCTTCACGCTTGTTGGCGTGCATTTGAAGAATACGGCTGATGCGCTCTTTTTTGCTCTTTGTTGAGTTAAAGACATAAGAGCCGGATTGGAGTGTGCCGGAGTAAACGCGGAAGAATGACAGTCTGCCTACATAAGGGTCCGTCATGATCTTGAACGCAAGCGCAGCAAATGGTTCGCTGTCAGACGCAGGACGTGAGTCCTCTTCGCCGTCCATGTCCACACCTTTGATCGCTTCGATATCGAGCGGAGACGGGAGGAAGTCGACAACGGCATCAAGCATCAGCTGAACGCCTTTGTTCTTGTAAGAAGAACCGCAGAGGACAGGAACGACGAGGTTATTGATTGTCGCGAGGCGAAGACCTCTCATGATCTCCTCGTGGGTAAACTCTTCACCCTCAAGGTATTTCATCATGAGCTCTTCGTCGCCTTCAGCAGCAGCTTCAACAACTTTCAATCTTGCTTCAACAGCCATATCCATGTATTCGGAAGGAATGTCAATGATTTCAACATCCGTGCCGAGATCATCTCTATAGATGTGAGCTTTCATGTCGATCAGCGTAATAATGCCGGTAAATTTGTCTTCAGCGCCAATAGGAAGCTGAATAGGCACTGCGTTGGCGTGGAGTCTGTCATGCATCATGCCGACAACGCGCTCAAAGTTTGCACCTGTGATATCCATTTTGTTGATGTAGGCAATTCTAGGTACACCATAACGGACTGCCTGACGCCATACAGTTTCAGATTGTGGTTCAACGCCGCCCTTTGCACAGAAAACCGCAACGGTACCGTCCAGTACGCGGAGTGAACGCTCAACCTCAACTGTGAAGTCAACGTGTCCCGGTGTATCAATAACGTTTATACGATGTTCTCTCCATTGGCAAGTCGTCGCAGCGGAAGTAATTGTGATCCCGCGCTCCTGCTCTTGTTCCATCCAGTCCATAGTAGCGCCGCCGTCATGAACTTCGCCGATTTTGTGCGTCTTTCCTGTATAGTAAAGAATGCGCTCAGTCGTCGTTGTTTTTCCTGCGTCAATATGGGCCATGATGCCAATGTTTCTAGTCATTTCAAGAGTAAAATCTCTTGGCATATGAGTCCTCCTTCACCAAGGTGGTGCAAATCCAATCCAATAAGGGAAGGTGTTTGCGTATTACCAACGGTAATGCGCAAACGCCTTATTAGCTTCAGCCATTTTGTGAGTGTCTTCTCTCTTCTTGACAGATGCGCCTGTGTTGCTGGCAGCATCAAGAAGTTCTTTAGCGAGTTTGTCCGTCATGGTCTTTTCGCCGCGCTTGCGGGAATAAGTGATCAACCATCTAAGGCCAAGTGTCTGTCTTCTTTCCGGACGAACTTCAACCGGCACCTGATAGTTGGAACCGCCGACACGTCGAGCTCTGACTTCGAGGACTGGCATGATGTTTCCGAGCGCCTCTTCGAAGACTTCGAGTGCATTCCGGCCAGTTTTCTCCGCAACGATCTCAAATGCATCATAGACGATGCGCTGTGCAGTGCCGCGCTTTCCGTCATACATGATGGTGTTGATGAGTTTCGTGACGACCTTGCTGCCGTATACTGGATCAGGCAACACTTCTCTCTTTGGTACATTTCCTTTTCTAGGCACGATACTTCCCTCCTTAAAATAATTCTTTCATCGGTACTCGACATAATGAATATGCCGCTGTGCGCTAATCGACTTATATAAAGCCTCTCCCGAGGCGGAAGAGGCATCTTTGGTCGTCAATGATTAGCTTTTCTTCTTAGGTCTCTTTGCACCGTATTTGGATCTCGATTGCTGACGGTTTGCAACGCCAGATGTATCGAGAACACCACGGACGATATGGTAACGCACGCCTGGTAAGTCTTTGACCCTACCGCCTCTGATGAGGACAACGCTGTGCTCTTGCAGGTTGTGACCGACACCAGGGATGTAGGCAGTTACCTCCATACCATTGGAAAGTCTGACCCTCGCAACTTTTCTGAGCGCTGAGTTAGGTTTCTTTGGCGTTACAGTCTTAACAGATGTACAAACGCCGCGCTTTTGTGGCGAACTTTGCTCAACAGCCGCTTTTCTAAGGGTGTTGAACGTTCTTTGAAGCGCAGGCGAAGTAGATTTGTATTCAACTTTCTCTCTGCCCTTACGGATTAATTGGTTAATTGTTGGCATTCTTGCACCTCCTTCCAGAATTATGATTCTTGATTCATTAAAACTGCTGTCGCAGCACCAACGTCAATTTTACACGCTTTTCCAAGTTCTTTCATTGTATCGATATATTCGATCGGAACTGAAAACTGAGCTGCCAATTCAACCAAGGGTCGAATGACATGCTGTTCAGCATCTTTGGCAATATACAATATGACTGCCTTTCCGCTGGTAACGGCTTTATATGACTGTTTGACGCCGACACGCAGGTTGTAACCTGAGGCAATCTCCAGCATGAGGGTGGCCTCCCATTCTAGTCTTTGGGAACTCGCTCACATGCGCACTCAATCATTTTAACACCGAGTACAGACACTGTCAACTATTTATCGTGAGTTGACAGGTCTGTCGCGGCGAAAGATTCTGCTAAAAATCCATGTCGTCAGCAGCGTCTTCATTTAAAACGGGTGGCTGGATCGCGATTTCGCGGTATTTTTTCATGCCTGTACCTGCCGGGATCAGCTTGCCAATAATGACATTTTCCTTCAGGCCTATCAATCGATCTTCTTTACCGTTAATAGCCGCTTCAGTCAGGACGCGCGTTGTCTCCTGGAAGGAAGCTGCGGACAAGAAGGATTCAGTAGCCAGGGAAGCTTTGGTGATACCAAGCAGTGTACGGCTTCCGGTTGCCGGCGTGCCGCCTGCGGCCTGGATTTTCTCGTTTTCATCGAGATAATCACGATAACTGCTGACGCCGCCCGGCAACAGGAGTGAGTCACCCGGATCATCTATCTTAACCTTTGACAGCATCTGCTTGACTATGATCTCAATGTGTTTATCGTTGATATCAACGCCCTGCAGACGGTAAACTCTTTGTACTTCCTTAGTAATGTATTCCTGAACGCCACGGACACCTACGACTCTAAGCAGGTCGTGCGGGTTGATAGAGCCTTCCGTGATCAGATCTCCGGCCACGACTCTGTCGCCTTCCTTGACTTTGATGCGTGATCCAAAGACGATTTGAGAAATGCTTTGCTCGCCGTCTTCACGGGTAATAACAACTTCACGCTTCTTTTTGGATTCTCTGAAAGCAACAACTCCGTCGACCTCGGCGATAACCGCCTGGCCTTTCGGCTTTCTGGCTTCAAATAATTCCTCAACACGCGGGAGACCTTGTGTAATGTCACCACCGGCGACGCCGCCGGTATGGAAAGTTCTCATTGTCAGCTGCGTACCCGGTTCACCAATCGACTGGGCCGCGATAATGCCTACCGCTTCGCCGACGTTGACCGATTTTCCTGTTGCCAGGTTGATGCCGTAACACTTGCTGCAAACACCATAAGGCGTTTCGCAGGTCAGTACTGTTCTTACATAGACCTTGTCCAGGCCGGCTTTGATGATCAAATCCGCGTGTTCGTCCTGAATCATGGTGTCTGCTGAAACCAGGAGCTCTCCAGTTTCAGGATGAAGAATATCTACTGCAGGATATCTGCCCATGACACGTTCTTCAAGTGATTCAATCACTTCATTGCCATCTTTGAAGGCCGTCACCCATATACCGGAAGTTGTTCCGCAATCGATATCCCGTACAATAACATCCTGGCTGACGTCGACAAGGCGTCGAGTCAGGTATCCGGAGTCTGCCGTACGAAGTGCTGTATCCGCAAGACCTTTACGGGCACCGGTAGTGGAGATAAAGTACTCCAGTACCGTCAGACCTTCACGGAAGTTCGAAACTATTGGAATCTCGACCGTACGACCGAGGGCATTGGCCATCAGACCACGCATACCCGCCAGCTGACGGATCTGGTTTTTACTTCCCCGGGCACCGGAGTGCGCCATGATCTTAACGTTATTGAGACGGTCAAGGCTGTTCATCAGAACTTCTGTAACGTCATCCGTAGTCTTGGTCCAGGTTTCAATAACTTTCTCATAGCGTTCTTCATCCGAAATCAGTCCGCGTCTGTAAGCTTTCTGATATTTATCAACCATGACTCTGGCTTCGTTGACCAGTTCCCACTTTTCTTTAGGAATGTCCATGTCCGAAACCGAAATGGTAATCGCACCCTTTGTCGAGTATCTGAAGCCCATTTCTTTCATATGGTCGAGAATGTTGGCAGTAATTGTATTGCCATGCTTTTTAAAGCATTTGCCGATGATCTCTTCGAGTTTCTTCTTAGTACAGAGGAAATCGATTTCAAGGGCATTTGGATCCTGGGCGCGATTTACAAATCCGAGATCCTGAGGCACCTTTTCGTTAAAGATGAATCGGCCGACAGTACTTTCGATCAGAATTGGCTCCCCGGTAATCGCGTCATACCTGCGAAGTCTGACCTTTGCATGCAGGCTGACAGCTTTATTCTCGTATGCCAGCATCATTTCATCGAAATCTTTATAGACAGATCCTTCGCCTTTGTCGCCGTCGATATCCACGGTGAGATAGTACGCACCAAGGACCATGTCCTGCGTAGGCGTTGTGATAGGAGAGCCGTCCTTTGGAGCGAGGATATTGTTGACAGACAGCATCAGGAATCGTGCTTCAGCCTGAGCTTCAACAGACAACGGGACGTGAACTGCCATCTGGTCGCCGTCGAAGTCTGCATTATAGGCCGTACAAACGAGTGGATGCAGCCTGATCGCCTTGCCTTCAACAAGGACTGGCTCAAACGCTTGAATACCAAGTCTGTGCAGCGTCGGTGCACGGTTCAGAAGGACCGGATGATCTTTGATGACATCTTCAACAATGTCCCAAACTTCCGGACGTATTCTTTCTACCATACGCTTAGCGCTCTTGATGTTATGGACGTACCCTTCCTTGACAAGGCGCTTCATGACAAAAGGCTTGAACAATTCAAGGGCCATTTTCTTAGGCAGGCCGCACTGATAGAATTTGAGTTCCGGGCCGACGACGATAACCGAACGGCCTGAATAGTCAACACGCTTGCCGAGCAGGTTCTGACGGAAACGTCCCTGCTTGCCTTTCAGCATGTCAGACAGAGATTTAAGCGGGCGGTTGCCGGGACCAGTGACCGGTCTACCCCTTCTGCCATTGTCGATAAGCGCATCAACCGCTTCCTGAAGCATACGCTTTTCATTTCGTACAATAATGTCTGGGGCGCCGAGTTCAAGGAGGCGCTTCAAACGATTGTTTCTGTTGATAACCCGGCGATAGAGATCATTCAGGTCTGAAGTCGCAAATCTGCCTCCGTCGAGCTGAACCATAGGCCGAAGATCTGGAGGGATGACCGGAACGACATCCAGAATCATCCATGTCGGATCATTGCCGGACTTCCTGAAGGCTTCAACAACTTCGAGACGTCGAATCGCGCGGATGCGCTTTTGACCGGTGCTGTCTTCAAGTCTGGCGCGAAGCTCTTTGCTGAGTTCGATCAGGTCGATCTTCATGAGAATTTCCTGAATCGCCTCGGCACCCATAGCAGCTTTGAAGAGATTGCCGAACTTGTCGCGGTTTTCCTGATACTCTCGTTCCGAGAGCAGCTGCTTATAGGCCAACCCGGACTCGCCCGGATCCGTCACTATATATGATGCAAAGTAAAGTACTTTTTCCAGGGAACGCGGAGACATGTCGAGCAGAATCCCCATCTTTGATGGAATTCCTTTGAAGTACCAGATATGGGAAACTGGAGCCGCCAATTCAATGTGGCCCATTCTCTCGCGTCTGACCTTCGCTTTAGTAACTTCGACGCCACAGCGGTCACAGACAACACCCTTGTATCGGACGCGCTTGTATTTGCCGCAGTGACATTCCCAGTCTTTTGTAGGACCAAATATTTTCTCACAGAACAGCCCCTCTTTTTCAGGCTTTAAGGTTCTGTAGTTAATCGTTTCCGGTTTTTTGACCTCACCC
The DNA here is from genome assembly GCF_030247605.1 of Acidaminobacter sp. GTDB lineage: Bacteria > Bacillota > Clostridia > Peptostreptococcales > Acidaminobacteraceae > Acidaminobacter. The sequence goes on along the minus strand of NZ_JAOTSB010000050.1, from coordinate 8,033 downwards.
TTGGACCAAGAACGGATCTTGTCCGGTGAAGCCAGCCCAATTTTGATTGAATCAAAATTCGTAAACTCTAGCAAGGGCATTCCTCTCCCTTCGGATATCAGTCTTCGTTGTCAAAGAGATCCTCGTCCTGCGTGGCGAGATCTTCATCCTCATCATCGTAAATCGAAGCTTCGCTGTAGCCTTCGCTCACTTCGCGCTGCGCATCCTCGCGGATGTAGAGATCATGCTGCGGCAATTCATCTTCAAGCAATTCGCTGTGAAGCATCATGCCGTCGTCATCATCTTCGCGGATTTCAATTTCACCGGCATCGTCTCTCAGCACTTTCACGTCGAGCGCCAGGGACTGGAGCTCTTTGATGAGTACTTTGAAGGACTCTGGAATACCCGGTTCAGGAATGTTCTCACCTTTAACAATGGCCTCGTATGCTTTGACACGTCCTACGACGTCGTCTGACTTGACCGTGAGGATCTCCTGAAGTGTGTGTGCTGCGCCATAAGCCTCAAGTGCCCAAACTTCCATCTCACCAAATCGCTGGCCGCCAAACTGCGCTTTACCGCCGAGTGGCTGCTGTGTGACGAGTGAGTAAGGACCTGTGCTTCTGGCGTGGATCTTGTCGTCAACAAGGTGGTGAAGTTTAAGCATATACATGTAGCCAACTGTTACGCTGTTGTCGAAGAAGTCGCCAGTACGGCCGTCTCTAACGCGCAGTTTGCCGTCGCGCGGATAGTTGGCTTGCTCGAGGATATCCATGATCTGAATCTCATTGGCACCGTCGAAAACTGCGGTGGCAATTTTCCAACCGAGCTTCTTCGCGGCAAGACCCAAGTGAATTTCAAGGACCTGGCCGATGTTCATACGTGAAGGTACGCCGAGGGGGTTAAGGACAACCTGGAGTGGCGTGCCATCTTCAAGGAAAGGCATGTCCTCTTCAGGCAGAATCCTTGAGATAACACCCTTGTTGCCGTGACGACCGGCCATTTTATCACCGACGCTGATCTTTCTCTTCTTGGCAATATAGACTCTGACGAGAATATTGACGCCCGGAGGCAGCTCGTCCCCATTTTCACGGGTAAAGACTTTGACGTCGACAATGATGCCGGACTCGCCGTGCGGGACGCGGAGAGAAGTGTCACGCACTTCCCGTGCCTTTTCTCCAAAGATCGCTCTGAGGAGTCGTTCCTCAGCCGTCAATTCCGTTTCACCTTTAGGTGTCACTTTGCCGACGAGGATGTCGCCGGAAATAACCTCAGCGCCGATCCGGATAATACCGCGCTCATCCAGGTTTTTAAGCGCATCATCACTGACATTTGGAATGTCTCTGGTGATCTCTTCAGGACCTAGTTTCGTATCTCTGGCTTCTGCTTCATACTCTTCAATATGAATGGAAGAAAGGACATCATACTTGACGAGTTCTTCGCTAAGCAAAATAGCATCCTCGTAGTTATAACCTTCCCAAGTCATAAAGCCAATCAGAAGGTTCGCGCCAAGCGCTATTTCGCCTTCATCCGTAGACGGACCATCTGCGATTATGTCGCCGGCCTGAACTCGCGCACCCTTCATGACCAAAGGTTTTTGGTTGATGCAGGTACCCTGGTTGGAACGCTTGAATTTGAGAAGTTTGTGTTTTTCTTTCGAACCGTCATCACACTTGATGATAATCTCATCCGCGGACACAAACTGTACCATGCCATCCTTTTGAGCGATTTCAACGACGCCTGAATCCTTGGCCGCTATATACTCAATGCCGGTACCAATAATAGGCGCCTGAGTCACGACGAGCGGTACCGCCTGACGCTGCATGTTGGAACCCATCAGTGCACGGTTGGCGTCGTCGTTCTCAAGGAATGGAATCATAGCTGTTGCAACAGAAACCATCTGCTGCGCCGAGACTTCCATTAAATCTACTTCCGTTGCAGGAAAGAGCTTAATATCAGCTTTTCTGCGGCAAACCACGGAACTGCTCTCGAAAAAGCTGTTCTCATTCAGTCTTTCATTTGCCGGAGCTATGATGAACTTTTCTTCTGTATCCGCTGTAAAATAAACAACCTCTTGCGTTACGACGTTGTTCTCTTTGTCGATTATGCGATAAGGCGACTCAATAAAACCATACTCATTAATACGCGCGTAGGTGCTCAAGGAGCCTATCAGACCTATGTTCGGTCCTTCCGGCGTCTCAATTGGGCACATGCGACCATAATGGGAGTGGTGAACGTCCCGGACTTCGAAGCCGGCGCGTTCTCTGGAGAGACCACCAGGGCCCAGTGCGGACAATCTGCGTTTGTGAGTCAGTTCAGCAAGCGGATTCGTTTGGTCCATGAACTGAGAGAGCTGTGAACTGCCAAAAAACTCTTTAATAGAAGCTACGACAGGACGAATATTGATCAGTGCCTGAGGCGTTATGGTCTCCATATCCTGAATGGTCATTCTCTCACGAACGACGCGTTCCATCCTGGATAAACCAATTCTGAACTGATTCTGCAGGAGCTCGCCAACAGAACGAATTCTGCGGTTGCCCAGGTGGTCGATATCATCCACATCTCCAATACCGTGTGCCACATTCAGAATGTAGCTGATGGACGCGAGAATGTCATCTACAATAATATGCTTTGGCGAAAGCTCTTTAAGTCTCTCGCGGACGGCTTCCATAATCTCGTTTTCGGTGGCTGCCTGATTAAGGATATCCATTAAGACTGGGTAGTAAACCTTATCCGGCACATTGATGCCTGTAACGTTAGGCACAAACGCTTTAAGATCAACGAATCGGTTGCCGACGACTCGGACGATTTTATCATCTTCAGCGTAGACGTCCACAAAACGAATGCCTGAATTTTCAATGGCAAACGCCTTTGGCCGGTTGATTTTCTGATCTTTTTCAAGCAAAAGCTCGCCGGTGTTCGGATCAATGATATCGTGGGCAGCAATAGCCCCTTCGATTCGATTGCTGATTCCGAGTTTTTTATTAAACTTATATCTGCCAACTTTTGCGAGATCATATCGCTTGTCATCGAAGAATAAGGACTGGATCAGGCTTCTGGCACTGTCTACGGTTGGCGGTTCGCCCGGACGGAGCTTCTTGTAAATTTCGAGCAGCGCTTCCTCTTCTGAACGCGTGCTGTCCTTATCCAACGTCTTGAGAAGTCTTTCATCTTCTCCGAACATGGATATGATTTCCTGGTCAGTAATATAACCTAATGCTCTGATCAGAATAGTCATAGGAAGTTTTCTGGTGCGGTCGATTCTGACCGAGAGAACATCATTGGAATCCGTTTCGTATTCCAGCCATGCGCCACGGTTTGGAATCACCGTTGTGGAATACAGTTTTGTACCCACTTTATCCAGCTTCATATCGTAATAAGTTCCCGGAGATCTGACGAGCTGGCTAACAATGACACGTTCTGCGCCATTGATAATAAACGTACCTTTGTCTGTCATGAGTGGGAAATCGCCCATAAAGACTTTCTGCTCTTTTACTTCTCCGGTTTCCTTGTTGACGAAACGGACCTGGACTTTGAGCGGAACCGCATAGTTAACGTCCCGTTCCTTACATTCCTCTACGTCATACTTGGATTCTTTTTCCAACTCGTAATCAATAAATTCCAGAACGAGATTCCCGGTGTAATCCTGGATTGGAGAAATATCCTCAAAGGCCTCCATAAGGCCTTCCTCGAGGAACCACTGAAATGACTTCTTTTGAATCTCAATCAGATTCGGAATGTCAATCAGCTTGCCAATCGTAGAAAAACTCATTCTCGTCTTGCTCCCGAGTTGTATAGGCTGTGGCATCAAGTCTTCACCCCTCATTAATAGTCAGACAGAATACAATGGATAACAACGTTTTATAAACTAAAATCTGGCGTTTAACAAAAAATAACGATAAAACGCCATCTTAACAATGACATTTTACTTACATACTTATGGCATTATAAAATAATAGCACAGTGAATTATCGAAGTCAACAACAGAATTGTATGTGGGCGAATTTTTTGTGCTGTCGTCTGGTCGAAGCCACCTAAGCTGCTCAAAAACAAACTGCCGATTGTGATGCACATTGTTGATCCCGCTACCATCGGCAAGCCGGCAGTGTTTTTCAACGGCTTCAAGCGAAAACAAGGGATCGTCCGGCCGCACAAACGAGCAGGACAATCCCTTGATGACTCTAGCTTTATTACTTGAGTTCGACAGTAGCGCCAGCGCCTTCGAGGGCAGCTTTAACTTTGTCAGCTTCTTCCTTAGGAAGTTGCTCTTTAACTGGCTTTGGAGCGTTGTCGACAAGGTCTTTTGCTTCCTTGAGGCCAAGGCCTGTAAGCTCGCGGACAACTTTGATAACTTCGATTTTCTTTGCGCCTGCAGCAGCAAGGATGACGTCAAACTCCGTCTTCTCTTCTACAACAGGACCTGCAGCAGCAGCACCAACAACAACTGGAGCAGATGCAGATACGCCGAATTCTTCTTCACATGCTTTGACGAGCTCGTTGAGTTCAAGCACAGTCATACCTTTGATTGCTTCAATAATTTGCTCTTTAGTTACCATTTAGGTACACCTCCATAGATTAATGTTTCAGGATGCGGCCGGGAATCTCCGGCCAATTTTGGGATTAAGCGGACTTGCCTTCTTGCTTGTCGATAATGTTCTGCAAGAGGTAAGCAAAATTGGAAATAGGCGATTTGATACTGCCAAGGAATTTCGCGATGAGCACTTCGCGTGATGGGATATCCGCGATTGCCTTAATACCGTCGAGATCATAGTAAGTGCTCTCAATGACACCTGACTTAAGCTCAAGATTCTTATGATCTTTTGCGAAATCTTTCAGAATCTTCGCTGGAACAACCGGATCACCATAGCCGAATGCGATAGCGTTCGGGCCTGTGAGATCATTCGCAAGTGTTTCGAAAGCAGTGCCTTCGAGCGCGAGCTTAACAAGGTTGTTTTTGTAAATTTTGTAATCGACGCCAGCTTCTCTGAAAATTTTTCTAAGCTCTGTTGCTTCCCCAACTTTGAGGCCGCGGTAGTCAACTATGACGACCGATTTAGCTTGTTCAAATTTTTCTTTGATTTCTCCGACGATTATCTTCTTTTTGTCAAAGTTATTAGACATCAGTCCACCTCCTCTGTGACTTATCTGGAACAAAAAACCTCTCTTCCGTAGACAAGAGAGGTTAAAAGCAAAACTGAGCTGCTCTATAATTGACCTCGGTAGGATATTAAGCGCTTAGGCACCTACTGTCTACGGTGGATATTCGATTGGTTGTCCGGTACTGAGTCCTCGGGTATTGTATCACCTGCAAAGTGATCCGTCAACCCCAAGATTACAGCTTCGCAGCGTTGATGCGAATGCCCGGGCTCATAGTGCTTGCAACCGTGACACTGCGCAGGTAAGTACCTTTGGCAGCTGCTGGCTTCGCTTTAATGAGCGCATCCATAATGACACGGAAGTTTTCGACGAGTTTCTCGTCTTCGAATGAAATTTTACCAATGACAACGTGAACAATGTTCGTCTTGTCAAGTCGGTATTCAACTTTACCAGCTTTGATCTCGTTGACAGCGCGAGCGACGTCAAAGGAGACAGTACCGGATTTAGGGTTTGGCATGAGTCCTTTAGGACCGAGCACACGGCCGAGTCGGCCGACGAGACCCATCATGTCAGGTGTTGCAACCATGACATCAAAGTCAAACCAGTTTTCATTCTGAATTTTGTTGATCATGTCTTCAGCACCAACGAAATCAGCGCCGGCATTCTCAGCCTCGACTGCCTTTTCACCTTTTGCGATGACAAGGACTTTTTTAGTTTTACCGATACCGTGCGGCAGTACTACTGCACCACGAACCTGTTGGTCCGCGTGACGGCCGTCAACACCAAGCTTGACGTGAACTTCAACAGTCTCATCGAATTTAGCGCGCGCGAGCTTTTTGACGAGTGAAATAGACTCATCTACATCATAAAGCTTGCCAGCTTCGATCAACTTTGCAGCCTCGGCATATTGTTTTCCAACTTTAGCCATTCTTTTTCCTCCTCGTGGTTTTAGCGGATATCCTCCCACTGATTGTCAGGGATTACTCCTCGACAACGACGCCCATGCTTCGGGCAGTACCCATGACCATGCTCATTGCAGCTTCTATGCTGCCGGCAGTGAGGTCTGGCATTTTCTGCTCAGCGATTTGACGAACCTGGTCTTTGGAAATCTTCGCAACTTTTGTTTTGTTAGGTACACCTGAGCCGCTTTCGATATTGCATGCCTTTTTGATGAGGACAGCAGCCGGCGGTGTTTTAGTGATGAAAGAGTAAGATCTGTCCTGGTAAATCGTGATTACAACCGGGATAATAAGACCCGCTTGATCCGCAGTTCTTGCGTTGAAGTCCTTACAGAACTGCATGATGTTGACGCCGTGCTGACCAAGCGCCGGACCAACTGGCGGAGCCGGGGTTGCTTTAGCTGCAGGAATCTGAAGTTTGACCATACCTGTTACTTTTTTAGCCATCTTGATTACACCTCCTTGATGAAAAGATGTCAGTTCATGAACTGGATGAAATCACCAGTCGCATAAAGTTTCTGACGATCCATCTTATATAAAAAGCCGGTTAAAGCTTTTCAATCTGATCGAATTCGAGCTCAACCGGTGTCTCACGGCCAAACATCTCAATTCTCACTTTGACAGTCTGCTTTTCAGGATGAATTTCCTCTATAGCTCCGGAGAAATTCTGGAACGGACCATAGATCACCTGAACCACATCACCTTTTTTGTAGTCCACTTGAACGACTCTGTGTTTTTCGATACCCATTTTTCTGACTTCATCTTCCGTCAGCGGGATAGGCTTCGAGCCCGGACCTACAAATCCGGTAACGCCGCGTGTATTTCTCACGACATACCATGATTCATCCGTCATGAACATTTTCACGAGGACATATCCGGGGAAAATCTTACGGGATTTCGTCTTTCTCTTGCCATTTTTGATCTCAGTAACGTCTTCGGTTGGAACGGCGACTTCGAGGATTATGTCATCCATGCCGCGGTTTTCAACGATTTTTTCGATATTGGCCTTAACTTTGTTTTCGTGTCCTGAATACGTATGGACAACGTACCACTTTGCTCTTTCAGACATAATACGACCGGTTGTCTTTAAACAACCTCTGCCCCCCTTCCTTCAACTTTTCCTTCCAAGATCCTAGAGGAACAGATTCAGTCCGGAAGTAAACACTGAGTCGACTGCCCAAAGAAACACGGCCATCAAAACACACATGACTACTACCACTGAAGTATAGGAGATCATGTCTTTTCGATTCGGCCAGTTGACCTTCTTCAATTCCGCCTTGACACCTTTGAAGAATGAAGAGCCCTTCTTCGCTGTAGGATTTGATTGTGTTGTCATCTAATCACACCTTCACGTTTATAATCGAAGCGAAGCACTACTTCGTTTCCTTGTGTGCCGTGTGTTTCTTGCAGAACTTGCAGTACTTTTTGATTTCAAGTCTGTCCGGATCATTCTTCTTGTTCTTGGACGTATTGTAGTTACGCTGTTTACAATCTGTGCAAGCCAAAGTAATATTGAGTCTCACCTAAAACACCTCCTATAGGTTTGTTTATTATATTTGAGAGCGCACTCTTCTCCAGTGTAGCAGTACTGAATTAATCTATCACAGTTTAATTTCTGTGTCAACCTTAAAACGAGAAGCATGACAAAGAAAGAGCCTTTGAATCGGCTCCGGAATTCCCTGAGAATTTGAAAGAGCCAGGTAGCCTGGCTCTTTCCGCATGACTTTATTTTATCTTTTATGTTTCTTAATTACTTAATGATCTTGATAACGGAACCAGCGCCAACCGTACGGCCGCCCTCACGAATGGAGAACTTGAGGCCTTCTTCAACAGCGATAGGTGAGATCAAAGTGATCGTCATCTCGATGTTGTCACCAGGCATACACATTTCTACGCCTGCTGGAAGGTGTGCTGAACCGGTAACGTCTGTCGTTCTGAAGAAGAACTGCGGTCTGTAGCCGTTAAAGAACGGGGTATGTCTGCCGCCTTCTTCTTTCTTGA
>NZ_JAOTSB010000064.1 GCF_030247605.1 Acidaminobacter sp. | reverse complement strand
GGATGCCAACACTTCACAATCGGCGATCGACTGCTTCGATTTTCTGGAGAATCTGCTGGGCTTTGCCGCGTTCCAGCGCCTGTTTCCTGCCCTGCTGGGCGACAACGGCAGCGAATTCAGCAATCCCACAAGGATTGAGACAAGTCTGAGCGGTGCACTGAGAACAAGGGTGTTCTATTGCGATCCTGCGTCACCCTATCAAAGGGGATCCCAGGAAAATAACCACTCCCTGCTGCGCCGCGTCGCTCCAAAAGGAACGTCGTTTAATGATTGGACGCAGGAGATGGTCGATGTCATGATGAACCAAGTCAACTCATATCGCCGTGATAATTTGGGGAATGTATCACCCTATGAGATGTTTTCGCTGATTTACGGTGAGCAGATCTTAAAAGCGTTGGGCGCCAAGTTGATACCGCCTGGCGATATCATCTTGCGACCAACGCTTTTTAAATAGTCTGACCGGAGGCACCATCGAGGCAACAAAATCGCTCGGAGCGAGGGGTCGAATTTAGTCCCGCAAAAAAACACTCAAATTTGACCCTCGGTTTGGTGTTGCCGAAAAAGGGCGATAAATCGTTCCGATCACCCTTATTGTACAACTTTGGTGAACAAAGTTCATCCTGGAGGTCGATTTTCGAGGACATGAACCGACATTTTGGGTTGGGGGCTCTAAAGTGTAGAATTCAATTCATCAAACTGGAAATCAGTTTTTCAAGTGACCCCTGACAGTGACCCTAATTAGTTTAATGATTTTTCTAAAATGGCGCTGCCAATAACAACACCGCTGGTTTTTCCTGTATACATGCCGTCAAAACCTGAAACCATTTTTAAAGCATCCTTTCCTGATCCGAGATCATAAAAGTCAATGCAGGCACGTAAAGTTGCCTTCGTACAGCTATATGGGAACTTTCCATCGCTCCAGCCTTCTGAATAATGATCAGCATAATCTCTTAAAATATTTCCTCCATGTTATATCCATTTAAGCCGGTTGATCCGGTCTTATCGGTTAGATCTTTGTTAGTTATATTGATCCCATCCCAGCTTCAGTCACGAAACCCGATTGTATCCATGACAATACGAATCCCATCGATCACTCCAAAGAATATGTCCGATCAATTTAGTATAATCAGCCTATGCTCTTGAAAACTGAGGAGGGTTATTATGCTGACAGACATCGAGTATGAAAGCATTAAGAATATGGCGACCAACTGCAACTGTACCTATTCAGTAGCACCGCGCAAGCGTAAAGGCGCTACCGGGATGGCTCAGAGCCTGTTTCTTCACCAGGCGGATACCAAAGAACTCGTTATCAGCGACATGGAGATAATCGCCCGGGACAATCCGGGAAACCACTTCCACATCAAGTTTGATGGGATCGCTCGTTTCACAGTCACAGTCAACGACAAGGTAATGTTGGAAAGTGACTATTACGAAGTGGAGGACTGCTATCAGATCAGCGGTACTGAATTTCAGCAGCGACTGTTGCGTGGGTTTCAGAAACTTTAGTCCTTCCAGATCGCCCAATGCGCTTAAACCTGAAGTCCCAGCAATTTATACCATTGTAGGGCACTCTACCGCCATGACCGCGTAGAGTGCCTTTTGCTTTTCGGTGTTCTTGCCAATCGTGGAGCGCATGAGGCGCCTGTCAGCAGCACTTTTTTCCCGCGAGCTGCTGAAGCAGGTCATTTCCCGGATTTTTCTACCGGCTCACCCGTGAATGGTCGATAGGATTCGGGCCTCTGCTTCGTGAATGATGATGCCTTTTCTTTGATACAGTTCACGTAAGATCGTGCCGATCTCAACTTTTTTATGACATGACTGAATTATTCAGAATTTCCACGGTATTATTC
>NZ_JAOTSB010000049.1 GCF_030247605.1 Acidaminobacter sp. | reverse complement strand
GTTATTTGAACGGGAAGTAGGGTTTGAATCCAAACCGGTTATGAAGCTGAAATAAGGGATCTGAACCGACCCCTTAGGGGGATGTTTTTGCCAATTACCACCATTGACTTCTTGTGGTATCTGGCACAGTTTTCGGAACGCTGACGATAAATATTTTTGAAAAGCTTGAAATAACTTGTTTTCAGCAAAAACAACTTCATCAACTTCACTTGTGGTGACAGGTAGAAAAATGAAATTGGAATAAATATCAATATAAAAGTGTATATTTATTGACAATGCGCGTTTATTTATAGTATAATTAGTATGCCAATAGGGAAAGGATGTGTTTTCGATGGCACAAACAAATATTAATATCCGAATGGATGAAAATTTAAAAAAACAATTTGATGCTTTTTGTTCTGAAATCGGAATGAGTATGACAACAGCTTTTTGTGTTTTCGCAAAAGCAGCAGTACGCCAAAATAGAATTCCTTTTGAAATCTCTGCTGATAGCGACCCGTTTTACAGCGAAGTCAATCAAGCAAGATTAAGAAAATCTATTGCTGATCTCAAGGCAGGCAAGGGAAAAGTTCATGATCTAATTGAGGATGATGATGAATAAAGTATGGCATGATTCTGCTTGGGAAGATTATCTGTATTGGCAAACGCAGGACAGAAAAACGCTAAAACGTATAAATCAGCTGCTGAAAGACGTGGACCGCAACGGTTATGACGGGATAGGCAAACCCGAGCCATTAAAGCATGAGTTTCATGGCTTTTGGAGCAGGCGAATCGATGACAGTAACCGTCTTATTTACCGAATCGAAAATGGACAGATAGAAATTGCTCAATGTGGTTCTCATTATAGAGATAAGTAAAAAGAGTGCAGCTTAATGATGGCTGCACTCTTTTACATTAAAGTAATCATCTGCTGTATTTCCGGAACTGAAAAACCTCTAAATAACGATCTTTTGATTAAGTCTTCCAACCTACGTCAGCTCCATGTCCGCCGCGAGCCGCCGCTCCATCTTCCGCCGCTTCTTCTCCTGATACATCAGGTCATCAATGCGGCGCATAGCCTGGTCCACAGACTCCGCAGATTCATACCGGAAAGTATCATAGCCAATGCTGACGTTGATTTCCCAGGCCTCAGCCGAGTCCCGGTTGTAGTCGTAAAAAGCCTTTTGAATCCGCTCCACAGCCCTTGTAAGCGCCTGGGATTCCGCCACTTCAATCACCACAAAAAACTCATCCCCGGCATAGCGGGCGACGAAATCGCCTTTTCGAAGTGAGCCCTTGATAATCTCCGCAGCCCGCTTGATGGCGAGGTCGCCTGTGGCGTGACCATAAACATCGTTGATTTCCTTCAAATTGTCGAGATCCAGCATCATGCCGCCATAGAGCACATCCCTGCGCCGCTCGCTCATGGAATCGATCAGATTGTCCACGCTTCGCCGGTTGTCGATCCCCGTCAGGCTATCCACCAACAGCAGTGACTTCTGGACATTCAGGAAGATCAGCAGCAGAGCCAGGGTCATATTGCTCCAGATCATGGTGGTGCCGTAGAAGGTGAGCTGGATGAGGACACCGACCATCGGCAGAAGAGGAAAGGCAGCGAGGGAGATCAGCTTGGCCGTATCGAGGCTGCGGCGGTTGCGGTACAGGGTCACATAAGCCTGGGCGACAATGACGGTGTTAAGCAGAATCTGGTGAACGAACAGCGGGCCGCGCTCGTACACGTTGCCGGGTAGTATCTTAAAGAGGTAGCCGCTGACCGGGTTGATGAGCACCAACACGAAAATGACCAGGATGGGTACCGCCCGGATCAGCCGCCTGGCCTTCAGGTCGGGCACATCACGGAGGAGATAATGCTCGACATATTCCGCCCAGAGGCTGATGGCAAAGGGCGCAAGCAGAAAGAGCATCAGGTTGCTGAGGTAATTCAGCGTCGGCATCATGTCGCCCGGCCGCAGATCCACCGCAAAGCTGATGATCTCAGACAAAGTGAGGATCAGAACCAGCGCTGTAAGCCGGCTGAAAATGAGATTGGTCTTCGTGCTCATGCCAGTCGAAACCTTGCCGTTGAACAGCAGAATCAATAAGATCAGCGCGGCGAACAGGTTAATATCCAGTCGTATAAACAGATCCATGCAAGGCCTCCTTAAGGCGGTTTTGCCGATGGTTTCCTTCTATTATATCGCGATTTGGAATGGAATCAAGATGGGGAAGAGTTCAACGCTTTAAGTATCTCGCTAGCTAAGCGTCTACCCCAGCATCTATGGTTAATTTTTTTGAACAGCCGGATCCTACCTATAGAAGTATAACAAGAGGAACCTGGTATGCTTTTCGAACCTCAACATCCTTCGAAGATGAGAAATCGGAATCCAGATTGGCAAATCAACTCACCGAATCAGCATTTTGGTTTACATAACACTTTTCACTTCTTAAAAAACGGGTATAAATACATTGGATTTCAAAATGAAAATTGTGTTAAAATTAAAACTTTTGGAGGCATTGAATTCCGGACTTTATTGGACGCTTATAATCCGGATGGAGCCAATAGCGTAACCGACCTTTTGGTCGGTTCTTTTGCTTTTGAGGATAGGAGCGATGCGAATGATGATGAAAACACCCACACTAATATTATAACAATCTATTCCTCTGGATGACATCACCAGGGTCTTTGTTTAACAGAAAGGGGTTATCCAAGATGAAAGTCCATAATTTACTTATTAAAAGAACATTGTCCCTGTATTTAATCCTCTCTCTTCTGACAATGCCTATGCGAGTATCCTTCGCCCTTTGGACAGATTATGACGGTCATGATCCCGTTCACCAATTTGTTGACCTCTACGCTTATGATATCTATCAAAACGACGAACTTGGAAATTATCTTTCATACGTAAAAGATGGCGCTCGACATGAGGATCTAAAAGATCACATTTTCGACCGCACCGAATTATTTACGACCATCACTCACTTCTGGGACGCAGACAACGGACCAGGTGATCAAGTAGATATGGTTGTCGTTGGAGACAACAGCCCGAACGCCTGGCAGAAGGCACAGATCCTATGGGGCATCGCTCTTGGAGAGTATGCGAAGGGCGATAAGCCAAAAGCTTTTGAAGCATTAGGTCATGTCACTCACCTATTGGCCGACATGTCTGTACCAGCCCATGTCCATGAAGACTCACATAAAACGGACATCTATGAAGACTGGATGGAGTTCCCGACCGCTTACTTATCAAGTTTTGAATTGGACAGCCTTGTCGCAAAAGGTCCAATCCAAATTCCCGAAGGAGTCTCTGATCCACTTTATTATCTCTTCTATACGACCAATCAAGTCGCTGACATGTTCCCTTCTGATGATGAGGATGGAGATGTCACTTCAAATGGAGATCTGAATGATTCATGGTCGGAGAACGGGGCAAACTGGATGACAGATGTATACAACGACAATCTGGGTTTCACCAGTTCAACACCTCAAAGTCAGATCACCTATCCGAGGACTCAAGATGACCTGGATTCCTTCGAAGACGTGGCCGCAATTCGGGAATATTGCTATTCCTATGGCATTCGCGCCGTTGCAGCCCTTTACAAGCTCTTCGAGGAAGCCAGCCAAAGCAGAAACTATCTGACGGTCATCATTGACGAAGTGGATGCGCAGGATCCACATGAAGATCCCGCCTGGGGTGCTGACTTTTATGCCGTTGTCAGCATCGAAGGCGCTAATTTCAGAAATGAGGGGGATCAAGTAGAAGATATTGATCACATTCATCCATATTGGGCATTTGGCCGATATGTCGGGCTGGAGGGGCAAAAACAAGTCTGTATTCAAATTTATGATGAGGACGACGATCCGAATCCTGATGAAAAGACAGACCTCGATCCAAAGGAAGGGCCACGCGATCTCGATATTGTCATCGATCTGGCTACCGGCAACATTACAGGTGATGTCGCTGGCATGTGTGGAACCACTTTGACCAGTGCAGGCGCAGGGGATGACCAATATTATTCCTACATCGCATTTCGTATTATTCTTCCAAACATGCCACCTGTCGCCCATGCCGGAGAGGATCAGACCGTCGATGAAGGCGATACAGTCACTCTGTCCGGCACCTTCGAAGATCCGAACGTGGAAGATACCCATACCCTGCTGTGGCATTTGGAATCCGCAACCAACGGACAGGCCATTCCAGACACAGCAACGGACACCTTAAGCTTCGTTCCTGATGACAATGGCACCTATACTTTCACTTTTACCGTTACAGATAACTATGGAGCCTCAGATACAGACGAAGTCGTCATAACTGCCGAAAACGTCGCCCCAGAGGTCAGCATAGACCGTCTCTTTGACGAAACCGATATGGATATTGGTCTGGATGTGCCCGTCGCTTTAATCAATCTCGAAGTCAATATGACTGCCAGCTTTACCGACGCTGGTACGGCTGATACCCACTTCGCTAAACTACTATGGGGAGATGTGTCACCATACGACGCTGTATTCTCTGCCTTTACAGATTCCACAGGCGGCGTCACGGGCAGCATAGCGCACTCTCATATTTATCAGGTTCCGGGAGAGCTGACCATCACCTTACAGGTCTTCGATGATGACTTTGGCGTTGGCTCAGAGTCGATCCCAATCACTGTTGTGGACGCTTCCGGCGCTCTCGAGAGTGTCATTGAAATGTTGATGCCGATGGCAGATGATCCGAACATTAAAGCAGCCATCGGCAGACTCCAGGGAGAAAAAGACAGCATTGCTGCCAATGGCGGTCTCGACATGCTTAATTTGAATCAGCAGCTCACCGCACTTGAAATGATCAAGCAAGCCATTAAATATCTCGATGCTGCAGAAGCAGCGACGCCTGGTCTGGATCTGTCAATCGAAAAAGGCCTGCTGGCCTTGGCAGCCAAGTCCATTACAGTTGGCGAAATTAACGACGCGGCAGCGATCGCCACCAAGGCTAAACAGCTTAAGAAGATTGACGCCTCCAAACTTCTCGTAATCTCAGGGGATCAAGCACTCGCTTCAGGAAATCACCTGATTGCAGTTGGAAAATATCAGGAAGCCCTGCGTGGGATTCTTGGGATTTAAAATTACTTATCCTGGAAAATGGCATCTTTCACTCTGTACCTGGCACGTTTTTCGGAATGCTGACGTTAAAATAATTTGAAAAGATTCATGTTGCTGGTTTTCAGCAAAAACATCTTCTTCAACTTCGTTCGGGGTGTCAGGTACAGAAAAAGAAATAGGTGAAATTGATTCACAATTTGATAGCAACTCACACCAAGCGCCTCCGGGGCTCTCTCCGGGGGCGCTTTTCCATGTCCCTAGCTTTTCTCTTGTCAGTATTGATCCGATCCCCAATCTGCACATTTCCGCTGCACCACTAATAATCACTCATATCAAGAGAAAAGCCACCTGGTCTTTTGCCGATCAATCGACCTAATTGGATAAAGTTACTCCTAGTTGGGTGGTGGGATGGGTGACTATCGGCGGATGCTTTCTGATTATTTTCTGGCAGAAATTTTGGGTATAACTACACTACCTATGAGTTCAACCATTGTCCCAAACGTTTAATCGAAGTCAGCACCAGGAACAACGCGCCAAACGCGACTGAAGAATTCAACTTGAATGACCAACAAATTCAGTGAGGTGAAGGCCATGAACTGGATCTCTTACAACCAGCTCGCTTGGACGGATACTATTTTAGCCCGGCCGGAGGATTTCGAAGTAGAAGCGACAACTTATGTCAACTTGATCAAAACGCATCTTTCCGCGTCGTCTCCCACCATGCTGCATTTGGGCTGCGGCGCCGGAGGGCACGACTACCATTTCAAACAGCACTTTTCAGTGACCGGCGTGGATTTAAGCGAGGGGATGCTGGAAATCGCCAGGAGCAGAAACCCGGAAATCCAATATCTGCTGGGGGACATGAGAACGATCCGTCTTGGCAGAAAATTTGACGTTGTGGCCATCCCGGATTCGATCATGTACATGTGCACCCTGGAGGACCTGAGCGCTGCTTTGTCAAACGCAGCAGCGCACCTGAAGCGCGACGGTGTGCTGCTGGTCGTCACGCATACGAAGGAAGAATTCAGGAACAACAATTTTGCGTACACCGGCGAAGCCGACAACACGCACATTACGGTGCTGGAGAATAACCATATCGTATCTGACACAACCTATGAGGCGACTATAGTCTATCTGATCCGCCAGAGCGGACGCTTGGAGATCCATCATGAAGTTCACACCCTTGGGTTGTTTTCTTATGACGAATGGATGGGGATTTTCGAGGGACTCAACTTCAAGGTTGAACTAATGAATTTAGACCATCTTTATGACAAGTACCTGCTTGAGGATGGGGTGTATAAGCTTAAGGTGTTTGTTGGGACTTTAGGGGTGTGAGGGAGTTGCGTTTTGCCTTTCAGAAACTTCACCCCCGTACCTGGCACGTTTTTCGGAACGATGACTTTCAAATGATTTGAAAAGATTGTTACAGCTAGTTATCAACAAAAACAACTTCATCAACTTCACTCATGGTGCCAGGTACAGAAAAAGAAATAAGTGAAATTGAATCACAATTTGATGGCAACTCACACCAATCGCCTCCGGAACTCAGTCCCGGGGCGCTTTTCCATGCTTATGATGGACATGAAAAACCATCGGCTAAAGCCCTCCTTTAAAAGCGTTTTAAAGCTTTTAGAAAGCTCTGCCGATGGTCTCAAAAGCACATCCTCTCACACAAAGTTTACCGTCTACTTCCCACAGCACTTCTTATATTTCTTACCGCTCCCGCATGGGCACGGATCATTCCGTCCAATTTTTGGTTTTTTAGGTACGATTTCTTGAAGCTTAGATGGCTCTGACTTGCCATTAAAATATTTTCTAAAATTTTCAGTGAAACAGAACCAGTCCTCCATCTCTGAGATCGTATCATCGATAAATTGCAAATGCATGTTCTGTTTTGAAGCTTCCAGCCTGGCACTTTTGCCAACAAACATGTCCTCTTCAACTGAATCGATGCCAATAATTTGTCTATCATTCAATTTCAGTTTGAAAATTTCCTTGATGTCCTCATACACTTCTTCCGGATAGAGATCACAGCACGTAATGATTAGAAGAGAAAGCAATTCCGGCCTTTTTCGAACATCCGGGTCCAGAAGCAGCTGACGGTAATACGCCACTACGGACGACCGTTCGAGCTCGCCTTGCAGCACCAGTACAGCTAAGGCCTTGACGGCCTGGATCCTCATAAAATCATCCGCTTTGCTGTTTTCCGCCAGAGCTTTGATCAGGCTCAAGTCTCCATGACAAACAGACGCTAGCAACCTGCCGCCGACTTCGGTAATGCCGTCCCCAAATACTTCATGGGACAACTCCCCGGGAAGGCTCATTAATTCCACCAAGATGGGATAGGCTTCTTTAACCCTGAACTGTGCCAATAAATGGGCCGCATACAAATGGCCCATATAGGCTTTCTCCTTGGAATATTTTACCGGCGACTCGTTGACCATTTTAAGCACTTTCAGCAGCTCCGGGATCGCCTCCTCTTTTCGAAGAATCAGCGTTTCCAGGATCTCCCGCGGAAAGTAACCGTTGTTGTAAGCAATTTTTTCCAGCAGGGCGTCAATGGGCTCATTGGAATAATCAGACCCGTCGTTAAGTTCTGCGCCTACACTGCTATCCTCAAGCCCATACTCATCCTCATCCTGATCCCCGACCAAAGCGCTGAGTTTTTTCTCATAGAGCGACTCATCAAATTTCCTGCCCTCGGTCATCACGGAAAACATTTCCTCAATCAAAACCGCAGCCATCCTCTCTTTTGCAGCTTTCTTTGAGATTCCGGCAGCGATCAGCCTTTCAAATGTCCTTTTGACGCATTTCGGATCATTCATTTCTATCTGGTTGTCGATCGCAGAAAGCATTTCCTTTTTCAATCTCTGGTTTTCCATTGTTAAATTCACCCTTTCTGAGATTTATGGTTTTAGGGACAATATCCTTTCGGATTACATAGTTCTGAACCGAGAGATCACGCCATCACATTAATTAAATTCTATAATAATTCCAGCACCCATTTCAAGGATTTCTGCCGATGGTCATTCCCACGCCACATCACGCCACACCGCACCACTCAATTCCAATCGCGCCGGCCCTCACGCCCAAATATTTGTCAAGCAGTTCCATTTATTTTACCCCACTCCCACCTCCCGCGCCATCCTGCCCTTTTTCGGGGTATAAACTAACCAAACTGGAGGTGAGCGTATGAGTTCCAGAGGTTTGAGCTTCAACCGGCAAAGAAAGGAATCCGGCCTGCGAACGAAGTGGCTGTGGTTCTACGTCTTTATCTTTCTGCCAGTTTATTTTATAATCAATGCCCTTCTGACCGCCGCCCAGATTCAGATGTTCGCGGAAAGTTCCACTGGCATTTGGGCCAGGCTGAGCAACCTGATCTGGCTTCTTTATTTTGTTGCCATCCTCATAGTCTGCGCCTGGACCTTTGCCGAAGCGCTGAGTCTTTCGCGCCGCGCCCATCTCCTGATTCAAGTGTCCTTTTGGTCGCTGTTTGGCTACGTGCTGGTCAGCGCTTTAATCACGGTGGCGCAGGGCCGGTCCTACGACTTATTTATTGAGTCCACCCTGGGCATCATTGTGTTTATGCTGTGGTGCTTCCCCAACCACAACTATTTCAGACGAAGAAAAGAGATTTTTGGAGCTCCGCCCGCGCCTGAGCAGATCCGCGCTGAGGTGTCTGAGAACCTTAATACGAGGATGCGAGAGCCCGAAACCTTGCCAGGTTCCCCTTTGACTGGGGCTGTGGCTTCGGCGGCGGAGGCGGTACTGGAACCATCGGCAGGGAGCCCCAAAAGCTTTGTTTTAGCCGATGGTCACCCAACCCCCAACCCGTCCCGCCATAACAACTTCCCGGACGAGCACCGCAGCGGTTTCGAGCTGGAACTCAGGCGGCTTCGCGGGGCCGGCCTCATAACAGAAGAGACGCTGATCCAAGTGCTGAGCGCCCACCGTCAGCTGAATGTCACGCTGACCCAGAAGGCGGAGAGCGAAAAGGCCGCCCGGGAAGCGGCGGCAGCACAAAACGCGGCACAGGCAGCGCAGACGAGAAGGGTCCTCTCAAAGCAGGAACTCCGCGACCGCAACATCACCCTGGTCCTCGTTCTTGGAGTGTTATTCGTCATGCTAGCAGGCACCATCTTTGCCACGAGCAACTGGAGCCTGTTCAGCAGTGCCCTCAAGACGGCGCTGATCCTGCTGGTGGCGGTGCTGTTCTTTAGCGTCAGCCTGCTGGCGGAGAAAAAGCTGCACATCGAAAAGACCTCTTTTGCCTTTTGGGTGCTGGGGGCGCTGTTCGTGCCGGTGATTTTTCTTTCGATTGGCTATTTCGAGCTGTTTGGAAAATGGCTGTCGCTTCAAGGCGATGGGAAGTATGTGCTGGGATTGATCAGTATGGCCGCTTCCGCGCTGGTTTACGGCTACAGTACGCTGAAATTCAACAATCGCATTTTTGCCTGGATGACGCTGACGGCGGTCAGTCTGGGCGCCGGCTTCGCCATTGCGTCACTGCGCCTTGGGGTGGACCGCTTCTATCTTGGTATAGCGCTGATCAACGGCCTGTTTGTGCTGGCGGGCTTAGGGCAAAAGGTGCCGGTCGTGCTGCAGTCATTTCATAAGGAGCTCCACCGGTTCGTGCCGGTGAACCTTTCGATCAGCTCGGCGCTGATGCTGGTCGTATTTGAGGAGCCAAGATTTCAGGGGATCAATCTGCTGATGGCCTCCGTCCTTTTTA
Source organism: Acidaminobacter sp. (assembly GCF_030247605.1). Lineage (GTDB taxonomy): Bacteria > Bacillota > Clostridia > Peptostreptococcales > Acidaminobacteraceae > Acidaminobacter. Next base: position 6,744 of record NZ_JAOTSB010000049.1, on the reverse strand, counting down.
CCGTCATGGTCTTCACCCGGTGGGAAAAGGAATACAGCATTCCGGCAGGTCTTCTTCTGATGGCTGGGCTCTATCAGTTTGTGGAGCATTCCGGCCTGAGGTCTCTGGATCTGATTCTCTTTTCCGTAACCGGCTTTGCCTTCCTGGGCTTGTCGTTGGCATCCGGCCAAAGAGACGCATTGCAGCGCCTTTATCGCGCTCTCAGCGCCGCCGCGGCCCTCATTACCTTTATCTACATCCAGCTCACCAGCCTGACCCTACTGGAAGCGCGGCCTTCCTGGACAGCGCTGGCCGGCCTGGTGCTGATTACCCTGAACGCCTTGGTGCTTGCAGTGAAAACCGGCGAGCGGCCTTATGCCTGGGCTTTTCCTGTCCTGTTGACTTCCGTGGCCCATCAGGGCTATGACTTGATCCACCTAAGCAATGCGGCGTATCTGTATGCAGGCCACATGGGCGGGTTTGGCGCGGCTATGTTCCTGCTTCTATATGCCTTCAATCCTTGGAAAGCCATCCAAAGAGTCCGCGGCAGCAGCGGGGTCGTGGCCGTGATGGTCATGGGGTTGTCTTATCTCATGGCGGTCTGGGAAGGGCACTGGCTCACGGGCATTCTGGTACTGGGCGCGCTGATTGGCCTGTTGACGCTGACTTACTTCAGACAGAAGCGCCAACTTACGCCTGTGTCAGCGTCAATATCAACACCTCAAACCGCTAATGTCCCTCGAGTCCCTCAAGTTCCGCACCTCTCTCAAGCCCTTCAAATCTCACAACGTACACCGGGTAGTCTTTCCCCACGTATAACTACTGTCCTGTCTTGGAGCCTGCCAGTCCTGACCATGATTGAGCTGCTCACTGTTTACAGACTGATCGACCCGCAGCTGGTCCTATCCACCTCAAAGGGCGGATACAGCCTTGAGCTCCACAGCGCCCTGGCAACATTGGTCTTGTTCCTAATGGCTGTTTCGCTCAAGCGCTTCGAACGGCAGCTGACGACGACCTTCTTTTGGATCGCCCACGTCTTATTCCCGGCAGCAATCCTTCTGCTCTTACAGGATTATGGCGACTTTCCACCAGTATTCACGGCCGCCGTACTGATTTACCTTTACAGCTTCCGAATGTTTGAAATAAAGCAAGTGGAGCCCTCCGCGCTTCAGCCTCAAAGCCAGACTGTCCTGAGCTGTGCCTTTCTCTACAGCGCCTATATCAGCGGCGGGCTGACGGTTATGTCTCTATTCAACGCCTTGAAATTGAATCCCAATTGGAACGGCTTCGTCCTGCCAGTGTTCAGCCTGATCCTGTTTATAATCTGGCACTTCCTGAAAGGGCCAATACAGCGATGGACCCTCTGGTTCCTGATCCCCTCCGCCTGGCTTGGTGCTGCCATGCTCGCCGCGCGGCCAGCTTCTGAGCTGACCCACTTCAGTGGCGTTGTCATATCCCTGGTCACGGCACTCTATCTGATGCGCCGCAGCGATCTGGAAGGCTTTAGCCTTGTGGCGCTGCTGCCGCTGTTTCTCTCCGCCGAGAGCCTCAACCGGGGCGCTTTCTATGGTCAGCACACCACTATGCTGGCCTTCCTGGCCGTTCTGACGGCGCTTCTGGCCCTGGCCGGAAACCGACTTCTGAAACAGCTGTATGTCGTCGCCCCAACCGCGCCTGCTCCGGAAAACACGAGCCACCGCTCTCTCCGAGGTTTTGGCACCCTGGACGGCTACACCCTGAATGCCCTGCTGATGATCCTCTTATCCCAGACCGTCCTGACGGACATGTCAAACCCCGGCTGGCTCAGGCTCCTGCCGCCCCTCGAACTCACCGCTCTCCTATTTATGCAGCGCGGCCGCGCCGGCTCTGGCCTTGGCCGCCGAATCGCGAACACCCTCTGGTTTATCTCCCTCCTGCTCCCGTATTGGATCACCCTCGACCTGCTCCAGCCGTCAAAGCAATTTCTGACTGAGCTCAGACTCCTCCCCCTTCTGCCGATGGTCACCGTCCTCACCCCATGGCAGTGGAAAGCTTATGATCGGATCCTGCGCTGGATCGAAGCGGCAGTCTTAGTTTTAATCGCCTTGACCTTGTTCGTGGAAATACTGTCATATGACCTGCTGACCGACGCCCTGATCCTTGGCGTTCTGTCCCTGGTCGCGCTGTTTTACGGCATGCAGGGCCACCGCCGGGATTACTTCTTCACCGGCGCGGCGGCGCTGCTGGCCAACGCCATCTTCCAAACCCGCGGCTTTTGGCAGAGCCTGCCTTGGTGGGCCTATTTGCTGATGGCAGGTCTGACCCTAATTGGGATTGCGAGTTATAATGAGTTGAAGGCGAGGAGGTAACGCACTCAAACAAAAAATTTTCCATTTTTTATTAAAATTTGTTAACATACGATTCCCTCGCTCCTGGCGCTACGGCCGATTTCACGGCCAGCTACACCATCACGCAGGCTGACCTGGACGCAGGTTCTGTCACCAACACCGCTTACGCGACGGACGGCACCACTGAGTCCGAACCGGACAGCGAAACCGTCACGGCTGTTCCAATGCCGGCTCTGACCATCGTCAAGACGGCAGCACCTGCCACTTACGATGCAGTCGGCGATACTATCAGCTACAGCTACGTGGTCACCAACACCGGTAACGTCACGCTTTACAACGTTTCCGTCGTCGATGACAAAGCCACTACCAGCCCTGTTTCCGTCGATTCCCTCGCTCCTGGCGCTACGGCCGATTTCACGGCCAGCTACACCATCACGCAGGCTGACCTGGACGCAGGTTCTGTCACCAACACCGCTTACGCGACGGACGGTACCACTGAGTCCGAACCGGACAGCGAAACCGTCACGGCTGTTCCAATGCCGGCCATCACCATCGACAAATCAGCTAACCCTACCAACATTCCTGAAACCGGTGGCGAAGTTGAGTTCACATTCCTCATCACCAACACAGGCAACGTAACACTTAAAGTCACCAGTCTCAATGATGACGTATTCGACGATCTCCTTGCAGAAGCTGAGAGCCATAATAGTGACGAGGACATCGTCCTTGCCCCTGGTGGAACTTTCTCATTCTCAATCAAGAGAACGCTTTCCTCCGGCTCGCCGCTATTACCTCACATCAATACAGTTACGGTCAAAGCCGTCGACGACGATGCCAACGAAGCCTCCGACTTCGACGACGCAACCGTCACCTTCACCGACATTCTCCCAGAAATCACCGTAACCAAGTCTCCAAGCGTCGACTTCGTCCTCTTCCCAGGTGCAGATGTCACTTTCACAGTAGTGATCAGCAACACTTGTGAAGAAGAAGTCACCGTTACGAGCATCATGGACGACAAGTTCGGCGATTTGCTGGCCACCGCCAAAGCACAAAATGGCGACACGGACATCATCCTCGCGCCGGAAGGCCAGGCTGGAGACAGCTTCACCTTCACCTTCGTCGGTTATGTTTCTGGCAATGTCGGCAGTACCCACACCAACACTGTAACGGTAAGAGCTTACGACGACGATGAAAACTATGACGACTCAAGCGACAGTGCCGAGGTTGACATTTTCCTCGATCCAAGTCTCATCAAATCTGTAAATGGGTCAACTATAACTGGCGACATTACATTCCCATTTGAAATCAGAACTGGCGCCAGCATGGAAGACGCACCAGACGGACTTGGAACAACTATCGCAACCGGCACAGCAACCGCTGGCAATGGCGGCGTCGTTGATTTCAGCTTCACTGGTGATTACCTGACTACAGGTGTTGTATATCAACTCGTTGAAACGGTTCCATTTAACTACATCCCAGACTTCGTATCAGGTACCTATGGTGAAAACTGGTTTAAACCAACTTTCATTGGTAATGAAGGTGCCTTATTCGAAGATGCTATTGAATATGCTGTAAACTTCAAGGTTAATCCAGATGCATCGATCGATTTTGTAAAAGTACTTACTCCTAATGATGTGATTCGCAGTTTCAGCAACAGTATTAGTGTCAATAACAGCTCTGGCGACATCATCACACCATATACGATTAGTTTCTGGAAAAACCACGCTGCATTTGCAAGCAGCCAAGGGAATCAAGATCCTGTCTTAGACCAAACACTGTTCGATGCCACTGCGGCAGGTAATACAGTAACCATCGGCCTCCTTGAATTACCTGGAGGTACGGAACGCGATATCGCGGATCCTTCCGGTGAGTTTGCGGTTAATCTGCTCAATAAAATGACGATCGACGGTTTGAGGAAAATGGCAAGTGATCCAGCCTTCAATCTGGCTGCGCAATTGCTCGCATATCGTCTCAATATGGTAGTCGGTTCCACACCTATTGAATTAGCAGCGCCGGCTGCAGATCTTGCTCAAGAAATGCTGACTGCCATTTCCTTCAATGGCTTGACGCATGATCCAATTTCCAAAGAGCTTGCAGCCAACCTGAATTATCTGGCTTGGATTCTCGATGCTTATAATAACTTCACACTTACTGAAGACACGCTTGAGCTTCCATACCCAGATCCAAATATTACGCCAATAGGTTCTATATCTGTAGACTCCCTCGAAGGCAGCTCATCAACAGTCAATAAAAATTCTTGGAGGGCAAGGGTAACTGTCACACTCGATCCAGCGTTAGAAAATGCTGTTGTCACAGGTATTTGGACTGGAGGTGCTGCTGGAACAGGCACTACGAACAGTTCAGGTGTATGCGTCATAACTTCAGGCAACATCAGCACTAAGGTTAATTCAACGACCTTCACGATCAGCAACGTCACTTTAGCTGGCTATGCGTTCGATCCAAGTGGAGATAGTGAAGTGACTGTCTACAAACCAGGCTTTACGCCACCTACGCCACCTCCACCACCTGTCATTAAGCCAGAAGTAACCTTCACATCGCCTTTTGAGGGTGCTGAAGTCAGCGACAGCTCAGTTCCAATCACTGTCAATGCGACGATCACAGAAGGCAGTATTGAGAAGGTTGAATTCTTTATTGATGGTTCAACTTCACCTCTCATTACCGACAATGATGGTACAGATGGCTGGAACGCTGTTTGGGACTCAACAAGTGTTAATGACGGATCACACACCATTACCGCTAAAGCAACCGCTGCCTCTACTGGCAATTTCACAGAAAAAACTATCACCGTGCAAGTTGACAATGTCGCTGATCAAAATATTCAAGTAACTGAATTGACCTCAGCAGCTAGCTGGATTAACAAAGTTACATGGAAAGCGAACGTCACCGTCACACTTGATCAAGCGATCAATGGCGCCATTGTCACTGGCACATGGAGCGATGGTTCTACGGGTACAGGTACGACAACCAATGGCAACTGTACAATCTCTTCAACTAACATTAATAAAAAAGTCGATACAATCACCTTCACAATCACAAATGTCAGTATGCCCGGTTATGTATTTGATCCTAGTGGCCCATCCTCAGTGACAGTGAACAGGCCATAATGTCTCCTGCACCCCCGTGCGTACCCCCGTACCTGGCACGTTTTTCGGAACGCTGACGTTCAATTGATTTGAAAAGACTGCTGTTGCTAGTTTTCAGCAAAAACAACTTCATGAACTTCAATTACGGTGCCAGGTACAAATCAAGAAATTCAGAAATTGATCTACAATTTAATGCAACCAACACCAAGCGCCTCCGGAGCTCTATCCGGGGGCGCTTTTCCATGTCTCTTGCTTTTCTCTTGTCAAGATTCCATCCAACTGCTATTCCACACATTCCAATGCTTTCATCATGCGCCCTTTCTCACTTGAGAAAAGCCTCCTGGTCCTTTGATCTTCATAACACCCCCGTACCTGGCACGTTTATCGGAACGTAGACGTTCAAATGATTTGAAAAGATTGATGTTGCTAGTTTTCATCAAAAACAACTTCATGAACTTCATTTATGGTACCAGGGAAACCTCCGAAATACTACTGTTTGATTGAAAACAGCTAAATTTTGATCGCTATAAGCGTTGGAATTGCTATGTTCTAAACTTGAAAAAATTGCCTTTTTCAAAAAATGATGACTTTTTCGGAGCTTTCCCAGGTACAGAAAAAGAACTATGTGAAATCGATCTACAATTTATCGCAAGCCTTCACCAAGCGCCTCCGGAGCTCTTCCGGATGCGCTTTTCCATGTCCCTAGCTTTTCTCTTGCCAGAATTAATCCGACCCCCAATCTGCGTGTTTTCGTTGCACCATTGACAATCAATTGCCTCAAGAGAAAAGCAACCTGGTCCTTTGTCGATCAATCGTCCTAGCTGCTAACTACTCTCCTTGTGGGTTGAGGGATGTGTGACCATCGGCAGAAGTCTTGAGAAGGGCAGCAAAAAGCCACCACAATGGCTGTGATGGCTCAACATAATGATTCCATTGATTATCTTATCCAATCAAAGAAGTTCATCGTAATTTCTCTGACTGTATAAAATTCGTCGAATTTCAACTGTTTTCTCTGAAATGGAAGATTCAGACTCATCATTAGCAGACTCATCTATGACTACATAGAAAACAGTAAAATTCTTTACTTGAACCTCCCATGACTCAAGTCACGGGATTCCTAAGAACACCGTTCTAACGAACAGTTTTTTATTAGGCTATCCCCGCCGCACCAGCGGTTAGAAGCCTTAGGGCTTCATACTTAATATTCATGCTTGCGTTAAGATCTCTGTCATGGATTGCACCACATTCCGGACAAATCCAATTTCTAACAGCCAGATTCTTAACGTCTTTATTCTTGTATCCGCAATTTGAGCACAATTGGCTTGAAGGAAAGC
>NZ_JAOTSB010000048.1 GCF_030247605.1 Acidaminobacter sp. | reverse complement strand
ACACACCCATCCAACATCACACTACGTCGCGAAATGAGGGGTCAGGCCTTGATTGAAATATTTTGATTTCTATCAGGGTCTGACCCCATGTGATCAACCTCATATTTATGTTTCGCGACACACCCATCCAACATCACACTACGTCGCGAAATGAGGGGTCAGGCCTTGATTGAAATATTTTGATTTCTATCAGGGTCTGACCCCATGTGATCAACCTCATATTTGTGTTTCGCGACACACCCAGCAAACATCATACTACGTCGCGAAATGAGGGGTCAGGCCTTGATTGAAATATTTTGATTTCTATCAGGGTCTGACCCCATGTGATCAACCTCATATTTATGTTTCGCGACACACCCAGCAAACATCACACTACGTCGCGGAATGAGGGGTCAGGCCTTGATTGAAATAATTCACTTAACTTGCAGAAAACGCAGGAGGGATATCATGTATCCGAGACTAAAAATAGATATTGAGAAAATTAAACACAACGCAGAAATTTTGCGAACACTTTGTGTCGACAACGGCATTGAACCTATGGTGGTAACTAAAGTTCACTGTGCACATCCTGGCATAACTAGAGCTATGATTGAAGCTGGATATACTATGCTGGCGGATTCGAGAATCGAAAATTTGAAAGCATTAAAAAATATCGCGCCAGATGTGAAAAGAGTCCTACTAAGATTACCAATGCTGTCTGAAATTGATGAAGTCATAGAATTTGCAGATTTGTCGCTGAATTCTGAGTCAGAAACTTTGAAAGCGCTTTCATCGGCTGCTAAAGAAAAAAACAAACAACATGAAATTATAATTATGGTCGATCTGGGTGACCTTCGTGAAGGCGTGTTGCCTGAGGATTTGGAGGATTTAGTTCAACAGGTCATAGAGATGTCAAATCTTGACCTTGTTGGATTGGGCGTCAATTTAACTTGCTATGGAGGTGTTATCCCAGATGACAATAATCTGGGGCGCTTAGTGGAGCTAGCGAAAAATATCGAGATGCAATTCAATTTAAAACTGAAATATATTTCAGGCGGCAACTCAAGCAGCCTATATAAACTTATAAATAAATCATTACCAAAAGATATTACAAATCTGAGACTTGGAGAAGCAGTTATACTCGGAAGGGAAACTGCCTATGGAGAGAAGATTGATAATACTCATGATGATGGATTTTTACTCGAGACGCAGATTATAGAGTTAAAGGAAAAAGACTCTCTACCGACTGGGCAGATAGGTATGGATGCGTTTGGCAGTACACCTACTTTTACGGATCGTGGAAAGATGAGACGTGCGATTGTCGCTATTGGAAGGCAGGACGTGCGCGTTGAAGGTCTGACCCCAGTGGATTCAAATATTGAGATCATTGGAGCAAGCAGTGATCACCTAATATTGGATGTCACCCAATCACAGGCTGAGTTGAAAGTCGGCGATGTTGTAGGTTTCGGTGTAGACTACGGTGCGTTGCTGTCATTGATGACAAGCAAGTATGTGGAAAAAATTTAAATAAACCAGGTATTCTAGCCACCTGAAAAATGAAAACTATTTTCCCGAGGGGTCATCCGAGAGATGGCCCTTTTTAATTGGCGAAAATTTGAATAATCCTATATAGTTTTGCTTATGCCAATTTATCAATATTTTTGATTTAAAGAATTGGGGGAAACATGCCATTGGCAAAAGGCTATTGGTAAAAGTGAAAAGATCGAAGTAAATAATGGAATATATTGACATGTATTAGAACTCCATATACTATAATAATAGGAATAAAATGGAGGGATTCTATGTCTAGGAAATTGAGAAATCTTCAACAAGAAACTGTCTATCATGTAGTTTACAAAGGAAACAATGGCGAATTTTTACTGCGGCACGATGTTGACAAGAACATGCTGCTTGAAACGATAAAACGTTACAGATTGAGATATGATTTTGAACTTTACGCATTTTGCATAATGGACAACCATGTTCACATGCTGATTAAAATGTGTGAAACTTCGCTATCTAAGGTAATGCAGGGGATATCACAGAGTTTTACGCAGAGGTATAATCGGAAATACGACCGAAGCGGGCATGTATTTGATGGCCGCTATTTCGCGAGTCCATGCCTTACAATTTATTCAATTATGAAGACCATGGCTTATATTCATCTCAACCCGTTTAAAGCGGGCTTGAGCAAGAGCCTTAATTATTTGTGGAGCAGCCACTATGCCTACACTAGGCAAGTTGGACAGGTGTGGTTCGACAGCTTGGCGCTGATGAAAAGGCTAAAGGATTGCGTCAAGAGTGCGAAGGAAACCTATTTACAGCATCTTGAGAAGTTCAAGAACGAGCCGTTTTATTTTGAATACCACGAAACGGATGTGGTGCAGGAGCCAATGACGCTGGAGGTGCTGCTGACGAAGCTAAAGGTCAACAGGCGGTTCAAAGCGCTGGATCATTTGCTGAGCAAGGCGAGCGAGGCGCTGAGAACGGGTTTGAAGGGTGTACATCAGTCGAAGATAATTTCTGAAGTTGAAGTGGGTGTCAATGACATTTCAACAAAGGATTCAAAGCTTGTTTGGGCCGATGGTCACGAGCACACCACTCAATACCTAAAAGCTATTATCCTGCTGAATCAGAAACTAAAGCTGATCTCTAATGCTGAACTGGCAAGACGATTAAGAGTTAAGCGATCATACATACAAAGCTTCCTAAGGAGAACTTCTAAGTCGCTGCCAGAAACAATTATGATTTATGACGACTCACTTCAAAAAGAAATTCAGTCATATATTAGTTTTGAACAAACAACTGAAAATGGAGAAGAGTTGCATTTAAAAAATCTTGAAAAAATGTTTTTTGAAACGCTGCAGTTGCTGCAAGCGTTTTAAAGTCGTACTTAATAAGTGGACTATATTCAAATTGGGACTGATCAGGTATAATATTTATAGAACGTTTGTGCGAAGATAATCGTAATTAGAGTAAAAATGATAACAGATGAACTTGTAGGTTTTTTGCGGGTCTGACCCCGTTGGATAAAAAGGAGCATGTTATGGACTTGTTTGATTTGATGCTTGAGGAGAACCGAAAGGATAGTGCGCCACTCGCGGAGCGAATGAAACCAAGAACGGTAGATGAGTTTACGGGACAACATCACATCATGGGTTCTGGCCGGTTGTTGAGACGCTTAATTGAGACTGACAAATTGACGAGTCTGATTTTACATGGCCCGCCTGGAAGCGGTAAGACAAGTTTGGCTCGAGTGATAGCAAACCAGACAGGCGCGGTATTTGAGTCAATGAATGCTGTGACGTCGGGTGTAAAGGAACTCAGAGAAGTTATTGGCCGAGCGGAAGATCGACTTGCTATGAATGGAAAACGTACAATTTTATTCATAGATGAGATCCACAGGTTTAACAAGACCCAGCAGGATGCATTGTTGCCTTCAGTGGAAAAGGGCATTGTCATCATGATTGGTGCAACAACTGAAAATCCTTATTATGAGGTCAACAGTGCACTTATTTCCAGATCTAATGTTTTTAGATTGAACGCTTTGAGCCCGGAGGATGTCTTGGATATCGTCGATTCTGCGTTGGCCGACATGGAGCGCGGACTTGGGGTGCTCAATGTTATTTTAGATAATGAAGCTCGTGAGGCCTTGGGGAGACTTGCTTCTGGAGATGCGCGACGAGCTTTGAACGCGGTCGAACTGGCCGCAATGACGAGTGCGCCTGATTCAGATGGAAAAATCGTCATAAATGTAGAATCACTCTACGAATCTATGCAGCATTCCGGTCAGTTATATGATAAAACTGGGGATTCTCATTATGATATTATTTCTGCGTTCATAAAGTCCATGCGCGGTAGTGATCCAGATGCCGTATTGCATTATCTTGCTCGAATGATTGTGGGTGGAGAGGACCCAATTTTCATCGCGCGAAGGATCATAATATGTGCTTCTGAAGATGTTGGCAACGCAGATCCTATGGCACTTGTGGTTGCAGCTAGTGCTTTAAAAGCTGTTGAAACCATAGGTATGCCGGAGGGCAGGATTCCGCTTGCACAAGCTGCCACCTATATTGCTTGTGCTCCAAAGTCAAATGCAGCTTATTTGGGAATTGATGAAGCGATTGAAGATATCAGACAAGGGCGAAGCGGGTCTGTCCCTGCATATTTGAAGGATGGGACTGCACTAAAACTGGAGTCCGGGAAGAATGATGTGCTAGGCGGAGGGCGATATGTGTATCCTCATGACCATCGGCAGCATTATTTTAAACAGGAGTACTTGCCGGAAGCGTTGAGAGGCAAGAAATACTACGTGATGGACGGACAGGGGCGCGAGGCGGAGTTTGAGGCTTGGCTCGAACAAATTAGAGATTTCGAAGATGGTACAGAATAACAGTAATTTGAAGGGATGATGAATATGGACAAGGATGGGTTAATTAGTGTGGAAGTGACGGAGGAGGCGGTTCAGTACATTCGAGATAAAGGTGCGAAAGAAGTGACGGTGATGCTGGCGAAGTCTGGCGGGTGCTGAAGTGGCGGCAGTATAGCGGTTCCCGTGTTGGAACTAAAAGCGCCAAAAATGCCTGAGCACTATCAGATAGAAGAAATTCAAGGATTGACGTTTTTTGTGCCGAAGCGGTTGCCGACGAAGGAAGGCAAAATTACGATTGTCGTTGATAAAATATTGTTTATCAAGAGGTTGGATATTCTTGGGGTGAAGGTTAGATAGGGGTTATTTATCATGATTTAGGGCGAGGGTGACTCGTCCTTTTTATTTTTGGGGGGGACGCGATGAGGGCTGGTGTGGAGCTGTGTGGGTCTGACCCCGATAGTTACAACCAGGATCCTAAGCTCAAATATGCACTTTGCATATAACATATAATAAATTGCTTAAAATAATTGAAATTCTAACATTCTCTCTATATTTGAAAGTAAATAAAAATATGTTAAAATATTTCAAAGGTTAAATATTGGTAAGCAACACTTGTTAATAAAATCATTTAATGAAATGTCATATTGATGTTCAAATATTGTTATTCTCCTTAGTCTATTGGATAAAACGATCAAGACAATACTTAAAACGAAGGGATGGTGGTCTTATGAGAGTTTTGCTGATCGGGCAAAAAATTGTAACTCTTGAGGATCTCAATTCCTATTTTTTTGAGCATCATGTTCATGGGTATGTCAGTGCAGGCGCACCAAATTTGCTTAGTCTTGATATTGTCCGTCAATGTGGTATACATATGATAATTTGTCAGTCGTCAGATTATACTATGGAACATTTGCTGACATTCATGAATAAGGTGAAAGAGCATGATCCTAAAATTGTGACTTTATTAATAACTGATCTATCAGAATTGCCTAAAATTAATGAGTCGATGTTGGATTTGATTGACGATTTTTTAGTTGTCCCATTTACACCTTCAGAATTTCATACCAGAATAATTAAACTAATATCAAAATCCACTAGTCCACATAGCAAGGTCAGTGCAGAAGAACGCTTAAAAAGTATACTCGCCTTGATGTCGGAGCATCCTGAATTGAAGAATGACAAATATACAAATCGTGAAATAGATGATTACAGTGACGATGAGGATATATTTATCCCTGATTTGGATATTTTGAAATTAAAAGAATCTTTTGACAGGGAAAGCATAACAACCGGGAATGACCTGTCAGAGTTAATTAAAAGTTTTGATGTAGAGAGTAAAGCGACGGTTGATGAAAAATTAAAAACTGTCAAGAATGACTCAAATCACTCAAATCTTGAAACAACATCGGATTTTGATTTTGAAGGTGTCGATCTTTCGAGTCTCGGTTTTACGGGTCTGACCCCGCCAGAACTTTTACAAAAACAGAACAATATTTCTGAAAATATTGCTGAAGACAAAGTGCATGCTAAAGTTGTTAAATCTGATTTTTGGACGTCCTTAAAATTTGAAGAATTGATGGAAGGTATCGACTTTGACCAAGAACCATTATTAAGTGAATTTAGAAAACAAAAGTATGACGATATCCCCGCAGACAAAATAGAAACGACAAAAAGTGATAATTCAAACAATAAAAAAATTGAAAATAGATCCGAGGATATAAAAGATGTTACAGAGATAACTAATGTTGAACAAGATGATGAAATGACGAGAGAAAGTTGGTTTGGTAAGATTCTCGAATTTCTAGGTCGCCTAATATATTTTTTGCTTATAATTTTCTTGGTGATTTTATCGGCAGTTGTTATTAAAAGTTATTATGATGGTGGAATTGCATCGATTTCTGACTATGGAATATATTCAAACACTGGTGAATTGCAGAATTCTAATCCGAATTTAATGAAAAGCAGTTATCCGGGAGCGCTGATAGTCACAGGTGGGGTCAGACCCGGAACACCATTTGGAGATCACATCTTGTTAATTCTACCGTGGTTGGGCTACATTGTTGATTATGCAAAAACACCAATAGGTTTTTTAATTGTTATCGTGGCGCCGTTTTTATTAATTTTCATCATCGAAATATACTACTGGAACCAACGTAGAAAAGCCAAGTATTACTGAAGTAAATTATTTTAATGTTAAGCTGGAGGTAAAAATGATCTTTAGACAACCGGGCTACAGAAATACAATGGACGTTTTAAAAATTGTAAAGCAAGCTGCCATTATAAACGAAATTGATACCGTAATAATAGCTTCAACATCCGGAGAGACAGCCCGAAAAGCACTTAAAGAATTTGATTTTGTGGGCGAATCTGACAGCCAGGGTCAGACCCGTGGTGACGAAGACCGCAACACCGAGACCCGCGAAGTTGAAATTAGCAGCACCAACCGCCAAATAAAGAACCTCATCGTCGTCTCCCATGTAGCAGGGTTTGAATCTCCTGACAGCGCTGAGCTGACACCCGAAGTCAAAGCAGAACTCGAAGCGGCTGGGGCCATCGTTGTGACTGCGGCTCACAGTTTGGGCGGCATCGGTCGGGCGGCGCGGATCAAGTTTGGGACCTACGGCACAGATGAGCTAATCGCCCACGCATTAAGACTATTTGGTGAGGGAACCAAAGTCGCCATTGAAGTCGCCATGATGGCTGCAGATGCCGGTGCGGTTTCGACGCAGCAGCGGCTGATTTCCATCGGTGGCAGCACCAGCGGCGCAGATTCCGCCCTGATCATGCAGCCCGCCAACACTCATCGTTTTTTCGACATCCGCGTTGACGAAATTCTTTGCAAGCCGGCAGTATCAAAGGCCTGGTTCAAGCAAAAAAAAGAAAGCGAAAGTGAGGATGCCGACCGATGAACCGTCGTCACAGCTTCCTTAAAGGCGCAAAACTCGGCATCCCGATCGCGATAGGCTATATCCCGATCGGGATTGCTTTTGGTGTTTTAGCGTCCTCCACCGGCATTCAAACCGGCATTGGCGTAGCGCTGTCCTCCATTCTCTACGCCGGCGCGAGTCAGTTTGTCGGCGTCGGCATGATGGCCGCGGGCGCCTCGACCCTCGAAATTGTCGCGACCACCTTGATCCTGAATTTCAGGCATTTCATCATGTCCTCGTCCCTTTCACAGCGTCTGCCCGCGACCATCGGCAAACGCTTCCTGGCAGTTCTCGCCTTTGGGGTTACGGATGAGTCCTTTGCCGTCGCGTCCGTCCAGCCGCAGCCCATTTTCGAGCCCTGGAATCTGTTTGGCCTGAATACAATCGCTTATCTCGCGTGGAACGCGGGCACCTTGATTGGACTTCTTTTGGGTGATGCCATCCCGGGAGCCCTGGCCGCGAGCATGGGGATCGCCCTGTATGCCATGTTTATTGGCCTGCTCGTCCCAGGCCTTAAAGGAAATCTGCCGATGGTCACTGTCGCCCTCCTCGCCATCACAATCAGCAGCCTGATCTATTACTTGCCACTTTTTTCTGGTCTCGCCAGCGGGTGGAGGATCCTGGCAGCAACACTGCTCGCTGCCGGCGCAGGCGGTAAACTGCTGGAAAAGATAAGTTTACCCGAAAATAACTCCAGCCGGGAAGGGGGGCATAAACGTGACTGATCCACTTCAGCAATTCATCACGGTACTGCTTATGGCCGTAGTTACATATCTGCCTCGATTAGTTCCAATGACACTTTTGCGTGGTCGAAAACTTAGCTCAGGACTTCAAAATTTCTTGAAATGTGTCCCTTTCGCAGTGCTCGGCGCACTCATTTTTCCTGAGATCCTATATTCGACAACCTCTGTTTCATCAGCTGCAGTGGGTCTGGCCGTGGCGCTAGCGCTTTCCCTGCTGCGTCTTAATGTCGTCCTGGTTGTTTTGGGCAGTATCCTCGCTGTGTTTTTCAGTGCTTGACACGCGGGGTCAGACCCCGGTGTACATAAGATATGAGTGTACATTCAACAGACGGGGTCAGACCCGGGTGGACATAATGCTTTTTAAAATAGTACATTTACAGTCCTTCCTAATTTCACTTTTTAAAATGGAATTGTCTAGTTAATAAAAAAAACTGCCAGTGGAAAGTCCATTACTTAGACTTTCCGCTGGCAGTTTTTTCCCACCTTACCCATCAATCCGGATAAATCATCGATTGCTTCACCTTGGCTGAAATAGCCTCGTTTTTCAATACCTTCAAGATCTCAAAGGCAAAGTAGGCCGCAGTTCCGGCGCTTCGGGATGTGATAAAATTTCCATCATGCTCCACTCTGTTTTCCGACAGGATCGCGCCCTTCAGGTAGTCCTCAAAGCCCGGAAAGCACGTTGCGCGCTTGCCCTTTAAAAACCCGCGCTTTCCAAGCACCAGCGGCGCCGCGCAAACAGCCGCGACGAGCAGCTCTTTCTTCACCGCATCATGCAGCAGCCGGTCCACGTCCCGCGACTCATCCAGGTGCGTCGTCCCCGGCATCCCGCCAGGCAGCACCACAGCCTCGACAGTCTGATCCAGGTCAACCTCCCCAATCAGCGCATCCGCCATGACCTTAATGTGATGCGCGCCGCTCACCTGAAGATGTGTGCCGATGGACACGGTAGTCACCTCCACGCCCCCGCGTCTCAGGATATCTATTGTACTGATTGCCTCAATTTCCTCAAATCCCTCTGCAAGTAACATATAGACCATAATTATCACCTCGCAGTTTATATACCCAGAATTCAACTTAAATTTAACACCCAACGTAAATTTGAGAAAGGGTTGGGGGAGGGGTGACCATCGGCAGAATCACTTTGATCATTTAAATCACTAAAATTAAGAAAAAACGAAATCAATTTGTAACTTTGCTTGCTTTATGGCGCGATTTACTATAGAATGAAATTTGGCCGAAATGCCGCTTGAATTCAATAATTACTTACTGTTTATGTCATAGAGGTCTTGCAAACCCGGAATTTTTCACTTTAAGGCCAAATGGCTGATCATTTCAAGCGATTGTAATTTCTGCAATTCGAAAAAAGGAAGGTATTTAATGGAACCTATCAAATTTAGTAGTTTTAACTGCTCCGAGGCAATTCTCAAAGCTGTCAGCGACATGGGATTCGAGGAAGCGACACCAATTCAGGCACAATCTATCCCATTTATTTTAGAAGGTAGAGACGTCATTGGCCAGGCCCAGACGGGCACTGGCAAAACCGCTTCGTTCGGGATTCCGCTTCTTGAGAAGATCGATCCTAGAAACAAGCAACCCCAAGCCCTCGTACTTTGCCCGACCCGTGAGCTCGCCATTCAGGTGGCGGAGGAGATCGGTCGCCTCGGCAAGTACATCCGCGGCATCAAGTCCGTGCCCATTTACGGCGGGCAGCCTATCGACCGACAAATTCGCGTGCTGAGATCGGGTGCGCAGATTGTTATCGGTACGCCTGGCAGGGTCATTGACCACTTGAAACGCGGCACGCTGAAGCTGCACGAGATCAAGTTCCTCGTGTTGGACGAAGCGGACGAGATGCTCAACATGGGCTTCGTCGAGGACATTACGGAAATTCTCAAGACTGTACCTCCTGAGCGTCAGACGGTGCTGTTTTCTGCGACTATGCCGAAGGCGATTCTCGACATCACAAACCGTTATCAGCGCGACCCGGAGCTGGTGAAGGTCGTCCACAAGGAGCTGACTTCGACGAATGTCGAACAGTTCTACCTCGAAGTTCACTCCCGCGACCGCGTCGAAGTGCTGTCGAGACTCCTGGACATGTACCAGCCGAAGCTTTCGCTGGCGTTCTGCAACACCAAGAAAAAAGTTGATGAAGTCACGGCGCAGCTTCAGACGCGCGGTTTCTCCTGCGATAAAATTCATGGCGACATGAAGCAGCAGCAGCGTGACGCGGTTATGGACCGCTTCCGTACGGGGGCGATTGAGCTCCTGATCGCGACGGACGTCGCAGCGCGTGGCCTGGATATAACTGGGGTAGAGTGCGTTTTCAACGTTGATGTGCCACAGGATGAAGAGTATTATGTCCACCGTATCGGCAGAACCGGACGCGCGGGCAAAGACGGCATGTCCTTCACGTTTGTCAGCGGCAAGGAATTCCTGCTGATGAAAGACGTCATGCGTTATACTTCGAAAAAGATTCAGCGTCATGAAATCCCGTCCATTGCGGACATCGAGGAGATCAAGGCGAAGGAACTCGTCGATAAAATCAAACTAGAGGCTGAGTCCGGCGGTCTTGAGAAATACTACGCGATCCTCGAAGCGATGGCAGAGGAGGGTATGACTTCTCTGGAAACAGCAGCGATCCTCATGAAGATGGAGCTTGAGCGCTACAAGGTCGAGTCCAGCAACGTATGCGAGATCAGCAGCGGCGGCTTTGGGGACACTGGCGCTGGCAACGGTATGGTGCGACTGTTCATCAATGTCGGCAAAAACATCAGCCTCGAACCGCGTGACGTCATCAAGTGGATCACCTCGGAAACCACGGTCACTGGCGAGCAGGTTGGAAACATTGACATTTACGAGAACTTCTCGTTTGTCGAAGTCCCTGAAGCCCGTGCCAATGAGGTCTTCGAGATCCTCAAGAACGCCAAGCTTAAAGGCAAGCGCGTCCGTATCGACAAAGCCCGTGGCCGCAGCGGCGGCGGGGACAACCGTTTTGACCGCAAGCCACGCAGCGGCGGCAGCGGTGAAAAAACCTACAAAGGCCGTGATGCGCGCCATTCAGGTTCCAGCGACAAGAGCTATGGCAGCTCAGATCGTCCAAAGCGCAAGTACAAGCCAGCTGAGTAATTTTAAAGCCCATATTTTCCGCCGATGGTCCCACAACCCCACATCCTCGCCAATCATGGCAAATGAAGTGGGCGGGGTATCGGATTTGGATTAGAAACAAAATTGGATAAGACCCGGAAAACCCACTGCCTGCGGCGGTGGGTTTTTTTGTCGTATTAAAGGTGTGGAAGCCGCTTGCCAGAGGCAATCGGCTTCCTTTGGAAGTGGGCGAAACTTAGCTGATCTAATCCAAAGTCTAAATTCGCGGGTCTTACTCCGTTAAAACCTTGCAGGTCTGACCCCAATGAATCACAGTATATTTTTATTCGAGAAGGGTATACATAAACCGGAATGCAACAGTCAAATATGTAATCCTGGAGGATCAGAGTTATGTGTGGACGCTATTTTGTCGATGAAGCCTTTGAAGAGATACTGCGGCGATACAAAATCCACGACGTCCCTGAGGTGGTTTGGACACCTCGCGAAGTTTTTCCCACTAACGAAGCGCCTGTTGTCATTAAGGCAAAGGATGAAGTTCGCGCGGGTTTGATGAAGTGGGGCTTCGTTTATCCAAATATGAGCCGGCCTGTCATCAATGCGAGAAGCGAAACAGCCGGGGTCAAACCTGCGTTTAAAGACGCGCTGAAAAAGCGGCGCTGCATAGTGCCGGCATCGGGTTTTTTTGAGTGGCATGGAGAAAAAGGGGATCGTACAAAGTTTCGAATTGAGAGGCCAGAGAAATCTATAGTTTCGTTTGCAGGACTTTATACGCCGTTTACGGCAACGGATGGGAATCGCTTTTTTGCTTATGTCATTTTGACGCGGCAAAGCTCGCCGCCGGTTTCGGAAATACATGATCGGGAACCTATTATTTTGAGAGAAGAAGATGAAGAGACTTGGCTGGATCAGGGGACTTCAGAGGCAGAAATTGAGCTTCTAATGCGGCAAGCAGGGCCTCAAGTCGTGTTGAATGCGGTCTGAAACTAAAATTATTCTGGATGTTTCGTAACGGGTCTGCGGCGAGTGTCTATTGCTCCTGGCTGACTGACTTTATGTCAACGCGGGTCTGACCCCGTCGGTACCTCGCCAGTCCAACATTACCTCAACCCGGGTCTGACCCCGTCGGTACCTCGCCAGTCCAACATTACGTCAACCCGGGTCTGACCCCGTCGGTACCCCGCCGATCCAACATTACGTCAACCCGGGTCTGACCCCGTCGGATACTCCGTATGTCCAATTTTACGTCAACCCAGGTCTGACCCCGTCGGACACCCCGTCGGACACCCCCATCAGCACCCACCGTCAAAAAGTAATTTGACACAAATTTTTAATTTTTCTTCAAAATCGTCAATCTCTTAGACGTTTTTTTGACATTACGACTGTATACTCGAGTCAAAGAGAAGCACATGAGGTACTTTGAAGTGACCATCGGCATGAAAATGCTTTTTAAGATGAAGATCAAAGTCCTCAACGTCTAAATTAATGGACTTAAATTCACAGAATTTCACATCACCGTAAACCAAAATGCGACCAATATATGATAAGGAGTGACATTCGAATGCTTAGCAATCAACAAATCGAAAGCGCAATGAAAGTCAAACTGAAGGACATCTTCCCTGAGCTGCCGGCTTACCCGACTTTCGTCGAAGGCATCCGCCGCGCGCCAAAGCGTGCCATGACCCTGACTAAGGATGAAATTGGTCTCGCGCTCAAAAACGCGCTCCGTTACGTCCCTGAAGAGTGGCATGAGATCCTCGCACCGGAATTCCTCGACGAACTCCTGACACACGGCCGCATCTACGCTTACCGCTTCAGACCGCAGGGCAACCTCGTTGGCCGCCCAATCGATGAATACAAAGGCCGCACCCTCGAAGCCAAGGCGTTCCAGGTCATGATCGACAACAACCTAGACTTCGCGATTGCCCTTTATCCTTATGAACTCGTTACTTACGGGGAGAGCGGACAAGTCTTCCAGAACTGGATGCAGTACTGGCTCGTCAAAGGCTACCTCGAAATTATGACCCAGGATCAGACCCTTCACATCGAGTCCGGCAACCCAAGGGGCCTCTTCAAGTCCTCGCCGGAAGCGCCTCGCGTCATCATCACCAACGGCCTCATGATCAGCCAGTTCGACACGGCTGAAGGCTTTGCCCGCGCTGCGTCCCTCGGCGTCGCCAACTATGGTCAGATGACCGCAGGCGGCTGGATGTACATCGGACCACAGGGCATCGTTCACGGCACCTATAGCACCATCCTCAACGCAGGCCGCAGAAATAAGGGCCTCGCGGATGACGCGGATCTCGCCGGCCAGCTTTTCGTCACCTCAGGCCTCGGCGGTATGAGCGGCGCTCAGGGCAAGGCAGCTGAGATCGCTAACGGCGCGGCTATCGTCGCAGAAGTCGACTGGTCCCGTATCGAGACGCGCTTCTCCCAAGGCTGGGTTTCCTCCGTCGCCAGGACGCCAAAAGAAGCTTTCGACAACGCTTACAAGTATATGGCAGAGGGCGTCGGTCACGCCATCGCCTTCCACGGCAACATCGTCGACCTCCTTGAGTATGCCGATGAAAACAACATCCACATCGACCTCCTCTCCGACCAGACTTCCTGCCACGCGGTCTACGAGGGCGGCTACTGCCCGGCTGGCATGAGCTTTGAAGAGAGAACTGCGCTGCTGGGGTCAGACCCGGTACTCTTCAACAAGAAAGTCGACGAGACCCTGAGACGTCACTTTGAAGTCATCAAGCGCCTCACCGCCAAGGGCGTCTACTTCTTCGACTACGGCAACTCTTTCATGAAGGCGGTTTACGACGCCGGCGTCACCGAAATCTGCAAAAACGGCGTGAACGAGCTCGACGGCTTCGTCTTCCCGTCCTACGTAGAAGACATCCTCGGCCCGCTCCTCTTCGACTACGGCTACGGCCCATTCCGCTGGGTCTGCCTCTCCGGCACCGATGAAGACCTCATCAAAACCGACATGGCTGCTATGTCCGTCATCGATCCGAACAGACGCTTCCAGGACCGCGACAACTATGTCTGGATCCGCGACGCCATGAAGAACAAGCTTGTCGTTGGCACCAAGGCCCGCATCCTCTATCAGGACGCCCTCGGCCGCATGAATATTGCCCTCAAATTCAACGAAATGGTCAGAAGTGGTGAGATTGGCCCGGTCATGCTCGGCCGCGACCACCACGACACTGGCGGCACTGACTCTCCATTCCGTGAGACTTCCAACATTAAAGACGGCTCCAACATCATGGCCGAGATGGCGACGCACTCCTTCGCGGGCGACGCGGCGCGCGGTATGAGCCTCATCGCCCTCCACAATGGCGGTGGCGTCGGCACCAGCAAGGTTACCAATGGCGGCTTCGGCCTCGTCCTCGACGGCAGCCTCCGCGTCGACGCGATCATCCAGCGCGCGATTCCGTGGGACGTTATGAACGGTGTCTCCCGACGTGCTTGGGCTCGCAATGAGAACTCCATCAGCACGGTCGTCGAGTACAACCAGATCCGCGGCGGCCAGGACGTCCTTGCCCTCCCGTATGTGGCGGATGAAAGCATGATCCAGTCCGCGGTTGAAAAGGCGCTGGCTGGCAAATAGAATACCTTTTAGTCGAGTTGGGTTGTCCGGGCCGCGGTGTGCTGGTCCGGATGACCATCGGCGTGATCTTCTTTAGTAATAGTGACCTAAGCCCAGTCGTCCAGAACGTCAACGTTTCCATGGCTTGAAGATTTATATAGAGCAAGTACACAAAACCATTTTAGCCGATGGTCCCACGTACGCCCAATATAGATTTTCCAAGCTTTGTGGGGCACCTGACGCTGTGGGGGGCTGGGCTTTTTATGTCTCGAAAGGGGAAAGACGGGCTGCTGATCCTCGCTTAAGATTGAGTGAGGGAGAGTTAAGTCTGAATATTTGTAATGATAACAAAAATAAATTTATGATATTTTGTGATCTGAGTCACTTTACTTCTAATTGAGATGTGTTATCATTTAAGATGAAGGCATGAAGAACGGAGATTAGTAGGTCTGCGGCTAAGGCCTATTGACCCCACGTGATGAGTTAAGCAGGTCTGACCCCACATGATGAGTTAAGCAGGTCTGACCCCACGTGATCTTTTCAGAAATTGCCAATCCCTCTGAGCGACATGGTATCTCAAGTAGGAGTGAAGACTATGAATGATAAGAAGATGCTGACCCCAGCGGAAATTGCTGAAACAGCGGTTGACACCGCGACGAAAAAAGCGGGTCTGACCCCGTCTGTTCAATTTGCGCTCGCCATTCTTGCAGGGGCGTTTATCGCATTCGCTTCTCAAGGCTCCAATATGGCGGCTTTCAATCTGTTTGCGGAGGCTGAGACCTATGGGCTTGGCAAAGTCCTGGCAGGCGCCATTTTTGGCACCGGGCTCATGCTGGTCATTCTGGCCGGCGGCGAACTGTTTACTGGGAACACGCTCATGGCGGCGGCGGTATTATCAAAAAAGGTGCGCGTTTCTGTCATGATTAAGAACTGGGCCGTAGTATTCACCGGAAATTTTGTTGGCGCCATGCTGGTCACCCTTATGATCGTGGCTTCAGGCCAACTGGACAGCGGGGGAGGGCTCCTTGGGGGTCAGACTTTGAAGATCGCCGTCCATAAGGTGAATCTGCCGTTTCTGTCAGCGTTTTTCCTGGGCATCATGGCCAACTGGCTTGTAACCCTAGCGGTTTGGCTTTCCTACGGCGCACGGGATATGACAGGCAAGATTTTGGCTATCTTTTTTCCAATCTGGCTGTTCATCACCTCGGGCTTTGAACACAGTGTAGCCAACATGTATTATGTGCCTGCAGGGATTCTTGCGAAATCCAATCCTGCATGGGCAGCTGCCTCAGGACTCTCTGCCGATGCTCTCAACACCCTCACCTGGCAAAACTTTCTCATCGGCAATCTGTTGCCCGTAACCCTTGGCAATATTGTAGGCGGCGCGGTTTTCGTCGCTGGAGCCTATTGGTTTATTTACCTGAAAAACAAGAAGGATCTGAAGCAGGATCCGCTTTCCAGATTCATCAACGCGGCGTAGGTAACCAATCACGGATGCGTTATGCGGGTCTGACCCCGTTAGTTAATTTGCCCCGTCTGTTAAGTTATGCGGGTCTGACCCCATATGTTCACCCCATATGTTCATTAGCAGGTCTGACCCCGTCTGTTGCCCCAGCAGGTCCGACCCCGTCTGTTCATTTTGAGTTATAATTTTAGGAAATTGCAATTATTTGAATTTATAAATTCTTTTATTCCGTACTACGGATGTTAAAGTGTTGATATTGCTGCGTTCCACCTGGTGGGATAATCAATGAGTCAGAATAATTCATAGATTAATTATACAAAGTGAAATTTTTATTGTGAAGGATTGCATAGGTTAATTATCAGAAAATTTTATAATACGAAATATTAATAGGCAAAAAT
>NZ_JAOTSB010000063.1 GCF_030247605.1 Acidaminobacter sp. | reverse complement strand
TCAAACAGATGCCGTGCTGCTGAGGCGATCTCCATGGGGCTTTGGGTCGCTAGGGGCAGCTGCATCTGATATTGACGATAGGATAGAGTATTGTCCTTCACTGTGATTTGTACGCCATTGGCTTTCATTTCATGGACTCGGAGCCGATGACTGATGTCCTGGGTCAGATGAAGCATGACCTTCCACACTTCTTCATTGGATTCAAGATCCGCTGTGCAGGTAGTTCCATGGCCAATGGATTTCACCGGTGATTGAAAGTCGTTTTTCATGACTCGGGATAAATCCTCGCCATTGGCAAAGAACCAAAGCATTTCACCGTTCTTTCCGAGGGTACTCTTTAGAAAATCTCTGGGTGCTCTGGCCAGATCTCCAATGGTTCGGATGCCGTAGCGGGCAAGCTTCTTGTCCGTTGCTCGTCCTACATAGAAGAGATCAGAAACCGGCAGCGGCCAGACCTTCTCTTGATAGTCACAGCGATTGATGACCGTGATGGCGTCCGGTTTTTTCATGTCGCTGCCAAGCTTAGCGAAGATCTTGTTATAGGACACGCCGATACTGACGGTAAGACCTAACTCCTCTCGGGTTGTGCGCCGGATCTCCTCCGCAATGGAGAGAGGATTTCCTAGAACACTTAGACTGCCAGTCACGTCCAGCCAGCATTCATCCATGCCATAGGGCTCAACCTGATCCGTATAGCGCTGATAGATCTCCCGGGTAAGCTTTGAGTATTTCAGATACTGCTCATATTGCGGTGGAACCATGATTAAGTCTGGGCATTTCTGTCTGGCTTCCCAGTTGACCATGCCGGTCTTGATGCCTGCTTTCTTGGCTTTTTCGGATTTGGCCAGGACGATGCCATGGCGGTCCTCTGTTGATCCACAGACTGCAATGGCTTTATCTCGCAGTGTTGGATTCAGCATGATTTCTACGGATGCTATAGAACCGCAATAAATCTGATGTTGAAAATAGGGATTTTAGTCAGATTAAACAAAGAACAAGCATCAAACCACTTGACTGAAATCCAGTCAAATTGTTTGATGCTTGTTCTGTATTAATGGTAATATAGTATTTTACTGTAAACGAAAAGGCAGACGATCCTTGGAAGCTCGCATCTGCCTTTTACTCCCCTGAAAAGAATTAACTTCTCAGGGTACACCAATTCGGGGTGCGATATCATGATAACTATTTACCTTCCAAAAAGCAACCAATTTCCCCAGGAGGACCACCAAAGGGCCTACGACGAGCTCATCGACCAGATTCCCTTCCACCAGCTTCGCTGCACCTGCGGTCGGTGCGGGGATCTGATCCGCCACGGCTCTTACACCCGGAAGATCAAGGTGTCGCTTGGCTATCAGCGACTCAAAATAAATCGAGTCATCTGTAAGGCTTGTAACAAGACCCACGCGCTGACTCCCGATTGGCTCATCCCTTATTCCTCGATCCTTCTCAAAGACCAAGTCCAGATCCTTCAAGCCCATCTGGCCGGCGAGAGCATGGAGCCCATCATGGCGGAACAACCCGTCATTGACGAATCGGCCATTGGCTACATCATCCGCCAGTTTAAGCGGCATTGGCTGCCCCGTCTGACCGCCTTTCAAATCCCCCTGGACAAAAATATCGTCCCAGCCTGCTTTCGCGCCTTTGGCCGACAGCTTATGCAAATTAAATGCACGCCCAATCTGCTGTTTTCTTAAACCCACACAACTTGCTTTTACGAGCCGTCTCATCGCCATTACACTTGCTATGATCAACAAATTATCATAGGGAGATACCATAATGAACGATGACAAACGACAGAAAACCGCCCTGTTCCGCTACGGGATCCTGGCTCCGCTCCTGAGTGGGGTCACCGAGGATGCCCTCAGTAATCAGGCGTTTTTTCGAGACGCCGCAAACAAGGTCTACACTACCCCCAGT
>NZ_JAOTSB010000047.1 GCF_030247605.1 Acidaminobacter sp. | reverse complement strand
GTACTCGAGTACTATATGATTAAAAGTTAAATAACCAATAATTGCAAATGATAAAAAAATGAGAAGGAGCTTTTCACGGTTAGTTAGTCTCATCAGCGGTCGCTCCCTTCACGCTTAAGGTCATTGAAAAGTCATAAAATCCGGCTTCTGTATTGACTATATTTCTGACAAGCAGATTCTCAAATTTTCCGGTATTTCTTAAATTGTATTCCAGTTCTGCAATAGCTGGCTTATTTGTGGCAGAACCGGAAATTTGAATTGCTTGATCAATGGTAAGTGACAAATTTTTGACTTCAAGATCCTTTGGAACCGTACTCATTAGACTGAATAAAAATGATTCATCCAGCCACTCCTGTTCTGTTAGTGCCACATCTATTGATTTCAGAATATCCAGTCTGGTTTTTCCATCAACAATACCCGCACGCAATTCATCTGCTACAGCAAGCAATGAATAATTAGGATTCTCCAGGACTTCTGTCTCAAGCACTTGAATTTCTGAGTCAAGCATAAAGCTCTTGATCAAATTATACACTGGCAAGGCTGCAATTAGGACCACAAGCAGTGCAATTATCAATGGATAGTTCACATAATTTGCATTGCTGTTTTTTTTATTTCGATCCACAAAAGGTTCAAAGAAGTTATAATCTCTCATTATTTTCGCCCCCTATCGTCGGATCATGGCACCAAGCGCATTGACAAATGGCGTCATAGTCTTGGAGGAGGAATTTTGAATAGAAACATTTGAAATTTGACGAATTTTGGTAGTTGGAATACTAAACGCATCCTGCAGATACTTATCAAGTCCCTCCATTTTTGAAGTCCCACCATACAAGTAAATTTTGTCAATAGCGTTTCCGGCGCTGCGTGTTGTATAAAATTTGAAAACTCTCTCAATTTCATTGATCCAGGAATCAACAACATTTTTTACAATATTGCGAACCCTCATAGTCTCCTCATCCTGCAAAAGAAGCTGAGCTTCTTCTTGATTGAAGACTTCGCTAATATCAACAAGCGCAATTTTCTTTTCTTCTGCTTCGTGTTTAGTGTAATCCAGAAAACTGATAAGACTCTGGTCTATTGCCTCAGATCCTTGAGAAATGAGCCTGTTAAATTTATATTGACCTTTGTCGAACATCACTACATTGATGTGACTAACTCCTAAATCTATAACTGCAATGGATTTCGAAACGATATCTGTATCACCGTTAAATAAGAATCCGTTTTGCAGCAATTTATCTACTGCATTAGACTGTAAATCTAAAACATGGGCGTTAAGATCTACCGAGTGCATCAAATCAAAAAAACTTCTTGCCATTTCCTTTGGCATAGCCGCTGCGAGAAGTCTGGTTTTTTTTATGTTATCCTCCTCAAAAGTTTCAATAATCTTGGATTGCACAATGTAATCATTCATTTCTATTGGCATATACTGTTGAACTTCAAATTCCAGCATTTTGCTTAATTGTTCTTCGCTAATAGAGGGCAACGTAATTTCTCTTGTGATAATTTCGTTGTTTTCAACAGAACAGATCACGTAAGAGGGTTTAATTTTTTCGTTTTTTAAAAATTCTTTTAAATGGGTCTTCATCAATTCAAAGTCAATTATTCTTCCTTTTTCATAACTTCCAAACGGCGTTGGAAATTCAATGGCACGTTCAATAGTCATGGACAACTTGCCTACTTTTCCAAGGACGATTTTTGTCGTATGCTGACCAAAATCAATTGACAATATCTCTTTTCCGAGTAGTTTAATTTCTTTTGATTTTTTCACGGTGCCGCCCCCTTTAATATACAGATAGAGTCAAATACCAAGTCACAAGTTCATTTCCAAAAATTGAGGTTAAATATGCAGCCAGTGCTATGAAAGGACCAAAGGGAATCGCTTCCTTTCTGCCTTTGATTCTAAATGCGAGCAGTGCTACAGAGATCAGAGCGCCGCTGACAAACGAGAGCATCATGAGAAGCAGCAGGTGCTGCCAGCCAAACCAGAGTCCTAGGACCGCCATCAGCTTAATGTCGCCGCCGCCCATGCCGCCATTGGAGACGACTGCTATGAGCAAAAATAGTCCACCGCCGAGGAGAAAACCGATCCCTCTGGGAATCAGGGCTGAGAAGCCCAGATTAGGCACAATGACTGCGGCAAGGTATAAGACACCAATGATTCCCAGGATCAAAGTCAATCCATCCGGAATAATCTGAAGATCATAGTCGATCATGGTCATGACAATCAGTATGAAAGTCATAATGGCAAAGAAAGCAAAGGAAAGATTTAATCCAATACGGTGAAACTGATAGGTGACAAGGAGTGCTGTCATCAGCTCCACCATAGGGTATCTCGCGGAGATCTTCTCGCCGCAGGTACGGCATTTCCCGCCAAGGGCAATGTAACTGAAAAGTGGGATCAGCTCATAGGCTTTGAGCCTCGTGTCACAGCTGGTACAGTGGGATCCCGGGAAAACTATGGACATCTCTCTGGGGATCCTATAGATGCAGACATTCAGAAAGGACCCAACCAGAAGACTGTATACGAAAACGAGGATGTAGAGCGCGATTTCCAAGGGAACCTCCTAATAAAATTAAGATTATGACACTCTATGCTTGCTTATTCCCATTTTTGACCGTTCTAATTAAAAAATCATATAAAAGTATAAATGATTTTTTTAACAGTGTCGAAAACGGCTTTTTTTGAAGGAAATAAAGTTTGTCACGATTAATGTCAAGTTTTAACTTATATTCGCTTTTTATTCCCAATTTCCTTTTTAATTAACATGAAAACAATAATATTTTTCTTGAAAATCAAATAAATTTACTCGTTATGAGAAGGTTTAAGGAAAATATAGGAACGAAGTGACTGTTCTCCATTTTTAAGAAGTTTTTCATTATTATTTACAAGTTGTTAAATGTCAAAAAAATACCTGAAAGTCAGCTCTTTAGCGGACTTTACCTCATTATAGAACAATATGAACAAAATACAAGGCCTTTTTATTTAATAAATCCATAATATTATGTAAAAAGCTATAAGCAACATAAAACCTCCTATAGAAAATTTCTATAGGAGGTTGGGTTAAAAATTGAACGTTCAAATAATTATAACGTCGTTTGATTATGTTAATACTGCTTATTTTACTGATATTTGTCAGAAATAACTTGGCGAACTTTGGAGACCATGATGTCTATGGCGACCTTGTTATAGCCGCCTTCCGGGATGATCAAATCCGCATATTTTTTCATAGGTTCAATGAATTGGTCGTGGGCAGGCTTGACGGTGGTCAGGTATTGTTTGATGACCGCATCCAGCGTTCTGCCCCGCTCTTCGATATCTCGTACTATGCGGCGGATGATTCGGACATCCGCATCTGTATCCACGAAAATTTTGATATCCATGAGTTCTCGAAGGCGTCTGTCCTCCAGAATCATGATGCCCTCCAGGATGATGATGTCCTTAGGTTCAATTTTGACAGTCTCTTTGATGCGGTTGTGAATGGAGAAATCATACTGTGGCTGATGAATCGACTTGCCCTCCAACAGGCTCTTCAGCTGTTCGATCAACAGATCGTTGTCAAAGGCAAGTGGATGATCGTAATTGGTTTTGACACGGTCTTCAAAGCTGAGACTGGACTGATCTTTGTAATACGCGTCTTGCATGATAATGGCGATGTTCTTTTCAGGCAGAGACTCGAAAATCGCTCTCGCCACGGTGCTTTTACCGGAACCTGTACCCCCTGCAATGCCAATCAGAATCGGTCGACTCATGACCACTCAGTCCCCTTCCCTTTCACGTCTTAGAATATCCAGCGGCTGAACCGGCTCGGCCATCTTCATTTTCAAAATCATTTGAGCGTGGGGCGCGCTGTCGATAGGCTCGTCCTTCTCATTCAGCATGATTTCAATTTTTTGACGATAGTCGCCATTTGCCTGCCTCATGACTTCGATCTCTTCGCCAATCAGCATGCGGTTTCTCTGTTCAATGGTGGCCAGTTTGGTCTGGGGATCGTAGTCCCGGACAACGCCCACAAAATCATAACCCCTGACATAGCTGGAATTGTGATAGAGCTGATCGTTTTTGTCCGGCTTATCAAAGAAGAAGCCG
This sequence comes from Acidaminobacter sp., assembly GCF_030247605.1. Taxonomy (GTDB): domain Bacteria; phylum Bacillota; class Clostridia; order Peptostreptococcales; family Acidaminobacteraceae; genus Acidaminobacter. Next base: position 13,856 of record NZ_JAOTSB010000047.1, on the reverse strand, counting down.
GTGGTAAATTCGCGGTGGCTGGCCTTTTGAATTTCCTTCAGATCCTCCGGAACGAACTTGTAATTTTCTGGATCCGCGTAATAGCGGTCGATGGCGCGTCTGTAGACTCTAATGATATTCGCGACGTAATAGATGCTCTTCATGCGGCCTTCAATTTTGAGGCTGACGAGACCGGATTGAATCAGCTCCGGAATGTAGCCAATCATACAGAGGTCCTTGGAATTGAAGAAAAAGGTGCCTTGATCTGTTTCTTCAACGGGATAAAATTCATTGGGGCGCTTCTCTTCCACGAGCCTGTATTTCCATCTGCAGGCCTGGGCGCAGTCTCCGCGGTTGGCGTCGCGATCTGCCATGTAATTGGACAGCAGACATCTGCCGGAATAGGAAATACACATGGCGCCATGGATGAAGGATTCAAATTCCAGATCCTCCGGAGATTTTGAGATCGTCTCTTCAATTTCTTTGAAGGAGAGTTCCCTCGCCAGAATGACTCTGGAGACACCTTGGGCGTGCCAGAACCTGGCACTCATGAAGTTTGTATTGTTGGCCTGAGTACTCAGGTGGATTTCATAGTTAGGCAGTTTTTCCCTGACCATCATCATAGTGCCGGGATCCGACAGAATGAGGGCATCAAAAGGGATCTTGCCAATGTCCTCAATGTAGGCATCCAGCAGCGCTAAATCCTCATTGTGTGGAATGATGTTGAGGGTCAGATAAACCTTCTTGCCGCGTTCATGGGCATAGGCAACGCCCGCCTGCATCTCCTCAAAGGAGAAGTTTTTGGCGCTGGCGCGAAGGCCAAAGGTTTGCCCGCCAATATAAACGGCATCTGCGCCGTAATGAAGGGCAAATTTGAGTTTTTCCAGGTCGCCGGCCGGGGCGAGGAGTTCGGGTTTTTTTTGCATGGGGATTTTCCTTTCTTGCGGCGTGGGGATGGGGTACGATGGATGCGAAGTGACTGTTTTAAAGGGGGGTGACAGGCACCAATAGACTGACTTTGGCCTATTGGTGCCTGTCACCCTTATTTAACTTCAACAGTGGGGATGGGGTGCGTTACGTGTTAAGTGATTTATTCTAAGAGGGTGACAGGTAACGAAGTTACCTGTCACCGCACCGGCGTTACTCCCTCAACAAAGCTACTTTCGCGAAAGACTCACTGCAAAACCATCCCCAATTGGGACCAAAGAGGTAATAAAGTCCTCATGAGCCATCAGATAGGCTAAATAGGCTTTTAAATTCTTCGCAATGGTCTTGAAGCGCTTGTCTACGGGTTGGTCGTCGGCGATCAGGCCTCTGAATAGAACGTTGTCAGAGATGACCAGAGCGCCAGGGGCCAGCATAGGGGTTACCAAGTCAAAATAGGTTTTATAGTGGCTTTTGGCGGCGTCTATGAAAACGAGGTCATACAAGTCAGAAGGCTTTAAGTGTTTTAAAACCTCCGCGGCATCCCCTTCCAGCTGCTCAAAGACGACGTTCGTCTTTGCATTTTCAAAAGTGGTCTTTGCAAGTTCTAACATCTCAGGGCTTTTTTCAATGGTTGTGATCTTGCCTTCACCCATTGCTATGGCCATTCTGACGGCGGAGTAACCAATAGCAGTTCCAATTTCAAGGACGTGCTTAGGCTTTTTCATAGCCGTCAGGAGCTCCAGAAGCTGAGCGCTTTCTGGCTGAAGGATGGGCACCCGGTGCTCTGCGGCGTAGGCTTCCAGGCTTTTAAGAAATGGATCATGAGTAGGTGTTAAAGTCTGCAGCGCCGCAACCAGTGCGGGATTCACTATATTCTCCCCCGCCCCCATCAGTTCTGCTTGCTCCGTTCAATGGCCTGGAGATGCTCATCGTAGGTCTTTGAGAAATAATGAGATCCGTCTCCCAAATTGGTGGTGACGAAGTAGAAATACTCGGTAGCCGCCGGATACAAGGCAGCTTTAATGGAGCGTTCACCTGGAGACGCAATAGGCGCCGGCGGGAGGCCCGGGTACTTGTAGGTATTGTATGGGTTGTCTATAGCGATATCCGCGTTGGAAAGCACTTCCTTGCGCTCGCCCAGGATGTACTGAACGGTGGCGCAGGACTGCAGGGCCATTTTGGTCTGAATGCGGTTATAGAATACGCCTGCAACAACAGGCCGCTCATCATGGACCATAGCTTCGCGCTCAACAATGGAGGCCATGGTAATGACCTCGCGGACGGTTAGGCCTAAGCTTTCCGCCTGAGTGTAATACTCGGCTTTGAATACCTCATCGAACTTCTTCAGCATGGCATCTATAATGTCGTGCTCGGAGGTCCCAACGTCAAAGGTATAGGTTGCCGGGAATAAAAAGCCTTCCAGATTGGTATCACGGTCTTCGGGTGACAGAAATTTGTAGTCGAAGTCACCGGTTCGGAGTTCTTTGTAGAACAGGTCTTTGTCAATGTGACCATCGGCAGACAAGCGCTCTGCGATCTGGACGACTTCAAAGCCTTCCGGGACGACCACTTTGAAGGTATTTCGGTAGACTTCGCCACCGGAAACGACTTTAACTACCTCCTCAACGGACATGGCTTTCGAGAACTGATACTGCCCTGCTTGAAGCGCCGCGGCGGCGTCCATGTCTTTGACCTTTTTGACAAAGGCGTCCGCGCTGCGGATCAGCCCTTCGGATTCCAGCAAGGCCCCAATGGACTTTGCGGTGGAACCGGAGGGGATCTCGATAATCACGGCGTCCGTCGCCCCAGGGTCCACTGCCGTGAAGTCCTGTTCGGACACGCAGCCTGTAAAGACCAGCATGGCGATTATTATTAGAAACAGGTTCAAATATTTTCTTATTTGCACTTTAACACCTCGCAGCGCGAATAGCGCTCACACAAAGACAAACCCAGCCAAACCTGTGCAGGCGTACTGATCCTGAAAAGGCGTGCTAAGTTTGTCTGTGATTGCCCAAACGACCGTATGAATTTACCTTTTATTGGCTTTTTTCAAGTTCCATGACGTCGCTGAGGATCTTGGAGACATCCTGCATCATCAGCGTAAAACGCATCTCAGCGCTGATAAAGTCGCGGGCCAGGGGATCAATGGAGGCAACCTCCACGAGCTTTTGGAGCTGTTTCATTTCAAACTCAGAGGGCTGCTCCCCCATCATCTGTTTCTTTTGAAGCTCAAACTGTTTCCCATGGAAATCATCGATCATCTTCTTGACCGGTTCAGAGGTCTTGACCGACGCTTCCATTTGCTTGTAAACCTTGTATTCCTGGCTGTCTCTGATAGCACGCGCCAGGTTGTTTGCAGCGTCATAAACGTTCATGGCTGTGCCTCCTTGGAAGCTTTTAGACTTCAATGATGACCGGCAGGATCATAGGACTTCTGCGGGTCTTTTCATAGAGATAGCTGCGCAGGGCGTCGCGGATGGAGGACTTGAGTCCGGTCCAGTCTCTGACGTTTTGAGCGATCGCCTTGTTCAGCGTGTTGACAATAGTGTCTCTCGCGCCGTTCATGAGTTCTTCGGATTCTCTGACGTAGACAAAGCCTCTGGAGATAATGTCCGGCGCGTTGACCATCTCGCCTGTATCCTTGCGGATCGCGACGACGACGATCATAAGGCCGTCCTCTGCCAGGTGCTTACGGTCTCTGAGAACCACGTTGCCGACATCCCCAACGCCGAGGCCGTCAATCATGACGTTGCCGCTTGGAACCGGCTTGCCGAACTTAGCATGCAGTCTGGAGAACTCGAGGGTATCACCGGTGCGCATAATGAAGATGTTTTCACCGGGAACACCCATTTCCTCTGCCATTTGTGCATGGCGTCTGAGGTGGTTGTACTCCCCATGGAATGGCACGAAGAATTTTGGTTTGACAAGCGCGTGGATCAGCTTAAGCTCACCCTCGCAGGCGTGACCGGAGGTATGGACGTCTGCCAGCTCGTTGTAGATGACGTTGGCACCCTTCTCATACAGCAGGTTGATGATTCTGGTGACACTCTTTTCATTGCCAGGAATTGGCGATGACGACAGGACGACCAGGTCACCCTGTCTGATTTCCACCTGACGATGCTCGTTGGTGGCCATTCTGGACAGGCCGCTCATAGGCTCGCCCTGGCTGCCTGTGGTGATGATGGTGATCTCGTTGTCCGGATAACGGTCAATGTCCTTGAGGTCAATGAGGGTATCTTCAGCGACTGCGAGATAGCCAAGCTCCATGGCCACAGAGGTTACATTGAGCATGCTCCGACCCGCGAAGGCGACCTTGCGGCCGTTGGCCATAGCGGAGTTGATGACCTGCTGGACTCTGTGGACGTTGGAGGAAAACGATGCGACAATGATTCTGCCCTCGCAGTGGTGGAAGATCTCGTCGAAGGTCTCCCCAACGTTGCGCTCGCTCATGGTGAAGCCGGGACGCTCGACGTTGGTGCTGTCCGCGAACAGCGCCAGGACGCCCTCTGCGCCCAATTGCGCAAAGCGGGCAAGGTCGGTCATTTTGCCGTCAATAGGCGTAAAATCGACTTTGAAGTCGCCGGTTTGAATAATAGTGCCCACCGGTGTTTTGATGGCAAGGCTGAAAGCGTCCGGGATGGAGTGGCTCACGTGGATGAACTCGATCTCGAAAGCGCCAAGCTCAATTTTGTCGCCGGCTTTGACTATGGCTTTGGTATGCTTCCCAAGGTTTTTGTGCTCCTTGAGTTTGTTTTCAATGAGGCCCATAGTCAGCTTGGAGCCGACCATGTGAATGCCGGAAATCTGCTTCAGAACATAAGGCGTCGCGCCTATGTGGTCCTCGTGGCCGTGGGTGTAGATCAGGCCGCGGATCTTGTCCTGATGCTTCTTTAAAAATGTGATGTCAGGGATGACAATGTCGATACCGAGCATGTCGTCATCCGGGAAAGCGAGACCAGCGTCAACCACAATGATGTCGTCCTCGTATTGATAGGCCGTCATATTTTTGCCGATCTCATTCATTCCGCCTAAAGGCATGACCTTCAGATGGGGCGTTTTTACCATAAATTTCACCTGTTCCTTTTTCTTTGTTTGTTCCTAATATTGATAATTAAAAGAGAGACCTTGTATATAGTAAATCACAAGGTCTTTTTGCAGCTGCTGCAATAACCTATGAACTTGAGCCGGTGATCTGTGATCTTGAAATCATAATCCTTTTCGATACGCTTTTCCAGATCTTCGAGCAGGTCCTCCACTTCAATGATCAGACCGCATTTGCGGCATATCAGGTGGTGGTGCTGGTGGTCGTCTTCACAGCTGCAGAGCTCATAGCGGACGCAGCCGTCCTCGAAGTTGATCTTCGAAAGGACCTTGAGATCGCTCAGGAGCATCAGAGTTCTGTAAACCGTGGCAAGCCCAATATCAGAGCGGCGCTTCCTCACGATGTCATAAACTTCCTCGGTGCTTAAGTGATGCCCGGGGTTTTCAAGAATCGTTTCAAGGATAGCCTTACGCTGTGGCGTGAGCTTGTAGCCCTTCTCCTTCAATTGATCCTTCAAGGCATCGATGGATTGTTCCATAGTTCACTTCACCTCACTGGTTTAGGTGTAGATTGTCTGACCCACTCGGGACCACAGTGGATCCCGAGTAGGTTCAGGGCTTATTAGTGCTTGATTTCTTCGATTTCGATCTCGTCGTCTTCGTCTTCGTCAACTTCCATTTCCTCGATGAGATCTTCGTAGGCAGCCGCAACCGCTTCGAACTCTTCGTCATCCAGGACGGTTTCCATGATTTCGTTGCCGTCTTCATCCACGACAATTTTGAAAATAACCGCTTCTTCAGAGCCGTCCAGCGGGAGCATGACGGCGTATTCGCTGCCTTCGACTTCCATAGTCACAATGACTTCAAATTCAACGTCGTTGCCATCTTCATCCGTTAATACAATGATACGATCCTCTTCCATGTCAAATCACCTCATATTTTTTTGGTGGTCCATATAATTCTGTAAAATAAAGACAGCTGCGACGGTATCAACAATCTGTCTGCGGTTCTCCCTGCGCATATCCACCTCAATTAAGGCGCGCTGCGCAGAGGCGGTAGTCAGCCGTTCATCCCAGAAGACAATCTCTACAGTCTTCCCTACCATTCTATCAGAATACTTGAGTTTTTTTTCTAATTTTTGTGCAAAACCTTGAGTTTTTTCGCCTTGCGGGCCCAAGGTGCCGTTCATGTTGAGCGGCAGACCTATGACAATTTTGATGATGTTGTTTTCCAGGATCAGCTCGACCAGGCGGTCAATGTCCTCTTTCAGGGAGACGCGGCGAATGGTTTCTTTGGGCTGAGCGGTGAGGCCAAGACCATCAGAGATTGCTATGCCGATGGTCCTGTCACCCACATCCAGACCCATAATTTTTTCCGGAGTTAAATTTAAAATATCAAATCACCTTCAGACAGAATTCTGGGCACACCGCGCTGCAATAGCCGCACAGGACACACTTGTCGTGGTCGACGACGGCGCGGGCACCGGTTGGTGCGAAAAGCGGATCCTTCATCACTTTGATGGCCTGCTGCTGGCAGCGCCGCTCACAGTTGCCGCAGGCGGTACACCAGTCGTGGACCAGCAAGTGGCGTTCTTTTTGGTTCAGCTTACTTTGGATCTCAGGTGGGATGGGCCTTGATTCGAAGAGCGCCAAGTTGGCGTCGATCTCTTCAAAGGACTGCATTCCGACGGCAATGGCGTCCAGATCCGGGTTTCCGAGGAGAAAATCAATGGCCTCCTTGGGCGTCTGGATCAGGTGTCCACCGGCCAGGGGCTTCATGGTGAAGACGTCACCATCGGCAAATCTCGTTTTAAAGGCATGGATAGCTGCCAGCATATCCTGCACGGTCCCATCCTGGATGCCGATCCCCTTCAGGTTGAGAATGGGATGGATGATGTCGAGCTCGGGGACCTTGACGGCGGCGTTGACGGCAACCACAAAATGGGTGGACAGACCAACGGCTCTCAGGACGCCCTTTTGCTTTTGCTCCAGAAAATAGTCCAGTGCCTCTCTGTGGCCCCGAAGGGTGTGGGCGCTTTCCTGTTCGTGGAGCATAAACAAGTCGAGGTAGTCTGTCCCAAGGGACTCAAGGGCGTGGTTCAGACTGGCCTCGGCTGTTTTGAAATCATAGGCATAGGATTTCGTGGATATGACGTAGTCCCGGCGCGGAATGGCCTTCAGGGCCTCGCGGATGTGGGGATAGGTGCCGTAGAGTTCGGCGGTGTCAACGAAATTGACACCGCGCTCATAGGCATAGACGAGAAGGTCGCCGCCGGCCTTAGGTGAAAGGTCGCGCTGGAGGGGCCCCATGGTGAGGGAGCCGAAGGCCATGCGGGACACCTCAAGACCGGTGCGGCCAAGGGTAACTCGTTTCACTGGCTTTTTCCTGACTACTCGACGTTGTGGTCGAGGTAGAATTTGAGGAGTTCTTCGAGAATCTCGTCGCGCTCCACCCTGCGGATCACTTTGCGGGCGTCATTGTGCGTCGTGATGTACGTAGGGTCGCCTGAAAGCAGATAACCGATCATCTGGTTGATTGGATGATACCCCTTTTCCTTCAGAGCGCCATAGACATACTTGAGAATCTCCTTGCGCTCGTCCGATTGCTGCTGATCTACGTTGAATTTCATGGTTTTATCCATAACACAACCCCCTTGACACGGTTATACCCAATTTTGGGTCGAAACTACTCATAGAAACGTGGATTTGAAGAAAATTTGGGAGGAAATTGGGCGGTGGGTGGAAGTTGGGTGTCAGCGGCTGAAGCCTGTCGACCCCTGCTTCCACTTATTAAGCTTCGAGAACCTCGATCGCCTTCTTGACTGCTGCTTCCACCTTGGACGGGTCTTTGCCGCCAGCTTGTGCCATATGCGGTGTGCCGCCACCGCCGCCGCCTGCGACTTTGGCGACTTCTTTGATGATGTTGCCGGCGTGGGCGCCAAGGGCAATGGCACCTGGCGCAGCCATGACGACGAAGAGTGCCTTGTCCCCGCTTGGAGTGCCAAGGACGACTACAGCGTTCTCAAGCTTGTCTTTGAGGCGGTCGCCAATGTCTTTGAGCATGTCGCTGTCGGCACCATCAATTTTAGCGGTGACCACGTTCATGCCTTTGATATTTTTAGCGCCTGCGATGAGCTCATCAATAGAGCCCGCTGCCAGTTTGTTTTTGAGTTCCTGGAGCTCTCTCTGGAGGGTCTTGTGCTCTTCCATGAGGTTCTCAGCTTTTTTGATGAGGTCATGCTGAGGGGTCTTCAGGACTTCGGAGGTCTTTTCGACCTGGTTCTCGAGTTTTTTGTAGAGAGCATAGAAGCCTCGGCCGGTGACAGCTTCGATTCTGCGGACGCCGGCTGCGACGCCGCCCTCTGAGGTGATCTTCAGGGCGCTGACTTTGGACGTGTTATCAAGATGCGTGCCGCCGCAGAGCTCGATGCTGTAGTCCCCTGCCTTGACGACGCGGACGACATCGCCATACTTTTCACCGAAGAGCGCGGTGGCGCCCATCTCCTTGGCTTCCTTGATGGAGCTGTAGAAGGTATCGACTACGTGCGGCGCGAAGATCTGAGCGTTGACCTGATCCTCAACAGCCTTGACTTCTTCCGGTGTCAGGTGCTGGAAGTGGGTGAAGTCGAAGCGGAGTTTATGCGGATCCACGAGAGAGCCAGCCTGGTCGACGTGTGCGCCCAGGACCGAGCGCAGCGCTTTGTGGAGAAGGTGGGTCGCCGTGTGGTTTCTGGCGGTGTCGAGCCGGAGATTCTGGTCGACTTTGGCCGTCAGGGTCTGACCCCGTGTGAGCGTGCCTTTTTCCAGTTCGCCTACGTGGACGATCATGCCGCCGGTGCCCTTTTTCGTGTCGTGGACGTTGAAAACGGCGCCGTCATCGCTTGTGATAACGCCTTTGTCGCCGACCTGGCCGCCGCCTTCAGGGTAGAACGGGGTCTCCCGGAGGACGAGGCGGGCTTTGATTGGAGCGTTGTCGACAGTGAGACCATCGGCTAATTCCTGCTCTGTGGAGATGGCGAGGAGCTCCGCGGTAAGTTCCAGGGTGTCATAGCCTTTAAAAGTGCTGGTGACTGCCGATGGCAGCGCGCTCAGCGGATCGCCTTCCCAGCCAAGCTCGTCGGCGTCGCCGCGGGCGGAACGGGCACGCTCGCGCTGAAGCTCCATCTCGTTCAGGAAGCCATCGTTGTCGACGGTGAAGCCCTTCTCTTCGAGGATCTCTTTAGTGAGGTCCAGCGGGAAGCCGTAGGTGTCATAGAGGCGGAACGCCTTGTCGCCGGTGAGAATGGTGTCGCCTGCTTCTTCCATAGCGGCAATATCTGCCTGGAGAATGCTGAGGCCTTGGTCGAGAGTCTGTTGGAAGCGCTCTTCCTCGATCTCAATGATCTTCTTGATGTAGTCATGGCGCTGCTCGAGCTCAGGGTAAGCTTCTTTGGAGACGGCGACCACGGTATTGGAGAGGTCGGCCAGGAAGCTGCCCTTGATGCCCAGGAGCTTGCCATGGCGGGCGGCGCGTCTGAGGAGACGTCTGAGGACGTAGCCGCGGCCTTCGTTGTTTGGCAGGATCCCGTCCGAGACCATGAAGGTGACAGCGCGAATGTGGTCGGTGATGATGCGGATGGAGACGTCGTTGGCTCTCAGGACGCCAAACTTTTTGCCGGAGACTTCTTCGACGCGCTCTAGGATGGCCTTGATAGTGTCGACGTCAAAGATAGAGTCGACGCCCTGCAGGATGCACGCAATGCGCTCGAGGCCCATGCCGGTGTCGATGTTTTTCTTGTCGAGGAGGTGGTACTCGCCGTTTTCGTCTCTGTTGAACTGGGTGAAAACGTGGTTCCAGAACTCGAGGTAGCGGTCGCAGTCGCAGCCGGGCTTGCAGTCCGGTGCGCCGCATCCGTAGACCGGGCCGCGGTCGAAGTAAATTTCTGAGCAAGGGCCGCATGGGCCGGTGCCGATTTCCCAGAAGTTGTCCTTTTTGCCCAGGCGGACGAGGCGCTCTTCGGGGAGCTTGATGACGTCGCGCCAGATGGCGTAGGCTTCGTCGTCATCTTCAAACACGGTGCCCCAGAGGAGGTTCGGGTCCATTTCGAGCCATTCAGTGACGAATTCCCAGCCCCACTTGAGTGATTCTTCTTTGAAGTATTCGCCAAAGGAGAAGTTGCCGAGCATTTCGAAGAAGGTCGCGTGGCGGGCGGTGTGGCCAATATTTTCAATGTCGCCGGTGCGGATGCACTTTTGGCAGGTGGCCATGCGCACGTTAGGCGGCGTTTCTGCGCCTGTGAAGTAGTTTTTCAGCGGGGCCATGCCGGCGTTGATGAGCAGGAGGCTTTTGTCCTGCTGGGGAACCAGGGAATAACTGGATTCGACGGTGTGGCCTTTGCTTTCGAAGAAGTCGAGGAATTGCTGTCTGATTTCGTTGAGACCGAGATTTTTCATGGGTGATTTCAGTCCTTTCGATGGGAGTTGGGGGTGCATAGTGTGGAGAAAATGGATTGTATTGTGCGCAATTTAATTTGATGAAATTCTGTTGAATGATGTTTAAATTGATTTCTTGAGTCTGATGCTGCGAAACTCTTTGTATACAAGACTCACGGCAACAAAAAAGACGTCAGATTGGATCAGGGACGAGCGACTTTTGTGCCCGCGGTACCACCCTGATTATCCCCTTCTGAAGCAAGTGAGCCTAAGCGCCCACTACTATAAGGGAATCTCTCTGAAGTCTTGAAAAACGTCGCGGATAACGCCCGCGTGGCGCCGGGTTTTGGCCGGTGCTCCGGAGTAGCATAGACGTCAGGTGCAGCGCTTTCAGCGGTTGGCTGCTCTCTGTCTTGGGGCGACGTTTAATTCTCCATCATTGCGGTTTCAGTATGAAGTGAAGTGGTTCCAAGTTAACACTATAGCGTATTGTAGCATAATTGAGAATGGTTTGCAAGATGTTTGTAAGTTAGAGGGTACACATTCCATATTTATCATTTAACCCCAGTGCACTTTGATCCTTTACGGTTTTACTGTGACCCATTTACTCTTGAATCAGCAATTTCATATACTTTCTGATCTTCTCTGACTGAGATTACAATAATCAACATAATTGAATCTGTTCGAATGACTTTATATACAACTCTAATTCCTAAATTCACAAGCTTTATTTTTTGTAAACCAGCAAGTCTGATATTTGAGTGATTGGATAAAGGTTTCCCATATCCTCCTTCACTTGTTGGCAACGGATTCGTGGAGACTTTTTCAATTGCTTTGAGTACTTGCAGCTTCTGTGAATGATCCAATTTTTTCAAATCTTTGACTGCGTCATTCAAATACTCAATTCTCCAACACATTATTCAATTTCCACCTCAATGTCTAATAATTCTTTTGTATCAATACCAAGTGATTCCATAACTAATGAGTGACTTTTAACATTTGTGAAATCAGTGCTAGATAATCTCTTTTCTGCTTCCATGAGCAAATTATAATTCTCAATCATTTCCACAATTTCATTATATTCTTCTGGCGAAATCAGAACACAGGCGGGTTTATTGTTTTTTACCACTATTTTTATGCCATCTTGATGGACTTCTTCGAAAATTTTATTTGCTTCACCTTTATTGAAACGTGTGATTGGAATAATCGAATTCAGCAAATTTTTAACAGTTGTATGATCGAACATTGATTACACCTCCTTAGCGATAATTGAAGATTATATAATCATCATACTTTCGAAAAGATATATTGTCAAATATATCGTTAAATATAACAAATTATAAATAGTTATATTTAACATTCTATTAAATCGTTACAATTTTAACCCATAGTAGAGATGTGAGACGTGTTGATTTTGGAGTTCTGCGACCATCGGCAGGGTTCCCCAGGGTTCGAATCCAAAGGATTCGAGGAGGGCGATGCTGGGGGTGTTGCATTCGAGGAGGATGGCGACGAGGTTTTTGTAGCCGAGGTGGTGGGCGGCGTGGAGGGTGTGGTGGACGAGGTGGGTGGCGACACCTCGGCGGTGGGCAGAGAAGTCGACGTAGTAGCTGATTTCGGCGATGGACCGGAGGGCTTCGCGGCCTGAGCGGTAGGGCGACAGATAGGCGTAGCCGAGGACCTGCCCTTCTGACTCGTAGACGAAGAGCGGGCAGCGGTCGGTTTGGTGGTCGTTGAACCAGGCGAGGCGGTCTTCGGGAGTGAACGGTGTGGTGTCGCAGGTGCAGCTGAAGGTTTCGATAGCCTGGTTGTAGATGTCGGTGAGACGTGGCAGGTCTGACGGGACGGCGGTGCGGATTTGAGCGATGGGGTTTGTATGGTTTTTGGTCATGGGTTCTCCCCTTTTCTGAGTATTAATGGTTCTATATGGATGGGTCTTATATGGGCAGGTCTGACCCCGGCTGCGTCAAGTTTGTACACGAGAGTCTGAACTAATTAGATCTGCGGATGCGCCTATTGACCCCGAATGTTCACTCATGTGTTGGTTGTGGGTCTGACCCCAATGGGTTTTTGTTGGTTCATTAATAAGATTATAATATAAGTAAGGGTAAGTATGGAAAGGTTTTGCTGGTGTAGGTCTTGAGGTTAGGGTGAAAATTGGGGATGATGAAATGGAATGAGGTTTGCTGCGTTCAAAGATGGATTAGGTGTTTTTCACTTAGGTGGAGGGAGCGATTTTGGTGTTGGACAATAAGAAATTGTTGGATTTTGCTCAGAAAGCAGTTCAGACTGTTAGTTTTACTAATGAAGAAGGTCCTTTAGCGTCGCTGGTTCTTGAGGAGATGAAGGCGCTGGGGTTTGATGAGGCATTTATAGATTCCACCGGGAACGTGGTGGGACGAATTGGCAATGGTCCGGTGGTCATTCAATTCGACTCCCATATGGATACGGTTGAAGTGCATGACGCGGAAGATTGGACCCACCCGCCCTTTTCCGGTGTTATTGCTGATGGCTATCTTTGGGGCCGCGGCAGCGTGGACATGAAGTCGGCACTCTGTGCCAGTGTATATGCAGCCGCTCTGGCTCGGGATCTGGGGTACCTGGAGGGCAAGACGGTCTATGTGACAGGGACAGTGTGTGAGGAATACTGTGATGGGGAGAATTTAAAGCATCTCTATGCGGAATTGTCTCTGCGGCCGGATTTTTGCGTGATTTGTGAACCCAGCGACAATTTGATTGTGCTCGGTCATAAAGGCAAGGCTCAGATGCGGATTAAGACCCATGGAGTCTCTGCCCACGGTTCAGCGCCGGAGAAAGGTGTTAATGCAGTTTACGAGATGGCGGAGATCATTTCGAGAGTGGACGCACTGAATAAGTCGTTATTCAAGGCAGATGAGGCACACGGGACGGTGGTTCTTTCGGATATTTCGTCGGTCAGCGTGTCGCTGAACGCTGTGCCGAGTGAGTGCAGCATTTATCTGGATAGAAGACTTGCGGTTGGGGAGACTTTGGAGCAGGTTGCATCAGAGATGGAGGGGCTTATTGACGAAAAGCGCGCTTCATGGGAGGTCGGGACCCTGTATCATACGACCTGGACCGGGAAACCTTTGGTTTACGAGCCAATGCATAACCCTTGGAAGATTGAGAAGGATCATAGTTTGACCCAGGCAATGATTCGGGCGGTTGAAACTGTGAGTGGAACTGTGGTTGAGAAATTTGATTTTTGGGATTTTGGGACGAATGCCATCACACCAGTCGCCATGGGGATTCCATGCATTGGATTTGGTCCCGGTGAGTACAAGCTGGCCCACATGGTGAACGAGCGCTGCGCCGTGAAGCAGATTGAAGAGGCGTGTTTGGTGTATTGTGAATTGATTAAATAACCGCGCACACCCGTGACTTCAGTCGTGGGTTAGCGGTGCCTTATGTATAGTTATGAATTAAATTGTAAGCCTTCAAATTACTTTGTTACAACATAACCATATGTTATAATAGTAC
>NZ_JAOTSB010000062.1 GCF_030247605.1 Acidaminobacter sp. | reverse complement strand
ACCTTGAGGACTACCTGGATCATCATCATGGTCATGTCACGCGGCGTGAGATGATAGGTGTTTAAATAATCGGTGGCATCGATGAATACCTCATCGATGGAGTAAACATGGATGTCCTCCGGCGCAATATATTTTAAATAGATATTATAGATCCTCGTACTGTACTCCATATAAAGGCCCATCCGGGGTGGTGCGATGATGTAAGCAACAGCCAGTTCAGGTGAGGAATTCAAAACCGTATTGTCATAGGATTCTCCGGTGAACACGTGCCCTGGAGCTGTCCGCTGACGCTGTGCATTGGCTTCCTTTATTTTATGAACCGCTTCAAACAATCTTGCCCGCCCAGAGATCCCATAGGATTTGAGCGAAGGCGACACTGCAAGGCATATGGTCTTCTCTGTGCGGCTGGAGTCGGCGACCACAAGGTTCGTGGTCATGGGGTCAAGGCCCCGTTCAACACATTCAACGGAAGCATAAAAAGACTTCAGGTCGATGGCGATATAAGTACGATTCTTATTGCTTATTTTACTAGTACCTTCTATTGGATCAATTTTAAGTTTTTCCTGCGGATGCATCGAAATCCCTCCCCTCAGTGGCGGCTATTATTAGACGAATCACTGCTTTATTCTCACCCGGTTCGTTCAAATTAGTCAACTCTATTGTTCTATTATAGTATAAATAGACTCCAGTTCGGCCAAAACCAATCTCTAAACCATTTTTCACCTGCTTCTGGTGCCAACAGAGCAAGACGGTCAAAATTGACTTTTCTTCATTTAATTGCATATAATTAATCCAATACAAAAATTTATATTTGGGTGGTCTGTTATGGCAATTATTACATTTCTTCTGATTGGTTGGATCTTAAATTTGTTTAAATTTGAACGATTGTTTATTCAAGCGTTTAAGGAATTATTCAACAAAGATGTAACCAAGGCAACCTATTATTTCCTTTTTTTCTGCGTTGGAGTTTTCGGCGAAATAATTATACTCTTCCAAGGCGCTTACTATGAATATTTCCTGCGTTGATAAGACAATGTGCGGAGATCCTGTTAAAGCGTCTTTTTCTTTGCCCGCAATCCTGTAATGTTGGTTTGCCGTGATCATCCCTTTTCCAGGTAAAGACTGCCATCCGATTGACCCATGAATACAACAAATATTCATGGGTAAAAATTTGATCCACCGTCTCAAACCCTACCGAATGCATTTGCATTATGCATCCGATGAAAATTGAGATACTCTCTACTGCCAAAAAAGATTCCAGACATCGGTCTTTATTGCCGAACGTCTGGAACCCTTTTATTTAAGCCATTATAGACCTAACAGATCACTCTCAGGATCGGAAACATTCCCAATAGAATTCAGGCCACCCGCAAGCAGAAGTGGTCACTCGGGCCATGGAAGCAAAGTGATCACTGGCCGTGTTTTGGGTCGACCCTGCCTGCGTTTTAATCCTTTGCAGCAGACATATCGACACAAAGGATCCCCCTGTTTCCGTCCTGGTCGGCGATGACGGTGAGTGACGGCGCGTTGCTGTCATCGACGACGGTCCCTCCCGCGGCAAGGACGGCTTCGATCCGCTGTTCAGCCGCCTCAGGCGCTACATAGACCTCGATGTGGAACCGCTGACTCGTGGTCTCGGGCTGGACGGCGTCACCGAACCAGAGGTTGGGCAGCCGTCCCGCGGCGTCCCGGATCTCGTCGCTGGGGGAACCGTGGCCCTGGGACTGGGGGTTCCCGGTCAAAAGGACTGCCCACACTGGGGCAATGGTCGCGGAGCGTGCCATGTCGAGGCCAAGCTCGATTTGACTGACCGAAGCCGGGTCGGGGACGAGCTTGTGGTGGGCGGCAATCTCGGTGATCCGCCGCGCGAGGTCAACGTCCAGCTGGGTCACCCATTCGATGACGTATTTTGTCCCATCGTCAGCCAGATAGATGGCATCCTCGCTGATCAGCTTGAGGTCGACATACCCATTACC
>NZ_JAOTSB010000046.1 GCF_030247605.1 Acidaminobacter sp. | reverse complement strand
ACAAAAAACAAAAAAATCACTAAAACCTATCAAAAGCGGCAGGCATCTTATTTCATTACCCTACCGACAGTCGTTGATTTTAAGTGATTGAAGGACGTTCCGCAGATTCAATTTAATCTCCTGCTATCATTATACCAAACACTTGTTCTTTATCAAGGGAAAATCAAGAAAAATATTTAGTCATTTCATTGTATTTTCATTACCACCCTTGTTGCCATATCGCAAAAAATGGATTAATGATGAAGGATGCAGACAAGACTCATATTGTCTTAATCATGACTTAAACCGAATAAGGATGAGCGATTCATCCCATGACTGAAGTCACGGGTGTTCTCGCCACGCTTATAAATTAAGAAATTGATGAAATTGATGCAAAAGGGAGCATCAATCCTGGCAAGTTGTTGCGTTTTGGTTGTGAATGATATTCATAACTAACACAATGTTTCTATATTACACAACCCCGCCAACCCAACAAAATAATCTATCATTAAACTTTTTCTATAATAAACTTGAATTTGTATTAATCCAAAAAACCAAATATCATTAATTGGTATCGCCTTGCGTCATGATACATATAATAAATTTTAAACTAAATGTTGAATCAGGGGGAAATGAAATCCATGAGCAAAAAATTATTGATCGCATTCCTGTGCATTTCCATGATGGCCGCCGTGCTTGTCGGCTGTGGCAGCAAACCAGCAGAAAACAACAATTCAGCACCAGAGGCTGAGAGCACTGCAGTCGCAACAGCAGAAGAGGTTGCAGCTGCGATTGAGGATGGTTCAGTTATTGTTGTCGATGCCAGATCCAATGATGCTTACGCAGGTTGGGCAGCAGGCGCCAATACAATGGGTGGGCATATCGCTGGGGCTGTTGATTTTTCAGCGAACTGGCTGACCGCCACCTTTGATGACCAGAATAATCTCGACGGAATGACGCGAGAAGAGCACCTCCAGAAATACCTTGCAGATAAGAATATAAAAACGGATTCATCTGTTATTGTCTATGATGAGAACGGAACTGACGCAACCGCTGTAGCAGCCTATTTTACTTCAAAAGGCATCACAAACATAAAAACGTTCAACTTGACCGACTGGAAAGAAGAGTTGGTGACTTACGCAAATTACCAGCTGTACATCCCGCCGGCAGCCGTCAATGACCTGATTCAGGGCAAAGAAGTCCCTGAAGTTGGCGCCGTCAAGGATCTCAAAATTCTGGAGATCAGCTGGGGAACTCCGGAAGAGTCCGGCTATCTGAGCGGCCACGTCCCAGGCGCACTGCACGTCAACAGTGACGACTTTGATGATGAAAATAACGTCTATATGTTGGAAACGGACGAAGTGCTGTTTAATCTCGCTAAATCCCTTGGTATTACTACAGAGAGCACGGTGATTGCCACCGGCAATCCTATCTTCTCGACGCGTATGGCGGTAATCTTGGAATACCTTGGTGTCGACAATGTCTACGTCATGAGCGGAGGCACAACGGGTTGGACGGACGCGGGATTTGAACTGGAAACCACTGAAAACAAGCCAGTTCCGGTGGCGGATTTTGGCACATCTGCTCCTAAAAATCCGGACTTGATCGATACCGTCGCTGAAGTCCAGGAAAAACGCTCTGACGCGAACTTTGTCCTGGTCGATAACCGAACAGAAGAGGAATACCGGGGCGAAACCTCCGGCTACAGTTACTTTGATATGGCTGGTCGGATCGAAGGCGCGGTGTATGGCTTTGCCGGCGTCGGAAACTCCAGCTCCATGCTGTATTATGAAAACCTGGACAGCACTATGAGAAACGCTTACGAAATCCTGGCTATGTGGGAAACTGCGGGCATCGACACCGCCAAACACCTGTCCTTCTATTGCGGCGGCGGCTACCGAGCGGCGGAGGTTCTGTGGCATGCCAAGGTCATGGGCATAGAAAACATTTCCCTTTTCGCCGATGGTTGGTGCGGCTGGGCCCTCGCCGGACTGGACTATGTCACGGGCGAATAAACTCATCCAACACACGCTGACTGCATTTCAAATGCTATGTATCGCCGGCGCCTACGTTTTGGATGACTTGAGCCATAGAAAAGTTGGGGTCAACCATCACGTGGTGTACAGGAAGCGCCAGTACTTGCAAACCCTGTTGGATGCGGATCATTTAATGATATACGGGATTATTCTGGGGATTATTCTGGCAGTAATGGTCGTTTATCTAATTAGACATTGCGGGCGACACTACCGGAAAGCCATAATGCCGCTAATCCTGCTCACTTTGGCTATTGGCTTACTGTTGGTTTTGCCGGCAGCGATCGCTATGCCAGCCTATGTCTACATTCTGTTTCTAGCGGTCATTGTATGGGGGCTGGAAGCCATCAAGGCTATTACAAAGCTGAGATGAATCAGGATGCAATAATCCAATTTAATCAACTTGTTTCACTTCAAGTCCCTGATCCAATTTGCGCATAAGAAAAACGTGCCGGATTCCGCCTGATTTGGGGTATATATTACTGTGACAGATGAACAGATATTGCCCAATCCGCCTGATATCTTTATTCAAGATGGGGGGAACTTATATGGGAGACTGGTTTGTCATATTGTACTGGACCGGACCAATTGGTGTTGGATTTTTCCTGATGAGCCTGGGAGTTCTTTTCTGGGGAATTGGTCAGGCAGCGAAGTATGATGCATTAAAGAAAAAAAAGGAAAATGTTTCCCGCTGAAAACTGAAACATTTACTGATTAAACTGGGTATCAGGTATGGACACATTATCTGCTAGCATTAAAAACCGCCGCGAAACATAACGGCGGTTTTTTAGTTAGTCGCGTTCTTCCGGACTAATAGATAATGGGTAAAAAAAGAGATGCGACTTCCTTATTTTGATATACTGGTGGAGAGTGAGAACTGTGAAACATTCGCACAAAACCTCTTTGAAGCTTCGTCATGATTATGAATATCTTTGCTGTCAGCGGTTCCGGCTGGAAAGCTTGAGACCAAAGCACAGGGCACTTGTAGCCGATGGTTTCTGAACCGCCAATCAACGCTCCAACTGGGGGGATTATTGCTAATGGTTAAAGATATTGTTTTCCAAGTTCAGAATGCCCTGAAAGAAAATGTGGATGAAAAAACGAAAGCCTCAAGCCAAAAATTCTTTAAGGAAGAGATCAAAAACTATGGTGTTAAGACCGCCACGGTGACCCAGATCAGCAAAACTTATTATAAGAGGATCGAGTCCAAATCCAAATCAGAGATCTTTGAGTTGTGTGAAGAGTTGTGGCGCTCAGGGTATATTGAAGAGACCTTTGTGGCCTGCCACTGGTCTTATCTTTTACGTAAGCAATATGAGCCAAGTGATTTTCTGATTTTTGAAAAATGGATTCATCATTACGTGGACAATTGGGCGTCCTGTGATACTTTATGCAATCATACTGTGGGGAGCTTTATAGAAAGGTATCCGGAGCACCTGGAGGATTTGAAAGTATTCACCGCATCTGAAAATCGTTGGATGCGCAGAGCTGCGGCTGTGACCCTGATTGTCCCTGCGAGAAAAGGAAAATTTCTGAAGGAAATTCTGGAGCTCGCCAACCTTCTTCTGATGGATCAGGACGATCTGGTACAGAAAGGCTACGGCTGGATGCTGAAAGCCGCCAGTGAGGTTCATCAACAAGAGATCTTCGATTTCGTGATGTCTAAGAAAAATGTCATGCCCCGAACCGCGCTGAGATATGCCATAGAGAAAATGCCAAAGGAAATGAAGGCTTTGGCTATGGTAAAGGATAAATAGTACAAGCACTGGATCCACTAAGCATCCATTTCTTGCAAGCTTTACAGCCATTGCAGCAGGAAATTTTGTCTTAAAGTTTTAGGCTAAATGGACGGAAAGAGGTGACGCATGGAGAAAACGCTCATAACTTACTATACAGGATCAGGCAGCACCGGGTTGGTGGCGCAGGAAGTCAGAGACCAACTCATCGCTCGAGGGGTTTCTGTGGAAATGCATAGGTTAACCAAAGCAACGAAAGAAGATCTGAGGCGCAAGGCAGAGGCATGTCAAGACCTCATTCTGATTTACGCTGTACACGCATTTAACGCGCCCAGCTTGGTCTATGAATGGTTAAGCGCACTGGTGGAACAGCCTGCAGTGGCTGGCCTGCGCAAAAAGGCAATGATTATCTCCGTTTCAGGGGGCGGTGAGATGCTGAGCAATACCGCATGCCGCATCACTGCGAAACGGTGGCTTGTAAAGAAGGGCTACTGCGTTGTGACAGAGGCTATGGCGGTTATGCCGAACAACTGGATGTCTCCAACGCCTTTTGAGGTTTCGAAAGCCCTGATTCAGATTTTGCCGCAAAAGGTGAATCAGTGGCTGGGAGCCTATCTTCAAAATCAGCCCAATCTGGTTCTCCCAACGAAATTGGTGGATCGACTGGTGACGATGCTTGGAAGACTTGAAGTCAAAGGGGCGGCGCAGTTCGGAAAAAGGATCCAAGTCAGCGAAGCTTGCAATGAATGTGGCTGGTGTGAAAGTCATTGTCCGGCGTCCAATATCAGACTGGTGAAAAGCAAAGTCGCTGATGCGTCAAGACCTGAGTTTGGGAAAACTTGCGATTTTTGCCTTGGCTGTATCTATGGATGTCCCCAAAAGGCACTCACACCTGGAAAATTCAAATTTGCTGTAATCCCGACAGGGTATCCGCTGGCGGCGTATCAGCAGAACTCTGAAAATTTGCTGACAGATGCGGAACTTAAGACATTACTTAATGGGCGTTCCTGGAGTGGTGTCAGAAGATATCTGGAAGTGTGAGCAACTGCCATCCTTGGATGGGTTCGTACCTGGATCGGTTATCGGAACATTGTCGTAAAGCAAACCTGAAAAGTCTGCAATCACTTAATCTCGACAAAAGCAACTTCATTGTTGGCGACTTTTAAGAATTGAGAAATGGATAAAGTTGTTTGGCGGGGTGTGGAGAATAAGAACCATCGGCAGGGTAATGGCTCTGGCCTTACATGGGCTATACAGCAGGGCACTAAAGTGCTGATGAGGAAAGCCCTGAGAATTTTGAAGGGGACTGGAGGACTAAAGGTGACAGACTATACAGCTGAAGAATTGAGCGAAGCCCACCGGGCCCTGTTATCAACGCTCCTAAAGTGTGAGAATATGGAGCTTGCAAAAATGGGCAAGTCCCAGCAGACGCTGCTTGTGCGACGCATTGCCGCTCTGAAGCTTGCGCTGGCGCTGATTGAGAAGGAGCAAGGCCAAATAGGGCCGGTAGAATAAACATCGTTAATGAATCGCAGTTGATCTCAGAACATGCCCCTTTCAATTATATGGCGTGAGGCAAATCAACAAATAGCGGTTTCAAGATCGATTTTATCGTGCACAGATTGTCGGATGGACCGAAGCATTCTTTGATATTATGGATGATGAAAGGAGGTATGTTCGGTGGATTCCTTAAGTCGCATGAATAATGCAATGGCCTACATTGAAGCGCATTTAACCGAGGAACTGGATTACAGCAAACTTGCGCAACTCGCCTACTGCTCGGAATATCATTTCAAACGCATGTTTTCGTTTTTATCAGGCATAAGCTTGTCTGAATACATTCGTCGGAGAAAGTTGACGATGGCTGCTCTTGATCTGAAGGATCGAGAGTTGCGAATATTGGATGTAGCTGTTAAATATGGCTACACGTCAGCGGACGCGTTTTCGCGCGCTTTTCAATCTCTGCATGGCATTCTTCCTTCTGAAGCTAGGCAGGAGGGCAGGCTTTTGAAAGCTTATCCCCGAATGACCTTTCAATTGTCCATTAGAGGAGGATGCGAGATGAATTATCGTATTGTTGAAAAAGAATGGTTTAAATTGGTAGGTGTTAAGAGAAGGGTGCCGATGGTTTTCGAAGGCATCAACCCAGAGATCACCAAAATGACCGGACTATTGACACCGGAAATTGTGAAGCGCCTTAAATTGATCTCCAATGTAGAGCCACGCGGTATACTCAGCGCTTCCGCCAATTTCTCTGAAGATAGAATGGAAGAGAAGGGCGAGCTTGATCACTACATTGGGGTAGCGACTTCAATGGATGAGGCAACAGAATTTGATGAATTGAAGGTCGAGGCCGGTACGTGGGCGGTGTTCGAATCTGTTGGACCATTCCCGGAAACGCTGCAGAATAGTTGGGGGAGGATCTACTCGGAATGGCTGCCTTCCTCGGGATACGAGGTCGTAGAAGGCCCGGAAATTCTATGGTACGAGAGTCCGGATACCAGTAATCCGGAGTACCGGAGTGAGATTTGGATTCCGGTTAAGAAAAAGGACTAAATTAAAGAGGATCAATGACATGGGGTGTGTCATTGATCCTCTTTGGGTTTATTATGGCGTGATGTTGAAAGGGTAGCCGCAATTAAAATTAAAGTCACTTAATCGGACAAACGCCACCGACACAATCTGAATCATTGGATATGCCTTTGACGCGGTATTTGTCATTTACGACTTCCAGTACCACGCCAACGTGAGGATTTCCTTCAATCTCTCGTACGTCAATTCGTTTGCCGTCGTTGGTGAAGGCGTAAGGGTAGTGAATGAAATCAATTTTCATGCCTGTTCATCTCCTTTAAGGTCGACTGTTTTGGAATGTTGTGATCACCATCTGAAATTCTGCTGCGGTGAGATCCCGTCTCATATTGCCAAGTATGTAGACCATTTCTTCTCCGAGGGCACTGTTTTCAAAGGCTGAGCGAAGCTTTTCCAAATAAAGCTGTTGAATGGGTGTCATGTTGTACCTCCTTGAAAACGGTTATGAAGTGAACTGACAAACAAAGAACATGTGTTCTGTTTTTATCTTACCACTTTTCTACGATTTTGAAAACCCAAATTACTTTTGATATTTTAATTAATGTAAATATACGATCTCATAGTATTCGAAGTACATCTCACACAATTTTCGCAAGTCTGAGATCGGGATTAAAAGTGCAGCGACTTCCAAATTTTGATATAATGTTGGGGAATGTTTGGATGACCATCGGCAGAAGTTTTTCTGCTTGACTACAGCGGGCTGGTGGCTGGAGCTATAATCCGGAAAAATAAGAAACCGAAGGGAGGGCATCATGGCCGAACAGATCACACGGATCAGAAGTATGGGGACCTTCGTCCTGTCATTGTTATTTTTAGGCAACCTTTTTTTGAAATCTGAACTGGTTTACGAGCTGTGTTTTGTGCTTATGATCGCGGTTATAGTGCTCAGCCTGCCGGCCGTCACGGGCGTGGCCAGAGTGATTGGCTTTGCTTCCTTAGGCCTCAGCATGCTGTTATTACTGATCTACCGCGCGCCTTTGAGCGTTTGGAGGCAGGCGCTTATGGGGAACCTGTACCTGGTGGCATTGTTTACCATGGTGCCCATTTTGAGTATTCCCATCCAGTACGGGGGCTATTATTCGGCGCTGCAGAATTTTTTTCGGAGCCATGTTCATTCGACCAGTCGGTATTATGTGTTGGTGAGTTTTATATCTGCCTTTGTCGGGGTGTTGGTGAATCTAGCCGTCGTGCCGCTTGTGTATGAGATCGTCCAGGCCAGTGAGCTCAGCCGGAATAAAAGGCTGATGAGCTCGGCGATCAGCAGGGGGTTCACGACCTGCATGATTTGGGCGCCAACGACGGCCGCAGTCGCCCTGGTACTTCAATTGTCAGGGGCTTCCTGGGGGCGTTTTTTTCCGCTGGGAATCCTCTGCGGGGTGATTTGCGGCATTATTGGCTATATCATGACCATGATCCAGGAACGCGGCGGGTTCGGTGTGTTGGGACTCGGAGGCGGCAATGAAGAGATAGAGCGGCATACAGAGCGCAATTTGGAGGATCATTCGAACGTCATCTCGAAGGATGATTCCCAAAATCCTTCCAGTGAAACCGCGAAGCTTCATAAGATTGTTGAACTGGCCGCCTTCAGCGTCATTCTGATGGTGTCCATTGCCGTGATCTCGGTGGTGACGGGCATCCAAACCGTCATTATTGTGTCCCTGGCAGCGCTGATTTTTCCTTTCCTGTGGATGGAGATTATTGGCCGGTTGTCAGTTTTAACCAAAGTCATTAAGACCTACTACTTTAAAGACCGGCTGACAAAGCTCAGCAGCGAGATCGTGCTGTTTGTAGGTGCCGGGATGCTTGCTGAAAGCATTGCGTATTCCAATCTCGGTCATTATATTCCTATGGTGCTTTCAAAGCTTGTTGGGGAGAGTGCTTTTTTGCTGTCGGTCGTCGTAATTTTCGGGAGCGTCATCCTGTCGGCAATGGGCGTTCACCCAATTATTCATATTACGATTATTGGCGCAAGTATACAGGCGTCAGCTTTTGGAGTGTCGCCAACGTACATTGCCCTTCTGCTGGGAGTCAGCTGGTCCATGGGGATCACGCTGGCGCCGACCTCCCCGACGGTGATCACCCTATCAGGGCTGGCATCGCGGTCTCCGGTGCAGGTTGGTCTGAAGTGGAACGGGCTGTATGTGCTGATTTCGTCTTGTGTTCTGATAGTTTTCCTCACCGGGCTCAGAATGGCGGGGTGGCTGTAGTTTTGCTGGGGCGAGGTGTGGGGAAGGGTGACCATCGGCAAAATAAAGTCTTCGGTTGGAATTATTTGAGAAGAAGCGGGGAAGAGAATGAATCGAGTTGAACTAAAGAAAAAGCTGGACTCTGTGATGAGCCAGCTTCTGAGTGAAAAGAAAGTGATTTCGCCGCTGGATGTTTTGCTGGGCGTGGGGATTCTGTCGGCCAAGGATTTGGAAGACTGGCGGTTTGGGCGCGTGCCTTATCTTGAAAAGGTGTGCAGGGCTAATTTGAGCGTTATGACTTTCATAATGAAAGAGATCAAAAACTATGCCGATGGTGCCGGGCTGAAACCCTCTCATACGGGGTATGTTCGGTGGGGGACAAAAGGTAAAAAGGTGCCTCTCCGATTCAGCAAGAGTGGGGACGCGAAAATTGAGGCGGCCTATGCGACGCATTATGTTGTGCGGACGCAACGGAATGTGGACGGGGAATGAGTGAGGAGAAGAGGGGTGAAGGGCATGCTGGCTTTGAGAGGGCATCATTTGGTGTGCCGGCTGGGATTTCGGGGGCTGGGCTACAGTGACGCGTTTGTCCAGCAAATGACGGAGATTGTTCATTTGCTGAGGACTTATCCTGAAATGAAGCTGAGAGTTATTGATGGGCCGGATGTCCTATGTGACGCCTGCCCCCATCTCGTCGACGGGCAGTGCCATACTGCGGGTAATAGCCATTCGGAAATCAGGATTCAGGCTATGGACCGTGCGGTGATTCAAATTCTGGACCTTCAGGTGGGGCATCTTTATACGGTTCAAATGATCAATGAGCGGATGAAGGCGCGCTTTGACAAGGCATCCTTTGACTTGGTATGTGCCGATTGTCGCTGGAGAGCACTTGGATTTTGTGAGGCGGGGATTGAGGAATTGTGATAAATATGAGGTGTTTTGGAAAATTATGGTCAGGAATTTGAACCCCTGAATAATGGCAAAATAATACCCGCCCTATAGGCTCGATCTGATTGATCTAACCTATAGGGTGGGTTATTTGTTGTTAAAAAGACTCAATTTAAATTGTTTCAAGTTCCTTATAAGGTCTTTCCAAATGCTGTTGCATGATAGGTGACAAATACAATTTGCGTTTCAAAATTCAACAAATGAACAATTATAAAATACAATTTTGTGAATAAGCTGGTCTATTCAGGTTCAGAGCCTTAATCATTGAAACGATTCTTAGATTTTTCTGACTTCGCTGATTTTTTCATTAATGAGACAACATGTCCATAATCAAGGGTGTGACCTTGTCGTTTCAAGTTCCTGAGCTGTATGATCTCAGGCAGTTCTGCCAGCACATAAAGGATAGTGATTGTGACCGCAAAAGCCACTTCCAGACTATATAGACCATTGCGCAGAGCAAACCAGGGTATGGTTAGGGCAATCCCACCGACAAATGAAAACATGGGGGAGATACGCCCGAGTAACATACCGCCTGCATGCGTCAGAAGTAAACCTACGGGACTGATGGCTAGCATCATCCCCATGATGCTTGAATTCCCACCCCCACCTGAAAATTTGTGCCAGACTGGCCAAAGATGGCCAACCAGTACCGCTGTTGCTGCCAAAAGGAAATAAGGTGCCTCTGGAAACATGATCCTTATGATCAAAGTAGGCAAAAACGCTTTTAAGGCATCGAGAACGCTAACCAGTATACCCCAGCGTGAGCCAAAGGCTATCATTACATTGGTTGCACCTATAGAATGGGAGACCAGTTCGGCCTGAGCATCTGTAGTTGGTGTACGAATCAAGTCCGGAGCCGCACCTGGTTTTAGAATGGCAAACGAAAGACGGGCGAAAGATATTGAGCCAATGAGATAGCCAAAAAAGATTGTAAGTAAGGAGATAAAATGAGATGACACTGGAACGACCCTCCTTTTTAGATTAATACAACATCACCAGTGTAACCATTGACGGAAACTTGGACGCCGTCTTCAATACGACAAGCTCCCGCAACTGATACAACAGCGGGTATGCGGTATTCCCGCGCGACGATTGAACTGTGAGACAACATGCCGCCTGATTCTGAAACGACAGCCCCCGCTTTGGCAAACAAAGGCGTCCAGCCAACATCCGAAAATGGAATGATCAGCACATCCCCATCCTGTACTTTTTCAAATTCGTTAATGCCTTGAATTACTCTTGCCGGACCTGAGTAAGCACCAAGAGATGTGGGAATACCCCGTAGGGAATCCTGTACAGAATCCATCACCGGTGGCTGTTCGGAACCCAGGATCATATCCGGTAAAACAGCATTACGGTATAACTCCATTGACCTTTGTCGTGAGGAAACCAAGTCCTGCTGCGGGACTGATTGCAGATTCTCAAAAAGTTTTATCAGCTCATCCCAATGTAAATAGTAGATGTCTTCCCGATCATCAATGATGCCCCTGGCGACCAATTGCTCACCAATTTTGATAAAACAAGTCCTGAATTGACCATATCCATAGGTATATAAGGAACTGATTTCTTCACGACTAACAGTGAGTCGACTTGTACGCCGGTAAATGATGCTCGTCGTTATACGTCGCATCCAAGGAATCTTCAGATCTTCAAAACATATTGTTTTTTGGACGGTTTTCACCGCCTGCTGTGGTCTGGCAATCATACGCCGGATCAGTTCAGGCGTTTCTCGCCATGGAATGCTGGAACAGTCGTTCCCACTGTCGCTGAAATGACCGAAAGCTTCCAAAAACATGTCTATATCCCGCTTTAAACACGCCTCTTGTTCGGCAGACAATGGATCAGCGTCTCCCGGTTCATCACCTGAGTGTCCAAAATAATACTCGTGAAGCGCATGTAAGGTATGCTGAGGATTGTATTTCAATGCAGCTTCCCTGCTGCCCTCAAGCTCCAGCATGCGAACATCATATCCGTACTGCTTTAAAAGGGCAGCCAGCAGCTGATAGTGCATCATGGCCAGCAAGGGGATAATTATATTATAGTAAGCCACTTCCTGTGTCTCATTAAAAATCACAGATACCTTTTGCAGCCATTCTTCTGGTGTCAGGTCCGTCTTCATACTTGCGATCAGGTTCTCGTAGGCATTTTTTTTATTCCTGACTAAGCGCTGGAGACGGTGATGAATACCAATAAAACTTAGAGCAAATACAATTAATCGTGGTAATCGCGGAATGATTCCAAAACCGGGATGCATATGGGGTTTTTCCGGTCCATCCTGCTCCAAACCAAATAATAGTTCCAGAGCCTCGCCCGGCATGCCCAAACGCTCAAACACACGTGCAAAAATACCCATATTGAAGTAGGCACGGTTGTAAAAATAACCTGTTAGGCTATCAGGTTCCCATGAATGGTCTCCTGTAAGTTTAGTTAAGATTTTGACCCAAGTCGGATTAATCAGTCGAGTATTAATGGACCATACCAGAGGCTTGATAACCCCTGGCAACATTTCACGTGCAATCCGGTTGGAATAGACCGGAATATCCAGTCTTGTAATTGGGCGAACTTGAAGGAAATATAGCTTTTTGCCATCCCATGCCCATTCCAGATCCGCTGGACGCTGATACTTTCTGGCAATAATGGTGGCCTGTTCTATGATCTCCCTAGCCAGCGACTCCTTCATTCCACTCTCTAAGGGTTTCTGAGTCCATCTTCCCCACTTGCTCACCCAACGGTCGGGATCTCGATGTTCCTGAATTTGTGATTCTCCCAGACCTGTACCCGCCTCAATAATCGTTTCAGACAAACCTGTCACAGGATTTTTTGTGAAAACCACCCCGGAAAACTGAGCCTGTACCATTTCTTGGATGATAACGGCCATACGTGGAACCGTGCCCTCGGGCATAATGCAATTCCAATATGCCTTGAATTCTGGGGACTCCAGGGATGCCCAAACAGTGACAACAGAATTAAGTATGTTTTCAATTTCCTGTACTTGGAGAAAGCTTTTAAATAACCCCGCGCAAGAAAAATCACCCGAGTCTTCAACAGAGGCAGAAGAGCGTACCGCGTATAATTTCATTGGATCAATGTATTTGATTAGTTCTTTGCGAAGGGTATTCAGTGTAAGCTGACTATCCTTTTTATGATCCTCGCAGGCCGTCCATATGATGACCCAGCTATTTGGAACTACCTTTCCCTGACGCAATAAAAAATGAATATTCGCTGCCTTGCTGCCTGCATAAGGGTGCAACCTTCTACTTGAAAGCGAGTAAATGTAATGTTTGGACATTTAAATCACACCTTTCATGCATCTCGATTCATTTTTTTCTCATCAGCAAGAATGTGCTATATCGAAAAAGCTTAATTGTATTTTCTCACATGTATTCTTCGCGGTTCGGGAATTCAATAATGCTTTTACTTATTTAAAAAAGAGATTTATTGTGAAAGTACAACCGGATTCTAACTTTTAACAAAACTTTGGACACGCTCGCATACAGCGAGTAAGCAGCCCTCTTTACTCTAAACGCATAGTGAATTATAAAACACAGCGACAAATGCAATCTACCAGAATCTCATAGAGATATTACCCATTTGTTACAGCCAACCCTCAAGAATATTGAGTCTCCTGAGAAGCTCTTACTTGTAATGATTTTCGGAACGCGAACTTCATACAAAATATGAATGAAACTCGGTGTCAGACACCCGGTTTCACTCAAAAATGAAACTCGGTGTCAGACACCCGGTTTCACTCAAAAATTAAATGACCACGACCAGCAAATAATTTATTGCTGATCCTGGTCATTTTTTGTACATTGTCTACCGTACGCTGACTGATTCCTCGCCGAGCCTCTTGGTCCTGTGAATCATCCTTATGAAATAGGTTACCCCGACCAGCAGGAACGCCCCGCCCGCATACAATGCGAACAACCATTTCAGGGTGGACTGCTCCGGAAAGATCAAAGCGACAGTAAAATAGCAGAAGGCATAGTTGTTGAAGAGGGTATGGGACAAGTCCCCAAGCACTATAAGAAAAAAGATAGCCAGGAACACCAAAGAGTATATGCTCGCCTGCAAGCCGAGTAGGGGTGCCAGCAGCTCGACGCCGTGAAAAAGACCCAGGGCGGCCAGAAGTCCCACAGTCGCACCACTGAAGATGCTTTTGATTTTCTCCCCCTTAGCGCCGCCTTCGAAGAAAAAGAGCAGCAACAAGGATGCCGGCCACACGTCATGGATCCCTAAAGTGCTGAAGGTGAACAACATGACGCATATGAGCGACGCGACTACGACGCCCAGCTTTAAAGTTGTTCCTTTGAGTTTTACTGCTGACATGGATGTGCCTCCTAAGGCTGAAGTGTTATTTATTATGTTTCAACCACGACATAGCGACGTGGGTATAGAGTGCCGCACCCACATGAAGGGCCTCTTCGTCGAACATTACCTTAGGGTGATGCATTGGGAACGTGTAATTTTCTTCAGGTGAACCGGCGGCAAGGGAAACCATGATGGAAGGCACTTCCAAGCTCACATGTGAAAAGTCTTCTGAACCGGACATTTTAGTAAAACCAATCGCAGCCGGATCGATGAGGCGATCTGCAGCAACCAAATCAGATGCAAAAGTGTAAACCTGATCCCTCAATTTTTGGTCCACAACGACACTTGGACAGCCTCTTTCAAAGACGACCTCTGCAGAAGCTCTGTAGGTGGCCGCAACGCCAGAGGCTATTTCTTCAATGCGCTGTTTAACATAGCTTCTGGTTTCTTCACCAAAAGTTCTTGCAGTTCCGGCAAGGTAGGCCATGTCAGGAATGACGTTGGAAGTCGAGCCCCCATGCATTTGCCCAATGGTCAATGCGACATTGTCGCCTGGCGCCACTTCTCTGGACAGGATTTCCTGAAGTCCAATGTGGATATGGGAGATGACGTTTAATGGATCTACGGTTGTATTAGGCATTGCACCATGGCCGCCTTTGCCCTGAACGCTGATATTAAACCAGTCTGCGGCCGCTGAGAGCACGCCGCCTTGCGGGACCAGGACGGAACCGCTCGGCAGAGGCATACCGGACATCACGTGAATCATCATGGCGGCATCAACGGTTGGATTTTTAAGCACGCCGGCATCGATCATGGCTTTCGCACCGTGTAGCGTTTCCTCGGCAGGCTGAAACATCAATTTGACCTGTCCGTCAAGCTCATCCTCGTGTTCCTTAAGCAG
Organism: Acidaminobacter sp.; assembly: GCF_030247605.1. GTDB lineage: Bacteria > Bacillota > Clostridia > Peptostreptococcales > Acidaminobacteraceae > Acidaminobacter. The sequence continues at coordinate 4,227 of NZ_JAOTSB010000046.1, read as the reverse complement.
TCGAGCCGCGCCCAGCAGCATAGCAGTGTGCATGTCGTGACCACAGGCGTGCATATGGCCGGTATTGGATTTGAAGTGCAGTGTGTTTTCTTCGACCATCGGCAGAGCATCCATATCTGCTCTGAGTAGGAACGTCTTGCCCTTTCTTTTTCCGGCGAGGGCAACAATGCCGGACTGACAAATTTCTTCAGGCTCATAGCCCATGGCTTTCAATTCGGATAGGACATATTGCGTCGTGATGGGCAGGTCATTGTGAATTTCGGCATTTTCGTGGATGAATCTTCTGTGTCGAACAAGAGTCTCTTTATGAGATAATGCTTTTGAAATCATTTTGTGCTTCATAGTGTCCTCCTCGAGTGCTTATGTGCTTATGTGCTTACTCGCTCATTTCCTCAGCGCTTCTCTGAATGGTACTGCGTTTGACTTTATACAGGACAAAGCTCCAACCGACTGCAATGACAAGGAAGACCGGCATCAGAAACGCCTGGTAGCGCGCCACCATTGGATAGCCTATGGCCAAGGTCACGGCTGCGGCAGCAAGACACGGCACAGAGGCTGTGCGGAGATCTTTGACGAAAACCGGTGTCGCAAGTGCGCCAAGAAGCGCGGGCATCAGGTTTGAGAAGGCAGGCGCCAGAAATGGGGACTGAAGGAGCGGCAGAAATTGCCCTACGAAAAGCATCCCTATAAAAATGATCAAGGTCGTCATAATGGAAGATGCCGCAATTGAAATCATGGAGATGACCTCAGATTCCTTCGAGCCGGTCGCGTAGCCGGCAATTTTTATGCCGCTTAGGGCTGCAGGCAGCTTAAGATTGCCTATGTTGCCGGTTATGAATGAAAGATACTGGCCGCCAGCGCCGAGGATAGGGGCATAGGAGAAGAATTCAATCGCGCCTATGATCCCGAAAAGGCTGAAGGCGCCAACGAAAGCGGTAAGGGTTTTATCCGCCTCGACCTCAATGCCAAAGATCATGGTCATAACAATGGGCACGCTGATTAACGCGACGAGCATGACGGCAGTCGAGATTTTGCCCAATCTATGCAAAGAAGTTTCGTAATTTCTGTTTGACTGGTTCATTTGAGTTCCCCCTTATAAAAGATTCGTCGCAACAATGGTGGACGCCATGCCCAAAATCATACTTAAAGGAAAAGAAAATTCGCCGATGGTTTTCTTTCCAGTCCGTTTCGCAAGTCCGTCGAGAAGTAAAACCGAAACCCCTGCAGTTACTGCGGCAATAATGCCAAGGGGATTGGCAACGTTAATCAAGAGTGGAACGCCCATTAAGGACAGCATGCCTATAAACAGCGCTCCGGTTGCAACGGCGAGGAAACCGCCTGAGCTTCGAATTGATCGAAGTTTCTTATCATAGGATTTCAAAAGGAATATATTCAGAGTTGGACCAACAAGGATGGCAAGGGTCATGACCCAGACTATGCTGACAAAGATGGAGGAGGTGATGCCCATGTCTCCTAATCCGCTGAGGCCGAAGGATTTTATGGTCATATCCGCGGCCATGCTTTCGTAGATCGCAGACCCTATGACGGATAATCTTAACCATGGTATGTATTTTCCGAGTACAGGCATCAAGATCGCAAGCGTGATAATTATTGGGAGAGAGGGGATGATTGAAAATAGTGAGCTGTTGATCATGACCTTTTTTAACGTAGGTTTAGGAATATCCAGATTTTTGGCTTCGCTTAAGCCAAGTCTTAAGAATAGTATTGCCTGGACGACTGCAATAATAATTGGGATGAGAACGATGAGGAACAGAGTAGTTGAGTTGGCTAAAGACAAATAATTTTGATCCATAGTGACCCTCCTTTAATTTTGGACAATTTAAGAACTGTTCGAATATTATGATATATTCGAAGGGCTGTTATGTCAATAATTAATTTTGGACAATTTAAGAACAACGTTCTTTAAAGTTTGACAGGATGGCTGCAAATCAAATTTGGTATGTTATAATTTAACTAAAAGCATCTTATGCGTTAAATTTTGACATAGCCCTTTAGAGGGCACGTGTGATCAAGACTATTCAAGAACATTCAAATAAGCTGCAAAATGGGAGGCCTATCACTTGAAAACAGTCATTGGTGTCATTACGACACTCCCTCATAAATCGTATTTGGAAAAGCTTGCAAAGGAGTTTCAGGATCTTTGCCAGATGAAATTTTTCGTTCCTGAGACGCTTCAAGATATCGACGTTTTGTATGAACAAAACAAATATGACGTGGACGCGTTTATTCTCAGCGGTACTTTTATATATGAAGCCATAGAAAAAGAGCACCTGATGGCTCAGCTGCCAATCAGAGTGCTCAAGGATGACGAAGGATCCATTTATAAAGGTCTCTTAAAAATTATTTTAAGTAATCCTGGCATTGACACCAGACGGATTTATATTGATTTTGCGAACCGAATTGATTCTTTTGATGAGTTTAAAGATCGCTTCTGTCCGCCTATTTATCCTGTCAGCTTGAACGACTCCATCTATGAACAGACTCGACTGCTGCTGAAAAACCATATTGAGCTTTGGGAAAACGGACAAATTGATTTCTCTATTACGGCGTACGGTCATTTTGTGCCTGAGCTCACTTCAAGAGGCAACAAATTTTTATTTCTAACTCCAACACTGGAAACTGTGAGGGAGTTAATTAGGAGTCTCTTGGACGAAGTAAAGATTCAAAAACTGAACAATCGAAAAATGGTGGTTGGGAGAATCAGTATAGAGCCTGATGAGCATCAGGAAGTTAACCCTTCACCTTTAGCTGCTATTGCTGCAGTTTCGGATGATGTTGAAGATGAAATCGCCAGTTTGAAAATCAAGCTTAAAGACTTTTTTAAGATGCAAAAACTCGTGGATACAAGCCAGCGGATCGAGGATTATGTCCAACTTGAAATGCCTTATGAAGCCTATCTGTCCCTGTCTGATCACCTTCAGAGCTGCGCGCTTTTGACCTATTTGCAACGAACCACAAGCAACATGGTAAAAATTGGGTGGGGCTCCGGACGCGAATATTTTCAAGCCAGGGAGAATGCTGAGAAAGCAAACCGGCAGGCCAAGGCTTATCGAGGCAGCTGCAGCTTTTTTGTCAGCGATGACCAAAAGGTGACAGGGCCGCTGGACCGATCCGGCACCATCACTTTCAAGGAAATGGCGAATGATGAAATCATTGAGCTGTCTGAGCGGCTGGGCATTCACAATATCAATCTTCAGAAAATCATTTCCTATGCAGCTATACTTGGAACCAATAAACTGTCTTCCGAAGATGTGGCGAACTGTTTATCCATTACAGTCAGAGGCGCGAACCGCATATTGAATCAGATCGAAGCGAAAGCCTATGCCGGCATTATTCACGAAAAACGTGAAAATACGAAGGGCAGGCCTAAAAAATATTATGAGATGACGTTTATTGACGGGCAGGGAAATTATATTTCATAGCTTGAAATTTGAGCCGATGGTTTTGGTACGACAACCATCGGCTCAATCACATTATTTAGGGCTTTCAGAAATGGTATAATGGCGTCACAGCCATAGATTCTAATGGCACTTAGGAAAATAATGTGAGGGTAAAAGTTACTTTGTAGGGGTGTGTTGTATGGAGCATCAACCGAAAGTTCTGATTTGTGATGACAATATTGCAGTGCACGAAAGTCTGACTGCATATTTGAAGGCTGAAAATATTCAGTGTGAATCAGCCTATGATGGGAAAGAGGCTTTGAACAAAATAAAGGATACACAATTTGACCTTGTGATCCTCGACATTATGATGCCCAAAATGTCCGGAACGGACGTATGCCGGGAAATCCGAAAAACCAGTGAAGTGCCAATTATTATGCTGAGCGCGAGAGGCGAAGAGTTTGATCGCATACTTGGGCTCGAAATTGGTGCCGATGATTACATTACGAAGCCCTTTTCGCCCCGAGAAGTTGTCGCGCGTATAAAAGCTGTATTGAAGAGAGTCCAGCCCCAATCAGCACCGACCACGCGCTCAGAGCGCATTGTCATTGATCAGATGACCATTGACGTGGAATGCTACGACGTCATAATTGGAAATCAAAAGATAGAGCTGACGCCAAAAGAGACTGAGATGCTAATCCCTAAATTCTACGTCGTTTTACGAAAACCATTAAAAATCGATATTTTCGCTGAACCTACGAAGAATTCAAGTAGTTACTCCTACATTTTAACATTATTCACACCCCTTCCTCAACACATTTGAATA
>NZ_JAOTSB010000003.1 GCF_030247605.1 Acidaminobacter sp. | reverse complement strand
ACGTGAAAGTACTTTGAAACGTCGATGCCAATGATCAACACTTTGTCGTGACCCACTGTTTTAAGTAGCTTTTTGATGTCATTGTTATCAAACATGCCAGACACCTCCTACTATATTTCTATCGTGGTATCTGGTTTTCTAACAAAAACTTATCATAGGTACGGCAAAATGAAGTTCCCGGTTGAAAAACATTGAAATCCCAACAACTTCCTGTTAAGATTTTGGGGAAGGGGTGATGTAACCCATGGAATTAAATTCAGTCTTATTCGCCTTTGGATTAACGCTATTTGCAGGCCTGGCTACCGGCATTGGCAGCGCGCTTGCGTTTTTTACAGACAAGACCAACACAAAATTTTTATCCATTGCTCTGGGCTTTTCAGCGGGTGTCATGATTTATGTGTCCATGATCGAGATCTTCGTCAAAGCCAAAGATGCGCTTACGGCTGCCCATGGGTTGAAACTGGGCTCCTGGATTACGGTGGCGGGTTTTTTTGGCGGCATGCTCCTTATAGGTTTGATCGACCGGATGCTGCCGGAATCCGAGAATCCACATGAAGCCCATACGGTTGAAGAGATGACCCACTCAAGCACTGAGCATGTCAGCACCCACCATGAGCACAGCCAAAAGCTCATGCGTACGGGCGTCTTCACAGCCCTCGCCATTGCCATTCATAACTTTCCGGAAGGACTTGCAACCTTCACAGCCGCACTCAACGACCCAAGCCTTGGTATTGCCATTGCGGTCGCAATCGCAATCCACAATATACCTGAGGGCATTGCCGTCTCAGTGCCTGTCTATTATGCTACGGGCAGCAGGCTGAAGGCCTTCAAGCTTTCTTTCCTCTCTGGCTTGTCGGAACCGGTTGGGGCACTGGTAGGTTATCTGCTTCTCTCCCGCTATATGAACGATACGGTTTTTGGCGTTTTGTTCGCCGGCGTTGCCGGTATTATGGTTTTCATTTCCGTTGACGAATTATTGCCTTCCGCCAGAGAATATGGCGAGGCACATCTGTCCATCTACGGCTTGGTGGCTGGGATGATGGTTATGGCAGTCAGTCTGTTGATGTTTATATGAGAGATAAAACGGGGGTCCCTATGAAATCAGAAAGCTGATTTCTCAGGGACCCCCGCTTCATTTTAGCAAGGTATTTTGGTTTGACAGGCGCTGGTCATAGCCACCTTTTTCGATCATCGCCTCACCCAGCATAAACTTGGTGTCTGCGGCTAGCGCCTATCAACCCCGAGTTTCATCCAGCAGAAACTTGGTGTCTGACACCAAGTTTCATTCAACATCGATCCTCGCACCACCCATCAGAAACTCGGTGTCTGACACCGAGTTTCTATCATCGCCCCACCCAGCACTTCGTCATCCAAAAAGAAAACCACATGCTGGCCAGGCGCAACGGCCCTGACGGGTTCCTCAAAGTGGACTTCCACACTGCCAAGACCATCGAAGCCTTCCGGGTTCAGTCGTCCGACCCTTGCCCTCAGCCTATACCCCCAGTGGCAGATTTTGACCTCGACGGTCTCGCCTTCAAGTGGGATGTGGCCAATCCATCGGGGGGTGCTGGCGATCAGGGACGACCTGTAGCAGGCGTTGTCTGACCCCAAAATCACGTCGCCGGTGTCCGGCTGGATGTCCAGAACCGTGAGCCCTCTGAGGGATTTCAGCGCCTGCGCGCCATAATCTCCCGGGTCCTGTGTCACCACATTCAAGCCCCGCTTCTGTCCTATGGTATACCGGACATACCCTTCATGAGCGCCAATCACTGCGCCGGACGGATCTACAAACTGCCCGCGGCACCTGCCCATCAAGTCCTTCTCGACAAAATAGTCCACGTGACCGGAGCCACTGAGGAAACAAATGCTCCTGGATTCTCCACTCGTAAAAAAATCCGCGCCAAAAAAGCCTTCCGCAATAGCTCTGACCTCATCCTTATGGGCAAATCCCCCTAAAGGAAACATCAGCCGCGCCAGCTGTAACTGGGACAAGCTGTGCAGAAAATAGGCCTGATCCCTGCGATCTGCCTGACCCTGCAATAAGCGAATCCGCCCCGCTTCACCAAACCGCTCCAGTCTGGCATAATGACCCGTCGCCATAAAGTCGGCCCCATGAGCAAGAGCCGCATCCAGCAGACGTCCAAACTTGATCTCCCGGTTGCAGATGACGCAAGGATTAGGTGTCAGCCCATCCAGATAACCGGTTTCAAAATGTGAGATCACAATGTCGCTGAAAGCGACACGCATATCGAGCTCGACCAGGGGAATCCCAAGAGCTTCAGCCACTGCCCTGGCTTCCCGCAGCGACGCCGGCTCAGCCCCTGTATCAGACTCTGATTCAGCCTCATCAAAAAGACGCATAGTGATGCCGAAAACCTCATAGCCCGCCTGACACAGCAAAAGCGCCGCAGCGGCGCTGTCGATGCCGCCGCTGAGAGCGACGGCAACTTTGGCTCCCGCGGGCGCTTTATATGCCTTCCACATCTTAAATCTCCTTGACGACCGGTGCATCGCCTTCAATGACGGCGAAGTACTTGTAGCCGGCTTTTTTAAGTCGCTCCAGCTGCTTACCGAATTTCTTCTCGCGTCTGAAAGCGGATACGGTCTTGTAGGTTGATCTCAGCGCATCTCCCGCCGCAATGACCGCTGAAGGCGTCTCAGCCTCGAAGATCAGCGCGACGTGATCCTCGTCCAGCTGGCCGTCGCCCCGCTCCTTCAGGATCTCAACCAGGCGCTCGAAACCAATGGAGAAGCCCACTGCCGGCACATGCTTGCCCATGAAGTTGCCAATCATATTGTCATAACGTCCGCCGCCGGCAATGGAATAACCCAGATCGCCGTAAGCCACTTCGAAAATAGTGCCGGTATAATAACCCATGCCGCGGACCAAGGTAAAGTCAAATTCAATGCCGTAACGGCCGCCGTTCATGGACAGTACCGCAGCCATGATTTCCCTGAGGCTGTCCACCGCCTCCGGATTAAGACCGGATTTCTCAGCGCCGTCCAGGCCACCGTTTTTAATGTTTTCCATTATGGTGATGATATTGTCGATTGAGGCTGCTTCAAACCCCTGCTTTTCAAGGTCTTTCCTGACCCCGTCAATGCCAATCTTGTCCGCTTTGTCCAGGCTGATGCAGACGCGCGTCACGTCTTCAGGCGCGAAGCCGCTCTTGACAATGGCGTCCGTCAACAGTCTGCGGTCGTTGATCTTGACCTTGAATCCTTCAACATCCAGTCGGTTGAGGGTCTTGCCCACGACATCGATCAGCTCGATCTCAGAAAAGTTCGTCTCGTCGCCCATGATGTCGACGTCGCACTGCATAAAGCTTCTGAAGCGCCCACGCTGCGGCCGCTCCGCACGGAACACGAAGCCCGTCTGCATGGCCTTGAAGACCTTTGGCAGATCGTTGTGATTGTTGCAGTAGAACCGGCTCAGCGGCAAAGTCAGGTCAAAGCGGAGGCCAAGGTCAATCAGGTCGTCCTCTTTCAGCGTATCCGCAGCCAGGTCCAGCTTTTCGCCGCGCTTGAGAATCTTGAAAATCATTTTCGTATTCTCGCCGCCGTCGCTGTCAATCAGCCGTTCAATGTCCTCGACCACCGGCGTTTCAATTTCCAAAAATCCATTTTTCGCGTATTCGTCACGAATGATCCCCATGACGTGCTCTCTGAGTCGTTTTTCCTCCGGCATAAAATCGCGCATGCCCTTGGATGGCAGCAGGTTTCTGCTCATAGTGATATGACCTCCTCAAACTCTCTTTATAATTCCCAAAAGCCTCCTGACAGAATTGCCGTCAGAAGGCTTCAGGCTAATTTATATTTTTTGCCGATGGTTTTTATTCCGCCCCATCCGTTTTCTTCAGCTGCGTGTGGCGCTCCGTCTTCTCGATGATCCCATCCCGAAGCAGTCTCCCTACGGCGCGTTTGAAGGCCTTCTTACTCATGCCCAGGATCGCTTTGATTTCATTTGGATCCGAATGGTCATCCAGCATCAAGGTGCCGCCTGCTTTGATCAAAGCCTCGTGAAGCTTGGTGGCGTCGCCGTCAATCATCTTATGGGCCTTGTCTCTCAGGCTCAGTGTCAGCTTGCCGTCTTCTCGCACTTCAATGACGCGGGCTTTCACCGTTGTACCAATCGTTAAAGGCGTGGTAATTTCGCGCTCACGGATCAAGCCGCTAAAGCGGTCATCCACAGCCACAAAGGCTCCGAAGCCGTCTTTCAAATCATAGATTGTACCTTCTACCCACTCCTCGAGCTGGTATGGCGCGTTGTGATCCAGCAGCCGGTACAAATTCATAGTCGCACAAAGTCGGCCGGTACGGTCCACGTAGAGACCAACCAGGCACTTCTGCCCCTTCTTGACCGGTGCTGTGGATTCTTTGGTCGGCAGGAACAGATCCCGCTCGAGTCCCCAGTCCAAAAAAGCGCCGCGGGTGGTCATATCCACCACTTTCAGCCAGGCGATCTCGCCCATTTTGATGAGGGGCGTTCTGGTAGTCGCGACCATACGATCCTCTGAATCCCTATAGACGAAGACCTCGATCAATTGACCTTCTTCGAGATCTTCAGGCACAAATTTCTTTGGCAGCAGTACATCCGCGACTTCCTCCGGGCCTGGTTCCGGCTCGTTGAGATAAATACCCTGCGGGGTTTTGTTTATGGTTTTCAGTGTCTGAATTTCTCCAAGTCTGATCATTTGGACCTCCTAAAGGCTCACAGTGCTTCTCGTATGATTATACCACGTCTTAACACATTTTCAGTGTTGTTTTTTACGCAGGACATGGGTGACCAGTTTTATCACTTCGACAATTGGAATGATCGATAATGACGCTGCCAATACAATGCCCCATTGGCTTAAATTCAGGTGCGTTACCCGGAACATGGTGTTCAGACCAGGGATCAAAATGATGCTGACCTGAAGGAGTGTCGCAATAAGAATTGCGCCATTCATGAAACGGTTGCTGAATAAGCCAATTTTGAATATGGATTTGTCATTGGAGCGGGTGTTCATGGCGTGGGCCAGCTGGATTAATCCCAGGGTCGCGAAGGCCATGGTCATGGCGATTTCGTGGTCGTAATGGGTCTCCCCATACCAGTAAGCCGATAGTGTGATAAGCCCCTGAATGACACCCCTGAACAGAATGCTGTGACCGACGCCTTCACTGAAGAAGCTGGCGTTTGAATCTCTCGGAGGCTGATCCATGACGTCGTCCTCAGCTTTTTCAACACCCAGAGCCAATGCCGGCAGTGAATCCGTCACCAGGTTGACCCACAGGATATGGATTGGCAGCAGCACGTTCCAGCCCATCATGGTGCCCATGAAAATGGTGACAATCTCGCCAAGGTTGCAGGTCAGAAGAAACTGAACGCTTTTGCGGATGTTCGCGTAGATTTTCCGTCCCTCTTCCACGGCCGTAACAATGGTGGCAAAGTTGTCATCCGCCAGCACCATATTGGAGACGCCTTTGGAGACGTCTGTACCGGTGATGCCCATGCCTATGCCAATGTCCGCGCTGCGGATGGCCGGCGCGTCATTGACGCCGTCTCCGGTCATGGCAACGATTTTGCCTTTTTTCTGCCAGGCATCGACGATTCTAACCTTATGCTCTGGTGACACACGCGCATAGACGGAGTACCGGTCCACATGGTTGTCAAATTCATCCGCTGGAATAGCGGACAGTTCAGCGCCGGTGATAATCAGATCGCCCTCTTTGAGGATGTTGAGTTCTTTTGCTATGGCAGCGGCTGTCTCTTTATGGTCGCCGGTGATCATGATAGGCTGGATCCCCGCTCTGACACAAGTTTCCACTGCGGCTTTTGCTTCAGGTCTGGGTGGATCGATCATCCCTACCAGGCCGAGGAAGGTCAGGTCGTGTTCATCGGTATCCGGTTTGAGTGAGTGTGGATCACTCTGGATCGTTTTTTCAGCTGCAGCTAGGACGCGCAGGGCTTTGGAGGCCATGGCGCTGTTGGCATTGACGATCTGCTGCCTGATCTCTTCTGTCAAAGGTTTGACACTGCTGTCTTCCTTATAATGTGTGCAGCGGGCAAGAAGGACATCCGGGGCGCCTTTGGTGGTCATTCTGAGGCCGCTTTCTGTCTGGTGGATGGTGGACATCAGCTTCCTGCCGGAATCGAAAGGCAGCTCGCCGACGCGGGGGTAGGTCTTGTCCAGATCTTCCTTTTGAAGATTCTTTTTATCGCCAAAGATGACGAGGGCCGTTTCGGTGGGATCGCCCATGTAGGGATCTGCGGTACCATCGGCCGCTTTCCTGGAATCATTGCATAGGGCGATGGCTTCGATAAACGCGCGCACATCCTCATCTGAGGGATCCGCCTGCTCAGCAGAGACTGAGGTCAGACCGGTGTAAATTTCTGTGACGGTCATTTTGTTCTGGGTCAGCGTGCCGGTCTTGTCCGAGCAGATGATCTGGGTGGAGCCCAGGGTCTCTACGGCGGACAGCTTGCGGATGATGGCGTTGCGCTTTGCCATCTTCTGAACGCCTATGGAGAGGACAATGGTGATGACCGCGGGGAGTCCTTCCGGAATCGCTGCGACGGCGAGGCTGATGGCCGTCATGAACATGTCGAACCACGCCTGTCCCCGCATGACGCCCACGACGAACATCAGGACGGCGATGAGCACGACGCCTATGGAGAGGATCTTGCTGAGCTCCGCCATTTTCTTCTGGAGCGGGGTAATGGAGTCCATGTCGCTGTTTAGCTGCTCGGCAATTCTGCCGACCTCGGTCTGCATGCCGGTGGAGGTGATGACGGCGACACCCCGGCCGTAAGTGATGCTGGAGCCGGAGTAGATCATGTTCTTGCGGTCGCCTATGACGGCTTCGGCGTCCTCCAGGGCATCAATGTGCTTTTCCACGGGAACCGACTCGCCTGTCAGGGCGGATTCCTCGGATTTCAGGCTGGCGGATTCGATCAGGCGACCATCGGCAGGGACCAGGTCTCCTGCCTCTATGTAGAGGAGATCGCCGGGCACCGCTTCGGAGGTGGGGACCTCCACCATTTTGCCGTCGCGCTTCAGGCGGATGCTCTGGGCGGACATTTTCTTGAGGGCTTCGAGGGCCTGCTCGGCCTTGCTCTCCTGGACCACGCCCATGACGGCGTTGATGAGGACGACGGCCATGATGATGGCGGTGTCGATCCACTCGCCAACGAGGCCGGAGACCACGGAAGCGATGATCAGAACAATAATCATGAGGTCCTTGAACTGTTCGAGGAATTTTACGATTATGCTCTTCTTCTTGCCCTCGTCCAGGGCGTTTTTGCCGTAATGGGCCTGCCGGGCCTCGACATCCGTCTGGGTGAGGCCGCTGTGGCTGGTGCCAAGGGCATCCATGACGGATTCGACTTCCTGGGTGTGGAACTTCTGGTTGCTTAGATCTTCTTTTGTCAGCACTGGGATTCCTCCTGTCGATTATACGCACAAAAAAACTCCCCACCACGTCCTTTAACGGGTGCAGAGTCTCACAATTCAACATTCAAAGCCGGGCCTGCGCCGTCATGACGACTTTGAACCTGCGCCCTCGCGCAGGTAGTTACTCCCTCTGTGGGTTTTTTCACTTGTAGGTTTACTATACCACCGGCCCTGATAAAAGTCAAACGATCCAGATAATGGAGCGTCTTTCAGTTTGGGGACGCGGACGGGTTTCAGTTTGGGGACGCGGACGGTAACAGATCTGTAATATTCTAGAGCAAGCTCTCTTCTGCGCTTTGACCTAATTTCCCCTCACATTTCCAGACATGCCCCTCGCTTCGCAATACCCCTCACTGCGTTCGGAGTGTCGCTGCGCTTCGGTGCGGGCTGCGCCCTATATAAATAAAAGCGGCACCACACATACGAGAGTGAGCTCTCTTCTGTGTGGTGCCGCTTTTATTTATGCATGTCTTAGTTTGTTACTAACTCAAAACCTTTGTTAACCCAACCCATAGGCTGGTTAGCTTCCATGCCTGCGCCGCCATTCAGGGACACAGCGTCAACGCCGAGAAGTCTCATGCCTGCAACAGCTTGGCCAGCGGTTTGGCCAGTATAGCAGTAGACGACTACAGTTTTATCCATTGGAAGTGCAGCGAAGCCTGCTTCCATGCCCTTGCCGAAAGGAAGGTTCTCTGCGCCGGCAATGTGGCCTTTAGCAAAGTCTTCAGCTTTACGGACGTCGAGGATGTAAATGCTCTCGTCAGCCGCATCGACCATAGCTTTGAGTTCATCTTCAGAAACTTTGTAGTTAGCGTACTTCGTTTCTTTCACAGCAGCAAGACCGCCGTAGTAAGCATCCATAGCAGCCTGGACTGCAGGATCGATAGCTGCTTCAACTGTTGGGAACGCGTTAGCGGTCGTTTCAGTGATGTCAGCAACGCCTTCTACTTTGGAAATGCCCATGTTCCAGCCAAGGTGAACGCTCTTTGCGTCAAAGCCGGCAACATTCAGCGTGTTGACCGCTTGGCCAGCAGTTTGGCCTGTATAGCAGTAGACATAAACTGTCTTATCAGCAGGGATGAATTTGAGGTTTTCTGCGATTGCAGGACCCCAAGGCGCGTTGACAGCACCCTTGACGTGGCCTTTGCCATAGTCTTCAGCAGAACGAATGTCGAGAATGAATGCATCAGTGCCAGCAGCGACTGCCGCTACGAAATCCTTGTCTGAAATCTTGTAGACATCAGCAGGCATGTTAGCAAAATAGCCATTGACCAGATCGCCGACGACATCAGCTTCTGCCGGTGCTTCTGCAGGTGTTTCCGTTGGAGCTGCCTCCATTGGAGCCTGAGCTTCAACAGGCTTTGAGCAAGCGCTCGCACTGATGGCAAGTACCAAAATCATGAGCAATGACAACCATTTAAAACGATTTTTCATGTTAATCCCCCTAATTGTATGTACTGTTTGTTGCTCTTTCTATCCTTAAGAAGCGTCTTGTACAGTTGCTTCGACAGGCCCTGCCGGTGATGTTGTCTCTTCTCCTGAAACGCTCCACTCGAGCCAAGCGCCGTCATACACTTTGACATTGCTGTAGCCCGCTTCTTTAAGAAGAAGCATGGTTTGTGTCGCGCGAACGGATGACTTGCAATAGAGAAGAATTGGTGCATCTTTTTCAAGTCCGAGATCCTTATAGTTCAGGTAGATATCTCTGGCTGATTTAAAAGTGCCATCAGAATAGAGGTTTTGAGTGTGCGGGTATAGAATAGCGGTAGGAATCGCGCCTTCATCAAATTCTGCCGGCGTTCTGACGTCAATAATCGTCGCAGTTCCGTTCGCCACAGCGTCCTTGACGTCCTCGATAGTCGCGATCAGTGATCCATCTTGAGCTTTCGAGCTGTAGGAAGCGCTGTTGACCTGAGTCGCGTCGCCGCTGATCTCAAGCCCTGCGTTGACAATGGCAGAAGCCCCGCCGTTGACAACCTTAACATTCTCATGGCCGAAAATCTTCATGGCCCACCAGAGTCTGGAGGCGAAGATTCCGTCATTCCCGTCATAAACAATGACCGTGGACTCAGGTGAGATCCCGCTCTTGCTCATAACGCGGTTGAATTGCTGAGGCGTGCCCAGCATCCCTGCAACGGCACCCTGGCCGTTCAGCTCATCCGGCGACAGATTGACCGCGCCTTTGAGATGGCCTTTGTTGTAATCCTCGGCAGCCCGAGCGTCCACCACCACGACACCTTCCTGAGCCATCAGGTCAGCCAGCGCCGAAGCTTCGACAATGTTCTGAGATTCCGTATAGGCCGTGCTGCCCGCGCAAGCGGCCAACGCACCCAGCATCAATACAAGTACCAAACTGAGCAGCCATTTTTTCGTTTGTTTCTGCATAATACCCTCCTGCGTGAGTCGTGCCTTTAAGGGAGACATGTCAAACACGCCAAATGATTGTTAATTATTTTACAAACGAATCTGCTATCATTATACCTTAAGGTCAAGGCGTTTAGATATTAGATCTGCTTATACTGCATAGTGAATTATCATAGTTCGTTAAGGACTTGTCATTATGCTATAATGTAAGCGGGCTTTTTGAGTACATTTTGAGTACAAAATGAAGGGAGGCGTCAAATGCCATTTCTCCGAAAGCACTGGTTTTTCATCCTGATCGCCATTTACACCTTCTTCAGCCTCCTATGGCTGACGCGTTTCCCCTTCGTTCATTCAGACGAAAGCTGGCTCAGCGGCCTGACCCGCCAAATGATGACCCTCAAATCATTCCAGGTGACAGAGCCGTTTTTCGACCTCTATCCACGCAATCCCCACGCCATCAAACTATTATTTCACACACTTCAAATGCCCTGGATCCTCACCCTGGGCTATTCCATTTTTGCCGTGCGGCTCATGTCTCTCTTCTTTGGCATCCTGACCCTGATCACCTTTCGCCGTGTCCTGATCCGCCTCGATATCTCCGCTGCGACCGCCTCCCTGGGCGCCCTCCTCCTCGGCGCGTCGTCGCAATTCGTCTACGCCAGCCACACCGCCCGGCAGGAAATCGTCGTCCTGTTCTTCATGCTTCTGGCCCTGGAACGCCTGCTCGCAGACCGTCCGTGGACCGGTGCCGCCATCAGCGCGGCCGGGCTCTGGCTGCATCCCAACGGCTTCATTGCCGCCGGGATCCTGTTTTTTATCATCCTCATCCTAAAAAGAAAGGCTCTGCCGATGGTCATCCTCACCCACACCCTCTCCCTGTTCCTGATCATAGCAGCCAGTCTTGCTCTGGATCCCCACTTTTTTACGAACTATCTCAGCTATGGCGACACCCTCGAGGTCACCGCGGACGCCGCCAGCCGCCTCGAAAATTTCAGGGACTTTTACCTCAAGCTTTATCACGGAATCAGCGCCACCTACTATAACGCCAACATTCTCCCGTGGCTCACTGCGCTTCCGGTTATTATCCTCATAGACCTTCTGTCGAAGCACAAACGTGCCTCCTATGTTGGATTCACCGCGATTCTCGTGTTAAATGCCGCTTTGCTGGCTATTGGCCGTTTTAATCCCACCTCGATCCTGTTTGCCTTTCCATGGGTGATTTTGATTCTGACCGCCGCCCTCGAAAAAAGTGGCCAGTTTAAAACATTCAGTTCACAATCAAAATTGAATAGCCTAAAATTGGCTGGCGTCCCCTGGCGCTATGGGCTGCTGATCCTCATGATTGTCTTTTCCGTCTACGGCACCACCCAGGAAGTCATAAAGACGGCTGAGGACGATTACACTGGATATCTGAACCAGATCAAATCCGTAATTCCCGAGGGCTCAAAAGTACTGGGCAACCTCAACACCGAATATGCCTTCGGTCCCGGCGAACTGCTGGACTACCGCAACTTAGAGTTTCTGGAAGAAAACAACCTGACCATAACTGATTATATCGAAACCCGGGATATTCGCTATATTATTGTGACGGATGAGCTGGCCTATATCGCCAGAAACCCGAAGTGGAACATCCTCTATGGTGATGTCTCAAAATGGCTGCCGGAACTTGAAACCCTCCTCTCAGAACGAGGCCGTGAATTGCTTCGCTTCCGGAATGACACTTACAGCGTCCGGATCGCGCGTTATATCCACACGCCGGAGTGGTATACGACGGTGTATGAATTGAAGTGATTTAAGGAGGAAACTCGGTGTCAGACACCGAGTTTCAAAAAAAGGCAGAACAGCGGCCGCCGGCCGCTGTTCTGCCTTTTTCCTTCCATGTACTTACATCATCGCCGCTTCCGCACCAGCACCGCGTTACCCTCTACGCCCGCCATCTCAATGGACATCCGGCCAAACATGTCTGCCACGGCCGCATCAAGGCCAGCTTCATCCTCAGCGGTCACCACAAAATAGCCCGCACGCTGGGTTGCATTGGCAATGCCACCAATAGTCTGCCCTTCTTCATAATGAAACCCATAATCCAGGCAGGCAGCTGTTGGCTGCGCACTGAGTCGCCTGATCGTCCCCGGCTCAGAAAAAAACAGCTGTGCGGACAATCGACGCCCGACCTTTTTCCAGTCGTAGGCCTCAAGAGCACTGAAGTCCGAGGTTTCTCCCAGCGCGCCTTCAATCATCCAGCGCAGCCAGTCACAGCCCGTCAATTCAGGCATCCAGATGTCCTCGTAGGCGCCGCCAATCCGGCACGCCAGCTCGTTCACCACCGTCGTTTCACCTAGCAGATACTGGATATACACCGGTCCATTAAAAATGTCAAAGGCTTCGACAATGCGCTTGGAAAGCGCCAGCACCTCATCGGCATGAGTCTCGAAGTGTTTCGTGGGGAACTCATGGGCGACACAAATGCCAATGCGCTCCTGCTCCGCGAACGTCACACGGTCCGTCAAAGCGAGCGGGTACAGCTTCCCATCCCGGACCCAGCCGGAAAAGGTGACCTCATCGCCGGAAATAAATTTTTCGACGAGGATCCGTTCGTCCCTGGAATACCTGAGTACCTTATCAAAACGCGCCGCTGCCTCTTCCGGAGAGTTTACCCGGAAAATGCCGCGCTGGCCCTGGGAATCCACCGGTTTGACAACCCCGGGCATCAAGGCTTCAAGGACCTCCAGACCATCTGAGGGGTGCCATAAGGTGTAGGGCGCCGTCGGGATCCCGCAGGTGTCGAGCCGCCGCTTCATCACGCCCTTGTGGGTCGCCCCCAGAGCGGTGTTCACGCTGATCAGCGACGGCAGCCCCATCTCCCGCGCGACTTTGGCCGCGGTGAGCACCGGCTGGTCCGTCCCCGTGGTCATCACCCCATCGGCAGAAAACTTGCGAGCCAGTTCCAGGCAGGCGTCGGTGTCGAAAACATCGGCTAAGCCTTCTTCGTCAGAAATCTTTTTTGCGGGTGCCGATGGTTCCCAGTCCACCGCCACCACCCCATACCCCAGCTCCTGGGCGCGTTTCACTGCGTTGACCTGAAGCTTCCCCGCGCCAAGCAGCATCAGCTTCTTGCTGCAGCGTCGACTTTCAGGTCTCAAGTCGGAACCCTCCGATTGGACTATTACCGGCGTCTCCTCCACCAGGGCGTAGGCCGCCCTGCGTTTCAAACCCTCAGGCATGAGAGAGCGGCGCCCATAATACAGCCACGTCCTGAAATACAGCGCGCACAGCGACGCAAAGGTATAGCCAGACCGGCCGGCCGCCCGAGGCTGCCGTTCAACGGGATGATTCCCAATCATCAAAGTCTCTTTGATCACCAGGGCAGAAATGTAGGCGAAGCGATACTGTGTTTCGACAATCCGGTCCCTAAGCCCGCGACGCATAACCCTAAAAGAACTGATCTCGACGTTTTCAGGCTTTCCAATCTGGGTGTTGAACAGCCAGTCCCTGAGGGAGGAGCCCAGTGTTCGGATCCGCTCTCCCTTGTAGGGGTAGATGCCGTAGACTATGTCTTGATTTTCGGCCAACAATTGGCGGATCATGTCTTTTAATGAGGCCGCCGGATGCTGAAGGTCGTCGTCCATGGTCGCGATCAGGTCTCCAGTAGCGTGGCGCAGGCCGCACAGGGTGGCATTTTGCTGGCCATAGTTTTTTGACAGGCGAAATCCGCGAATCCGCGCGTCTCTGGCGGCCAACGCGCGGATCACTTCAAAGCTGCCGTCGGTGCTGCCGTCGTCCACCAGGAGGAGTTCGAGGGTGAAGGAACCATCGGCAGAAAGCTCTGAAAGGATTGCAGGCGAAAGTGCGCAAAAAATCTCAGAGGTCAGCCGCGCCAGGACGGGCGCTGAATTATAAACCGGTATGACTATGGATAAGCGCATCCTTCAAAACCTCGCAGACATATTCGATTTCGGAGTCTTCCAAGTGGTGGGACATGGGCAGACGGACCACGCATTTGCCAAGGTCGCTGTCCCGCCCGGAGAAAAGTGCCTGGTCGCATCTGAAGGCGCGTCCGTAGGGTGAGGCGTGCAGCGGCTGATAATGGGTTCTGACGTCGATGCCGCGGGACTGCATGAAGGCCATGAAAGCGCCTGCCACGGTGGATGCGCGGAAGCGAACGAAGAACAGGTGACCGTTGCCACTTGGGTCATCTTTCGTGAAGCTCAGGATCTCAGGGACTGATGTCGCACCCAGAACCGCTTCATAACGCCTGACAATGGCTCTGCGCCTTCCGTTGATGGCCTCGAGGTCGTCCAGCTGCGGGGACAGCAGTGCCATCAGCAACTCAGAGGGGCTGGCGCTCACGCCTGGGCCCACCCATTCGTAGCGGTCGCGCTGACCCTTTAGAAACTGAAGACGGTCCGTCCCTTTCTGGTGGTAGATCTGCGCCTGGTCCCATTTGGCCTGCTTTGAGGCGTTGACCAGGAGGAGGCCGCCTTCGCCTGAGGTGAGGTTTTTGGTATCGTGAAAGGAGATGGCGCCAAAATCGCCAATACTCCCGAGGGCTCGGCCGTGCCAGGTGCTGCCAATGGCCTGGGCAGCGTCCTCGATCAAGGTCAGCTCATGGGCTTGGCAGAGGGCCATCAACGCCCCCAGATCCACCGGAACTCCGCCGTAATGAACCGGCATGACCGCTTTGACTTTGGGCGAGAGGAGACGTTCAACGCTATTGGGATCCAGGCAGAGGGTTTCCGGGGTTACCGCCGCAAAGACGGGCGTGGCGCCCACACTTAAAATTGCGTTGGCACAGGACGCGTAAGTATAGGAGGGCAGGATCACTTCATCTCCTGGTCCAATGCCGCTGAGCGCGACTGCCATTTCCAGGGCCTGGCTGGCGCTGGTGGTCATCAGGAGCATCGAGTCTGGAATCAGGCCGCTGAGCTTCTCTAAAACCAGTTGGGTGTAAGGCCCATCCCCTGACCAGTGGCTGAGCGCCGGTTCAAAGCCAACGCTGCTGCCAAGGCTTTTTGTGAGTGCCTCGACCATCGGCCAGGTTGCTTTTATTCGATTAAATGGCACGTTCATAAGCCTGTTCCTTTCTGTGTCGAGGGTCCCGGCAGAGCACCGATTACATTTTGCTTCAAAGCACGACAAGCGCAGTTTCATTTGATATAATGGGATTTGAGGTGATTCGATTATGCCCATTGACGGTAAAATAGACTGTTTTGGAGATATATGCCCGGTGCCGCTGATCAAGCTCGAGCGCGCGCTTAAAACCATGGTCCCCGGCGACTCTGTCATCCTGGTCACAGACCACTCCTGTGTTCCTGAATCCGTCATAGACAGGTTTGGAAGTGAGCATATTAGCGTCGACTCAGACGAGGTCATGAACGGCGTTTGGGAAATTACTGTGACTAAACGGATCATAGGATAAATGCGACACATTACCTCTGAAATAAGGTAAGCCAGCACCCTCACCGAAGAGGGTGC
Organism: Acidaminobacter sp.; assembly: GCF_030247605.1. Taxonomy (GTDB): domain Bacteria; phylum Bacillota; class Clostridia; order Peptostreptococcales; family Acidaminobacteraceae; genus Acidaminobacter. The sequence goes on along the minus strand of NZ_JAOTSB010000003.1, from coordinate 173,391 downwards.
TTTTTCTTTGTTAAAAAAGTGCTTTGGTGACGCGGACAACTTTCAACTTGGTGTCTGACACCAAGTTCAACTCGGTGTCAGGCACCGTAACATTTCTGTAACATTCCCGTCCCCAAAAACCTAACAAAACGAGTCTTCGCCCATCTCCATAAAGCAGTCCACGGTCTCGCAGCTGGCGCTGGACATAAACGCCTGCTGCTTGTTGATGATATAGATATCGTGATAGAGCTCGACGTTCTTGATTGCGACCATCTTGTAATCCCCGGTATAGAGCTCCTTCTTGACCGCGCTGTACGGCAGAAACGCTATGCCGTAATGATTGTGAATAGACGATTTCACCGCGCTCACGGCGTCAACCTCAAACAAAATGCTGAGGTCGTTTTCAGTAAATCCGCTCTTCTTGAGCTCTGCCTTGAGCGGCCCAATGATATAGCGCGAATCTGCCAGGGCAATCAGGTCGTACTGCAGCAGCTGCTCAATCTCGATCGCGTCCGGAATCCCGAAGCTCTTCGACGCCACCAGCACCACCTTTTCGCGACCGATCTTCCTGATTTCAAGATCCTCCGCCACCGGCCGCTCATTCGTCACGCCCATATCACACAAATCATTGCGAACTTCCTTCACAATGTCATCCGTCGTGCTCGAATACAGCTCATACTTATTGTTGGGAAACCGCCGCTTAATCTTATACAGCGCGCAGGGCAGCGAATAATTCACCAGCGACTTGTCCGCGTTGATGCGGATCGTGTGCGTGCGCTTCTCCAAATCCCGCATTTCCCTCTGCATCTTCTCAAAGGACTTGATGATGTTATTCGAGTATTTCAAAACAATCCTGCCCATTTCTGTTGGCTCTACCCCCCGGTTGCTGCGTTCCAGCAGCTTGTAGCCCAGAGAATCCTCCATCTTCTGAATCATCTGACTGAGGGCGGATTGAGAAATATGCGTCTCATTCGCCACCTTCGAGATACTTTTAGCGTCCACCACTTGCTGAAAATGCTGAAGCATTTCAATATGCAAAGCCCATCGTCTCCTTATGACAGCTTGTATTTTATTTGACATCAGACCCGTCTGGCAGTGCCAGTGACAGCTGCCGATGGTCATGCCCACAAAACTTTGACAAACAATACACGATCTTCATCCTCATATTAACATCAGTGTTGCTAATAACGCTATAAGTTTTTTCAATGTAGCATCATTTTTCTATATGCACGGAACCCACGCACACTGTGATACAATTTTGTCAAGGGAGATTGTTAAACACGTCACAAACAACACAGGAGGAATGCTCATGTCTGAAGGGACCAGCATCCGCCGCAGTTCATCCAGGGCAGGCACCACACGCAAGCCCAAGAAGAATCAGCTGCCCATTGCACTCGCAGTCGTGGTACTGATAATAGCGGTCGGAATCTTCGCTTCAACTCGCTCTGCCAACGCCGCGATCTTCTGGATCACCGGCATCGCTTTCGGATTTGTTCTTCAGAAAGCAAGATTTTGTTTCACCGCCTCCATGCGGGATCCATATCTGACAGGCGGCACTTCAATAACGCGCGCTGTACTGATTGCATTTGCACTCACGACCATAGGCTTCACTGCCATTAAATATGGTTATGCCGTCAAAGGCCTTGCCATTCCGGGAATGAGCTACGTTGTCCCTATCAGCGGCGCGACCGCTGTTGGCGCGATCATGTTCGGTACGGGCATGGTTATCGCAGGCGGCTGTGCGTCAGGTACTCTGATGCGCGTCGGCGAAATGTTCCATATGAACATGATTTCACTTGTCTTCTTTATCGTTGGCTCCTTGCTCGGCGCCAATCATTTTGGCTGGTGGAAGCTCAACTTCATCAGCAATGGACCAAAAGTATTCCTTCCGGATTACTTAGGCTGGTTCGGCGCAGTGGCAGCACAGCTGACCCTGATTGCCATCATTTACATCATCGCGGCGGTTTATGAAAAACGGCGCGGCGGTGGCGGCGCAGCGCACTAACGCGGCGCTCTCATTTCGAACCTCATAAACAAAAGCGCAATCATTCACACCGTTAAATCACAAAGTCATTTTAAAATCTTTACTAAAAACGAAATCACAAAAAAACTAAAATAAAATTTCAGGAGGTTATACATATGAAAGAAGTTATTCTCGACTGCATGGGCGAAGCGTGTCCGGTACCTCTCATCAAATGCCAGAACAAAATCGCGGAACTTGAAATTGGCGATGTCATGATCGTCCAGATCGACCACTCATGCGCTATGAAAAACGTTCCGGAATGGGCCAACAAAGAAGGCTACAACTGCGAGCTCGAAGAAGTGGATGACGGCGAGTGGGAAGTCATCATCGAAAAATCGAGATAAAGATAGTTGAATGTTGGCAGGCAGCCAAAAAAGCGCTGCCCGTCATTCCTCCAGGAGGTGTAGTCTTTGGAAGGTTCCAAAAAGTTTTTCGATAAAATTACCCAAACTGAATTTTATCAAATGTGGTTCAAAAATGCCTATTCCTATGTTACCGGCGCAGTCCTGCTGTCCATCCTTCAGATTGCGACGCTGGCATCCACCGGCGAGCCATGGGGTGTCTCAGGCGTCTTTGCTAACTGGGGCGCATGGATCTACGAAGCCTTCGGCGGAAGTGTCGACAAGTGGTACTATTTCAGCAGCCAAGGCGCGCAGAATACGCTTAACAGCGGTATTCTGAATGATCCGGGCTCTTACAGAAATATGGGTATCATCGTGGGTGCATTGCTTGCTACGTTGTTCGCGTCACAATTTAAAATCAAGAAGATCAAGAATAAAAAGCAGATTGTTGCAGCGACCATCGGCGGACTCCTTATGGGCTACGGCGCAAGACTTTCTTTTGGCTGCAACATAGGCGCACTTTACGGCGGGATCGCCTCGTTGTCCCTGTCCGGCTGGGTCTTCGCAGTCTTTATGTTCGTTGGCGCAGTCGCCGGCAGCAAGCTTCTCGTCAAATACTTTATGTAGGGGTGAAACACGTTGGCTAGAGAAAAAGCAGTAGAGCATTATGACGTCGTCATTATAGGTGCAGGTCCTGCGGGTCTGACAGCCGCCATTTACGCGGGCCGCGCACGTTTGAATACACTGTTGATCGAGAAGAGTCTCGTCGGTGGTCTTGCAACTTATACCAACGAAATTGAGAACTACCCAGGTTTCCCTGATAAGCCAAAAGGCGAAGAGATCACCAACCTCATGAAAAAACAGGCGCAGAATCTTGGCGTCAAGTTCAAAGGTGTTCTCGTTCAGAGTGTCGATCTCGAAGGCGAAGAAAAAGTCGTCGAGACTTTCAGAAACAAATTTATCGCGAAATCTGTCATCATCTCAACCGGCGGCCGTCCACGTACGACCGGCGGAAGAGATGAAGAAAAATATCTTTATGACAAAGGCATCTCCTTCTGCGCCACTTGCGACGCGGCTGCCAACGAAAACAAGCACGTGGTCGTCATAGGTTCCGGCGACGCAGCTATTGAAGAAGGCATGTTCCTGACTAAGTTTGCCCGAAAAGTGACGGTCTCCGTCATGCACGACAAGGGCATCATGGACTGTAACGAGATCGCTAAAGAAGCAGCGCTCAAAAACCCTAAGATGGATTTCGTCTGGAATTCAGTTGTCGAAGGTTTTGAAGGCGAAGACCACCTGGAGCGCGTCGTCCTCAAAAACGTCAAGACGAATGAGCTCATTCCGGTAGAATGCGACAACTGCTTCGAGTTTATTGGCTATATTCCAAACACGGAAATTTTCAAAGGTCAGATCAATTTGACCCCGCGTGGTTACATCCCAACAAATGAAATGATGGAGACCAACATTGAAGGTGTCTTCGCCTGCGGCGACGTCAGAGACAAATGGCTCCGTCAAGTCGCGACTTCTGTGGGTGATGGCGCAGTCGCGGCCGTCGCAGCAGAGAAATATATAGCGGAGTCCGAGACGTTTGAAAACTACATCATGCAAAAGGAAAAGCCAAGCCTGATCTACGTTTACAATGCCGTTGACCAGGAATCCAGAGCGCTTCTTCCGGTCGTTGAGCGCGTCGAGCAAGAGCTTGGCGGCGCGATCCAGCTGGTCAAAGTCGACTGCTACAAGTCCCAGGGCATTGCAAAGCGCCTTGGCATTGAGACTTTCCCAAGCGTCGTCTGCACCCAGGATGGCAAGATCGCCAGCGTATTGAACGAAAACTTGAATTACGACGCTATCAGAGCGTTATACTAGAAATACAAGACAAGTCCCCGCTTGTTTAGAGTTCAGAAAACCGTGGAAGCTGGCGTCAAAATCGCCACACTTCCACGGTTTTGTTTTTTTTGCCGATGGTGACCCAATCCCGCCAGTGTCCACCACCCTTCTCCCCCGTCGCATCCATCACACCAGGGAGACGCGCCCGTCCCGCCCCTTGCCAAATTCGTCTGCTTTTGACATACTTATACCAGTGACACCGTGAAATTTACTCAAACCCTCAGGAGGTTCCTCCATGACCTTAAAGAAACCCGTTATCTTCGTCGCCGCCGCTGCCTTTCTTTGGGGTCTGATTGGCCTGTTTGGCACCTTCCTCAACCGAGCCGGCGTCACCGCCCTGGAAATTGTCTCCCTGCGCGCAGTCTTTTCAGGCGTGTTCCTGACCCTTTACTGGCTCATTAAAGACCGGTCTGTCCTGCGCGTCAGATTCAAGGATCTGAAGTACTTCGCCGGCACCGGCCTCCTGAGTTTTCTGGTCTTCAACTATTTCTTCTTCACCACCATGCAGCTCACCAATATTTCCGTCAGCGTGACCCTGCTCTATACCTGCCCCATTTTTGTCGTCCTGCTCTCCAGGCTGTTTTTCAAGGAACCTCTGACAACCTCGAAATGGACTGCGCTGCTCCTGACCCTGTCCGGCTGTGCATTGGTCACCGGCCTGATAGGCCAGCCACTGGACAAAGTCCCCTTCACCGGCATCCTCACAGGACTCTGTTCCGGCCTGACCTTTGCCCTCTACAGTATTTTCAGCAAGCTAGCCCTCGCCAAGTATTCTTCAGCGACGGTTACCACTTACACCTTTATAGTTGCTTCCATAGGCATCCTGTTTATAGTTCCGCCGGTATTCTTCGCAGAGATTTCTGTTCAACCGGCAGTCCTGCTTCCCGGTCTGTCCCTCGCGCTTCTCTGCACGGTGGTCCCGTTTCTCCTCTATACCCGGGCCGTCCAGTCCCTGGAAGCCGGCCGCGCCGCTCTGATCACCACTCTGGAACCGGTTGTCGCAGCACTTCTGGGTTATTTTGTCTTTGGTGAAGCCCTTGGAATTTTGAAAGTCGTCGGCATTCTCCTGGTGGCCACTGGCGTCCTTCTCGTACAGCGCCCGGGCGCATCCGGTACGCTCACCGAAAACGCCTCCTAAATCACAAAAAAGCAGAGCCTCTATCAGCCTGCGCTAATCCATGCGCGTGCGAGCTAAAGAGACCCTGCTATTTATTTTTTTGCCGATGGTTTCATTCCTCAACAAAACACAAAGCTGCAACGTCATCCAAGACCACAGCCACATTGTCCTGTATGACCAAATCCGCCTTGTTGTCCAGCGGAGTCGTACTCTTGTTGACGAGCACCAGCCGTCCGCCTGAGTAGCCCCTGACGAGTCCCGCCGCCGGATAAACTACCAGGGAGGTTCCGCCTACAATCAGCAGATCCGCCTGATCCACCGCCTCTGCGGCTGCCTGGATCACTTCACCCTTTAACGGTTCTTCATACAGCACCACATCCGGCCGAACGGTGCCATGACATTTCAGGCATTTAGGAATGGCGCCCTGAGCTGCAAGGATAAAGCCGAGGTCATACCGCTCTCCACAGCGCACACAGTAGTTCTCGTGCACTGTTCCGTGAAGCTCGATCACGGCTTTGCTGCCTCCAAGCTGATGGAGTCCGTCTATGTTCTGGGTGACGACCGTGACATCCAAACCGCGGCTTTCCAGCTCTGCCAACGCCGTATGGGCCCGGTTAGGCAGGGCGTCCGGGTAGAGAATCTGTTCAAAGTAATATTTAAAGAACACCTCAGGATGCTGTAAAAAAAACGAGCGGCTTAAAATTGTTTCTGGGGGATACCCATAAGCTTCCACCGCTTGATACAGGCCTTTTTCACTTCTGAAGTCCGGCACGCCGCTCTCTGTGGACACCCCCGCGCCTCCAAAAAAGACGATATGGCGGGCTTCTTTAATCCACTGTGCGAGCTTGGCGGCATCCCCGGACAAATGACTGCTGTCCCGAATGATTTTCATGGGCTGATCCTCCAAACTGAAACTGGGTGTCTGACACCAAGTTTCTCATCTTTGAGTCTCGCGAGAAGAAACTCGGTGTCTGCGGCTTTAACCTATCGACTCCGAGTTTCTTCCTTTTTTCGTTCCATTAGAAATTACTTCGTCATATCCCTCAAAACCTTCTGCAAGATTCCGCCGTTGCGATAGTAGTCAATTTCCACCAAACTGTCTATTCTGCTTTGAACCTTGAAGGTCTTAGACGTTCCATCCTTGGCAACCGCTGTCACATCGACCAGCGCCCTAGGCTTAAGATCATTGGAAAGACCCGCAATAGAGAAGGTCTCTTCCCCGGTAAGTCCGAGGCTTTCACGGCTTTCACCCTCAACAAATTGGAGCGGGAGCACACCCATGCCAATCAGATTGCTTCTGTGGATTCTTTCATAGCTTTCAGCAATAACTGCCTTCACACCTAGGAGATAAACCCCTTTTGCCGCCCAGTCACGGGAGCTGCCGGTGCCGTATTCCTTACCAGCAAGAATGATCAGGTTTCTGCCATCCGCTTGGTAAATCATAGCTGCATCGTAGATTGGCATGACTTCATTGTTCATGAAGCAAGTTGTATAGCCGCCCTCTTTCCCATTCGCCAAAACGTTTCGGATTCGAATATTGGCAAGCGTACCGCGCATCATGACTTCATGATTGCCTCGGCGGGCGCCGTAGGAGTTAAAGTCTGCTTTCTCAACACCGTTTGCAATCAGATACTGCCCCGCTGGGCTGTTGACTCCAATATTGCCAGCCGGTGATAAGTGGTCTGTGGTGATGGAGTCGCCAAAGACACCGAGCACTGTAGCATTATCAATAGGCTTGATATCATCCACTTCAGGTTTCATGCCTTCAAAATAAGGCGGCTCCTGAACATAAGTGGATTTTGGATCCCAGCTGTAAAGCGCTTTCTCTTCAACTTCAACCGCATCCCATTGTGGATTCGCGCTGTAAATCTTTTCGTAGCTGGATTTAAACATTTCAGACGTGACAGTTTTCTTAACCAGGTCATGAATCTCAGCATTGGTTGGCCAGAGATCCTTGAAGTAGACCGGTTCATTCTTATCATTATAAGCCACCGGCTCAGTCGCGAAATCCAGATCTACGCGTCCAGCCAGCGCATAAACGACGACCAGCATAGGAGACGCCAGGAAGTTGGCTTTAACTTGAGCATGGACACGGCCTTCAAAGTTTCTGTTGGCACTGACGACCGCAGCGACCGTCATGTCATGCTCGTCGACTGCCTTGGCGACAGGTGCCGGAAGCGGCCCGGAGTTGCCAATACAAGTTCCGCAGCCATAGCCTGTGACGTGGAAGCCAATCTTTTTCAAATCCTCCATGACGCCACCGGCAATCAGATATTCGGTAACGACGCGTGAACCCGGCGTCAGGCTGGTTTTTACATATTTAGGAGGCTTAAGACCCATAGCGACAGCTTTTTTTGCCACAAGTCCGGCACCCAGCATGACACTTGGATTCGATGTATTCGTACAGCTTGTAATGGACGCAATGGCAACAGAGCCCGCACGCAGCGTTTCAACTGTACCATCTTCCCAATTTATGTCCACAGTTTTAGAAGCAGCTGCCTCATCCAGGGCAAAACCCCTCTCTGCAACCGGTGCTGACAACGCCTTTTTGAAAGTCTCTTTCATGGCGCTGAGCGGCACGCGGTCCTGAGGACGCTTTGGTCCTGCAAGAGAAGGCTCCACCTTTGAAAGGTCCAGCTCAAGCTTTGTAGTATAAACTTTCTCAGCCTCGCCGGGAACACTGTACATTCCCTGAGCTTTGTAATAAGCGCGGCACAGTTCCACCAGTTTCTCATCTCTGCCCGTCTGAAGCATATAATTCATGGTTTCATCATCTACAGGGAAATAGCCCATGGTTGCGCCATATTCCGGAGACATGTTGGCCACTGTTGCACGGTCCGGCAAACTCATGCCATGGACGCCTTCGCCATAGAATTCGACGAATTTATCTACAACTTTATGTTTTCTAAGCATCTCTGTCACAGTCAAGGCAAGATCCGTTGCGTTGACGCCTTCAGGAAGTTTCCCGGTCAGTTTGACACCGACCACTTCAGGTGTAACAAAGAAGAGCGGCTGACCGAGCATGCAGGCTTCCGCCTCAATGCCGCCAACACCCCAGCCCACAACCCCAAGGCCGTTGATCTGAGTAGTGTGTGAGTCCGTACCAACCAGAGAGTCAGGATAGACGACCACACCTTCAGCCGTTTCCTTCTTAAACACCCCAGTCGCGAGGTACTCAAGATTGACCTGGTGAATGATACCGGAAGCAGGCGGTACCGCCTTAAAGTTCTTAAATGATTTTTGTGCCCATTTCAAGAACTTGTAGCGCTCGTCATTGCGCTGGAATTCAAGCTCCGTGTTTAAGTCCATGGCCTCATCCGAACCAAAATAGTCTACCATTACAGAGTGGTCAATGACTAAGTCGACCGGAATAAGCGGATTAACCACAGTAGGATCCTGCCCCATTCTTGCGACGAAGGATCTCATAGCCGCAAGATCGACGACAACAGGAACACCTGTAAAATCCTGTAGAACAATTCGAGCCGGCTGGAAAGGAATTTCCTGGCCTTTGCCATAGCCTTCCGCCCATTTCGCTATTTGCATCACATGCTCTTTAGTCGTTGCAAATTCATCATAATTGCGAATCGCTGCTTCGAGAAGTACCTTAATGGAATAGGGGAGCTGGCTGACCTTGCCCATTCCCATGGCTTCCAGTTCGTTGATGTCATAGTATAAAAACTTCTCATCAGCAACTTCTAAGGTTTTTGCCTGAACCATTGGTTGAAATTTGGACACAATATTTCCTCCTTTTCAACTGCAGCTTAAAATTGAACCTCTGCAGTACATTGAATCAGTGCAATAGATGTTATGACTTTGGCGTTATTTGACCATCGGCAGAAAACATCTCTGCCATGCGGTGAAGAAACCAGGTCACAGCGAGAAGATCCGCAGAGCCCCCCGGGCTGATCCTGGCACTTGTGTAATGCCGGTCCAGCGCCTCCGTCATTTGGCGCCCCTCAGGTGTCAGATAGCCGCCTGAGCTGAGAATCTCAGCAGCCTCAGACTGAACGTGCTTTAACGTTTCCAGGTCGTGCCGGTGCAAAATAGTGGTGTCTTCGGTATGGGTCATTAAACCGAGGAGCGCGTGTACCAGCGCATCGTTGTCCGAGGCGCCCTGGTTCAAAGCCTCTCTAAGTCTTGGCAGACCCGCCTCAAAAACCGATGGCAGCCCCGCCTCAATTTCGCCTCTGACCCCGGTAAATCCATGGGCCAAATAATAATGCTCACCGGCAGTCAGCTGCCTGTCCGGCCTTTTGTGATGCAGCACCTCAAGCTCGCGTTCAATCAGTCCCGCACAAATTTCAGCAGCCCGCTGGGCGATCACTTCAGGATTTAATGGACCGTTTTCAACCAGGGCTTTTGCCGATGGTCGCAGGACAACCCCCGCCGCCGCCGTCAAAATCCCCAGCAGGAACAGCAGTCCCTTTTGTGTATTCACACCGAGGGTAGCACTATACATCTCGTGTTCAGCGCGAATGCCAATCCTTCGGATTTTCGACAGAAGCTCCGGCAATGGACCTTCGTGCTCAATCCCCGCCAGGGCCAAGTCGGTCATAGCACTTGACAAAGCGCTGCTGCTTCTTAAAAAGGTCGTGATATCCATGTCATCATGGGCCCCTGAATTGAACCTGTCCACCAAGCCCGGCGCAGGGGTTGCCGCAACCTCCATGAGCATGGCTTCCAGAGACAGCTGGCCAATTTTTCTGGCGATCTCCAACTGGGGTATGTCAGGCTCTTCAGTCACTGAAACACGATCCGAGAATCGCTTCGCAAGCTGCATAGCCGCAGCAATGACTTCTTCTCTGTCATGACGCATGGCCCGCACACACACCGCCGCCACTTCTTCACATACCAGACACTTTCTTGAGGACAGGCCCAACGAAGAACGGTTGATCTGTTCACCGGAAGCACTGAAGACATCCAGGTCGAGAAGGCGTCCCCAAGGTTTTAAATCTTCAAGGGCAACTGCAATGCCTTTTATTTCATTAGGGTCGCCATGCAGTGCCATAAGAAGTGTCGCGCCGGCAGGATCGTGAAGCATCCGCTCTTCAAGGATGACCATGTTGTGACACAGGCAGGTGCGTCTGACTTCTGCCGCCGCGTCATAAAGCATACCAATCCACTCTGGCCTGTACTTGACGGACCCAGGCATATTTAGAGTCATACTGACTACAACAGCACTATATTCCATTCTGAGCTGTTCCTGCACTCCAGCCCGGCGCTCCTTGGCGTTTAAGACCATTTCCAGGGTCAGAGCAGATTGGCTATGATTTGTCATGTCACTATTTCTCCTTTAAGAACCACTAACCTAGGTCAAATTTACATTTCATTTCTAATGAAAGCGTTGTGAATCTGACAGGCGGTTTAGAGCATGCTCTCCAAAGTCCCTCGGATGGCAGCGATCAGTCCGGCTGTTGTCACTTCCTGCTTATCAGGATTTGAAGAAAGCGGGATCAAATCTTTTGTCATGATGCCTTTTTTAAGCGTCTCAATGGAAGCCACTTCAAGCTGCTCCGCGAAATGAACCAGTTCCGGGATCTCATCCAGTTCACCGCGTTTTTTCAATCCGCCTGTCCATGCGAACAGCGTCGCGATTGGATTGGTAGAAGTTTGAACCCCTTTGAGATATTGATAGTAGTGGCGCGTTACAGTGCCGTGGGCTGCTTCGTATTCAAATTCTCCCGTAGGAGAAACGAGTACTGAGGTCATCATGGCAAGACTGCCAAACGCGGCTGCCACCATGTCGGACATAACATCGCCATCATAGTTCTTACAAGCCCAGATCAGGCCGCCTTCAGAGCGCATGATCCTTGCGACAGCATCATCAATTAAGGTGTAGGTGTATTGAATGCCGCCCTCTTCAAACGCTGTTTTGAACTCTGCGTCAAAGATCTCGTTGAAAAGATCTTTGAAGGTGTGGTCATATTTCTTGGAAATGGTATCTTTTGCTGAGAACAGAAGATCCTGCTTCTGATCCAGTGCGAACTGGAAGCAGGCTTTAGCAAAACTGCTGATGGATTCGTTGGTATTGTGAATGCCCTGAACCACACCAGCGCCTTTAAACTTGTGAATCGTTTGAGTTTCCGTTGTGCCATCCGGCTTTTTGATGACCAATTCCGCTTCACATGGACCCTCTACCTTGAATTCGACGCCCTTGTAGAGATCGCCATAGGCGTGACGGGCGATTGTAATAGGCTCTTTCCAGGTCGGCACGAAGGAAGTGAATCCATCCACCAGGATGGGCTTTCTGAAGACAGTCCCATCAAGAATAGCTCTAATTGTTCCATTTGGGCTCTTCCACATTTCTGTCAAATTGTACTCTTTGACACGATCTGCATTTGGTGTGATCGTAGCGCACTTAACGCCGACGCCCAGACGCTTGATGGCGTTGGCCGCATCTACGGTGACTTGGTCTTTCGTGTTTTCGCGATACTCCAGACCAAGATCGAAGTACTCCGTTTTCAAATCAATAAACGGCTCGAGCAGTTCCTCTTTTACCATTTTCCAGATCATTCTGGTCATTTCGTCCCCATCAATTTCAACGAGGGGCGTCTTCATTTGGATCTTTGCCATTCTCTTCACCTCTTCTTCATGATAACTCAGATTTCTATATGGCTTCTGTCAACGTTTCGTGACGCTGTCTTCCACATAGCCTTGAGCGGATTTATCGCCACTTCTCAGTTTTTTTACAACGTCGAAGGCTCGATTCGAAATTAGATACTCGTAGGTTGTGTGTGGTACATGATCCTTAAGGTCCTCAATGCGTCCTTCCGCAATGTAACGTCTGACCCGTGAGGCGCTGATCGCGTGGTCCTCTTCACCACTTTTCAGGCGTTTACGCTCTATGACTTCAAGCTTGACACCCGCAGGGATTAAAATGGATTTCATGGCCTGGTTGTAGGCCTCTGTGACTTCCGAGTATGGTTCTGTGCCGACAAAGCGTTTGGTGATGCCAAGAGCAGGCACTATGTAGTTTAAGAACAGCGCAACGTCCATAGCACTGTGGGCTGCTGCAAATTCGCTGTCCCGAGTGAAATAGGAAGGGAACGTCAGCGAAGAAACCACATAGCGTCCGCCTGCGATCACTGTGACGTTCTTAAGGTGCGCCGTGCCTTTGCGGACCAGCTCTATTCGATCCTCAAACGGGAACACGGACTGGTCTTCCTCAACCACGATCACATAGACCTTACGGCTGCGCGACGCGGCAGTTTCAATCAAATATTGATGTCCTAAAGTAAAGGGATTGCAGTTGACAACGACGGCAGACGCTTCACCGGGATCAGCCTCAGCCAGTTTTTTCAGCTTTTCGACATAATGTTGGATGCCAATTGTCCCCCACTCCATTAAAGCTGCATAGGGTCTGGCTTCTGCAATGATTCTAAAGCCTACTGCCGATAGTTTTTGCGCGCTCTCCGGTTTAGTAAACAAATAAAGTGTGTGGCGCCCTGCGTCGATGGCATGATTAATCAAATGCGTCAGCACTTTGGCAGAAAGATCTTCTCCCTGGGTCTCCGGATCAACCGCCAAACCCTGAATCATGTCACCTTTTAAGGAACCTGTTGCGATGAGTTTTCCCTCTGAAGATGAGAATATGCCTACGGTGTAATCAACGCCGGCCGGAACTTTAAGACCACAGCGCTTCAGCAGCGGTTCAGCCGCATCTATGCTGCGAAGCTTACGTTCTTCAAACATATTCTTACCTCCCAGCTAAGAGCACAATCAGATTAATGACTTGAGGAAAAATTAAGACAACAAATAGCATTCTGATGATCTGAAGGACGACCACATCTGTACCCTCAATCCCTAAATCAGAAGCTATCAAGGCCATGTCCGAGGCACCGGCGGGTGTTGCTGCGAGCATAGATTCCTTCAGCGTCATTCCAAACTTGTTATGTATGAACCAGCCAATCAGCAAACACGCACAAAAATATCCAAAAAGAAGGATTATTGCAGGGATCGCCAAAAATCGAATCTCCAAGACGTCTGCCATAAAGATGCCGCTTCCTATATAAGCCCCGGAAAGAACTTGAGCCAATCGCTTGATCCACTTCGGAAGCCAAGCTTTATGCTTTGTCATTTTCAAAATAATCACACTGATGAGCGCAAACAGCAATGCGCCTGCCGGAATTCCGACTGCTTTTCCAACAAGGCCAGCGACAATTGCCACTGCCATTGTCGTCAAAAATATAAGTGTTGGGTCTTCAGTGACTGCAGATTTTCTAGTGTTGACCTTGACAGGCCTGACGTCCTCATGCCTGCGCTTGGCAATAAATGCTATCATGCCCGGGAACACGCCAATGCCTGCCACTAATCTTATAAACTGCATGACGGCAACCTTTGACGCATCTGCGCCCATGTCAGCGCTTATAATGGGGATATCGCTCATTCCGCCGGGGACGGCGCACATCAAAGAAGTCACTAAATCAAGGGGACTAAATTTGTATATTAAATAACCGGAGATCAGATTCAAAATCATCATGCCGCTCACCAATGTGATCGCAGGTCTCCAGATTTTTTTTAGTCTTATTAAATCTTCCTTTTCTACACTGACGCCAATAAAGGCGCCCGCTATGATTTGCGCAGACAATTTCGCAGCTGCGGGCATCAGAGCATGGCCAGTCAAAATATTGAGTGCCGATACACCAACGATGCTGCCTACCATCATACCGCCTGGTACCTTAAGTTTAAAAAACATATAGCCAATCACTGCACCGATGCAAAGCGTCAGCATAAAATCTATCATATCTGCACCTCGTTTGAATTCTGTCTCGTGAGCAAACAGAATCTTATGTAACATATTAATTGATAATTTTAAAAAATGCCAGTAGAGTTTGTATAAAAAATTAAAAATACTTATAAAGATAGATTTCGGATGGAAAATTTGAACCTAATCTGCTTCAGAATCGAATTGCGCAGCGGTGATTCCCGTTATTTAGAAAATGAGACAGTAGAAATATTCTACTGTCTCAAAAGGCTAAAGGGGATTAAGCCGTTTTCTTCGCAAATAATTTAGATACTATTGGGAACAGCAGCATCGCGCCGCAAAGAACCAGAAGAACTGTTGTGATTGGATGTCCTGATGGAGAGATAACATTCATCAGGCTGCCATTCTCAAGCTGAACCGCTCTGCGAAGATTCGCTTCGATCATTGGTCCAAGTACGAGGCCGAGAATCAGCGCCGCAGAGGAGAACTTGTACTTGTTGAGAATGAAGCCAAAGACACCGGCAATAGCCATGAGCATAACGTCGTTGGTGTTGCCTTTAAGTGCAAAGCTGCCCACTGTAGCGAGGACAATAATTGTCGTTCCGAGGATGCTGTACGGCACTTTCAGGATTTTACTGAAGACTTTTGCAATCCAAATGGAAATGATAACCATGATAACATTGGTGACCATCATGGATGCAAATACGCTGGAGAGGTATTGAGGCTGCGTCTTGATGAGAAGCGGGCCAACCTGGACACCTTTCAGAACGAGGGCAGACATCATGATAGCTGCAGCATTACCACCCGGAATACCAAGTGCAAGCATCGGTACCATCGCGCCGCCTGTAGCAGCGTTGTTCGCTGTCTCAGAAGCCGCTATGCCTTCCGGAGCGCCTGTACCATAAATTTCAGGTGTTTTGGACAACTTAACTTCAGTCGTGTAAGCAAGGAAAGAAGCAATGGTTGCGCCTGCACCTGGAAGAATGCCAACCAATGTACCAAGAATGGCGGAACGGGTAATAACCCCTTTCATTGCCCAGCCTTCTTTAAAGCCCATCAGTTTAGTTTTAACCTTGTCGCCAGAGCCAGTATTCTCAAGTTTGGAAGGCTTATGTGTTTGCTTGAGAACTTCGGTGATTGCAAACATACCGATCATAAGAGGGATCATCTCAATCCCGCTGAGGAGAATTTGTGATCCGAAAGTCAAACGCGGCATTGCAAGAAGCGGGTCCATACCTATGGTAGCGAGGAAGAGACCAATTAAACCAGCAATCATTGTTTTAACGACATTGTCACTGTCAAGGGCTGTCAGAACTGAAAGACCGAGGAATGAGACTGCAAAGAGCTCCGCTGGTCCAAATTTGATGGCTGCGGCCGCAAGCTGTGGCGATAACAAGAACATTGCAATTGCAGCGACAATACCGCCAATAGCAGAGGTGACAAGGGAAATACCAAGCGCTCTGCCGGCTTCACCGCGCTGAGCCATTGGGAATCCGTCAAAAGTCGTAGGTGCGTTGGAAGGTGTTCCAGGGATTTTAAAGAGAATTGCAGTGATACCGCCACCGGTGATAGAAGCGCAATACACGGCTGTCAGAAATGCAATGGCTACAAGCGGCTCCATACCATAAGCGAAAGGAAGCGCGAGGGCGACCGCCATTGAGGCGCTGACGCCCGGCATGGCACCAAAGATGACACCCAGAACTGTACCTGCTACGATAAACGCAAAGGTCACCGGAGCCAGAACAATTTGAAACCCTGAGATTAATAGTTCAAGCATGATTCACACTCCTTATTTACTATAGTGACTCGAGGAACAAAGCGATATCGCGGAGGAATCCAAGACCACGCGGGAGCATGATGCCGAGGCCTCTCTGGAAGACAAAGTAAATGCCTATGGTTATTAAAAGTGCATTAAGTGCAACAACAGACGGTTTTTTCTGGCCGGTAAGAACCGCATAAAAAGCAAACATGACAATTGTTGCGAGAATGAATCCAAAGGGTTCCAGAGCAAAAGCATAGGCGAAGATGATGACAATGCCCCAAAACAGCTTGCTTTTTGTGATTGCAGGAATGCTGATTCCGGTGATGGATTTAAAATGCCTTTTTTCAGCAGGCGTATTCTTATAGATATTGTAGATGTTGACGAATAAAAGAATAATAAGTGCAGTAATCAGCAATTGCGGCCATTGCTCGGCGCCAAGTTCAAGATCAGAAGATTTTGGCATTGTAGCGCCAACGTAGACGTAGGAAATTGCGAAAAACACTATCAACACTATGTTGAATAATAATTCCATTGCCAAGCGAACTCATCTCACTTTCTTATATTGGATAGAATCGGGGCAACTGAACGTTGCCCCGACGATGAATGCTCACTAATTCAATTCAGTGTGCGTATAATTATTTAGCGACGTATTTGTCATAAAGTCCTTGAACTGTTGTGACCTGCTCTGCCCAGATGCCTTGGAACTCATCATATGGTGCGAAAGCTGGACGCTGATCAAGTGCGTTGTTCTTGAGGAAGTCTTGGAATTCTTGGCTGGCAGCAGCTTTTACAGCAGCTTCAGAGAATGCTTTGATTGCTTCTTCAGGAGTACCTTTTTTCGCGAAGATGCCTCTCATTGGGCCGAGGAGGGAATCGATGCCATTTTCAGTTGTGGTTTCAACGTCAGGAAGAATGCTGAGTCTGTTTTCAGCGCCTGCAACAATGCCTTTCATGTCGCCGGACTCAATCAGACCTTTTGTTTCAGCAGGACCTGCAACCGCTAAGCTGATGTGTCCGCCAAGGATAGCAGCATTAAGTTCTGCGCCGTTGTTGAATGCGACAAGTGGAATTTCTACGCCAGCAAGTTCAAACGTTTGAGCGACCATCAGCGCGTCAACACCAGTAATCGTAAGAACGCCTGCTTTAACTGTGCCCGGGTTTGCTTTAGCATACTCGACAAGTTCTTTCAAATTATTGAATGGCGCATCTTTTGCAGCAACAATAATATTTGTATCGTGAACGAGTTTAACAACTGGTACTGTTTCTGCTGCCCAGTCAAAAGACATGAGCTTCTGAAGGTTGACAACGAGGAGGGACTGTGTACCAATCTGGTAGGAATAGCCATCAGCTGGCTGCTTTTGGAGGTACTCAGAACCTTGAACACCGCCGCCGCCTTCAACGTTATTGACGACTACAGGAACACCAATTTCTTTTTCAAGGGCAGAAGCAAATGCTCTAAGCGTCGTATCCGCGCCGCCGCCTGAACCCCAAGGGCACACGAGCTCGATTTTTCTTTCGAAGACAAAGCCTTCAGCTGCAGCAGGTGTTTCTCCGCCTGCGGCAGGTGCTTCTGGCTCAGCAGGTTTGGAACAACCGGTGAATGCGAGGACTGCGACCATTGCGAGGCTAAGTATTAATGCTAATCTTTTTTTCAATTGTATTTCCCCCTTTTAATGATTATATTTAACCGTATGTCTCCGAACAATTACGGGACAGATCGGCCAATACCATGATAAGATGATCCTTTTACCTGGAAACCTGGCGGATGACGTCGATGACACTGCCATCTCTGAAAGTGACAATCCCGACGATTTTGTCGCCATACTCAATTGGATTTGGGTGACCAACAATTTTCTCCGCTTTTGCTTTTAATGCTTCAATCGTCTCAGTTTTTATTCCAGCAGTATTCAATCGCTCGATCAAATCCTGTCTTGCCGGATTAACCGCTATGCCCTGCTCAGTGACGAGAACGTCTACTGTCATTCCCGGCGTACAAATAGTGTTGACGCGATCGAGAATGCTCGGAATTCTGCCTCTTACAAGTGGGGCCACAATAATGGCAAGCTTGGCGCCTGCAGATGTGTCCGGATGACCGCCAACAGCGCCGCGGATAACGCCGTCTGAACCCGTCAGGACGTTAACATTGAAGTTGACGTCAATTTCGAGCGCACTCAGAACGACCATGTCCAGCTGATCCACCGCAGCACCTTCCACACCAGGACCTGCATAGAAGTGAGCGTCCACTATATGATGAAACTCATTTTTCAATGTGCTGTCTACTGCGTCCTGGTCAAAACTCTGGACATCCAGCAGCTTTCTGATGAAACCTTCCTCATGCAGCTTAACGATTTGGCTGGTAATGCCGCCAAGGGCGAAGTTAGCTTTGATTCCTTTTCGGATCATCTTTTCTTTCAGAAAACGTGTTACAGCCAGTGATGATCCACCCGTTCCGGTTTGGAAAGAAAATCCATCTTCGAAATATCCGGAAGCTTCCATAACATCTGCAGCTGCTTTCGCGATCATCAGTTCCTTTGGATTGGTGCTGTAACGCGTAGCGCCTGACATGATGCCCTTTGGATCTCCAATGGCGTCGATCTCAACTATGTAGTCAACATCTGTCTGAGGGATGGCGCAAGGTGTATTAGGATACGGCACGATATTGTTTGAAAGCAGAACAACTTTTTCTGCATATTTGGCATCTACCATAGCATACCCCAATGAACCGCACGCTGAGCTGTTATCACCTTCACGGCTGAAGCCGTTGGCATTTCCGAAAAGATCAGTGGATGGGACCCCCAGGAAAGCGACATCAATTTTAAGCTCACCTGAAGCGATGGAGTAGGCTCTGCCGCCATGAGACCTGAAGACTATTGGGACTTCCATAAGGCCGTGTGAAATCTGATTGGCAAGTTCACCTCTCAGGCCGCTTGTTTCTATACGATACACCACACCATTTTTAATGTGGTCAATCATAGGCCTGTGAATGTCTGTCAAAGAACTGGAGGCTACTGTCAAGTTCTTGATGCCCAATTTTGCAATGGCTTCCAGAACCAGGTTCACGATATAATCGCCATTTCTGAAATGGTGATGAAACGAAATCGTCATGCCATCTTTCAAGCCTGACAGATGAATAGCCGACTCAAGATTATCAACGATTTTACTCATGCGTTGATCCGGATTTTTTATATTAGGCATTTCGTGTGCTGTTCCACTAAAGCGCTTTCCATTAAAAGCCTTCAGCTTGCCGAGGCCGGAGATCGACTCTGGCACATCAACGCCCAGGATATTTTTGTTCAAGTGTAGTCCTCCTCCTCAGCGTTAGATAACCCCAGCAGCTATGGCCATTTTCAACACACGCTGTGCTCTGTCAACCACGGGTTTATCAATCATTTTACCATTCAAACTGATAACGCCAAGTCCCTTTTCCTCTGCTTCTTTTATAGCTTCAACGACACGCTCTGCATGTTCAATTTCTTTTGCAGTTGGCGTAAAAATTTCGACTACCGGTGCAATTTGTCTAGGATTAATGACAGACTTGCCGTCAAATCCAAGTTGTTTAATAGTTTCTACTTCTCTTCTGAAGCCTTCATCATCATTGACGTCTGCGAAAACGGTGTCCAGAACTGCTATACCTGCAGCTCTCGCTGCGAATACCAACATGCTTCTGGCCGTGAAAAGTTCTGAACCTCCAGGTGAGCGTGTGGTTTTTAGGTCTGTAACGAAATCTTCAGCGCCAATGGCGATTCCTATTAATCTAGGGCTGGCTTGTGCAATGCTTAGAACGTTTAAAATTCCAAGACCGCTTTCAATTGCTGCCATCATGCCCACGCTGCCTTGCTCGAGTCCTGCTTTTTTCTCGCACTCTGTAATCCACTCGTCGACCTCAATGACATCTTGAGCAGTCTCTGATTTAGGAAGGCGAATTATATCCGCACCCGCGAAGACCATGGCTTCAATGTCCGCTTTCCCATAAGGTGTGTTCAGCGGATTAACGCGTACGACTTTTTCAATGTCACCGTAATCAATGGTCTTGAGAGCCTGATAAACCAGAAATCTCGCAGAATCCTTTTCAGACAGTTTCACTGAATCTTCAAGGTCAAACATCAGTGCGTCAGGACCGTAGATGTGCGCATCTGCCATTAATCCCGGATTGTTGCCTGGTACAAACATCATGGTTCTTCTTAATCTGTCTCTGATAAAAGCCATTCTAGACACCCCACTTATAATCGGTTGTTTCAACCGCTCTGTGAAGTGCTGTCAAGACTCTGGCTTTGATCGTACAATCCAGAGCGCCGCGATCCGTCGCAATAACCTTTACATTATGTACTCCGGCTTCAAGCAAGGTTTGCTCAATGACCGTCCGAATCTGATCTCCAAATTGATATAGTACTGAGCTCTTCAGTTCGATATCGATGCCATTATCCCCACGATCCAAAAGAATCATGATGTCGCTCGACTCGAGTGTGCCCGCTGTGGATGCTTTCTTAATCTCCACTCGTTCCACCCTTTCAAAAGATAAAAGTTAAGATTTCTTAATTAACGTCATTATATCCCTTTACTCGTCAGTCGACTAATAGTAATATTTTATTAGCATTCATAAAAGAATTTTATAATAATGACTGGGGGGGTGTATGCCGTGAATGATAATGATCTGCATTTTCTTATGACGTTAAACCAGGAACGCAGCCTAACGAAGGCAGCTGAAAAACTGTTCATATCCCAGCCGGCACTCTCCTACCGTATTCGCGCCCTTGAGAAAGAGCTGGGCGTTCCTCTATTTTTGCGGTCTAAATCCGGCATTGAATTGACCCCTCAAGGTGAATTTCTTGTCGAGTTTGCCACAAAGCAATTCAGTCAGATTCAAAGAATGAAAGAAGAAATCCATGCGATCGAATCAGAAGAACTTATGGGTACCATTCATTTGGGAACCTCACTGGTATTTGCGCGTTATGAATTGCCAATGCTTATAAAAGAATTTCTTGACCTCTACCCGAAAGTAAAATTTAATGTCGTGTCGAGCCATAGTTCGAATATCTTTACCATGCTGAACAACCAGGAGGTCAGCGTCGGCATTATTCGCGGAGATTTTAAATGGCACGAAGAGTCGCATATTTTATTCAATGAGCCCATTTGTCTGGCTTCAATGACGGATTATAAGATCGAAGATCTCCCGGATATTTCGAGGATAAAATTCAAGACGGATCCAGTTTTGTATCATCAGATTAATCAATGGTGGAATGAACGCTTCAATGTAGAACCTAGGGTGATCATTGAGACAAGCAATACAGACACCTGTCTTGAAATGCTGAAAGCGGGCATTGGTTACTCAATCGTCCCAAGTTTAGGATTACAGGATTTCAATGGCTTTGTGCAGCCGGTCAAATGGCTAAGCGGTGAACCCTTCAGCCGCCAGACCAATCTCTTTATGCGTTCCCAAGCTAATAATCAGCCTTCCATTCGCGTATTCACGGATTTCGTCCTCAAATACTATGGGGAAAAATTTCGCGATTCCAAGAACTCAGAAGAACAGAGAAAAAATATTATGCGGTTATATTTGGACTTTTTTGAGTAATTTTCACACAACTACACCAGACGCGTCCATCATTAACTGATCATAATAGACAAAAATAAAATCGGTGCAGCTAAAGTCTTTTTCGACTTTTACTGTACCGATTTTATTTTGTCTCAATTGATTTTCTTGTTTCACTATTCTCACTGCTTCGGCGCCGGCGCCTTCACCACAATCAGCTCGAGCACTGCGTCATGTTTGTTTCCAACATTCATTTTGGTTTCGAAAGGAATCTTCAATAGAGTTCCTGCTTCGTAAGTATTGGGCTCCTGGTCATTCAGCTGAATTGTCAGAGTGCCTCTCAGCACCGTCATATACACCACCGAGTTGGCGAAGTGCTCAGGAAGTCCTTCTCCTTTGCCGAACACCATATGAATGTAATGCAGGTTCTCATCCATAACCACTCGCTCGACCATTTTCTCATCTGATAGTGTTAAATTGAATATTTTTTCTACCACTCATGATCCACTCCTGTCTATTTACTCTCCTTAACTTTTATAGCTTTACCATAGTGTATGGCGTCCGTCGGACAAACCGCTTCACAGGCTCTGCACTGGTGACACAGGGATGAAGTGATGACCGCTTTTTTCGACACCGGCTCAACCTTGATAGCCTGGGCTGTACAGGCCTTTTCGCACAGCTTGCATCCTACGCAGGTGCTCTCGTCAACACCCTCGCTGCTGAAAGCAAAGCGGCCTGAAACACTGAGCAGCGCCCCGAAAGGGCAAATACGGTTATGGAACACCGCTGGTTTATAAAACAGTGTTACTACAAACGCGACCCCCAGCAAAATTGCCAAAACCGGTAGCTGGACCTGAAAAATCCGTTTTCCGCCCAGCATCATAGCCAAAGTCAAAAAGATAAATGCCCAGGGGAATAGGCTGCTCATCAGCCATTTTGGCGTGTCCGGCCGCTGCAGTTTCAGTTTTTTGGACAACCACGCCGCAGGTCTCATAACGGCATTCATAGGGCATACATAGCCGCAATAGCCTCGTCCAAAGATAAAAGATGCTAGTAATCCAGCTGCAAATACACCCAGCCATAGAGTCATTTTTCCCTGACTGACCAAAAAGGCGAATGCCGCCAGTGCTGTGTACTGTATGATCATTCTTACTGCTTTCAAGGTTAGCCCTCCTCAAGATGCCTCATCTTATACCATTATATAGAAAGGCGGGCTGACACAGTGTGCCCTATGTCACACTTTCAAAAAAAGATTCAAATCCGCTATTTGCGGATCACAAGACGGCCGCTTTCTCGAATCCGCGCATCTGTGCGCTCCAAAACATCGCCGGATTCACAGATTAAATACACCATAACCAAGAGATCTTCTTCCTCAAAGGACTTGACATAGATCCGCCCATTCAAAGTTGTGGTACCGAAAGCAACTTCACTGCCTAAGTCAGGCGGTGAGCCAAACTGCCAGTAATGCCGCAAAAAGTCCCCTCTTTGATGAGAAATACCCGGGGCTTCAATAAGGCCATCATAGCGCGTCCAATCCGGATATCCCATAAGCTCGCTTTCCTCCCGGATCTCAAATGCATTCACCTTAAAAGTGCCATAGGGGTTCGGATGTCCCAAAGCCTTCAGGATTAAGGCTTCATAATCATGAGCCGCAACGCGTTCCACCCAGTAGGCATCCGGCAGTGGCAAGGTCGATCCTGTGATCAGATAAGCCCCATAAAAGGAGGAATAATAGCCGCTGCCCGGAGTGTAGATTAACGATCGCCCATTTTCATAAGCGCCAAAGGTATAGTAAATGGATAACTCTAAAGGTCTCCCCTCCTGAGTTTTAAGCCCATTCGAATCCTGATAGAACAGCATGCCATCAAACCAGCCTTCCCCCGCAGGCAGCTCAACCCGTATGCCTTGTTCCTTTAAAGGACTTTGATTATACTGCTGCCAGGAAGAGACGGCCATGACCACCCCTGCCCTGGTTCCCGGAATCAACAGTGCCATTACAACCAGGAGGGTCAGGATGCCCATCGAGATCAAAATTAATTGTCGCCAGACATAATGCCTCTTCATGATTCCACCTCCTGGTTTTGCGACCATCGGCAACCCGCTCCTGGCATTTTTAATGCAGGTTTCCGCTTTCGTCTACCTGTCTGCTAATAAAATACTGTATACTATATGGGTGTGTTGCTTGAAATTAGTTCCTTTGACCCGACTGAAACTTCAATTTTTGCGACAGGAGCATCCTCATTATGACGACGCTATTGGTAACCGGCGGTGCCGGGTTTATTGGCAGTCACTTTATTGCCATGATGTTAAAGAAATACCCCAAAATCAGGATCGTCAACGTCGATCTTCTGACCTATGCCGGATCCCAGGATAATCTCACTCAAGTTTCGGGGGAGTCGCGCTACACTTTCATAAAAGAAGACATCCGCGACCGTGAGGCCATGGCCGGGATCTTCTCAGCCCATGACATTGACCAAGTCATTAACTTTGCCGCGGAGTCCCATGTGGACCGGAGCGTCCTGGAGCCGGACGTCTTCATGACGACGAATGTCATAGGCACTCAGGTCCTGCTGGATACCGCCAAAAATCATTGGAAAACCAAGAATTCCGACCCAAACTGCAGAAGCTTTAAGGCCGGCGTCAAATTTCTTCAGATCTCCACAGATGAGGTCTACGGCAGTATTCCGGCCCCGGAAAAATTCAACGAGACTTCCCCTTTACGGCCGAGCAGTCCCTATTCCGCCTCGAAGGCCGGCGCGGATCTCATAGTTCTGGCCTATGCAGAAACTTATGGCCTGCCTGTCAATATTTCCAGATGCAGCAACAATTATGGCCCGGGTCAATACCCGGAAAAGCTGATCCCGCTGATGATTGAAAATGCCCTCAACCTTAAGCCCCTCCCCGTGTACGGTGACGGCCTCCATGTCCGGGACTGGATCCACGTCTCGGATCACTGCCGCGCCCTGGATGCAATTCTGAATCACGGCCGACCTGGGGAACTCTACAACGTGGGCGGCGGTTGCGAAAAAACCAATATGGAAGTTGTCAGGCTGATCCTCAAACTCTTGGGCGAGTCCGACTCCCTGATCCAATACGTTGCCGACCGCCCAGGCCACGACCGGCGGTATGCCGTGGACGCCTCCAAAATTCAAAACGAACTCGGTTGGTCTACGGAGCATGACTTTGAACAGGGGCTCCGGGAAACAATACTCTGGCACGCGAATAAGTTCAAGAGATTCATTCAGCTTATATAAAGAAAGGACCACCCCATATGAACCGACATTTCCCAAATAGTTTTATTCGTCTCACCCTTCTGGTCATCCTGCTCCCCCTTCTCTTTTCTGGATGTGTCGATGGTCGCGTCAGCACCCAGCCCAGCACACCCAAAAAACTCGTCATAGCGGACCAATTCGGGCTGGCTTACGCGCCTATCGAAATCCTGAAGGCTACGGAGATCCTCAGCGAAGAGCTTGCGAAAGCCGGTCTTGAAACAACGGACGTAGAATTCAAGACTCTTGGCAACACTGCCGCCATCCGGGAAGCTATGGTCTCCGGGGACCTGGACATTGGCTTTGTCGCCATCCCGCCTTTTTTAATAGGCAAGGACAACGGTATGGACTGGCGCATTATCTCCGGCGTCTCGGAAAGCCCCATGGCCCTGGTGACCAAGGATCCTGATCTGACCTCACTGAGCCAACTGACATCCGAGCACAGAATCATGCTGCCCCAGCTCGGCAGTGTGCAGCACATTCTGCTGTCTATGGCTGCTGAGAAAGAACTGAAGGACCCAAAGGCCTTTGACAATCAGCTCATTGCCATGGCGCATCCGGATGCCATGACCGCCATGCTGAGCGGTCCTAAGACCCAGCTTCACTTCACGTCTCCGCCTTATCTCGAGCAGGAGCTTGCTCAGGAAGATTTCCACCCGCTGGTGGATGCCGATACTATCATGGGCGGTCCCTTTACTTTTATAGTTGGGATCTGCCCTCAGCGCGTCCATGACGACATACGGCTGTATAATGCCTTCAAGTCCGCCCTCCTGCGCGCAGTGACCTTTATGAATACACATCCGGAGGAAGCGGCTGAGATTATAAGCGCGGCCTATGATTATTCAGCGGCGGAGCTCGATCTTCATCTCTCAAATGGGCAGCTTCGCTTTGACAGTGAGGTGCGGGGACTTGAGACCTTCCATGAGTTTATGTACCGTACGGGCATGATTAAAAATCCACAAAATCTAGAGGATCTCTACTGGAGAAAAAATGAAAACTAATCGTTCACGATACTACAAAATTTTCATTATTGTCTTGTTCTTCCTCGCTTGGGAGGCTGCGGCCAGGTTCGGGCCCTTTTCGGAGATGCTGTTTCCGGGACTGGCGACCATCGGCAGACGCTTTTGGGGGCTATTAATGGAGGAAGCCCTGCTGTTCAAAACCCTGTACAGCGTTGCCGTCGTATGGCTGGCCATGATGATCAGCCTGGCGGCAGTCGTTGTCCTGATTATATTGTCGAAGACATCCGTCTTCGTCAAAACTGCGGTGGACCTGATTCGCGCTTTTGCGGCGCCTATTCCCGGCGTGGCCATTCTGCCGCTGGTGATTCTTTGGTTTGGACTGTCAAGAACTTCCATGCTGCTGATTATGATTCACGCGACCTTATGGCCCCTCTGGACTCAGCTGAGCCTGGCCGTGGAAAGGCTCAGCCGGCGCTTCAGCCGCTTTGAGCGCGCCTACCGGCTTTCACTCTGGAAGCGCTTCTGGCATCTCTACTGCCTGGGCGCGGCCGAAGACCTCAAAAGCGCTCTGGGCGTGGCCTGGAGCCGGGGCTGGCGGGCCCTCATCAGCGTCGAGATGATCTTTGGCATCACCGGCAGTCAGTCGGGCCTTGGATGGCTGCTCTATGAGCGGCGGATGTACATGGATACGGCGGGGCTGTACGCGGGCCTTGCGGCCATTGCCCTCTGCGGGATTCTCTTTGAAACCTGGATCTTCCGGCCTGAGAAAGCGGGTGAACCGGCATGAAGCCCCCTAAAAAAACCTTAATCAAACTTGAACGCCTGAAAAAATCTTTTGGCCGCGAAGTGATCTTTGAAGATTTCAACCTCGACGTCTACGATAATGAGATTCTCGTCATCATGGGACCCAGCGGCGCCGGAAAGAGCACCCTGCTCAACGTGATTGGGCAGCTGGAACCCTGTGACAGCGGTGAGGTCCACTACCATCCCGAGCTCTTTGAAGGAACCAAGGTGCCGCTGCCTTTTGTCTTTCAGGAATTCGACACCCTTCTCCCCTGGAAAACGGTTGAAGGCAACATCCGCCTTGTGGCAAAGGACTTGTCAGAGACCGAGCTTCAAGGGGTTCTGGATACCGTTGCCCTCAGTGAGCACCGCCATAAAAAGCCGGCTGCACTTTCCGGCGGCATGAAGCAGCGGGTCGGCATTGCCCGGGCGCTGGTCTGCCACTCCAAAATCCTCCTTATGGATGAGCCTTTTGGCAGCCTGGACCGCGACATGCGCCTCAAAATGCAGGACTTTCTGCTGGACCTTCAGCACAGGACCGGCCTGACAATTGTGCTGGTCACCCATGACCTGGAAGAGGCCGAGAAGTTGGGAACAAGGATTGTAAGGCTTTGAGGCTTCAACGAATGCCTTTTGGGAATGGCGGGTTGGAAGCCGCTGGCCGCTGTCATCTATTTCCAAAATTATATTACCGTCCGCGTCCCCAACTTCAGGTTGGGGTCGGACGGTAACATTTATGTAACATAAAATGGCCGATAGTTCCAGATCCACACCTATTGAGGGGTGGGGACGAGGGACCATCGGCCACTATTTTTTTGTTTTGAGGTCTGTTAAGCGCTGGCCTCCACCATGGCGCCGGCGAACTGGCTCTGATAGAGATCTGCGTAGAAGCCGCCCCTTCTGAGTAGCTCGTCGTGACTGCCCACTTCGACAATGGTGCCTTTGTTCATGACGAGAATGACTTCGGCTTCGCGGATGGTGGAGAGGCGGTGGGCTATGACGAAGCTGGTGCGGTTCTCCATGAGGCGGTTCATGGCTTTCTGGATCAAATGCTCGGTGCGGGTGTCGACATTGGAGGTCGCCTCGTCGAGGATCATGATCGCCGGATCCGAGAGGATGGCCCGGGCTATGGTGAGGAGCTGCTTCTGGCCCTGGGAGATGTTGCTGGCTTCCTCGTTGAGGACGGTGTCATAGCCTTCCGGCAAGGTTCGGATGAAGTGGTCGGCGTGGGCTGCTTTCGCGGCTTCGACGATCTCTTCGTCAGTTGCGCCTTGTCTGCCGTAGGCAATGTTTTCTTTTATGGTACCGTTGAAGAGCCAGGTGTCCTGTAGGACCATGCCGAACCGGGACCTGAGGGCTTCTCTTGGCATTTTGGCAATATCCAGGCCGTCAATGGTGATCCGCCCGCCCTTCAGCTCGTAAAAGCGCATCAGGAGGTTAACCAGGGTCGTCTTGCCGGCGCCGGTCGGCCCGACTATAGCGACGGTATGGCCCTGGTCGACTTTCAGGGACATGTGCTCGATCAGCGGTTCATGGTCGACATAGCGGAAGGAAATGTCCTCCAGCTCGACGGCGCCGCAAGTCTGCTGAACTGGGGCGAGGGTTGGGGCGCGGTGACCATCGGCTGCAAAAAGCACTGGATTGACTTCTTCCTGCTCGTCCAGAACCTCAAAAACCCGCTCCGCGCAGGCGATGGTGGACTGGACGACATTGGCGATGTTGGCCGTCTGGACAATGGGATGGGTAAAGGAACGGGAGTACTGGATAAAGGCCGTGATGTCACCCAGGTTGAGGATGCTGCGGGTCATGAAGAGCCCGCCAATGACCGCAATGACCACATAGGCCAGATTGCTGATGAATCCCATAACGGGAAACAGGGTGCCTGAGACAAACTGGGCCTTCCAGCCGGCTTCATACAAGGCGTCGTTGACTTCCTTGAATTTCTGGACGGACTCCTCTTCCTGGCCAAAGGCTCTGACGATCCTGTGGCCGGAGTACATCTCCTCCACATGGCCGCTGAGCTGGCCCATGGACTTCTGCTGGGCTTTGAAATATTTCTGGGAGCGCTTGGTGACAAAGAGAGTCGCGAAGATGTAGAGCGGCAGGGAGACCAGGACAATCAAGGTCAGCGGGAGGCTGATGGTCAGCATCATGACAATGAAGCCCACGAGCTGGACCACGGCGGTAATCAGCTGGGTCAAGCTCTGCTGGAGAGTGCCGGAAATGGTGTCGACGTCATTGGTCATCCGGCTCAGGATTTCGCCGTGGGTGCGCTTGTCAAAGTAGCTGAGCGGAAGGCGTTCGAGTTTCTCGTCCACCATTTTTCTGAGGTCGTAGACGGTCTTCTGGGCGACGCCGGACATGACGAGGCCTGTGGCTAAGCTGAACCCGGCGCTGAGGACATACATGGCCAGGAGCAAGATGGCGATGGTGCCGATCGCGGAAAAATCAATGCGGCCGTTGGTCTCCCTGACAGCCCGGAGGGTGTCATCCAGCTGCTCTGGGGTCATGGTGTCGGCAGGGTTGACAGGTGATCCGGCGGGGTCAGACCCCGTGGAGACTTGGGGCAAGGTTTCCGCTATGCCGAACATTTGAGTCAGGATCATGGCTTTGGTTTCGCCGTCTTCTGCTTCGGTGAGCAGCGGGAGATCCAGAAAGTTTTCGAGTTTGGTTTTTGTTTCTGCGTCCATCGGCAGAGCTTCTGAGCTTTGCATGGCTTTTATTTCTTTTGCGGCTGCTTCCTGGACTGGGATCATTTGCTGAACGACATTTTTTGCCACAAAGCCATCTCTCAGCTTGTTCATGGCCTGACCGGCGACCTTTGGCGCGGCTATGGTGAACAGTGTGCTCGCCATGGCGAGGATCAGGACGAGGATGAGTTTCGCCTGATGGGGCTTCAGAAACTGGATCAGGCGCCTTAAGGTGCCTTTGAAGTCCTTCGCTTTTTCAACCGGCGTGCCTATGCCATGTCCTCTTGGACCGGGACCCATGCGCGGGCCGTCTTCACGGGGCATGCTCTTTCGGGAGCTGTCTCGCATTTGTGCACTTGAATCTCTGTTTTGGCTCATGCGATTTCCTCCTCTGAGAGCTGGGATAGAACAATTTCGCGATAGACCGGACAGCTGTCGAGGAGTGCTTTATGGGTGCCAATGCCTGCCACCCGGCCTTCATCCATGACAATGATGCGGTCCGCGTCCATGACTGTACCAACACGCTGAGCGACAATGATGACGGTCGCTTCTTTTGTGACGGCTTTGAGAGCCTCTCTTAGGTTGGCATCCGTCTTGAAATCCAGGGCGGAGAAGCTGTCATCAAAGAGATAGATCTCAGGATTTCTGACGAGAGCTCTGGCAATTGAAAGCCGCTGCTTCTGGCCCCCGGAGAGATTCGTGCCGCCCTGGGAGACGCTGTGGGCGTAACCGTTTTCGAAGTCTTTAATGAAGCTGTCGGCTTGAGCGATCTCTGAGGCTTTGGTGATGTCCTCTTCACGGGCGTCTGTGCGGCCGTAGCGGAGGTTGTCACTGATACTGCCCGAGAACAGAACCGGCTTTTGCGGGACGTAGCCAATTTTATGGCGCAGGGTTTCCAGGGACCATTCGCGGACATCGACACCATTGATTAAAACCTGACCGCTCACTGCGTCGTAGAAGCGCGGGATCAGATTGAGAACGGTGGATTTGCCAGCGCCGGTACTGCCTATAATGGCTGTGACCTCGCCGGGTCCGGCGGCAAAACTGACGTTGGATATGGCTGGCGCCTCTGCGCCGGTATAATGGAAAGTCACGTTTCGGAACTCTACGTTGCCCCGGGTCAGGCTGCTTTGAACGGGATTTTCCGGATCCTTGATCTCCGGGTGTGCATCCAGGACCTCGAGGACCCTGACGGCTGCCGCCTGAGCCCTCGGTACCATGATGAACATCATGGAGAGCATGACCATGGAAAACATGATCTGCATGGAATATTGTGTGAAGGCAACCAAAGAACCCATGGCCATATTGCCGCTGTCGATCCGGATAATGCCAAACCACAGGATGGCCAGGGAAGTCAGGTTCATGACGAGCATCATGGAAGGCATCATAAATGCCATGATCCGGTTGATCTTAATGTAGTTGTCGGTCACGTCCCGGTTGGCTTCGTCGAAGCGCTGCCTCTCGTAGAGGCTCTGGTTGAAGGCTCTGATGACCCGGATGCCCGTCAGCTTCTCTCTCAGCACCAGGTTGACGCGGTCGAGCTTGACCTGGATGATTTTGAAGCGCGGCATCCCTTTGCTGGCTATGAATCCAATGACCAGGGCCAGGATGGGCATGGCGACGACGAAGACCAGGGTCAGGGTTCGGTCTTTTGAATAGGCGAGCATCATGCCGCCCACCGCCATGAACGGCGCGCTGATCATCATGCGCAGCATCATGATGAAGACGCTCTGGATTTGTGTAATGTCATTGGTGGAACGCGTGATCAGGGTCGCGGTCCCGAATCTGTCAATCTCTTTTTCAGAGAAGGTTGAGACATGGGTAAATACCTGGTTTCTGAGGATTTTTCCAAATCCCACCGCTACCTTGGCAGACCAGAAGCTGGATAGAATTGCGCCTATGCCGCCAATACCGGCCACCAGGAGCATTTTTGCCCCGGTGCTCATGATCATGCCGGTATCCCCCTGCATGACGCCTTTATCAATGATGTCGGACATCAAGGTCGGGAGATACAGGTCGGCCATGGTCTGCAGGAAGACCAGCAGGATGACGCCTGTGATCAAAAATTTGTAGGGTTTAGCGAATCTGAAGAGTTTGATCATGCCTGATTGTCCTCCTGGGAATTAAGCACTTTTTTAAGGGTTGTCAGTCCTTTGAGGATGGTGCTCAGCTCGTCCTCATCTGCCCCTTTTAGCAGCTTTTCAAAATTTTGACTGAAGCAGGATTCAAAGCCGTTGTGTTTTTCTTTGAAAGTGTCAGTAATGGTAATATAGACGACGCGGCGATCTTCGGGCGTGCGTTCACGGCGGATGATGTCCTGCTTTTCGAGGCGGTCCAGGATTCCGGAGGTGGTGCTGTTGGTGAAGCCAAGGGCTTCGCTGAGCTCGCTGACCTTCATGGTGCCGCCTTTGATCAGCGTCCCTATAACCATGGACTGGGGCATAGTCACGCCCATGCTCTCGAATTCCTTTCGCATGGTTTGCTTGACGGTCATGCTGAGGTCGTGGAACAGCCTGGCGATGATATATTTCTTCTGGTGATCTGAATCGGACATAAGCGAGCCTCCTTGTTATGGTTTGGTGACAGGCACCGAGGTGGAGTTGGTGTCTGACACCGAGTTTGTGTTGGTGTCTGACACCGGGTTAGTGTTGGTGTCTGACACTGAGTTTGTGTTGGTGTCTGACACCGAGTTTGTGTTGGTGTCTGACACTGAGTTTGTGTTGGTGTCTGACACCGAGTTAGTGTTGGTGTCTGACACTCAGTTGATCTTGGTGTCTGACACTCAGTTGATCTTGGTGCCTGACACTCAGTTGAACTTGGTGTCAGATACGGTAATAATTTTGCAATATTTCTTCTCTGTATTGTTCATTTATAACTTGATTTACGCAGGCGTTCTTCATTAGAGCCAGTTATTCCACTATATTTCGCTTGATAATATTTCGCACACTAAATAATATACACTTGGCACCGACCAATGTAAAGGGTTATAATAGACTTAAAATATTATAATATCTTAAGATTTGAATTGTTTTCGAACTTAAGCAAAGGAGCGCTTGACACCATGGCCGTATCAGATGTCAGAAAGTTTTTTGAACAGCACCATCTCAGCTTTGAAATCATGGAGCTTGAGGGCAGCACCGCCACTGTGGATTTGGCAGCCGCAGCCCACAATGTCGAACCTGACCAGATTGCGAAAAGCATTGCCCTATACGCCGGCGAAGAAAAATTCCTTCTGGTGACCTCCGGCATGTCCCGCCTGGACAACAAAAAATTTAAAACCGCTTTTAAAGCCAAACCCAGAATGATGACCGCAGAAGATGTTCTGGAAGCAACCGGCCACCCAGTGGGCGGAGTTTGTCCCTTTGGACTCAGAACAGACATGAAAATTTGTCTTGATGCTTCACTGAAGCGCTTTGAGACCGTCTTCCCGGCTGCCGGCGCACCTAATGCGTCCATTGAGATCTCACCGGCGCGCCTGCAGGAAATCACCAACGGCACGTGGGTGGATGTTTGCAAGAGCCCTGAGGTGAACGGGGATACCGGGGACGCCCTTTAATACTGTACTGAAGATGGTGGTGTGCCATCGGCAAAAAAAGTTCTTTTTGGATGAAACAATGAAATAGAAGTCCACCATTGACTCAAAACAAAAACACTGCGGATCAGCAGCCTTACGGCGTTTGATGATCCACAGTGTTTTATTTTTTTGCATATTATGAGCGATTCTCAAACGGAACCGTCAGCGTTAAATCAATGCAGCCCTGAGACCGGAAACTACGCCGGCTGGGCATCCTTGCGCTTGCTCGCGCGGAGGCGGTCCTGCTCGTCGAGGATGCGCTTGCGCAAACGAATCGCTTCAGGCGTGATTTCGACCAGCTCATCCATCTCGATAAACTCGAGGGCTTCTTCCAGTGTGAAGAGTCTCGGATCCGGTACGCGCGCCGCGTCATCCGAACCGGACGCACGCATGTTGGTCAGCTTCTTGTTCTTGCAGATATTGACGACCATGTCATCACGACGGCTGTTCATGCCAACAATCATGCCTATATAGACTTCCTGAGCAGGCTCTACGAAAATTTCCGCGCGCTCACTCAAATTTGAAATAGCATAAGCCATAGCCGTTCCGGGCTGCTGGGCAACCAAAACGCCGTTGTTCCGACCTTGAATCTCTCCAAAGTGCGGCTCAAAGCCTTCAAAGGATCTGACCAGCGTGCCCTCACCACGGGTATCGTTGATGAATTCGCTTCTGTATCCCAAAAGCCCGCGTGTCGGCGCTGCATACTCAAGGCGGGTGTAGCCGTCCTCAGAGTGCATCAGCAGCATGGTGCCTTTTCGCTGGTTCAATTTGGAGATGACCACGCCGCTATAAGCATCCGGAACGTTGATCAGCACTTTCTCAACTGGCTCACAAAGGCGGCCGTTTTCCTCATGAAGGAGAACCTCCGGTTTGGAAACGCCTATCTCATAGCCTTCACGGCGCATATTTTCAAGAAGAATGGAAAGATGCAGCTCTCCGCGGCCGGAGACTTTGAAGCCTTCTTTGCTCTCAAGCTCTTCAACGCGAAGTCCCACATTGACCTCCAGCTCGCGATCCAGACGATCCTTCAAGTGACGGGAGGTCAGGAATTTACCGCTGCGTCCGCAGAACGGAGAATCATTGACATAAAAGTTCATGGAAAGCGTTGGCTCCTCGATTTCGATCAACGGAAGCGGCTCTACAAAATCCAGCGCGCAGATCGTCTCACCAATCGAAATATCCGGAATGCCTGCTATAGTAACGATATCTCCGCTCGTACCAAACGGCTTTTCAACCCGGGCAAGCCCTTCGTTGACAAAAACCTTCGCAATTTTGCCGCGAACGATCTCACCATTTTGCTTTGCGACAGCGACCGTTTGGCCCCTGGTAACCACACCGCGCTTGATACGGCCAATCCCCAGACGGCCAATGTACTCGTCATAGGCCAAAGAAGAAACCTGCATTTGAAGGGGCTCCGTATCCAGATTCGGATAAGCGTCCACGTGCTTGATGATCGTCTCGAAGAGTGGCTCCAGGTTGGTACTCTCATCAGACATCTCAATCTTGGCAATCCCCTCTCGAGCGATGCCATAGACGATTGGAAAATCAAGCTGCTCGTTAGTCGCCCCGAGCTCGACGAAGAGGTCAAAAGTCATGTCGACGACTTCTTCAGCGCGCTGGTCGCGCTTGTCGATTTTATTGATGAAAAGAATCGGTCTAATCCCCTGCTCCAGCGCCTTATGGAGAACAAATCGCGTCTGCGGCATAGGCCCTTCACTGGAATCCACCAGCAAAATAGCCGAGTCCACGGTGCGCATGATCCGCTCAACCTCGGAGGAGAAGTCAGCATGGCCAGGCGTATCAACAATGTTGATCTTCACGCCGCTGTGTTCAATCGCACAGTTCTTTGAGTAAATCGTGATGCCGCGCTCACGCTCGAGGTCGTTGCTGTCCATGACGCACTCTACAACTTCTTCATTGGCTCTGAAGACGCCGCTTTGAGACAACAGTGCGTCGACCAGGGTCGATTTGCCGGCATCGACGTGAGCGATGACCGCGAGGTTCAGTATGCCTTGCTTTATGCTTTGATCTGACATAATTCCATCCTTTATTTTTTAAAAAGCCTGCTCGTCCGAAGTCGGGAGCAGGCGAAGTATTTTGTCAACCTTGATATTATATACCGTCACAGTCAGAAGATCAAGAGAAATGTAGTTAAACTCCGGTATTCAGCGCTAAAACCTTGCGCATTAACCCCTTATCCCCTTATACGCTAAAACTTCAGCGTGCACTGGTCTCCGTCCAGCCCGTATGGATTGTCCGGATAACGTCTTATTGAAAAATCCAGCTTTCTGAAATAAGGCGACTGCTCGTGTGGCACTCTGATCCGCAGCACCGCCAGATCCCGCCGGCTCTCCTTCAGCTCCGCGAACACCGCCCGCCCCACTTCGATCTTGTCGACAGACTCCAGCAGCGCAAAATGTTGAATTTCCGCTTCCCCACGCTGAGCCTTGGAAAGACCAATTATGCCGATGGTCCCTTCTTCTCCCTCCCCCACCACAAGATACATCCTGCTCTTGAAGTTGGAATAGAGTGCCTCTGAAATACTTTTAATCTTCCCATAATCAGCACCCGGGACAGCGCGCTGCATCAGCTCAAATAATCTCTGATCCGTATATAAGAGATGCGTTTCCTTCGAATCCAGCGTTATAAGGTTCACGGTCATAAACTCCTTTTAAGGTTAAATAGTCTGCAGCAAACTGCGGTCTATAAGGGACGGACTGATAAATTCAATCCATACTATCACATCCGCACACTGTCTGCAAGGGCGTGAAACAGGGTATGAATCAGAAGGAGTAAGAACGGTAGAAGTGGCGTCCTGGCGTGACGGCGGGATCCATGTAGAAGTGGGGGTCTATGGAAGCAGGGTCGATAGGCCTCTGCCGCAGACACCCACGTCCATCCTTCAATTCGAAAGGAGCATCTCCATGAACCAAGCACTCAATGAGAATCAACAGCTCAAATTGAACGGCAGCGCCCTCCTTTGGCTGGACAAGCTTCAGACCCGGCTTGAACAGTTCGAAACCCTGTCACTGGAGTCACTAGAGCCGGAGGATACGGCGCTGGTCATCATCGATATGACAAATGGTTTTGCGAGGGAAGGCCTCCTGGCCAGTCCAAGAGTCGGTGCGCTGATCCCCGGTATTGCCAGTTTGGCTGAAGCTTGTCTCGGGAGGCACATTCCTGTCATTGCGCCATCGGATACTCACACACCGGACGCCGAGGAGTTCAGCACCTACCCTGCCCACTGCATGGCCGGCAGCCAAGAAAGCGCCCTTGTCAGTGAACTTACATCCCTGGAAAGGATAATAAGACTCGATAAAAACTCAACCCAAATCTGGCATTCGCAGGCTTTTCAGGACTGGTTCCGCGAAAATGAGCGGCGCTCCACCTGGATCCTGACCGGAGACTGTACCGATATCTGCGTGCTCCAATTTGCGCTGGTTTTGAAAACCCTTTTTCAGTCGAAAAATCGACCCTCAAGAGTCATTGTGCCAATAAATGCCGTCAACACCTTCGAGACGCCGGACCACCCAGGTGACCTGTACCATCTGATGGCCCTTGCCCTGATGGATGCCGGCGGTTTAGAGCTGGTAAAGGGTGTGGAGGTGTCGTAAAGAGACACTTAAACCCCCGGCAGCACCAGCGTCATCTCTGTCCATTCCCCGGGGTGGCTTGAAGCTGTCAGTCTCCCGCCATGCTGCTCTGCTATGCCGCGGGCAATAGCGAGTCCCAGGCCATAGCCCCCGGTGGCTTTCGTTCTCGAGGCATCCAGACGCACAAAACGGTCGAAGATCGCTTCAAGCCGGTCCTCCGGTATGCCTTCACCTGTATTGCGAACCCGCAGCCAGGCTTTGTGCTTTTCCCGGCTCACCCTGATCTCGACATGACCGCCTGAAGGCGTGTATTTCAAAGCGTTGTCCAAAAGGATTACAAGCACCCTGCGGATGCCCTCCGGATCCATCCGCGCCATGACCTCTTCTTCAGAGGACACCGACAGTTCTATCCCGCGCTCGAAGAAGATCGCCTCATAGGAGAGAAGGCATTTTTCCAACAATGCTCTCAAGGAAGCCTCGACCCGAACCGGTTCAGCCACGTGATCCAGCTTCGCAAGATCCAGCATGTCTGTGACCAGCCCTGCCATATTGGTCGTTTCAGTTTTGATGCCTTCGATCCACTTGGCTTCCTGGGGATCACCCAGGGAACCCAGCAGAGCCAGCTGCGTCTGAATTACCGTCAGCGGCGTCCTGAGCTCGTGGGAGGCGTCCGCCAAAAACTGCTGCTGCTTTTCGAACGCCGCTTGAATTGGCCTTACAGCACGATTGGCAAAGAACACACTGACCCCAAACAAGACGAGCAGACTGCCAACGCCAACCCAAATAAACACCATCAACAAATCATTTAAGGACGCATGAACAGGTGTCCGGTCAAGCAATACCATTTTATACCCGTCAGGCAACTCACTCACGAGATAATCGTAAGAGGTTTCCCCTATTTTGACTCTGCCAAAATCCCGATCAGCTTCCGCCACTGTCCCAGCCTCGGTTCCAGCTGACGCCTTGCTCAAAATCTTTGTCACGGCCGCCTCCACCGCCTGCTCGTCCACCTCCAGGTAGGACATGAGCAGCAGAATTTTGCCCTGAGAATCCGTCTCAACAATCAAACTCCCAAAAGCATCCCGGCTGTCCGGGACAGGCCTGGGCGGTGCCCGCATGATCTTCTCAAGGGTAAATTGACTTTGCTTGTTCATACTGTTAGCCGTCAGCCCATAGATGGCCCCAAAGATCCCCACAAAGACGAGGATTAACATGCTCATGATCAGGACGACAAAACGCCATTTCAGTTTGCGAAACATGCCTAGTCCCCCATTCCCAGCCGGTAGC
Organism: Acidaminobacter sp.; assembly: GCF_030247605.1. Classification (GTDB taxonomy): domain Bacteria; phylum Bacillota; class Clostridia; order Peptostreptococcales; family Acidaminobacteraceae; genus Acidaminobacter. The sequence goes on along the minus strand of NZ_JAOTSB010000003.1, from coordinate 135,890 downwards.
CAACACCGCGCAGCGCATTGATGCTCACCTTGGATTCCAGAAAGCTCAGTTTCTTCCTTAAAAAGCTGATATAGACCTCCAGGGTGTTGTGCTCCACCTCAGCGTCGTAGCCCCAGACGCTGATGATCATCTCTTCTTTTGGCATCACCTGCTGTGGGTGGTCCATCATCAGCTTCATAATCTCGAACTCCTTCAGGGTCAGCTGAACCTCTCCTTTTGGGCCCGTCAGAATCAGCGTCCCCAGATCGAGGGTCAAGTCCCCATAGGTGATCCCGGGTTCCAGAACCGGCTCCCCTTTACGCCGAGTGAGGGCTCTGATGCGGGCAAACAGCTCCTCTGTCGCGAAGGGCTTGGGCAAATAGTCATCTGCCCCTTCGTCCAGGCCGCGCACCTTGTCGGTGACCTCGCCTTTTGCCGTCAGGAGGAGGATGGGGGTTGCGATACCATCGGCACGGAGGTTTTTCAGCACTTCCAGGCCATTCATCTTGGGCAGCATGATGTCCAGCAGGATGACATCAAAGCGATCAGTCAGCGCCGCGTCCAAACCGCTCACGCCGTCATAGGCCGCCTCTACCGTCAATTTATTCTTCCTCATCAGACTGCAGAGCGCGTCAGACAGCGCCCGTTCGTCCTCAATCAATAAAACCTTCATTGGATTTCCTCCATCCTGCTTTTGGTCCGCCACACTTGACCGGGCAACCCTCCGCCGCTTCGTTCCTGTCATCATGATAGCAGAGAACCCTTAAAGAAAGTTGAAAATGTCCCTTCAGGTTCATTTAAGCTTTGCGTTGTATCCTAAGGACATGGCAATCATGTACATGCCCCCTTTAGAAGACTGGAGAAGCGGTTTCCCACACTTATTCCCGGTCTATTAACAGAGGCTGTCTCGCAGGTTCAGCACCTACGGAGACAGCCTCTTTTTATTGCTTTAAAAAATTTCTGCCGATGGTCACCCATCCCCCAACCACACAAAGAGACCGCGGCTCTCGCTCTCGCTTTACTCTATCTGCGTCGTAGCTTCCAGATGATCCAGCGCCTCTCTCAAATGGATTTCCACCCACTTGGCGGCGCCTTCCCCGTCCCGGGCCTTAGCGGCTTCAAGTATCTTGTGATGATGCTCTTGAGAAAGGCGGTTGTACGCCTCGTTGGAAAGATAGTATCTCAGATAGCGGTCAATGCTGCGGTGCATCATATTGACCTGCTCCATCAGATAGGGATTGTCACAGTGGCTGATCAGGATCTGGTGAAACTCGTGGTTGAAAGCGCTGATCCCCTTCGCTGTGGTCTGTCTGTCAATTTCATTCAATACTTCTTCAGCGCGCACGAGCTCCTCATCAGTCAGATGAGGCACTGATTTTCGCATAGCCCCAATCTCAAGATAGATCCGCGTTTCAAAGCGCTGTCTGACGCGCTCCGGATCCCACATGCTGACAACAGCGCCTCGGTTGGGAATCATGGTAATCAAGCCTTCCGTCTCCAAAGTCCTGAGCGCTTCTCTGACAGGAATCAGACTGCTGTCAAACCGCTTTGCGATTTCTTCCTGTTTCAGGTGGCCGCCGAGCGGAATTTCACCGTTCAAAATGGCTTCTCGGAGTTCCTCAGAAATGATCAGCGGCAAGTTCAAAAAAGTCTTTGAACGCTTGATGGGCTTGGACTTTGACGCTGACTTGGAAGATCCGCGTTTGGTCGATGTCCTGGCCTTTTTGCCAGATCCTTCGTCAGGGTTTGCTTCGTTTGGCTCCAAAGATTTTTTCGGCATGGTCATTTTCCCCTCAAGAATATAATTTCATTCATTATTTATGCAACATTTTATAAAGACAATTTATTATATCGCATTTTTTGAATCCTTGCCGCAAAATTAAAAAAAATTACGCCGGCACATTGTCGAGAATTTCTTCCCAACTGTACCGGCGCAAACAGGATGATGTGATTCAGAATTACTGCTTTAAATCAATTGCATAATCAAATCCAAAATTAGTACTTGGAATATTGAACCTTCTCAAGCTCCGGATCGTAGAACTCACCGAAGAGCTCTTCATCAGACGGAGAATCTGCCTGATCCAGTTCTTTGGAGACCCAAGTCACGTTCATGTAGTGGTGAAGGTGAACGTTCTCTGAAGTCGCATTGCCAGCCCAAGTGCCGCAGCCTATGGAAGACGTCATAGGCATACCGTTGTTCATGCTGCCTGAATTTGCTTTGGATTGCGGCTGTCTGACCATGATGCGGCCAACGCGGGCTACCATAGCAAGTCTGTGGATATGGTCCTCATCAAATGAGAAGATCCCGACGGAGTGACCAATGCCGCCAACTTCATGGATTGCCATGACAGAATCAATAGCATTTTGGAATTCACCCGTATACTTGTGAACCGCAAGCAGCGTCGTCAACTTCTCACGGCACCAGATCCCTTCTTTAGAAGCGTTAAAGACCCCTGTACCATGGGAAGCGATCAGGAATTTTCTATCCTCAGGAATTTCAAAGCCAGCTGCTTTCGCCATATCTTGCGGAGAAAGTGCGACTGTGTCTGCAAGTCTGTGGATCTCTTCGTCCCACATTGCGTTCTTCATAGCTTCCTGCTCCTGCGCAGACAGCATGTAACCGCCTACAGCGACGAGCTCGTTAAGGGCCGCATCCCAGATGCTCTCATGGATGACAATGTTGCCATCTGCAGAACAGCCTGAACCAAAGTCAGAAGTCTTGGATCGCATGGTGTTGAATGCAGCTTTGTTGAGCTCCTGAGCTGCAGTTTCGTCCCAAACCATAGTCGCGTTGCCTGCGCCAACCGCATAAGCAGGGGTGCCGGAAGTGTAGGCACGGCTCACGACGCCTTGGCCGCCAGTAGCAATGATAAGGTCACATCTGGACATGAGGGCTTCAGAAGTCGCCTTGTTGATTTTAGCTTTTTGACCGAGGATTTGAACGAGATCCTCTGGCGCGCCGACTCTTCTGAGACCTTCACGCATGAGTTCGATCGTTCTGCGGCTCGTATTTTTAGTGCGTGGGTGTGGCGAGAAGATGATGGCATTTCTGGCTTTGATCGCGTAAATGGCATTGCCTGCAGGCGTAAGGTCCGGATTGGTTGCAGGAATAACACACGCAATAATGCCAACCGGCTTAGCGTACTTGACAATTCTCTTCTCTGGAATTTCTTCAATAATACCGACAGATTTCTGTCTGAGGCAGTCGCGGAGGATGCCGCGGATTTTGAAACGCTTAGCTTCGCGGCTGACAGGATCGCCGAAGTTGCTTTCCTCAATACCCATCATGACGAGCTCGTGGAAGTTATGTGAATTGGCAACGATTTGAGCAACGGATTGGATGGTTCTGTCAATTTGCTCCTGACTCCAGGTTTCGAATTCACGCTGTGCTATTTTCGCTTTAGCGTAAGCCTCTTCGATTTCATCAATGGCATCCTGGCCAAGCTTAAGCTCAGCATAGCGTGCTTTCATGTCAACATTCATGCTCATTCTTTTTTTCCTCCTCAGAATACTCTTGGTCATTATATAGTGGTTCCTTGACAACAATTCAATTAACAAGCCTATAACACTTTATGCCATTACTCGCCAAACAGGTCCTTCTTGACGACATCTACAGGCATTTGCTGACCGGTCCAGATTTCAAAGGCTTCAGCACCCTGCCAGATCATCATTGGGATTCCGTTCATAGTTTTGCAGCCCGCTGCTTTTGCCATTTTAATCAACTTCGTCTCAAGGGGAATGTACACAATGTGAGCGACGAATAAGTCAGGTCTGAAAGCTTCCGGCGCATTTACCGTTGACTTTTCAATCAGGTTTTCCTCTTTGCCTTCCGCATTTGTAACGACCTTATCCATTCCAAGCGGGGTACAGTCAATCAGGATATCAGCAGTCTTAACAGCCTCGATCACCGCTGCTTCGGAATAGACTTCACCGCGGGCATTGACGGACTTGATGTTTTCATGAATAGTCTCAAGGAGCTCGTCAACTTTCTCTGCTTCAACATCGAAAACCGTCATATCCGTGATGCCGGAAAGGGCTACCTGAACGCCAACCGCTCTGCCTGCGCCGCCTGCACCAACGAGAACGACACGCTTGCCGCTAAGGTCAAAGCCTTCCTCGCCAAGGCCTTTGACGAAGCCCTTGCCGTCTGTATTGTAGCCGACCAGTCTGCCATTGTCGTTAAACACTGTGTTGACCGCGCCAATCATTCTTGCGGCCGGGTCCACTTCATCCAGGTACTGAAGCACCTTTTGCTTATGGGGCATTGTCACGTTGAAGCCTTGCGCATGCAAGGCCTTCATGGCGTCCAGCGCTTCCGGAAGGTGACCATCCTCAATTTCAAAGGCAAGGTAGGCATATTCAAGCCCAAGTGCCGAGAAGGAAATATTGTGCATACGAGGTGAACGGCTGCTCTTAAGCGGATACCCTAGCAGACCAGTCAATCTGTATCTGCCGTCAATGCATTTCATCATGTTGCATTCTCCTTTTCATGGCTGATTCTCTTAATTAACTAAATACACCCAGAGCGGCTCATGTGAGCAGCTTCACTCTGCGTACATCAGATTCTTTGAATAATACCCCAACTGCCTTGAGATTTGGAGAGACGCATCCAGAACCAGTTTCGCGAAGTAATCCGTATCAGCGGGAAATCTGAACTTAGGCCCTGAAATGGAAATGCAGCCTATGACCTTTTGAGAAGCGTCATAAATTGGTGCAGCAACGCATCCAACCTCGTAATCCTTCTCAGCTACACTCACCGCATAGCCTATAGATCTGATTTTATCCAGCTCTTGAATAAACTCATCCGGATCTGCAATAGTGTATTCTGTAATTCTCTCCAAACGGCCTTTCATGTTGTCCCAGATGTCCCGGTCCATAAAAGCCAGTATCGATTTGCCCGTAGCCCCTGCCCAAATTGGATAGCGCTCGCCTATACGAACCGTTCGCTTAATAGCCAGCGGACTTTCGACCTGGTCAAAACAGATCCTGTCATAGTGGTCCAACAAATAGAGATTGGTCGTCTCTTTAGTGAGCTGTGTAATATTTTCCATAAACGGGCGGCTCACCGTCCTAATGTCGAGACTGTCCTTAGCGATCAGTCCCAGATAGTACAGATTATGCCCCAGCTTGTAATGATTTGTTCTCAAATTCTTTTCTATAAAGCCTTCAGACTCCAAAGCGCCAAGCAATCTTAATGTTGTCGACTTTGCCAGTCCGATTTTTTCCGAAATTTGAGTCAGGGAAAGCTCGCGATCATCCCATGTGAACGTCATTAGAATCGACAACGCTCTTGATAAGGTTCGCACTGTGGTTTCACCTTTGACATTTTTTACTTCTGACATATGAATTCTCCCTCGAATTGTCATGCTTCCATTTATAAGTAACGCGTTTACCTGGATGTTATTACTCCGGTGTTTAAATGGCTGAATTCTTTCTCGTCAAAATGATGATTTTGAAGTACTTTAACCAATTTCAATTTTGACTGCTTAAACACCATAGTAATAGAACGCTATGTCAAAGTATCGCTTGGATGCAAATCGTCTAATGTTTGCCTTCTATTCCTGCCGCAGGTAAATGAACCGCAGCCAGTGCCAAAAGGCCAATACCGGCAACCGTCATAAAACCGGCATTCAGTCCAAAATGACCACTCACCATGCCAATAAGGATTGGGCCGATGGTCATGCCAACCGCATACACAGACTGATAAAATCCCATTGCACTCGATTTATATGCGATATCAACATCCTTGATCGCAATGCCCATCAGAAGCGGAAATGACATCGATGTTCCTATGCCGCTGAGCAGCATGATCGGGAACAACTGAACATAATGATTTAGAAACGGAATCATTATACAACTTAAAGTGACCAGTGCAAATCCGGCAGTCAAAGTCGCCTTTTCTCCAAATCGATCTCGGATGACAGTCCCAGAGAGCGTCGCGAAGAAAATTTGGGGGAGAATGAACAAAATATTGTACAGATTCAGATGAAAGCTCTCAGCACCCAGCTCGGTCGCGAGCAGCGGCGTGAAACTGAAAACCGTAGAGAAGGTGATCAGCTGAGACAACAACCCCAACAAAGAGACCGAAACGAGTCTGCGATTCTTATACAAAAGAAAAATGTCTTTCAAGTTAAATGTTTTTTTTGCTTTGCTTTTTGAGCCGGTTTCCTTGATCCTGAAGCCCGCCACCAAGGCAATTGTACCCATGACAGCGCTCAGGACAAAAGCTGCTCTTACCTCAAAGGCTGCGACGACTATACCGCCAATAATAAAAGCGGATAATTGCCCAAGTCGATTAGTCGAATTGATAATGCCAATAGCTTTAGTCGATTCGGAATTCTTGAAGTACTCCGAGAACATCACTGTGATATTCACCCAGGTCGCGGCAGCGACGCCTGTGAAAAACCTGGCTGCTATTAAAAAGTTTGGATGTGGCGCCAGAAGGACGATCAAGGGGCTTAATACCGTCATGGTGATTCCGATCAGGACAAAGATCTTTCGCCTGCCCAGATAGTCTGAATAAAGACCGAGCGGCACCCTTAGCAGTACCTGGCTAAATCCATATGCCCCTGAGATCAGGCCGATGGTCTGCATAGACGCACCAATCTGACTGGCATATTTGGTTAACTGAGGCATATAGGCGTATTGTGAAAACCAGAAGGCGCCTGTCATAAGGCAAAAGAGCAATACAGACTGCCTGCCTTCAATTTTCTGAGTTGAGTCCGACATAGCTGATAACCTCTTCCTTACGCCTGTATATTTTTGAAAAATCCGGTGGAAGCGCCGTGGCGTTCCACCGGACTGATGTTACACGGCCTAAAGTTCAATAGACCTGGTTTGAAATCTCAGTACGAAGATTACTTCGCTTCTTCTGCAGCCTGAATGATGCCATCAACGAGGTCTTGACCGATCTTTTCAGCGATAGAAGGATATACAGTTGCTGCTGCAGCTGCCATTTCAGCTTTTACTTCGTCTGAAAGCTCAACGATTTGTGTGCCGCTGTCAGTAATGATCTTGACTCTGTCTGCAACACGAGCATCTGCTTGCTCACGGGCATAGGCACTTGCCTCAGCGACGGCTTGCTCTATAATCGCTTGAACTTCTGCAGGAAGGCTTTCAAAGTATGCTTTGTTAGTGACGAGCTGAATAGCGTGGAACATGTGGTTTGTGTTGATAATATAATCTTGTTGCTCGAAGAGCTTAGCGGAAACGATTGTCTCATAAGGGTTTTCTTGAGCGTCAATTGTGCCCTGCTGGAGACCAATGTAAACTTCAGAGAAGGCCATAGGCGTAGGGTTAGCACCGAGAGACTGCCAGTAAGCGAGGTGGTTCGGGTTCTCCATAGTTCTGATTTTTATGCCTTTGAAATCAGCAAAGCTTTCAATCTTCTTGTTGGAAGACATTGTTCTGAAGCCTTGGTCAGCAAAGCCGAGGAGCTTGTAGCCAGCTTTTGCGTAAGCTTCGTCAAGTTTGTCGACAAATGGGCCGTCGAGAACTTTACGAGCGACTTCAGTATTGGCGAAAACGTTCGCCATGTCGAATACTGCGAGTTCCGGAACGAAGTTAACCATTGGAGCTGTAGTTTGAATTACGAATTGAACGTCGCCAAGCTGAACGCTCTCTGCGACTTCACGGTCAGAGCCAAGCTGGCCGTTAGGGAAGACTTGCAGTGCGATTTTGCCGCCGGAAAGCTCAGCAAGTTTGTCAGAGAAGGCTTTAGCATAGATGAAAGTGACTGTGTCTTCAGGGCTGTCAATACCAACAGACCAGGAGTAGCTCTCCATTTCTGCTGCCGGTGTCTCAGTTGCCGGTTGCTCCGCAGGTGCTGCAGGCTCCGTTGTTCCGCCGCATGCTGCGAGCGAAAAGACCATTGCGAGGACAAGTAAAATGCTGACTAACTTCTTCATGTTTTTTCCCCAACCTTTCTTTTTTTTTGTCTCTTTTCTCTATACATCAGCTCTTCAGATTTATTTCCGAAGAGCGGTGTACCACATCAACAACTTATTGCTTTAGTTATTAGAGAAGCGCGAGAGAAATTGCAGGCACAAACGTGATGAAAATCAGAGCGACAATAAACATGAATATGAACGGCATTGCCTGTTTTGCGATGTCTGCGACCGGTACCCCTGTAAAGGAACTGGTGACGAAGAGGTTAATGCCAATAGGCGGTGTAACGAAACCAATCGCGAGGTTGACGACCATGATGACGCCAAAGTGAACTGGATCGACGCCAAATGCAGTGACAATCGGCAGCAAAATCGGTGTCAAAATCAGGATGGCAGGCGTGGTATCCATAACCATACCGACCAGGAGCAGGAAGACGTTGATGATAACCAGAACTGCAACTTTGGAAGTGAAGGTAGCCGTAATTGCCATTGCGATCGCCTGAGGCACTTGCATCAGCGTCAGAACGCGGGCAAAACCAAGGGCTGCGGCGATGATGAAGAGAATAGGCGCATAGGTTGCAACACCTTCAACGAAGATCTTAATGATTTGATTGAACTTCAGTGATTTGTAGATAAACAAACTGACGAAGAAAGCGTAATAAACGGAGATGACCGCAGCTTCTGTAGGAGATGCAACACCTGAATAGATGGAACCCAGGATGATGATTGGAGCGAGCAGCGCCCAGAAGCTTTCCTTAAAGACTGTGACAAAACCTTGAGATCTCAAAGCATTGTAGTTTTCCATGATTTTAACTTTGTCTTCGCCTTTTTTCTTACAGTAATAATAAGCGTAACCCATCAAGCAGGCACCAATCAACAGACCCGGAAGTACACCGGCGATAAAGAGCGCACCGACAGATGCACCGGAAGCCATACCATAGAAGATAAAAGGAATGCTTGGTGGAATGATAACGCCGAGACCGCCAGCAACCGCGACGAGCGCCGTTGAAAAGACTTTATCATAGCCCAGGTTGACGAGGAGCGGAATGGTCATGGAACCGACCGCAGCCGCTGTCGCTGGGCCCGAACCGGAAATTGCGCCGTAGAACAAACAGGTCATGACAACCGCCATTGGAAGTCCAGCGGTTTTGTTGCCTATGAAATAAGTAAACACGTTGAACAGCTTCTTGGAGATCCCGCCTCTTGCCATGATGATCCCTGAAAGGATAAACATAGGTACTGCGAGAATCGGGAAACTGTCAACACCTGCCAACATGGCACGGATGACCATTTCAGGCGATGCAGGAAAAGTTGAATCAAGCAGTTTGGGTAAAATTGCGGTAAGGCCTAATGTAGTTGAAATTGGCAGAGCCAATAGAACCGCTACCATAAAGAATAAAAACAATGCTACTGGTGACAATCGAATCCCTCCTTATTAATTCTTCAATGTGTTCAAATTTCTTCCTCAACGTTTTTTGCTGCTACAATGACAAAACTTTCAAGAATTCTGTAGACAGCCAAGCCAAAACCAACGACCGCCGCATAGTGAACGATATACATTGGCAGCTGTAATGCCGGGGTCAACTGTCCACTGCTGATAGTTGACTGAACAACATTGAAGGAATAACGGAGGACATAAGCAAAGAATCCCAAACTAACAATTTTAGTAAGCAGGAGAATAACTTTTTGAACTACTGGCGGAAGCAAGTGAAGGATCTGATCAATTTTGATCGAGCTGTGATGCTTGATGCAGTATCCAATACTAAGAAAAGCGGACCAAACAAATAAGTAACGCGTCAATTCCTCCGACCATGGCAGGGAATTGTTGAAGAGATAGCGCATTGCGACTTGGTAACCCATAACCAGAACCATGATGATCAGGAAAATTGTCAGCAAAGCTTCTTCGAAGTGCGCATTTAACCATTTAATAATACGCATTTTTTCACCTCATTTTGAGTGTCCGGATTCGCAAATCCGGCAGGCAGTAACAGACTTAAAGTAAGAAGGCAGGGCGGGCCGGGGATTGTTGCCCGCCCCTAATTTTATATGGTCTTACAGAAAAACGCAGTATTATTCGGTTGCGACGTGCTTGGATCTCGCGGCCTGACCGCCGACCAGCTTACCTTCAGAAACATTTTCTTTTGGTGTATAGATGTCATTGATGTTCCAGATGCCATCCGTAGGAACCGGAATGTTTTCCATTGGAACGTCGATCAGATATGGCTCGTTGGATTCGAGGGCTTCTTTGAAGACTGCCTTAAATTCATCCGCGCTGCTGATGCGCTTGCTCTTGACGCCATAACCAACCGCGATTTCAGCCCAGTTAACACTGTAGCTGGAGCCGTCCGGTTTTCTGAAAACCGTGCCGAAAGTGTGGTTGAAGTGGGAAGCCTCAAGACCGGCAATGGTACCAAAAGCATTGTTGTTCATAATGACCCAGACAACAGGAATGTTGTACTCCACTGCAGTGGCAAGGACAGATGGGTTTGCGCCAAAGCCGCCGTCACCAACCAGGGTAATAACTTTCTTATCTGGCGCTGCCAGTTTTGCGCCCAGAACCGCTGCCGGTCCAAAGCCCATTGTGGCGAGTCCGCCCGGATGAAGAATCGTATCCGGCTGCGTAATGTCGAACTGCTGGCTGACGCCATTTTTATTCCAACCCACATCTGTAGCAATGATGCCGTCTTCAGGGAAGACTTCGCGGACATCTTTGAGGATGCGCTGCGGTGTCATTGGGAATCTGCCGTCATTGGAGATCTCTACATTAGAAGCTTTGAATGCAGCTCTGTTCTCAGCGATGGCTTTTTTAAGCTGCAGACGCTGAATGCCTTCAGGCACTATCTCTTTTGCCGCTTCGAGAATGGCTTTCAGCGCCTGTTTTGGATCAGCGACCGCGCCAAGGGCAACCGGATAGTTTCGTCCGATTTCAGCCGGCTCGAGATCAACCTGGATGAACTTCGTTTTTTCAGCGTTGAAAGTGACGTCGTTATACCAAGAGCTGCTGTCTGCTTCAGCAAAACGTGTACCTACACCAAAGATCACATCAGCGTTTCTTGTAATGTCATGAACGAAATCACAGCCCCAGAAGCCTGTAACACCGACGTTCATTGGATGAAGGTCAGAAAGTGCGCCCTGGCCCATGAGTGTTCTTGAAACAGGGATTTCGAGGAATTCAACCAGTGCCTTGAGTTCTTCACTGGCTTGTGAAATAAGTACCTGACCACCCACGTGGATGACCGGATTTTTAGCTTCGATCAGCATCTTGGCGTATTCGTAAGCTGCTTCTCTAGAAAGCGCCGGACGAATCGTCACTGGGCTGTCGTGGTAAGTTCTTTCAAAATGACTTGTGTCGAGTTCTCTGGAAAACATGTCCATAGGCACTGAAATCAATACCGGGCCTGGTCTGCCGGACTCTGCAAGTCTGAACGCCTTGTCGAGAATTTCAGGGAATTGCTCTGGTTTATCAATTCTCCAAGCTCTTTTGACAAACGGTCTGTAGATCTCGTATTGAGCGCCGTCAGCGTGCATATTGACTTCCTGGTGCGGGTGCTTTCCGTAGTAGTAGCTAGGAACGTCACCTGCTATGACCACCATAGGGATGGAATCGAGTGATGCATTGGCGACGCCTGTCGCAGCATTTGTGAGACCAGGTCCAAGGTGACAAAGAACGACGCTGGCTTTTTTCGTAAGTCTTGCATACGCGTCTGCGGCGTGTGCTGCGAGCTGCTCATGTCTGACGGAAATAAACTTGAGTTTTGCATCCTTTAAAGGATCCAGCATTGCGATGACCGTGTGGCCGCAAAGACCGAAGACGTGCTCGACGCCTCTTCTTTCAAGATAATCTACCAATTGCTCAGAAATCAATTTCTTCAACTTTAGATCTCCTTTCCAACCTGTCCTTTATTTATACGATGGATTTACCAGCTTTTAATATGAAGCTTGAAACTTCTCTGCCTACGTAATCCTGTACTTTTCTGGCGAGTACGATCAGTTTGTCGAGGTCATAATCCGTGCGAACACCCATGGCGTTTACCATATGGACCACATCTTCCGTAGCAATATTGCCGGAAGCCCCCGGAGCGAACGGACATCCGCCGAGTCCGCCGAAGCAGGCGTCAAATCTGGTTATACCCGCCTGCATGCCGGCGACAACATTTGCGAGGCCCATGCCCCGTGTATTGTGGAAGTGAAGATTCCAAAGAATTTGTGGATACTTTTCCTTAACTGCTTTCGCGTACTCATAAACTTGCTGTGGGTTGGCCATGCCCGTCGTATCCGAAAGTGAAAGCTCAGTGACGCCAATTTGGAGGTAGCTGTCAATGATAGGGTAAATGTCTTCAATAGGGATAATACCCTCATTTGGATAACCGAAGCCAGTGGAAATGGCACCTGAAATAGTGATGCCTTTCTTTGCCGCGAAATTGGCGACTTCTTCGAACCCTTTAACTGCTTCTTCAGGTGTTTTGTTTAAGTTGCTCAGGGAGTGTGCCTTACTCGCAGAAACTGTGAGCTTCGCTTTCGTAATGCCGTTGGCTTCAGCGCGCTCGACGCCTTTAAGGTTCATGATCAGCGCTCTGTACTCAACGCCATCATAACGCTTGAGTCTTTTTGCGACTTCATCCGTGTCTGCCATCTGCGGGACTGCTTTAGGATGGACAAAAGATCCAATTTCAATAATTTTAGCACCTGCGGCTACGACCTCTTCGATCAACTCGATTTTCTGATCTACAGTCAGCAGCTTTTCTTCATTTTGAAGACCGTCTCTCGGACCGACTTCACAAATTTCAATGTAATCCACTTTGTTGAATTCGGAATTCTGACTCATTTTGCACCTCATTCATATAGGCGGGTCAGCAAGTACAGCTGCCCGGCAGTTATCATAAGAGACTTTACGAAGTTTCACTCAGCGGAACTCGATTCAATACTGCGAAATTTACATTCAGAATAGCATCGATTTTTCACATTGTCAATTCTGTTTTTCCAAATCTAATAAGAATTCTGACGATTCATTTTTTACGCAATTTTTACGCTATGTTATTTAGAAATTAATGGGAGATGCTATTTTCTTGGATTCGCTTCAAAATAGGTCTTCGCGGTAGCCAGGCAGCGGCGTGCATGTTCTGCATAACCAAATTCTCTGACGCGCTGAAGATTAGGGAGCTCAATGGAATAGGGCATTTCAGGCATACTGTGAATATATGACGCCACATCAATGCCGCCTTCGCCTACATAGGCGCGCGCTTCACGCAGAATGCGCGTCATTTCATCCCGATCCTGAGGAATCTCGACCGGCGCATCACAGAGGTGAGCGAAATGGAACCAGGATTCAGGCAGTTTTTTCAACTCTTCAGCGGATTCTCTTGACCGGTGCATATGATGGATATCTACCATAATGCCTGCATTGTCTCTATTGACGGTTTTCAGGACATCCACGGTGCCAATAAGTGTATTGACTGAAGCAATTGGAACAAATTCCAAATCCACAGTCAAACCGTATTGCTTGGCGAGGTCGCAAACTTCCCCGAACTTCTCAAGGTAGTAGTCGCGGTTGGGTGTCCAGATGCTGCTGAGGACATGTTTGCCGCCGAGCTCAGCGGCAACTTCCATAGCTGGCTCGTAGCGTTTTGGATCCATGTCATCAAAAATTCTTGCGAGCTCAATATCCAATAGCTTTACCCCGGTTTCAGCAAGGGCGGTTTTTGTCAGCTTCATCATGTCTTTATTAACGGCCAGATCATAGTTTGGCTCACCAGGCAATCCCATATAAATTGGTCTTAAGCTGACGAAATCATATCCCGCCATTGATGCTATGTAGATCATTTCCGGCGGCGGACAGCCTAATACGGTCAAATGTGCCAAAGAAAATTTGCTGTTCATTATCATTCTCCTCTACCTTTGGGATTGGCGCATAACTTATAACATAAAAAAACACCCAGTACGAATCACGCTTTTATTAAGAAGGATGATGGTCTGTGTGAGTTAATTCCGCGTACGTCATTCCGCCTAGCGGAACGTTGTGTCGTTTTTTATCTTGATTTTAGATTACCACCAGCACTAATCTTTGTCAACGTTTTTTTCCACTTAATAAATTTCAATTCCATCCAGCGAAACGACGTAATATTAAAACGTTTTAAAACCTGTATTTCAGCAAAAAAGCAGAGGTTATTGTGCAGTCTGTTACCGGCTGCACAATAACCTCTGTTAATATGTTGGTTAAATTATAATCTGAATTTGTTGTGATCTCCATGAAGCAAATTCAAGACGTCATCCAGAAGTTCTACTGAAATTTGTCCGGGTGCAGTCGCCTCACCTATTGCGCCATAAGTCATAGATGAACCAAAAATTTCTCCCGCAAGCCTGCTCAGCAAGCCTGCCGGCGACATGGCTGTTGTCACAATTGGTTTATCCCCATACTTGGATGCCGTTTCATAGGTAGCATTCAATAAGGTTAGAAGATCATCCGCGGTATTTGGCATGACAGCAATTTTCGATACATCAGCACCCATCTCCTGCATTTTCATCAAGGTCCGAATAAGTACCGCCTTTTCAGGTGTACTTTCTAAATTGTGATATGAACCCATAACGAGTACGCCGGCATTGTGAATTCGGGAGATATTCTCCGCTGCAACATCAGCACAAGAAATCAGCGCGACATCCACCAGGTCGACCGCACCACTTTCTGCAGCGATTTGGTTTAATTGCGTGTAGGCTTCAGGAGAAATTTCCCTCTCCCCGCCTTCTTTGAGTATTCTGAAGTCAAAGACGAGGATCTTATTCGGAAAAATCTCACGCAGCGACCTTAGCACTGCTATGGTTTTCTGATGATCAGAAACATCCTTAAAGGCATCTGCCCGCCATTCAACGACATCTATAGGAAAATGGACCATGCACTTAGCTTTTTCAATAATTGAAACCTCGTCTTTTTCAATGATGGGAACAATTATTTTAGGCTTGCCCTCGCCAATAATTATACCGCGGATATTGATAGTCTTTCTCATGATGACAGCACCTCAATAAAATTAAAATTGTTCCACATATCAATATGTAGTTCCGCCAAACGGAATGATCATATAGTAACATCACACTTTAAAATTGTCAATAATTATGAAAAAGGATGTACTACCTACCTTGTATCTCCACTCAATTATCGCTATACTGTTAATGACATAAGTTGAATATCCCATAGGCGTCTATGTACAAAGAACTCAGAGGAGGCACTTCAAAATGAAAATTGCGCTACCATCCCGAGACAATAAGATCGACAGCCATTTTGGCCACTGCGAGTACTTCACCGTCTATACTGTGAATGCGGAGAATAGAGAAATCATCGCTGAAGAAACAGTACCTTCTCCAGTTGGCTGCGGCTGCAAATCCAATATTGCACAGACACTTGCGGCTAAAGGTGTCACCGTCATGCTCGCAGGCAATATGGGCCAAGGCGCGGTCAATGTACTCAACAATTCCGGCATAGAGGTCCTCCGCGGCTGCTCGGGTGAAATCAAAACTGTGGCACTCAATTGGCTCAGCGGCACTCTCGCAGACTCAGGTGAAGCTTGCGCGGCCCACGACCACGCTTGTCACGATCATTAGAAAGTAAACCTGACGCTGGCGATAGCCAGAAAACATGCGCCCCCACCGGGCACATCATTCAAAAACAAAAACCCCTGGACGGGGTTTTTGTTTTTGAATCGCAATCCTTACAAAGACTTCAAATCGATCATGCGCATAATATCCAGCCGCATCAGCTGCTCAACGATCTCCATGCTGACCTCTTCCACTGATTTATGATCCGTGTCAATGACAAGATCTGCTGCCCCTTCGTAAAGCGAAAGACGGGAAGCCATCATGGAGTCTATCTTCGATACGGACATGTCGTCTTTCAGAAGCGGCCTTGTGCCTTCTTTGGCAATACGGTCATAAATGACCTCAGGGCTCGCTTTCAGCCATATAAGCACGCCGTTTTTCTTCATGTTTTCGACATTTCGGTCATCCAGCACAATACCGCCGCCACCACAGAACACAATGATGTTGTTGTACTGGGCAAGCTCCTCAACCGTTTTGCGCTCGAGTTCCCTGAAATAGGGCTCGCCATGATCTTTGAAGATTTGACTGATGGTCATTTTGGCACGGTCTTCAATCACTTTATCCACATCAATCTGGTCCATGGCCAGCAGCTTCGAAAGTTCCCTGCCCACCGTGGTTTTGCCGCAGCCCATGAATCCTACCAGGGAAATGTGATAAGGAAACAGTTTTCTGGATTGAATCCTGCGGCAGCTTCTCAGCACGTGGGTGTGTATGCCTTTAATCTCTTCCCTGAATTCAGGATTTTCGACATAATTTCCAATCTTCTGAATAACCTCGCGTTCTCTGTCCTTGCTGAAAATTGGCACGGCTAATTCCTTTTTGACCTTCATGATCTCCAGGATAATCTCCATGCGCTTTTCCAGGGTCTCCGCCAAAAGCTGATCGCATGCGTCCACTTTGGCTCGAAGCTCTTCCAATCTGTTCATCTGTCTCATCTCCCTTCCGCTTGAAAACCGCTGGCTTTAAAATCTACCTGGCCTGCGCCAATGCCTCCTCTGAAAGCACCAGATCTTGAGTTCCTATAATTCCCCAATTAAATCGATCAAGCAGGTCACGCGCTTTGACTGGTGCTGTCTCGTTCGCAAATCCGGCCTGATAGGCCAGAAACCCTATAATGCCTTCAGCTGTCCAGCCTGCAGCAATCAAAGCGCCCAAATCCAAAGATTTTTGTCGCTTGGAAAGGCGGTGACCATAGACATCCACCAAAAGAGGAACGTGACCATATCGCGGGCGCTCGTATCCCAAGAGGTCCATCAAATAAAGCTGGACAGGTGTCGAGATCAGCAAATCCGACCCCCTCACCACCTGGGTGACTTCCATTTCCCCATCATCCGCCACCACGGCAAGCGGGTAGGCATAGACCCCGTCCGAACGCTTCAGGACCACGTGATCCTGAGCCATATCCAACCGGTGCCGGAAATCACCATAATTCATATCTATGAAGCGGATCTCTTCTCCATGATTATGCAGACGCCAGGTATGGCATCTGGTGTCCATGGCAATCTGGCGCTGAAGAGCACTCATCTCAAGACAAGGATCAGAGATAATCCCGGTTTGCTCACCTCTATGGGGCGCACTCGCAGCGTTTCGTTCCTCACGACTGCAGAAGCAGGGATAGGCGTGACCGCTTTCAACGAGCCTGCGGAATGCGACGTCATACCGCCCGAAACGCTCGCTCTGATAATAGGGCGCGAAGATGCCGCCACAGCCAGGCCCTTCATCCCAGTCCAGGCCAAGCCAGTCCAGGTCTTTCATCAACTGCTCAGAATAACTTTTCTTGGATCTCTCCGGATCCAGGTCTTCCACTCTTAGAATCATCACACCATCTTGGGACCTGACTGCGAGCCAGGCCAGGAGTGCAGCCCAGATGTTCCCAAGGTGCATTCTTCCGGTGGGACTTGGCGCGAACCGTCCCACCAGCTTTGAACGTCTCTGCATAGACCGCCCACCTTTTACGCCTCAATATCGTAGACCACCTTGTCTATGGTGCCATTCCAGTATTCAAACTCACCCTCCGGCAGGCTCCATGCCGCCCGAACGACAGATGGGAACCGAATGCCGTCTTTTTCTATGTAATTTTCACAATATGCGGTCCAGGTTTGACGTTCGTTGCCGCCCTTTGGATTGGCGTAGTAACGGTCACGGGATACAAAAGTTGTCACTTCCCCAAGGTCGTTGAAGGTGAAGATGCCTTCCCCGGTCAGACCATGATCCGTTAGCCTCGCCTTGGCAGTCCTCTCGTCTATGGCTTCCCAGGTCACATAAGGTTCAGTCAGGTAACCGGGTACCAAAAAAGCTTCCGCGAGTACCGTCACAACGCCGGACTGTGAAATTTCCTGACGACCGTCGTCGAACACAGGAATCAGGCCTGCGATTTTCCCGAGCATGTGCCCGTGACCATCGGCAAAAAGATCTCTGCCTTCAAAGGGCAGAACACCCAACATTTTGGTTGTCATGTAAGCCATTCTCACCGGTGAGGGTGTCGCATTGAACTGAAGGGTCTTCAGACTCGTCCACGGCTTGTCTGGACCAAACTTGATCCTGCTCTCTTTCCAGATCACCTCGCCCGCCCTGGGCAGTGGTCGGTCAGCGAAGCCAGCCATCTTAAGATACCTCTGAACCGGATCCGGCAGCGACGCTGTTTGTGACCCGGACTCAGTCCGTTGACGCCGTCCGCCCGAATCAACCATTTCCGCCCGTCTGACCATTTCCAGCCATTGCCGCTTCTCATTCAAATAGCGCTGGTACATCTTACTCATGGATTCCACCCTCGGTTAGATGATTTATCCGATTCTTATTATTAGTAGAAATAAGTTTAAAATTTTCACTAATTCCGAATCAGGATATATGCCATGTACCCAAGATACATCAACATAAACGCTGCACCTTCGCCCCGCGTAATTTTTGAATGTGTCAGTGAGAAGATCAGCAGAATCACAGTTGAAATGATCATAATGACAGCGTCAATTAAAATATTGCTGTCCACGACTATAGGGTGAATTACCGATGAAATGCCAAGGATAAAGAAAATATTGAAGATGTTGCTTCCAACAATATTGCCTACCGCAATCTCACTCTTATTCTTGAGCGCTGCCGTGACAGAAGTGATGAGCTCAGGCAATGAAGTTCCCACTGCGACAATTGTAAGGCCAACCAGGGTCTCGCTCATGCCGAGGGCCATGGCAATGACGATCGCATTTTTTACGACCATATCTCCGCCAAATACAATAGCCACCAACCCGCCGATGGTATAAAGCACATACTTTCCAATATTCGTCGGTGATGGATCGATGTCATCCAACTCAAATTGCTCGCGGCTGTTCTTCGCAACCTCCAGGATATAATAAATGAAAACGCTGAAATAAGTCAGCAAAATAAGACCATCCCCACGTGACAGCACAGCATTTTCGTTGACCAGAACACGATCTGCAATTAGAACTAAAAGAACTATACTTCCTAGGAGCGCAAAGGGAATCTCCTTTTTGATAGTCTGCCGCTCAACAACAAGGGGTTGAATGATTGCAGTGATGCCAAGAATAAACAAAATATTGAACAGGTTACTACCCACGACGTTACCCACGGCAATATCACCAGTTCCTTTGAGCGCCGCCGAAATACTGACAGCTGCCTCAGGAGCACTGGTACCAAAAGCGACTATTGTCAGACCGATCAAAAGGGGTGGAATCCTCAAAAATGTCGCGATTTCCGAGGAGCCTTCTACGAAGAAATCAGCGCCTTTCACCAAAATCAGAAAACCTATCAACAGCAATACATATTCCATAATCGTTCTCCATTCATCAATAAATTCGTACTACATCATACCACATTTTTTCTGAGAAAGTATAAACATTTCCATAACAAATAAAGGCAACAGAAGAAGCAAAAAAAGAAGAGGGTGTTTTAGTCACCTTCTTCCACCGGATTGCAGCTTCATTAAAATGGCTCACAGCCTGACCAGCCAACAGAGCACTTTGTCATAAGACCCTCAATACATCTCCAACCTGGAGCTTCCCGCCCGTCACAACGAGGGCGAACGCGGACATGACCGTCAGCGGACATACGCTTTTTTGCTGAAATAAAGCGCATTCAAAGTGACAGGGTTTTCCGACCTCTGTCAGCTCCAGAACCGCGTCTCCGGCCAATAGCCGGTCACCCGGCCGCAAAAGACCGTAGTCCAAGGCTTCAGTGATCAGGTTGGCCGCATATTTTTCCAGGCATAGCCCGGTACCCTCCAAGGGGCTCAGTGCCTCTAAAGCCTCTGATGCCACAAGACTGACTTGGCGGGATCCGCCGCTATGATAATTGTCTTCGAGCCCAGTGTTCTCGATCAGCAGAACGGATTCTCGGCTGACCATCGGCAAGCCCTTCGAGGCTTTTGTCTGGATGCCGGTAACTCTCACAGCAAAGCCCCCTATTCTTCCGCCAGAACAAAGTCGCCGGACTTTCCGCCGGACTTCTGCACCAGCCGGATATCCTCAATCACCATGGTGCGGTCCATTGCCTTCACCATGTCATAAATGGTCA
The DNA here is from genome assembly GCF_030247605.1 of Acidaminobacter sp. Lineage (GTDB taxonomy): Bacteria > Bacillota > Clostridia > Peptostreptococcales > Acidaminobacteraceae > Acidaminobacter. The sequence continues at coordinate 115,917 of NZ_JAOTSB010000003.1, read as the reverse complement.
GCGCCGCCGTAGTCACCGCGCTGAGGGCCTCCATCTCCACCCCTGTTCTGCCGATAGTCTTGGCGACCGCCTCAATCTCAATTGCCGACTGTGCTTCATTTGGCGTGAAACTCATGTCGACGCCAGTCAGAAAAATAGGATGGCACATTGGCACCAGATCCGAGGTCCGCTTCGCCCCCATAATCCCCGCCACCTGGGCGACAGCCAGCACATCGCCTTTCTTGACGCCGCCGTTCATAATGCGCTCAAAGGTCTCCGGCAGCATGGTAACTCGGCCGCGTGCCGTGGCGATCCGAAGGGTTTCGTCTTTTTCTCCAACGTCGACCATCTTGGCGCGGCCGCTTTCATTTATATGTGTCAGCATGATCCAGACTCCTCTCAAGCAATTCTATTCAATGACTATGACTTCCCCACAGCCCTCTACGCTATAGCCGCCGAGTGCCAGGACTTTCCGCTTGAACACCTCAGACCTGAGCGCCTCAATGGCGCGCTGCACCGGAAGGGCATCATAATGCGCCGCCGCCACCAGAAAATCATAGGACTCGTCCCCAACCGGGATAAAATCCAGGCCTGACAGAGCAGCTGCCGAGCGTACACCAAGGCCTGCATCCGCAGTGCCGGAAGCGACGGCTGAAGCTACCGCCATATGGGTTGTCATTTCGCGGTCATACCCTTGGATGTCCTCCGAATCCATGTTTCTGATCTTCAGACTATGATCCAAAAGCAGCCGTGTCCCAGAGCCCTTCTGACGGTTGACGAAGCGAAGGTCGCTGCGGGTCAGGTCCTCCAGGCCTTTGATGTCTTTTGGATTTCCTTTTGGGATCATCAGGCCTTGGGTTCGCTTTACCCCTCGAATCAGGAACCCCGTAAAGTCAGGAAAGAGTTTTTTCACATAGGAAATGTTGTATTCTCCGGTGGCTTCGTCCAGCAGGTGGATTGGCGCGAGGTGCGCTTCCCCTTTGACAATTGCCATGACGCCGCCGAGGCTCCCGACATGGGCGCTGGAGAGGCCGGCATCCGGCCACTGTGTATGGATTTGGTCTGCCAGAAGGTCTATGACCAGGTCATGACTGCCTATGACCACGACCGTGCTCTCTATTTCCTCGAGAGGCCTCAGAAGCCGCACCGGGACCTTCATCCCAGCCTCGAAGCCCTCACTGTTTTGAGGGATTTCAAGCAGCCCGTCCGCGCGCACCAGGGACATAGTGACGCCGGCCCCACGATTCAGCGGGGTCGCGATCAGCTGATCCCCAACCTTGCCCAGCTTGACCCTGACAACCTCAAGGTTCTTAAGGGAAGAGACCAGTCTCCTGGAGAGCACCGCTTCTGTGGTTGGCCGCTGAAGCGAACGCTGGTGCTGCATAGTATAGAGGAGCGGCTTGACAATGGTGTCAAACACCACCCATGCAGAAACAGGGTAACCTGGTACGCCAATCACAGGAGCATGCCCAATCTTGCCTAAGATGGCCGGTTTGCCGGGTTTAAGGGCGATGCCATGAACAAAGACTTCACCGAGTTCCTCAACGATCCGTGAGGTAAAATCCTCTGTCCCCGCCGAGGAGCCTGCTATGATAATGACCATGTCGCTGCTCTGTGCAGCCTTTCGAACGGTGTCCACGAGGAGCGGGTAGTCATCCGCCACCGGTGCCAGGCGAATGGCCTCGCCGCCGCACTGCTGAACGATCCCCTCAAACACCCTGGAATTGGATTCTATGATCTTTCCAATCTCCATGGGCTCTCCCGGCTCAACGATCTCCGTGCCGGTCGGCAGGATGGCCACACGCGGCTTGCGGATGACCTTCACTGTGTTGATGCCGCCGCTTAGGAGGGCGCCTAAATCTATAGGCGTCACTTTATGATAGGCCGGCAGAATTAATTCGCCTGCAACAATGTCTTCACCCACCGGCCGTACGTTGTCCCAAGGCGAAATTGCTGCTCTGATTTCCACTTGATCCTCGCTCAAATCGACGAGATCCTCCACCATAATGACCGCATCCCACGGATCCAGAATAGGATCCCCGGTATCCACTATGATGTAATCCTTCCCTTTAGTCAGCGCCACAGGCCGCCGCCCGCTGGCCTCATAGGTTGAAGCTGCGTTCACCGCAATCCCGTCCATGGCGCTGGCATTGAACCAGGGCGCGGACAGGGCAGCGAACACCGGTCCGGCTGTCACCCTGCCCAGCGCCTCCACGGTTGGTACAACCTCTTCTCCCAGTGCTATTTCGCCGCTGGCACAGGCGTTAGTATAGTGTGAGATGGCCTCGTCCAGCGCCATATTGCTCAGGTAAATATTTCTCTCGTGCTTCATTTGCCGACACCTCCGGTGGATTGGTCAAGATTCTAGAACAGGATCACTTGAACAGGTTCGTTTTGGAGGATGCCCTCCTGCTCAGGCTCAATTTGGATATAGCCGTCCGCTCTGCTCATCAGGGAAATCATGCCCGATTTGCCGTGGACAGGGATGGCAGTCAGCTTGCCTGATCGCCGCTCAAGGGAGACCATTTGGAAAGTCGTCCTGCCTGGCGCCGCATGGATATTCGATGACGCGACCGCGTTGACTGTCCGCTTACTGAAAAGGGCAGCAAGTTCTTCTGCTTGCTCAGTACCGGAGCCATCGGCTAAAGAAAAGATCTGTTCTCCTGTCAGTCTTTGAAGGAGCGGCTCTACGACCGCTTTGAAAATCATCATGGCGGAAGCGGGCTGGCCCGGAAGGCCAAAGACAGGCACCCCGCCTATTCTGGCAACTACGGTCGGCTTGCCCGGCTTGATCCCGAGGCCGTGAGCCAGGATCTCCGAGTCCTCGAAGGACTGGATCACCCTTTGAGTGTAATCCTTCTCGCCCACGGAGCTGCCCCCCGAGAGCAGGACCAGATCGCTGTCCGAAACCGCTTCCGAGACGGCCCATTTCAGAGCGTCAAAATTGTCCTTCACGAGGATGGCGCGCTTCACGTGGCCACCTGCCGCCTCAATCAGCCCGGAAATGGTATAGCTGTTGATGTCCCTGATCTGGCCCGCCGTTGGCTTTTGCCCGATTGGTACAATTTCATCCCCCGTTGAGAGGACGCTGACCTGAAACGGCGCAAACACCTGAACATTTTCGATCCCAAGGGCGGACAAAACCCCCAGGTCCTGAGGCCTGAGGCGCGTGCCGCGTTTTAGGACGACTTCGCCGCTGGTGAGGTCATCACCTTTTTGCATAACATTTTCAAGGGGTGCCGATGGTCGGTGGACCGCAATCTGTCCAGCGCCAAAAGGCTCGGTGTACTCAATCATAACAACGGCGTCCGCCCCCTCCGGCAGCGCGCCCCCCGTGGGTACATAAACGGCCTCTCCGGATTTTACGGCTCGAAGCGCCGGCTTTCCCATTTCCACAGCCCCAACGAGATTTAAGAACCCGGGAATGCTCTCACTGGCACCAAAGGTGTCTTTGGCTCTCACGGCGTAGCCATCCACTACGGACCTTGAGAAATGAGGGACATCCTCAGTGGCGGTTTGATCTTCGGCCAGAATTCTGCCAAGGGCTTTCTCCAGGGGGAGACTTTCTTTGGGCCGCGCAAGTTCTGCAAAGGTTTCGTTGAGCTTTGCCGTGACTTCCCGCAGTGTCAAAACGTTAAAAAGATCCAACTCCATCACCTCGTGTAGTGTCGTCTATTGGCGTTTGCAGCATTGAAATTTCCAGTCGGCCCTCCTGGAGCCACAGCAGTTCTTTGCAGCATCTTTGAGCTTGCTCTGCGCTGTGTGTCACCAAAATGATGGTTGCGCCGGTTTCACTGTGGTACTGGATCAGCCTGGACTCAAAGAGTTCCGTCGCCTGTCGGTCCAGACTGGCGGCTGGCTCGTCCATCAAGAGGAGTCTGGGCTCAAAGACCAGGGCTCTGGCCAATGCCACCTTCTGCGCTTCCCCACCGGAAAGTGTCGTCGCTTTTCGGCTGGCGAGTTCCGGAATCTCCATCCGCTCCAGGGCAAGCCTGACTCTTTTGTCCCGTTCCAGCCCTCTGACGCCCCTCACTTCAAGTGGCCAACCCACGTTGTCCTCAACGGTTGCGTTCATCATATATGCCTTTTGACTGAGATAAGTCGTTTCGGTAAACAGACCTTTATGCCAGGCGCGTCCGTCGTAAAGAAACCTTCCATGATCCGGCTTTTCAAGACCCGCTGCCATTTTGAGCAGCGTTGTCTTACCGGCGCCATTCGGTCCCATCAGTCCGTACAGACCGCCTGTAGGCAGTCTGAGATTTTCAATGTCAAATAAAACCCGTTTTCCGTGGCGTTTGACCAGTGCTTCTATTCTGAGCTCCATCAGATCTCCTCCCCGGCGGCGTGATAGACAAATGCGTTCGCCAGAAAGGACAGGCTGAGAAGCACTATGGCCATAGCTATGGATTTTGCGTAATTGCCCATACTGTTGTTCATGGCTATATAAGTCGTCATGACCCGTGTGTGCCCTTGAATATTGCCACCTACAATCATAACAGCCCCTACCTCTGAGACGGCCCGGCCAAATCCAGTGACGAAAGCCGCCATGAGCTCTGCCTTCAGCTCTTTCAGAAAGAGTCCGAGGATCGCCACATGGCCGCCACCCAGGGTCTTCCCCAGCTCATAGACCTCTCTGCCCCTTTTGACGGTGACATTGAAGACAATACCCGTCACAATAGGCGTGACCAGGATGACCTGGGCTATGACCATAGCCGTGGGAGTAAAAATCAGTTCCAGGGAACCCATAGGGCCGCGGCGGGAGAGCAGGATGGCCACCAGAAGTCCAACGACCACCGGCGGCAGTCCCATCATTGTATAAAGGATTCTGGCATAGAGCCGCTTTCCTCTAAATGCCTTGAGTCCTGTGTAAATGCCGAGCACAGTTCCAAACAGGCCCGCGATCAAGGCTGACAATGTCGAAACGACAAGAGACAAGCCTATAACGCTGTACACCTCTGAATCCATGGAGATCAACAGATTAAAGGCTTGCTTAAATCCGTCTGCGATATAGTCCAATCTGTTTTCCCTCCTTTGCGAAAAATGTTGGTCGACAGGCCAAAGGTCACCGTGGCCTTGGCCTGTTGCGTCTTATGCCTGTCGACCCTATCTTCATGATGGCGGAAACGGGTGTCTGACACCCTCTTCTTTGTTTTGCGGTGTGGCAGCGGTCCACAAGTCAAACTATTCCGCGTCCGGGAAGAACAGCGGCGCGCCAAACTTTTCTACGCCATATTCTCCAATCAGCTTCTGTGCCTCATCTGAGACGATCCAATCAATGAAGGCTTGGGCAGCCTCTGCATTAATCTGGGCATTCTTGTCCGGATTGACGGCAATGACGCCATAAGGATTGAGCAGCCCGTCAAGGCCTTCCGTAACAATCTCAAGCTCCAGATTATCCTTCATGCTGAGATAGGTCGCCCGGTCCGTGAGCGTGTAAGCTTGAAGCTCGTCCGCCATTTGCAGAACGTCGCCCATCCCTTTGCCCGCTGAAACGTACTGATCGCCTGACGGTGTCATGTCAGCCAATTTCCAGAGGCTGTTCTCTTTTTTGTGGGTGCCGGAGTCATCCCCTCTGGAAACAAAGGAAGCGCCTTTGTCCATGATCTGCTTGAGGGCTTCGCCGGCATTCGCGAAGGATGCCCCTTTAAGTGCTGCAGGGTCTGCCGATGGTCCCACAACGACAAAATCATTGTACATGACAGAGAAACGCTGGAGTCCGTGGCCATCTGCCACAAATTTCTCTTCATCTGCCTTAGCATGAACCAACAGGACATCTGCTTCTCCGTCGACGCCCATCTGAATGGCTGCACCGGAACCCACGGCAACAACTTTGACTTCAGCGCCGGTTTTAGTTTCGAAATCCGGAAGAATAAAATCCAGAAGTCCGCTGTCCTGAGTGCTGGTGGTTGTGGAAAGAATCAGGGTCTGACCCTCCAGGGACGGCAGCGTCGATTCAGCCGGCGTTTCTGCAGGTGTCTCGGCAGGTGTCTCGGCCGGCGCTTCAGCCGGGGCCGGCTGGCTGCAGCCCGCGCCAAACAGAACGAGCGACAAGAGCAGCATTGTCAGCAGCATGGTGTTGATTGACTTTTTTGAGATTGAACAAAATTTCATTTTCATGTGATTGCCTCCTTAGATTTTGGGGATAAAAAAACATCCTCAAAAAAAGGACGCCCGAAGTCAGATCTTTTAAGTATACGAATGTCATAGTCACGCTTAGTTGGCGTCTTCCGGCGCCGCGAGTCGCGCCGCCTATGTAATGACCTGTCCTTAAAAGTTCGTATAGGGCTTTTTCCTTTCCTCAAGTGGGAGGCCCCAGAATTTCTCCTGTGACCCGGCGGCTGAAGGCCATGACACAGCCTGTCAGTCCGAATGTTTCAGACTTGACCGCGTGCTTTAGGCTATTCAGCTCGAAAAAAGCGCATTATGTTGTGAACCGCTGTTTTAAGTATAGCATGCTATAAATCCGCCTACAATGCGAATTTTGCGTCAATTCAGTTTTATGAGCACAAAACCTACTTTTGTGATATAATGCTAAGTTGTACAAATAATGAATTGAGGAAGATGCATTGTGATTACAGTATCCAACGTCAGTCTGCGTTTTGGCGAGCGCAAGCTCTTTGAAGACGTCAACTTAAAATTTATTCCCGGCAACTGTTATGGTGTCATAGGCGCAAATGGCGCCGGAAAGAGTACCTTTCTAAAGATCCTGTCCGGCGACCTCGAGCCCAATACCGGCGATGTTATTGTCGCGTCCGGCACGAGACTGTCTGTCCTGAAACAGGACCACTTTGAATTTGATCAGAACGAAGTCATGGAAACGGTTATTCTCGGCAATCAGCGGCTTAGCGAGGTCATGAAGGAAAAAGATGCAATATATATGAAGGAAGACTTCACTGACGAGGACGGCATGCGCGCTGCTGAGTTAGAGCACGAATTTGCCGAAATGGGCGGCTGGGAAGCAGAATCAGAGGCCTCATCCCTTCTTCAGGGTCTGGGCATCACAACGGACATGCACTACAAAAAAATGTCAGAGCTCATGGGCTCAGAAAAAGTCAAGGTCTTGCTCGCGCAGGCCCTGTTCGGCAAGCCCGGCGTCCTGATCCTGGACGAGCCTACAAACAACCTCGATATCCAGTCCATCAATTGGCTGGAGGATTTTCTGATCGACTTTGAAGGTACCGTCATAGTCGTTTCCCACGACCGGCACTTCTTGAACAAAGTCTGTACCCATGTGACAGACGTCGACTTTGGGAAGATCAAGATGTTTGTGGGCAACTATGATTTCTGGTATGAATCCAGCCAATTGGCGCTTCAAATGTCAAAGGACCAAAATAAGAAAAAAGAAGAAAAGATCAAGCAGCTGCAGGATTTTATCACGCGGTTCAGTGCCAACGCCTCAAAATCCAAACAGGCGACTTCCAGGAAAAAACTTTTGGATAAGATTACGCTGGATGACATTCAGCCTTCCACAAGACGCTATCCGTTTGTTGGTTTCAAACCGGACCGCGAGGTGGGCAACGACATTCTGATTGTCGAGGATCTCTCCAAGTCCATTGACGGCGAGCTCATGTTCAAGGATGTCAGCTTCACTGTACGCAAAGGTGACAAGATCGCATTCGTCGGAGATAACGAGCTGGTCAACACCGTCCTTTTCAAAGTCCTTATGGGCGAGCTCGAGCCGGACAGCGGTACAATCAAATGGGGCGTCACCATTACCAAGTCCTATTTTCCTAAGGACAACTCAGAGTTCTTCAATGATATCGATATGAACCTCGTGGATTGGCTCAGACAATACTCCGTAGAAAAGGACGCAACGTATATCCGCGGCTTCCTGGGACGTATGCTGTTTTCAGGCGAAGAAGCGCTCAAGTCTGCTACTGTGCTTTCCGGCGGCGAGCGCGTACGCTGCATGCTCTCCAGAATGATGCTCTCGGGCGCTAATGTCCTAGTCCTCGACCAACCGACAAACCACTTGGATCTCGAATCCATCACTGCCCTCAACAATGGTCTCGGCGCTTACAACAGCAACATTCTATTATCCTCCCACGACCATGAGCTCATCCAGACTGTTGCCAACCGCATTATTGAGCTCTCCCCTGCGGGCATGGTTGACAGATTGATGACCTTTGACGAATACCTCGAGAGCAAAGGTAAATAAAGGCAGCTATCATAGAAAATTGGTTTTAACCGCAGTCGATCTCCGTCTGCGGTTCGCGCCAATTTTCTTTTTTATGTGACTGATCCTTTTTGTTCAATATTATAGGCGTTTGTGCCGGTCACAAAACCATCGGCAAAATTCACTCTCTGGCATAAAGTTCAGTACCACTTGCCCATCTCAACCTGATATAATTAGAGTAGCATTGAGCATGGAGGGGTAAAAGTGAACCAGTTGAGATTAGACCGTGTAACGGATTATATGCTTCAAACCCAAATGGGACAAATGCTTATTTCTGATCCCGCTTCCATTTTTTATCTGACCGGAGTATGGATCCAACCTGGAGAAAGAATGCTTGTTCTCTACCTGAACCTGAGCGGCGAGAAGCGGTTATTTGTCAATGGGCTCTTCCCAATTCAGACAAAGGATGCGTCAGACCTTCAGATCCACTACTTCAGCGACACGGATGACAGCATTTCCCTGTTGGCAGAATACATGAGGGACGAAGGCGACATAGGCATAGATAAAACATGGCCGGCGCGCTTTCTGCTGCCGCTCATGGAAAAGCTCTCGCACGCGTCCTTTATCATTGGCTCTCCAGCTGTAGATTCAGTACGGCTGGTCAAAGATGTCAACGAGCAGGCACTGATGAGAAATGCTTCTGAGCTGAATGATCAGGCTATGAAAGTTTTGGCCTCCTCTGTTGAGGATGGATGCACCGAGCTTGAACTCAGCCGCCTTCTGAAGGAAACTTATAGGACTTTAGGGACGGACGGCATTTCTTTTACGCCCATTATCGCTTTTGGCGCCAACGCTGCGCTGCCTCATCACGATAGTGGAAATGTACCGATTCAGCCGGGGGCGTCAATTATTTGCGATATTGGATGCATCAAAGACGACTATTGCTCGGACATGACCCGGACGTTTTTCTATAAAAGCGTCTCTGAAAAGGCCCGCCAGGTATACGACCTGGTGCATCAGGCTAACCTCGCTGCCATTGCTGCAGTTCGCCCCGGCGCCCGGTTCTGTGATGTTGATACGGCAGCTCGACAGGTCATCGAAGCCGGAGGATATGGGGCTTTCTTCACGCATCGTACCGGCCATTCCATAGGCATGGAAGTCCACGAGTTCGGGGATGTCTCCTCTGTCAATACCGCACGCCTAGAGCGGGGGATGGTATTTTCCATTGAACCGGGGATCTATCTCCAAAATGAATTTGGCGTTAGGATTGAGGACCTGGTCCTTGTCACTGAAACCGGATGCGAAGTCTTGAATCATTTCTCAAAAGCACTGACAGTCATTGGTTAAACTGAGCGTCAGCGCTGCTCCCAGTCCACAATATCATTTTTGGAGGCGTCTTATATGAATAAGATCAAACATTATGCCCCGCTGGTGGGCGGAATAGCTTTAGTGGTCTTCGGCATCATTTACTTGTTCCAGGGCGATTACGTAAAGGCCGGCGCAGGTATTCTTGTTGGGTTTATCCTCGCCTCCCCTTTCTTTTTTGGACGCCCTCGCTAAATTTAGCGAGCAGCGTTGGAAATTCCACGAGTTAAATCATGAAATTTTAAAAGGATGTCCGGTTTTCAGAGAAAACCGGACATCCTTTTTCGTTGGTAATATTAAGTACGATTCTTTTTACGCAAAATTTCCTAAGCTGTGGTTTGAAGAAGCTCTTACGACTGGAACACCCGCTCGCGGAGCTGACCTGGAACGATCAGCGCTATGACCGTATAGAGCTCAAGACGCCCAATCAGCATCAGGAATGATAACAGCAGCTTAGATGGATCACTGAAATTTGCGTAGGTCTGCGTTGGTCCAACGAAGTCAAAACCAGGTCCAATGTTGCCTATGGTCGCCGCAACCGCACTCGCTGCGCTGACCAAACCATGCCCCTCGAGTGAAATTAAAACTGTTCCGCCCACGAACGCCACAATGTAAAGCGCGAAAAAGCTCGCGATACTAACGTTTATGTCTCCGGACAACGCTTTGCCTCCAATGCGGATTGGGATCATAGCTCTCGGATGGTAGATCTTTGAAATTTCCCGTCTGATTAGTTTAAACAAAAATAGAATCCTGATAATTTTGATTCCGCCGCCCGTGGAACCCGCGCTGGCGCCAGTAAACATCAATAAAAACAATATGCTTTTGCTGAAATCCGGCCACAAGTCGAAGTTTGCGGTCGCATAGCCTGTTGTTGTGATTATTGAGTTTACTTGGAAAAAAGAGTCCCTGAGCGCTGTCCAGGTGCTGTCATAGACACTGAACCTCAAGTTGAGAGTAATAGCCAGGGTTGACATTAAAATGATGCCCAGATATAATCTCAGCTCTTCGTTTTGAAAAATTTCATGCCATTTGCCCTTAAACGCCTTGTAATATAAGGAGAAGTTCACGCCGCTGAACATCATGAAAAAAGCGATGACAAGGTGGATATAGGTGCTGTTGAATGCGCCTATGCTGGCATTCCTGGTCGAGAAGCCGCCTGTGCCGACAGTACCAAAGGTATGCAGCGCCGATTCATATAATGACATGCCGCCCAGTTTGAGGAGTATGATCTCAATGAGCGTAATCACAATGTAAGTGGTATAGAGTATGATGGCCGTATCCTTCATTCGTGGTGCGATTTTATCCGCTGTTGGACCGGGGGATTCCGCTTTGAACAAATGAAAGGTTCCCGAACCGAGGGTCGGCATAAAGGCCACAGTAAAAATCAGTATACCCATGCCGCCAATCCAGTGGGTCAGAGAGCGCCAGAACAGCAATCCCTTTGGCAAAATTTCGATATCCGTCACGACCGTGGCGCCTGTCGTCGTAAAGCCTGATACGACTTCGAAAAAGGCGTCTACAAAGTTAAGTGAGCCTGACAGCACAAACGGCAATGCGCCGAACACCGAAAATACAACCCAGCCCAGCGTCACAATGGATAGACCTTCCCGGACCTTCATTTTTTGCTTTTTAACCTGGATTCTGCTCATGACAATACCTGCCGTCATTGTAAATGCCACTGTGATCACAAAAGCCATGAGGTCGGGTTCACCGAGTCCCAGCGCGATCAACAAAGACGGCATCATGAGGGCAGATTCAAGAAACAGAAGATTTCCGAGGACCTTTAGTACGATTCCATAATTCACGGAGAAGACCTCCATCATTTGGTCGAATAAATTTTTGAAGCGCTTCCACAGAGGTGTTCAAACTGAAAATAACAAGACGGTCACCTGCATGAATAACTGTTTCTCCATTCGGGATGACCACTTGGTGATTGTGCAGAATCGCGCCAATGATAATGCCTTTTGGCAATCTCAAATCTTTTATTTTTTCATTCACGCATTCGAGATTGTCATTGACGATCACCTCGACAACCTCTGCCTGGCGTTCCAACAGCATGGTCACAGAGACGATCAAACCGCCCCGGACATATTTAAGCACTTCACTGACTGTGATATCAATGGGATTCAATGAAAAGTCGATATTCAGCTTGTCAATCAGGTTCACGTAACTTGAACGGGAAATCTTCGCAATGGTTTTATCTACGCCTTCCTGCTTCGCCATGATGGCCATGAGCAGGTTTTGCTCATCATATCCCGTCGCCCCGACAAAAGCGTCCATTTGAGCCAGGGACTCCTCTTCGAGGAGCTGAAGGTCGGTGCCGTCCCCGTGAATCACGACAGCCTCCGGAAGTTTATTGCTCAAATAGAAACACCGGTCACGTTCCTGCTCGACTATAACGACGTTGACATTGTTATGGAGCAGCTGACTGCCAAGATAGAACCCAATATTGCCGCCGCCAAAAATCATGACATCTTTCACCGGCCGTACGTCCAGACAGAGTTTGAAACGCTTGACAAATTCATTCAAGCGATGTGTTTTTCCAATGATGTAAAGCAAATCATCAGGCTTTAGAACAGTTGAGCCGTCAGGGATCAGGATAGTGCCCTCCCGTTTAATGGCAGTGATAAGGAGCCCTTCAAAATTGACGAGATCCATGATTTTTTTCCCGATCAAATCCTGAAGCTGATTAACCTTAATATCCATCATGGTGACTTTACCCTTGGCATAGTCCCCTGTATGGAAATGATAGCCCTTCATTAAAAACCTCAGCATTTCATGTGCCGTTGCCAGATCAGGGTTGACAATATGATCTATGCCCATGTCCACGGTCAAATATTCTTTTTGCCTGATATATTCAGGATTTCGGATCCTGGCAATAGTGCGCTTGACCCCCAGCTTCTTTGCAATTGAGCAAATGATGGTGTTGGCCTCATCAATCCCCGTCACTGCGATCAGCATGTCATAGGTTTGAATGCTCAGTTCTCTTAAGGTTTCCATGTCGAGCCCATTTCCCAGGACCGCCAGGACATCCAAGTGATCTTGTACGCGTTCGACCGTTTTGGGGTTAGTGTCGACCAGGGTAATGTCAATCTGTTCGTTCATCATGGTTTCGGCAAGCCGGTAACCTAATTTTCCGGCACCTATGATCATGATTTTCATGAGAGCCCTCACCTTTCCGGATTATACTTGAAGGCTGCAGAACATAATTTCTGCAGCCTGAGTCAATTTCATTATTTTGTTGACAGTCACTGAGTAGATGAAATCATTTTACCATACAGGCCTACCAGTGTCCAACGATTACAGCGCCATTTTATAAATTGCTTTGACATCCGCTGCCTCAAGCTTTTTGTACCCACCGAGGGAACCAAAGAGGGTGGCTTTCTCTGTCATGAGGTCAAGCTGATCTGCAGGTAAGGCTGCCTCCCCAAAGGATTTTGGCAATCCCATGTCCGAGAGGAAAGCCTCAAATCTTCGAATCCCTTCGTTGGCAATTTCTGCAGGAGCATTGAATGCCTCGGGTGAGACTCCAAAGACGCGCTGGGCAAATTGTACAAACTTATCAGGCCGTTCAGCGGACACGTATTTCATCCATGCCGGGAAGATAATCCCAAGCGTCACACCATGAGTCGTTCCATACAAAGCCGTGATTTCGTGGGCGATCCTGTGACTTGCCCAATCCTCCAAACGACCAACACCCAGGATGCCATTGTGGGCCACTGTTCCCGCAAGCATAATTTCCGCCCGGGCGTCGTAATCATTTGGATTGCTTCGAAGCTTGTAAGCGTTTTCAATGGTCGCCTTCATAACGCCTTCACACATCAGGTCTGTCACATCCACCGGTGTGGTGGTTGTAAAGTACCGCTCGAAAACGTGGGACAATATGTCCATGATCCCCGCAAAGGTTTGCTCTTCCGGCAGGGTCAGCGTCAGCTCGGGATTCAAAATTGCGAATGAAGGCCGAATCAAATCTGACTTCACGCCGCGTTTCATCAGACCTTCCTCTTTTGTTACAACGGAATTGGGACTCGTCTCGCTGCCGGTTGCGGGGATCGTTAATATGACGCCTATTGGCACACACGAGCCAGGCTGGGCTTTTCCCATAAAAAAGTCCCAGACATCGCCTTCATAATTCACGCCAATACCAATAGCCTTTGCAGAATCTATGACACTGCCGCCGCCAACTGCCAGAATCAGATCCACCTGATGTTCACGGCAAAGCGCGATCCCCTCTCTGACGAGGGTAAGCTTTGGATTGGGCTCTACCCCGCCAAGTTCGACAACCTTGACCTTCTTTTCCGTTAAGATGGTCTGGACCTGATCATACAGACCGCTTCTCTTAATGCTTCCTCCGCCATAATGAAACAGGACCGTCTTAACCTCTGAAGAAATTTGTGTTCCTAGTTTATCTACAGAATCTCTTCCGAAAATGACGGACGTCGGACTGTAATATTTGAAATTCAGCATGGATTGTTCTCTCCTTTATTGTTTGTCGTTCAAGCGGACTCTACACCTCGAGTCATCACGGTGTTGTTGTGTTGTTGTGTTGTGCTGAAATGGAAATCCATTTCAATTCTGCTTCAATTTTACCATGAACTTAATCGCATAATCAACGCTTCAAAAAAAGAGGAAGAGCAGACCGCAAGCTGTCAGTCTCCCCTTCCTTTCGATTTACAAACTCAAATTAGTCAAAACTATAAGCCATCAGGAACTTTTCCACCATGACCGTTTTACCGGCTTCATCCATGACTTCCACTTCTCCAAAAACCCAGGTTTCGAGCTTCGCTGGGTCAACACCTGCCTGAATGAGTGGTTCCGGGTTCAGAACGAAGACGAGGTCTTTGTCATTGGTTTCCAACGTTTTCGCCCATTCCAGCATGTTTCCGTCACCAAGACTGATGCCAAAGTGATCCATTGGGGCATGGTAGCCTATAGACTTTCTGTAACCCTTCACCCATTGTTCGAAGGTCTTTTCAATGGTGTCACCAGGTGCACCCTCCAGCTGCGCATCACCCAGGTTGCTGATCACGGACAATCGATTAGTCGCAGGATCAAAGCTATAGCGGTCTTCAGACAACAGAGAAGGATTTAAACCTGCGTTAATAAACAGTGCTGCATCCACCTCAATAGCTATGTCCAGATCAGCCTCTGCGCTTTTACCGAGTACAAACACGGCGGCTTCGGACGCTTGAAGACGCCAATACGCCACATCTCCAATATCTGATGTTTGACTTTTTACTGCCTCATTGTTCGCCATGGCTTCAAATGACGTCACGGCAGAGCTGGCAACCACGTCCGTGGAACCGCACCCGGTCAATGCCAACAAAGCGGCTATAGCAAATACACTGCTGAATAAAACTCTCTTTTTCATTGAACTTCCCCCAGAATTGGATTTTTGGCAAGGATGACTGACAGGTTGCTTGTTTTCAAAATGTGTCGAGCCTCACTGCCGGCTGCAACTCCGAGTATAGCGTTTAATTGTGGAGATTTGATGGTTCTAAAGGGAGTCTGATCACAATTTGCGTGCCACTTCCGAGACCAGGGCTGTTAATTTCGATTTTTCCGCCGTGGGCCTCAATGATGGTCTTGCTGATTGTCAGCCCTATCCCCGCACCGCCGGTTCCACGGCTTCTGGATGGATCCACACGGTAGAACCGTTCAAAGACAAAGGGTAAGTCCTTTTCGGCAATACCCACGCCGGTGTCTGTCACCTGAAGGAGGGCTGTACCGCCTTCTCTTCGACAGTCAATCTCAATGCTGCCGCCTTCCGGGGTGAACTTTATACTATTGGCAAGGATATTAACGAGGACTTGGCTGATCTTGTCGCGGTCGCCGCTTAAGACCATCGGCTGAGCCTCGCTTTTTATGCCCTTGACTTTCAAATTGATGGATTTTAAAGCTGCCTGATTTCGGTGAAGCTCTGCCTGTTGAAGCACGAGTTCAGCCAAATTAAAAGGCTTCTTCTGAAGAAGATTCATGTCATGTTCCACCCGGGATAGCTGCTCCAGGTCGCCCACCAGTCGCTGAAGCCGCTTGATCTCCTCGTGACACAGGGAGAGTCTATATTCATCCGGCTTGAAGATCCCGTCCAGCATGCCTTCAAGATGGATCTGCACCGTCGAAAGCGGCGTTCTCAGTTCATGGGCGACATCCGAGGTCAGTCTTTTTCTCAGAATTGCCTGCTGCTCCAGGGTCTGCGCCAGATGGTCCACACTCTTTGTCATAGTGTCAATTTCCAAGGTGTGCGTACGCTCTACCACACTGCCAATGCGCTCATCATAATGCCCCTCAGCTATGCGCTGCGTTGCCGCCGTGACACGCAGAATTGGCCGTGTGAGCCTTCTGGATACCAGGATCGCCACGCATGCGGCTGTAAGAAAGCTGATGATCCCAACGGCCAGCAAAATCCGATTCAAAGTATGCAGAAACTCGAGGTCCGACTCCAAATAATAATAAGGTCCAAAGAATCCTATCTCCGCCACGCCGACCTTCTGTCCGTCCACCATCAGCGGGTAGGGCACTTCAACATAGTCACCCTGCCACTGCGGATAGCGTGTGCGCATATTCTCCGAAATCTGATTGAGCATGAGATCACACATCATGTGATCCATGGCGCGTGCGCTGAAAATCTCTTTCCCGACTGAATTTTCAACGCGGAGGATCAGCCCCTCCCCTAAAGCGCTCATGCCGATGGTCTCAATCAGCGCCACATTCCATTCATCCTCAGATTGATACAAGTTTTCGATCTGGTCGACAATCTCCAAATGTCTGCTGTCGATTTTACGCGTCACATAATCCTGAAATTGTTGTTCCAAAAATAGATTGGACAACAGACTGATCAAGCCAACGGCGATCAGCGCAATGGTTATATGGGATACGACCATTCGAGTTCTAAGTTTTGTCACCAGCCTGTTCAATCCACATCACCGCCAAAACGGTACCCGATACCGTGTACAGTCCTGATATACTGAGGGGCTTTCGAATCTGATTCGATTTTTTGCCTGATGTTTTTAATGTGGGAATCAATGCCTCTGTCAAAGCCGTCATAATCACTGCCCAAAGCAATTTCAATCAGTTCCCCGCGCGTGAAGACCTTTCTGGGATAACAGGCTAATGCCAGCAAAATTTTGTACTCATTGGGCGTCAAGGATACCTTGTCACCGGATTTCCATATTTCGCGGGCGAGCGTGTCTATAACCAGGTCGCCGTTCTGATAAGACATACGGTTCGAAAGCAGGGTTGGATCCTCCGAGCTCCGCCTGAGCAGCGCCGCGATCCTGGCTACAAGCTGTCTGGGACTGAAGGGTTTGGTCACATAATCATCTGCGCCCAATCCAAGTCCGTTGAGCAGATCTTCTTCCTGGGATTTGGCTGTGAGAATAATGATGGGGACACGGGACCATTTGCGGATAGCCGTACATACTTCTTCGCCCGGGAGATCGGGCAGCATGAGATCCAGGAGGATCAGCGCCGGCTCTTCACGCCGCGCCAAATCAACGCCGCTGGTTCCATCATGGGCTGTAATGACGTCATAGCCACTCGCTGTGAGATACTCCTTGATAACCTCCGCCAGGCTTGCCTCATCTTCAATTAACAGGATTTTCGTCTTTCGCGTCATGGTTTTTGCACTCCTTTGCCCATCACCACTTCCACCAGCATGCTGATCGTGGTTCTATTTCGTGTTGTTTAACGAATCCACCACCAAAATCTCACTGCGAATCATCCCCATCCAGCAAGAGAACGGGATTACCCCCGCTTGCTCCGGAACAAACTCAATCCAGTTGTCTCCAACCATCAATGGCTTTTGAATATTGAATTCCGGAATTTGAACTGCGTCATTACAGGAATTAAGCGAGCCCTCTGCTGCTTCTATGTTGAATCTGACCGGGATGCCCTTCTGCACGACAATGGGTTCATAATATCCGGGATGAAGTTCTATTGTGACGGTTTGAACACCGTCTTGCACCACAGCGATCTGTCCGTAATCCTCAAGGGTTTCCATTTCGATTTCAGTCACGCCGGGATTAAATGAGATGCCCGCGAGACTGAGTCCTCTGCCGGTCATAATGACACCCAGCGCTAGAACCATTATGGCACTCAGCCTGAACAATTTTTGTGATACTGACCTGCTGATCAGAGTGCTCAAAAATCCCATTCCAAACATCAAGGGTACCGTACCCAAACTGAAGGCAAGCATAGACAGAGCCCCCGCTGAGAAGCTGCCCGTACCCAAAGCGTATAACTGCATGGACTGCAGCGGACCGCAGGGCATAAATCCATTGAGCAAACCTACCAGAAATGGTTTTTGAGAACGCTTATGACGATTGAGTTTATTTTTCAGGAACGCGGGCGGACGAGGAATCAGTTTTCCGGCCCAGGAACCGGCGCCCATCAAATTAAGCCCCATCAGAATCATGAAAGCCCCGGCCACAATGGTTACAAAGCCCTTCGCGCTGTTGTCGAAGCCAATGACTTGTCCCAGCATGCCAACAACACCCCCGAGGACAGTGTATGACACAACACGGCCGGCATTATACTGCAGGCTGGGTTTCATTGCCGCGCTATGATAGCCCTGATGCAGAACTTGATCTTCACGTTGAATGCACTGTGATAAGTTAATTCCACCGCACATTGCAATACAATGAACAGAGGTTATCAGACCCACAAGAAAAATTATGCCATAGCTTGCTTCGGATGTAATTTCCGGGATCAGTGTCACGCCTGATATTTTTTGAAGCATCCAAAAGAGCACAAAGATTAAGAGAACTAAAATGATCCCTTGTCCGTTTTTCCAAACTTCGCTTTGGGCCTCATTCCTTACACTGTATTCGCGGAGCGTGCTGCCTGTTTGGATGCCGACGGGGGTGACTTTGTATCCGGCAGCTTCAATTCCATTTTTGATTTTTTCTTCTGACGTTTGTCCAAAAATGTAAACGATCTCTACGCTTCTCTTTTGCCGGTCTGCCTTCACTGAAAAGACGCCCTGCAGTCCGCTCAAAGCACTTTCAATTCTGATTTCACAGGCACTGCAGGTCATGCCGTCAACTCTTAAACTAAGCTTTTTCTCTTGTTGGTTCATGCGCTCACTCCATCAACACCATACTCTGCCGTTCGTATTAGATTTGCGATAACGAGTGACTCTACGCTATCAATTTTGTCAGTATTGGCAGATCACAATTCTATCAAAGACCTGTGGAGATTATGTGGAGGCGGATAGGTTTACACCCAAACTAAAATTCAAAAATCTGGTATTCATGGTCCAGAAGATTTAAGGTGAGCAGCCTGCCTACCAGCGGTTCGCCTTTTTCTATCAACAATTTCAAAGTTTCGCTGACCTGTATGGAGGCCACCAGGGCCGGTGTGAAAGCAGGATTCCCGAGTTCGGTTTCTATGCCCTTCTCTGCCGTTTCAGGGTACAGCTTTGAGAAGACACCGGATCCGGGCATGATTGTCGTCACCTGACCATACCATCCCGCTATAGCACCGTGAATCAGTGGTATTCCACAAACTGAACAGGCTTTCTCCAGGATTCTGCGCGTCGAAATATTGTCCAGCGCATCCACGACCACATCATGACCGGCAATCAATGCCACTGCGTTGTCATCTCTTAAAAAGACTGCTTTGGCGACGACTTCCACTTCTGAATTGACCTTTTGAATTCGCGACTTTGCAGCTTCAGCTTTGGAGGAGCCTATAAGCGCTTCTTCAGACAATAACTGACGGTTTAGGTTTGTCTCGTCAAAAACGTCTCCGTCAATGGCCGTTATGGTTCCTACACCCAAACGAGAGAGCATTTCAACAATATACCCACCCAGTCCTCCGCAGCCTACGACGCAGACCCGTTTCTTTTTTAAGGCTGTAATCTCATCTTGTGTCATAAGTTTCATATTTCTTTGATAGCGCTTCTCCATATCTTGCCATGCCCCCCATTTGTATCTTCAGCATCTATAGGTTATCCACCGGCCAGCATATGAATAGCTTTTACATCATCTCCGTCGTGTATAAACGTCGACTCATATTTTTCAACCGGTATAAACACACCATTGATTTTGACTACAATTTTTGCATAAATATAGTTTTTTTCTTTCAGCATGCTTGCTACCGTCATACCTTCCGACCATATCATAGGCTTGCCGTTGACCTGGATCATCCTTCTCACCTCTCTACCCTTTTAAGTGTACCTTTGAATTTTCGTTCCTACAACAGTTGTTCCATGCATTAAGACAAAAAGAGGCGATCCCTCGCCTCTTTAAGAGTTTAAGTTTACGCTTGAAGCGGCGTGACCACTTCCAGCACTTCAGGCAGATCCATGCCAATCTCCCTGAGATACGCTGTGGTAGGGACGCCTTCAGACGACCAGCCTCTGCGCTTGTATACCGCATCCGTCAGTTTTTCGTACTGGTCCACTCGATACGCCCGCACTATGGCAATCTTCTCTTCCACCGACTTGCCTTCCGGATCCACCCCAATCAGCTCTTTCATCTGCTGATCATACCGCTCCTGCCTGGACAGGTACTCCTGCGCCGTCACCGGACCCATTGACCGGTAAGGCATAGCGTCGTGAACTCTCAGTCCTTTGCCCATCCGGATGTTGAAAACCCTCTGGAAATTGTAGACCCGCTCGGATTGACGGATCAGCTCGTGCTTGTCAATGGAAGCCCCCGTGACCCCATTATAAAGGTCCACGTAGTTCTGTACGTGCTCAGGGATCTTCGCAGGCTCGTCTGTCATGCCATTGTCCGCCGGCGTCGTGTCATTCCACGGCAGCTTACATAGACCCATCAGGCCAAACCACGTCCGGAACATTGGGAAGTAGTGCAGCGCCTCTGCCTTATCCTCAAAGGTCGGGATCTGGTTGTTGACCATATCCATGAAGATCAGCCAGGCTTCATCATGCTGCGGCCCCTTGTTCGTCAGGCCATAGCCCCCCTGCTGTGCCAGGGATTCCTTTGGCAGGTATTCGGAGACCTCAAGGCCCTTCTGCTCCATGCCAATATCCTCAAGAAACGCCCGATCCGCCCCAAATTCCTCCGCGAAGTACTGCTTCAGGTGTCTGACGCCAAGACCTATGTGATACCCAAAGCCTTCTCCTCTGGACATCTGGTGCAGCAGTTCCAGCTGCGCCATGGCATTTCCAAAGGTCAGCTCAAGACCTCCCGTGTGGCTCTTGTCAATGATTCCCCGCTCATAGCACTCCATGGCAAAAGCTGTAATCGTGCCAAAGGAGATGGTATCCACGCCGTAGGTATCGCAGTAAAAATTGGCCTCCAGAATGATTTCCGGATCAAAGATCCCGCAGTTGGAGCCAAGACCCGCCGCGTTTTCGTATTCCGGTCCGTCTATGGTCACCTTGTGGCCTTTGTAGGGTCCCGTCTTGAGTTCAAAGTGATCTGCCGTCTTGGCGCAGGAGAGCGAGCACCCATACCAGCATCCGTCCGGCATCCCCTGGGTGGTGTATTTCTCAATAAAGACTTTGGACGCAATCTTATAGGTATCCGGGTGACTCCCGTACTGATAGTTGTGGGTTGGCAGCAGATCATAGGCATCCATGACCTCTATGATGTTGGCCGTGCCAATCTGACGCATACGGCACTGGGCATCATCCAGGTCGTGGATCTGACGGTGGAGCTTGATCCCCGCCTTGTTGATCCGGCTCTGGTCCGCCGGCTTATTGAGATTGCCTTTGGTACCCCGGAACCGGATGACGACCGCCTTGATCTTCTTGTCCCTGAAGACCCGGCCTATGCCGCCGCGGCCCGCCTGCTTCAGCCTGGCCACCTGTCGCCGGAGGTCGTAAAACGAGAAGTTCAGGAGGCCTATGTTAGCGTGCTCCGCTGCCGTACCGGCGCAGATGATCGAAATGTTTTTCTTATCTTCTTCATCTTCAGCGTACATCTCCGTCAGCTGTTCCGCCACAACGTGGCCGTCCACTGCTTCCAGCGGCGCTTCTTCTATGGTCACCCGGCCACTGTTGCCGTCTATGAAAATGACGACGTCCTTTTCAGACTTCCCGCTGATCTCCAGAGCATCATACCCGGAGAATTTCAGATATGGACCAAAGTACCCGCCTACATTGGAATCAATGGGCATGTCCGTCATGGGCGAAATGGTGCAGACCAGGGATTTTCCTGAGCCGGGATACTGGGTGATGCCGCAGATCGGACCGCCTGCGACAATGATGGCATTTTCCGGATCATTCCATCTGGTTGACGGCTTCACCGCGTCCCACAACAGTTTCAGGCCATAGCCCTTGCCGCCTATGAATTTCTCCCGTACCAGGGCCGGGACCGCTCTGGCTTCCACCCGGTTCTCTCCCAGCCGGATATGTAAGGATCTGTCTGTATAGCCCCGCTCCAATGGCGCGGGCTCGTAATCGAACGCTGTCAGCAGCGTCCGCGCTTCTTTCATGGCTTTGATCTCCACTGAGTCCCCTCCTGTCTGTTTAAATCCTGCTATTTTTGCGGCATTTAAGCCTTACTTGAAAAAGGTCACTTTTTCAAGGGGCACTTGCGCAGCGTCCTTGTCTATGTAGAGCGCCTCAGCCGGACACACGCCGGCGCAGATGCCGCAGGCCACACATTTGAATGGTTCCTGGAACTCATCATGCTGCATCATGACGGACGCGTCGCAAAAGCCCACGCACATCAGGCAGCCCACACATTTTTTCTTATCGATGCGCACTACGCCCAGGGCGTCTCTTTTGATCGCCATGACAGGGCAAATATCAATGCAGAAGCCGCACTGATTGCAGACGTGAATCCGCTTGTCCTGACCGTGCTCGGTAATGCGGATCGCAGATTTTTCACGGTCCTTCACCTTAAAATAGGCGTTTGAGCATGCCATCTCACAAGCGCTGCAGGCTATGCACCGATCTTCTATCTTTTGCAGGATTTTCAAACCCTTCACCTCCGAAGTCGAATTTGAGCTAAGGCAACTGCCAAAGTTAGTGCTATAACGTGACTGATGCCCTTTCAGCTCATTTTATTAAATATTGTGTTACGAAGTTAATCCTCAGAATTGGCATCCCTTCTCAATTTCCAGGCAGTCGTCAACGACTCCAAAATTTAGACCACCGAAGGCTCAAAGACCAGTTTGTTTTGCTTGATTCGACTGAGGGTCAATGTCTCTACCGGCAAAGTCAGCTTTTCTCCCAATATGTATTCAGACATGATCAGACCTGTCGAAGGGCCAAACATAAAACCATGACCACTGAACCCAGCGGCAACATAGAATCCCTCCACCTCTTCAACTGGTCCATAAATAGGTTGACGGTCCGGAGACATATTGTACAGACCAGCCCATTGTCTGAGTACTTTTGCGTTTCTAAGCGGCGGTAAAAGTTTTGTAGCGCAGAGTGCCATTTCCTCAAGGAATTGCCAGCTGCTGGTCGTCCTGAGGTCCCGCGGTTCGTTCTCATCTCCGCGTCCCATGATGATGCCGCCATGCGGGACCTGCTGACAATAGATGTTCAACGAAAAAGACATGACCATAGGCCCCAGAATCTCTTCTATTGGCTCTGTGACAAGAATCTGATGTCTTTCAGAATAAACCGGAAGGTCAACGCCTGCCATTTGAGCAATTTTTTGAGAATAGCCGCCTGCGGCATTTAGAACAACAGCTGTAGCAACATCACCTTTATTGGTTCTGACGCCCCTGATTTTTCCGTTTTCTACATCGATCCCCGTTACTTCTGTGTGCGTCATGATCGTAGCGCCCAAGCGTTTCGCTGCATCAGCAAAAGCTTGAGTGGTATGAAAAGGATTCAGATGGCCATCCTTTTGATGGAACGCCGCTGAAATCAACCCATCCGTATTCAGAAAAGGAACGATCTCTTTCGCTTCTTCTAAGGTAAGCAGTTTCGAATGGATCCCCATTCTATTTTGGACTTCAATATTTTTGATAAATTGTTCATGCTCCTTATCGGTGCTGGTCACCAATAAATAACCGCCCTGCTTAAATTCAATGTCACCGTCGTATTCCAGCTCTTCGTTCGCAGTCTCAAAGAAATCGCACGAATGCTTAGAAATCATACAGTTGAGCTCGGTCCCCCACTGCTGGCGTATACCGGCGCCGCAGCGGCCTGTAGATCCACTTGCCAGGTAGCCCTTTTCAATCAGGAGTACATTTTTCACACCTTTTTTCGCCAGGAAGTAGGCTGTTGCGCAACCGGAAATCCCACCGCCAATAATGACCACATCTGCTGTCTTCATCATTTGCTGTGCCCCCTTACGGCTTCATCAGCGATTTCGCCGAGCTTGAGAGATTTTACAGGCTGCCTGTAAGTACCAAGTGTCAGCGCCTCCATGGACTTGCCAGTCATAATTGAGATCTCTTTCAAAACCATTGGTCCGCAGTTTTTGGATTGACACGGTCCCATCCCTACCCTGCTGAGCCGTTTAATTTCATCAAAGGTCGTGTAACCCTTTCTGATCAGCCCCCTGATCATGCCCAGACTTACATCAGAGCATCTGCAGACAATCACATCATCATCCGCTTGTCTTACCTCAACCGGTTCGACTTTGATGTTTCTGATTTGACGGACGAAAGGCTTTCCTACAGCGACAGAGACCACAGCCGTCCTGTCCATAGCTTTGGTGTTCAACACTTTTATGACTTTGACCGGCGTTATAAAATTGCCTTCCCGGTCCAGACCTTTAATAATCATGCCAGGTTCAGGCATAGGTAAAAATTCATAAGGCAATTTTACCAAAGCCTCAGTATCTGAATAGGTCATATCCACCGCCATGATCGCAAGGCCCGGACACTTGCCAATACAGAGGCCACAGCCATTGCAATTGTCCTCTACAACGACCGGTCGATCATTAATATCTTCAAAGGGTCGAATGCCTCCGCGATGACAGGCGGTATAACATGGATTACATGGGATTTTTTTGTAACATTCAACGACAATAATCGCCCCCCGATTCAGACGCTCTTCAGACGGAAAGACGCTGTCGATGTCCTCAGGTGTTGGTATTCCAGTATTTTCGAGCATTATGCTTGGCACCTCCAATTCATGATGAGCAATTCACAGGCTCTCGAGAAAAGACTTTAAGCTGTTGAAACTTCTGAGATCCCTTGTCTGATTCTCGCGCCTTCAGGGCCTGCCCGCAGTGCGCTGAGCTGGTCTATGTAATCTGATTTGAGCGCATCCAGGCGATCTGACTGGCGGCCTGTATAAGCCGCTGCAGACAATCCGGCCAAGTAACCTTCAACCATGGCACTGCTGGCTTCTTCGATACCTGCGACGTCTCCTGCAATAAAGAGGCCCTCAATCGAAGTCATCATTTCAGAATTTCGAATTGGCACATATCCACCCAGGGCAGCCAAATATTTCATTTCACAGCCCGCTTGCCATAGCAGCTCTGACAGAGGTGAAAGCCCGACCGCAATGCACATGACATCGACATCCAGGTCAATTTCAGTTCCCGGAATAGGTGACCAATTTTCATCCAGCTGCCAGATTGTTGCACTTTCCAGGGCGTTTTTACCGCGGGCTTCTTTGACCGTATAGCGCGTATAGATTGGAATCCCTAAACGTCTGATTTTGGAGGCATGCACAAGATACCCGCCTATTTTGGGACCACCTTCGACAATGGCCTTCACGTTGATCCCAGACTGCATGAGCTGATAGCTGACGATCAAGCCAATATTTCCGGCACCAATCATGAGAACATTGTCCCCCGGTTTGACGCCATAGACATTCATTAAGGTTTGAACCGCGCCGGCGCCATAGATCCCCGGCAAATCATTGTTTGGAAACGGTATGCTTTTTTCGCTGGCCCCGGTCGCCACGATAATGGCATCCGGATCGACTTTTAAATAAGTGCCTTCTTTTTCAAGTGTCACGATACGATCTTCATAAAGACCAACTACGGTCGTATTTTTCCATACTTCTATATTGGGTGATTGATCTATTTTCTCAAGCAAAAGCTTGCCAATGTCAATGCCTCTTGTAGACGCGTACTGCTTTTCTGAACCAAAGAACATATGTGTTTGTTTGACAAGCTGCCCGCCAAGGGCGCCGTCTCTTTCTACCAACAATACCTGACATCCCATTTCTGCAGCGCTAAGCGCGGCGCACAATCCGGCAGGACCTCCGCCTATGATGAGTGTTTCCACTTTCTTCACAGAAGTTCACCCTTTCCTTCCTGTGTCCTGACTGTCATGCCCTCTTCCAGCATTGTCACGCAAACCTTCACATTTGCTTCACCATTGACCTCCATCATACAGGAGGAACAATTTCCAATCGCGCAATAAAAGCCGCGGGGCCTGTTTCTCTCAATGCTGTGACTGAGAACTCTCACGCCTGCAGCGTGCAGAGCAGCGGCAATGGTCTCCCCTTCATAACCGGTTATTTCTGATCCGTCAAAATTGAAACTGATTTTTTTGCCTCGATCAAAACTTAATATTGGATGCTTTTCGAGTCTGGATGACATGCTGACATACCCCCCTGGTCGACAACCTTCCTTTTGCTTCGGGGACCGAAGACTGTCTGAATAGATTCAGTAACCACGCTTTATGCCGAAGGACCTTTGGTACAATGCTCATAATGCCGTTTCAGTCACTATGAGCATTGTCAACCGTCAAAGGCCTCCAGGTTATGACTTATTCGGGTTTAGGTTTGCTTGCCTTATAAAGCAGTAAACCGAAACCAATAAAATACGAACCCGCCACTATGATCATCATTATCATTGAGGTTGTCGACATCTTAAGCACGCTCCTCTGCAACCATTTTAATTTCCTCTTCAGCAGTAATATCTCGTCCCGGACCAATTTTTCTGGCAAACCAGTTGTTGGTCATGTAGGCCGCGATCAGAACGAGCACGCATTGGAATATGATAGTGCCTGGCGTAAAGACCTCAAACGGTGCCCACCAATTGTCCGGATACCAGCCAACCGCCTGCCAGAACCACCATGCGGTAATCGAAACAAAGAAAACCGGGAAGAGTCGGATACAGACTGACCACCATTTACCAATCTGGTAGTCGGACCACGGCATGTTGATATCCTGCGTACGTGCTTTTTCGACGCCGTATTTAACCATGGCGAAGGCGACAAACAAGCCGCTGACGAGCAAACCAATGCCCCATACCCAGTCCTGATTGTCCAGGAAATTTAGGCTGTAAGCCGATGGTATACCGAGTAAAAAGCTGCCTATAACGACAACCAATGTTGCCTTTTTCCGTTCAAAGCCCATATCCATCATATTTCTGACACCGACCTCGATCATTGGAAGCAGTGATGATAGTGCCGCAATTGACATAGCCAGGAAGAACATGGCGGCGGCGAGATTGCCCAGCGGCATTCTTGTAAAGAGCTGCGCGAGATAGATAAAGGTAATACCGGTATTTCCCTGTGCCAGCGCTTCATTTGCGAATTCAATGCTTGGCGACAGTGCAAAAATCGCCGGAAGTACTGTCATACCTGCAATGAGTGCGCCAACGTTGTCGCCGACGCCCATGATCAGACAGTTGCCTGCAACGTCCTCTTTGCGTTTCGTGTATACTGCATATGTAATGATGAAACCCCATCCGGCACCTGTTGACCATGCTGCCTGGGTAAAAGCCGCCAGCCAGATTTTAGGCTCTGCCAGCATGTAAAATTTTGGGCTGAAAAGATACTCAAGACCTTGGGCCGCACCAGGAAGCGTAACGGCTCTCAGCATAGCGGTAATTAATAGGACGAACAAGGTAGGAATCATTATTTTAGATGCTTTTTCGATCCCTTTAGTGACACCCTGATAAATTATAATGCCTGCAATTGCCATGGAAATGAAGTGGAAAAGTATGGTCTGTGACGGCGTTGTCGTGAAGACATTCCAGATTTCTGCGGTCTGCTCAGTTCCCATACCCGGCTTGAAAGTACCTGCGACAGCCAAAGTAAAGTACTTCACACACCACCCCATGACGACTGAATAGTAAAAAGCAATTGCCAGACAGACGATCATGATCCAGGTGCCCATCCATGTATATTTCTTTCCGATAAAGTCTCTGAAGGCACCTACAGTTCCCAAACCTGTCTTTCTGCCCATGACCATTTCGCCCATAAGCAGTGGTATAGCCCATACGAATAAAGCGATTGTCCAGGCGATAATGAACGGTCCGCCGCCATTTGCAGCTGCGACTCGCGGAAATCTCCAGATGTTACCGGTTCCGATAGCCATGCCAATCGAAGCCAGTATAAATCCCCAACGACTTCCCCATTGTTCGGTGTTTTTGCTCATTCACATAGTCCCCCTTTGATTTTTTAGTACGAACGACGATCCTCCTTCTTGGCCAAGTTTATTTTAAGTGAACGTCACACTGAGCAAGCGTGACGGGCCAATCTCATACTACTGTTGTAAGGTTAGGTTTACTTGTGACAGCACTTGTCATTGCATAAGGACGCTTCGTCAACTTATGTCGCAAGCACTGTGCCAACTATTTGAAAGCTTGAATTTCTAAAAAAATATATTTTGGGCGCTGATAGCAATGCTTTCAGCACTGCTAATTATTGAAGGCGACACGCGTCTTCAATTTTCATGTCAGTTTTCCGACACTTAAACCTTCATAAATTTTCATTTTTCAACTGAAACCCCTACTTATGTATTGAAATTTATACAGTTACGAAAAAAACCGACAATGTCGAATATATGACATGTGTCGGTTTTTCGACACTCACTTACTCAAATCCCGTAGTGATTGATTTTGTAATAGAGTGTACTTCTTGGAATATTTAAGGCTTCTGCCGCTTTTTTCTTGTTGCCATTATGGGTCGTCAGAGCCTTAGAGATCATTTCCACTTCCTTGTCCCGAATCGTTTTGTCAATTTCAGCCAGTGTTTCTGCCTCATTCTTAAATTCCGGTCTTTCATCCGGACAAGGTGCGCTCTTTTCACTTTTAGCCAGATTAGGCGGCATAGTCTCAATAGTCAGTTGGTCAGATCGACCGACAACCAGCATATATTCAACGACGTTTCGCAATTCGCGTATGTTGCCTGGCCAGTTATACCGGAGCAAAACGTTGAAAACAGCATTGTCAATATGCGGCATTTTTCTATGATTTTTTTTGCACCCTTCTTCCAGGAACCGATTGAATAGCAGCGCTATGTCCTCACGTCTTTCTCTTAATGGCGGAAGACTGATTTCCACGACATTCAGGCGATAGAATAAGTCTTCTCTAAAAGAGCCCGCTTTTACCATTTCCAAAAGATTTTTATTGGTTGCACAAATGACTCTGACATCCACCGGAATTCTGCGTTCTGCCCCTACTTTAGATACCATGCCGTCCTGAAGGACTCTCAGAAGTTTTGCCTGATGTTCCAGTGTCAAGTCGCCAATTTCATCCAGGAACAGCGTCCCCTCGTGAGCCAGTTCAAAAAATCCTATTTTCCCTGTTTTAAGTGCGCCTGTGAACGAGCCGCCCACATAGCCAAAAAATTCGCTCTCGAAGAGTGCCGCGGGCACCGCACTACAGTTGACAGGTACAAATAATCCCGCTCTGCGGCTGCCCTCATGAATCGCCCGGGCGAAAACTTCCTTGCCCGTTCCGCTTTCTCCCGTGAGCATGACATTGGTATCCGTCGCAGCGACATGGGTTGCTAATTCAATACGGTTTTGGATCACCGGATTGTTGCCCAGAATGCCATTAAAAGTGAAACTTCCCTTTGACATTTTTTCTACTTCTTTTTTGAGTAAATCAATTTCAACATTAGCGTTGACCAGCTCGTTGGTCAATTGATTGTACTCCGTGACATCCCGTTCTGTAGCAACGACGCCTAAATATTCGCCGTCTACGACAATGGGCAAAGCACTGACTATGACATAGTAGTTTGGTTTTGGCGCATGATACACGTTTTCGATTGGAATTCCCGTTTTCATGACCGACAAACTAAGGGCATTCGGGAAAAAATCTTCTAATTTTTTATACAGGATTTCTGAAGGCTTCAGGTTATAAATGCGTTCTGCGTTCTTATTCCAAAGCAGCACATTGCCATCCCGGTCAGTGACTGTGACAGCTTCGTGCATCTGATGGATGACCGCCATATATTGTTTGTTGATAATCTCCAAAAATCTGTAATAACTGTCTCTGAGATTTTCGCTGCGTATTATGCCTGTGATTCT
The DNA here is from genome assembly GCF_030247605.1 of Acidaminobacter sp. Classification (GTDB taxonomy): domain Bacteria; phylum Bacillota; class Clostridia; order Peptostreptococcales; family Acidaminobacteraceae; genus Acidaminobacter. The sequence continues at coordinate 86,353 of NZ_JAOTSB010000003.1, read as the reverse complement.
GCTCCCATTGAAGATAGGAAGGCAGCCAATTTTTCGTTCAATGAGAATTTGCCGCACCTCGCTCAGAAGCATCTCCTCAGTGCCGGTTATAACTTTTTTCAGAGCAAACTGTGACAGCGGCGCCTCCAGACTTTTCCCAAGCTTGATCAGCTCTGAAATATCCCTGAAAGTCAGTATGCCCAAAAGATGCTCTTCCTCCTTTAGACTCCTGACCACCAGCACTTCGGGAATATTCTCCCTTAGCATCAGTTCCACCGCGAAGGATAGTTTTTCACTCGGCTCCAGCTTCAGAACATTGTCGGACATCACACCTTGAACGGTATAACGGGAGAATTGAACTTCCAGCATGCCTTCCATCCTTTCAAGAATCTTGACTAGCCTAAAGCGGACGCATCTTTATTTTACTGCAAGATATCTGAAGATGCCCAGAAAATGAAGGACACTGCCCGCTAGAACAAATAAATGCCAAATAGCATGATGGTAAGGAATCTTTTTAACAGCGTAAAAAATTGTGCCGATGGTATAGGCCGCGCCCCCCGCAAGAAGCCAAATCAGGAATCCAACCGGAACAGTCTGCGTCATTGGCTTTATTGCGATCACCGCGATCCATCCCATCAGAATATAGAGGGCCAGGGAAACCCCTTTATATCTGTCCATTTTGTTATATGTCACCACTTTAAAAACAATGCCGGAAATTGCGATCACCCAAATGGTACTCAGGATGCCGACACGCCAATATCCTTGCATGGCAATCAGCGTTACGGGCGTATAGGTCCCTGCAATCAACAAAAAAATTGCCGAGTGGTCGAGTACCCTCATAATACGTTTTATTTTTTCTTTTCTGAAACTGTGATAGAGCGTAGAAGCTGTGTAGAGAAGGATGGAACTGACGCCGTAGATCGCAAAGCCCGTTATTGCCGCAGGACTCTTCATCCAAATGCCGTAGACCAATAATATGGTCATGGCAACAATACTGAATACAATCCCTATGCCATGAGAAACACTATTGGCAATTTCTTCTCTCAGGGTATACATCTTTTTCTTGCTGGTTTGAATTAATTCGTTTCTTTCCATAGGTCATGCATCTCCTACAATTGTCGATCCAGTGAGTTACAGTATATATTCTCCGATCATTTTATTGAATCCGAGGATATCAAAGGTGCCTTTAAATTCAAATCTGATTTTTCCAAGTCCTGAAAACCAAAGATCCAGTTCGCAGTCCAACCCAGGTTCCCCTGCTGTTTCAACAGAGAAAGCCTTAACTTTGATATAAGGCAATGACGTATAGTCTTTTTTCAGTCCGGTTGTTCCGCGTTCCTTAATTATGATGACGCGTTTCGTAGTAAAAATAACATAATCTCTGGCAAAACAAAAAGTAGCAAAGACCTCTTCGCCTTCGATCAGCATTGGAGTAACACGTTTCAGTGCAGTTTTAAAATCGAATGGTTCCAATACAAATAAAGCGTCCTTTGAAAAATCGATCATCCTTGCGGGCTAAACACCAAAGCAAGATGTGCTGGAACGCGCTCAGGCATTTGCCCTAACCTCCTCCACAGCTGAATTTTTGTGATTATATACCAATTTATTTATCTTACAAAACTGTAAAATAGAAAAGAACGGTTCGAAACACTCAATACCTCTAAATTCAGGTTCCGATTTATCAAGTGTTCTGCCTTTATTATACTGGATTTTTCGTTAAATGACCAGTTGTCCTGAGGATGTCTCTTCAATTGCACTTAGGATTTGAGTACAAATACGAGCATAAAAATGCAAAATCAATAACATAATCTTTCTTGTTAAAAAATTAATTTATTTGATTTTGCATAAAAAAGGGTAGAATAAGAATGTTAGGCGTAAGATTTGAAAAAAACAATTACAAACATGTCAAGGAGGGTCACTATGCATAAAAAACTTTTCATCCCAGGTCCAGTGGACGTCAGAGAAGACGTCCTCCAGAAAATGGCTACACCAATGATCGGTCACCGGTCAAAAGCGGCTTCCGCGCTGCAAAAAGGCATTTCCGACAAGCTTAGACAGATGATGTACACAGAAAACACCATCCTGCTTTCCACTTCATCCGGAAGCGGCGTCATGGAAGGTGCAGTTCGTTCTTGCACAAATAAAAAGGCAGCTGTCTTCTCTGTTGGCGCTTTTGGCGACAGATGGTACAAAATGGCCACTTCAAACGGGATCCCTGCTGATCTTTTCAAATCAGAGCCCGGCAAGCACACCTCAGCTGAAATGGTTGAGAAAGCTTTGGCTACTGGTGAGTACGACTTAGTCACTGTCACACATAACGAAACCTCTTCCGGTATTCAAAATCCGGTTGAAGAAATTGCGGAAGTCATGAAAAAGTATCCGGAAGTCATTTTCTGCGTTGACGCGGTCAGCTCCCTGGGCGGCGCGAAAATCGAAGTCGACAAGCTCGGCATCGACATTTGTATCACTTCCAGCCAGAAGTGCCTCGGGCTCCCTCCGGGAATCGCGCTTTGCAGTATTTCTCAAAAAGCTGTTGAAGCTGCAAAGAAAGTCAAGTACCGCGGTCTCTATCTGGACCTCCTTGCCCTTTATGACAATGTCATTAAGGACGATCAATATCCTTCTACACCAACCCTTTCCCATATGTTCGCACTGGATTACCAGCTCGACCGCATCATTGAGGAAGGCTTTGAAAACAGATTCGCGCGTCATACCGAAATGGCGAAAGTCGTCCGTGAATGGGCTAAAAAGCACTTTGCTCTTTATCCTGAAGAAAAGTATGCTTCCAACACGCTTACGACTATTGTCAACACCAAAGGCATCAGCGTCGCTGATCTCAACAAGAAACTCGGAGAGCGCGGTTTTGAGATCTCCAATGGCTATGGCGATTTGAAGGAAAAGACATTCCGCATCGCGCACATGGCTGATATGACCATGGAAGAAGTCCATGATGTTCTCAGAAATATCGAAGATATTCTCGGACTGTAATCCCCCGGCACTTGATTCACAGCTTCACCCCGAGCTTTTAAAAACAATTTGAAAAGGAGTTTTATATGCTTAAAATTCTCGCAAACGACGGTATGGAACAAAGCGCGGTAGCGCATTTGACGAACCTTGGTCACGATGTTGATACCAATAATTACGATCAGGAAACGTTGAAGACTGCCCTGCGCGACTATGATGTCATAGTCATCCGTTCCGCCACAAAACTGCGCAAAGACATCATCGATGCTGTAGAAGGCTCCAGACTTAAATTAATGATCCGTGCCGGTGTCGGCATCGATAATATCGACGTCGAGTACGCGGAATCCAAAGGCATTGCTGTAAGAAATACGCCTAACTCCAGCAGTGCTTCTGTAGCAGAGCTTGTCATTGGCCACATGTTCAGCCTGGCGCGTTTTATTCACATTTCCAATCACACCATGAGACATGGTGAGTGGAATAAGAAACACTACGTCGGCACTGAAATTTGCGGCAAGACACTCGGTGTTATCGGTTTTGGCAGAATTGGTCAAGAAGCGGCTAAGCGTGCCCTGGCCCTCGGTATGAAAGTACTTTATCAAGATTTGCTCGGTCCTAGAGCAGGCCTTGACGAGTACCACTACGCTGACTTTGAGACAATCCTCGAACATGCCGACTACATCACTTTGCATATTCCGGCGACGGCTAACAACAAACCTCTTCTGGATGCGGCAGCGTTCGCAAAAATGAAAGATGGCGTCTACATCATCAACACCTCCCGTGGTGGTCTGATCGATCCTGACGCTCTGATTGATGCCCTTGATTCCGGAAAAGTTGCCGGTGCCGGCCTGGATGTGTTCATCGAAGAGCCTCTCAAGGATGAACGACTGATGAAGCACCCTAAGATTTCCATGACACCGCACATCGGCGCATCCACAGAAGAAGCTCAGCTTCGCATTGGCGCTGAAGTCTGTGATGTTATCGAAAAATTCTTTGCGTAAATGACGAGATTCAACCACTATTAGGAGGTAAATAATGGCAATTGTAAAACCCTTTAAAGCGATCCGCCCTGCGACTGAACTGGTAGAAAAAGTCGCATGTCTTCCCTATGATGTTATGAATACTGAAGAAGCTCGGGAAATGGCAAAAGGAAATCCTCATTCTTTCCTGCATGTCGTCCGTCCGGAGATCAACCTCGCGGCTGATCAAGATCCTTATGCAGACGTTGTCTATGAGACTGCCAGAAAGAATCTGGATGCTTTTGTCGAAAAAGGCTACATGAAAGAAGAAGCAGTTCCACTGTTCTATATCTACAGACAGCTTATGAACGGCCGCGTACAAACGGGCATTGTAGGTTGCACCTCCATTGATGATTACCTTAATGACATCATCAAAAAGCATGAGTTTACACGCCCGGTCAAAGAAGTTGACCGCATTCAAAACTTCAGCTTCTGCGAGGCGCACACTGAGCCAGTGTTCCTCACTTATCGCAATCGTAAGTCACTGACTACGATTATGAACGACTGGATCAAATTCCATATGCCTGCTTATAATTTTACTACAGATGATGGCATTACCCACATTTTCTGGCCAATTGGCGATCTCAGCATCGTCAGCGAAATTGAAAAAGAATTTGCGGATATTGACTTCCTCTACATTGCGGATGGCCATCACCGCTCGGCCTCCTCTGTCAAAGTCGGCCTTAAGAAGCGCGAAGAGAATCCTGGGTTTACAGGCAATGAAGAATTCAACTACTTCATGGCTGTTATCTTCCCGGATGATGATCTTTTCATCATGGATTACAATCGCGTGCTTACAGATCTGAACGGTTTCAGCGAAGGAGATTTCCTAACGAAAGTTGCGGAAAAATTCGATGTTTCTGACGCGCCTGTCGGAACACCTTATAAGCCAATGTCCAAGCATACTTTCGGGATGCTGCTCGACGGCAAATGGTATATCCTCAAAGCAAAAGAAGGCATCTATGATGAGAAGGATCCGGTAGATCGTCTGGATGTCTCCATCCTTCAAAAGAATCTTTTGGGACCGGTTCTCGGCATTCAGGATCCAAGAACTGACAAGCGCATTGACTTTGTCGGCGGCATCCGCGGTCTTGAAGAACTTGAAAGACGTTGCGCGCTGGACATGAAGGTCGCATTCTCCATGTATCCAACCACAATGGATGACCTTCTTGACATCGCAGATGCAGGCGAGGTTATGCCTCCTAAGTCAACCTGGTTTGAACCAAAACTGAGAAGCGGACTTTTCGTCCACAGCTTCAAGTAATTACAGAACAAAAAGAAGTCGGCGTCATCAGGCCATAAGCCTGTGACACCGACTTCTTTTTGTTTAAATTGAACTCATGCTTTTTCTCAGGCGATCTCTGCAATCCCATAATTTCTGGGACAAGTCCACATAATAACCATGGGGATTCTCAAATCGAAGTGCTTCTTCCCATAATGTTTCAATCTGTTTCATGCAAAAAGCCTGAATCTCTTGAAGCGTTGGCGTTTCATACACACATTCGCCATTTTTGAAGACGGGGATCAGCAGCGGCTTAGCGATAAAGTTTTCAATAGTTTTTTGTTTCCACGTCTGCTCAGGATCGAAGATCGTATAGGCGCCGGAGTCATCCACAACCTCTTCGTGATGGGTTATGAGGTCCGAGATAGCTTTTCCGGTGGTTCTGTCAAACAACCGCCAAACCTGCTTAAATCCAGGTATAGTAGTTTTGCTGATGTTCTCACTCAGCTTCATCTTCGGAACCCATTCGCCATCCTTTTGTACTGCAGAAAGCTTGTAGACCCCTCCAAAGACGGGTTCTGACTTGGACGTGATCAAACGCTCCCCAACCCCAAAAGTATCCACCTTAGCGCCTTGGATTATAATATCGCGAATGATGTATTCGTCCAGCGAATTTGACGCAACGATTTTACAGTCCTCAAATCCAGCATCATCCAACATTTTGCGGGCTTCTTTCGACAGATAAGTAATGTCGCCGCTGTCAATGCGGATCCCCTTAGGTCTGAAACCCAAAGGCACAACCACTTCCTTAAAGACTTTGATGGCATTAGGTACACCGGACTTCAATACATTGTAAGTGTCCACCAAAAGCGTACAGTTGTCAGGATAAACCGACCCATAGGTCTTAAAAGCCTCATATTCAGAATCATACATCTGAATCCAGCTGTGGGCCATGGTCCCCATGGCCGGAATGCCAAAGATCTGCTCGACAACAGTACAGGACGTGCCTATACAACCGCCTATAAAGGCCGCTCTTGCGCCAAGCACTGCACCATCATATCCATGGGCGCGTCTGGATCCAAACTCCATGACAGCCCTTCCCTGGGCTGCTCTGACTATACGATTTGCTTTAGTTGCAATAAGGCTCTGGTGATTCAGGGTCAAGAGCACCACCGTTTCAATAAGCTGAGCCTGTATGACCGGTCCTGTCACGACAAAAATGGGCTCATTAGGGAAGATCGGTGTTCCTTCAGGCATAGCCCAAACATCACAGCTAAATTTGAAATTTTCGAGATAGTCGTAAAATTTCTCATCAAAAATTGCTTTTTCCCTGAGAAACGCAATATCCTCTTTTTCGAATTTTAAATCCTTAAGGTATCGAATGATCTGATCGAGCCCTGCCATGATGGCAAAGCCGCCGTCATCCGGTACTTTTCTGAAAAACATATCGAAACAGACGATTTGATCCATCTTCCCCGACAGCAAATAACCATTCCCCATTGTTAATTCATAGAAATCTGTCAGCATAGCCAATTTGTTGACTTTCAAGCTGAAGCCTCCCTCACGGCACGGCCTTCAAAGTGTGCCTCATGATGTTTTACTTGCATTTTACCTATTAAATCCACTTTATTCAAGTTTTGACCTTATATTTCAAAAACATCACAACTCTTGACTATTCGGCCGCTGGATCTTTTGAAGCCACAAGTCCCGTTTCACCAGCATCTTCAGTGACGTTCGTTTTTTCTGCTGACTTGGATGTACCATTTTTCTTCCTTGGCCTGCCCGGTCTGCGTTTCTTCTTGTCGACCGTCTTTTCATGAGGATCTGCCGAGGCTCCGGTCTGAATGGTCTCCGGATGAGGCTCCATTTCCGGCTTTGCCTGTGATTCTGATTGTCCTTCTGCCATGGATTCAACATGGATCACCGGCAGCTGGTCCATATCACGTTCAAAGCGCACCCCTTCACTCTCCGAGTGCTCAGCCTTAGACACAGTTTTAGCAGCCGGCTGTTTCCTTTTACGCCCGCGCGTCTTTTTCTTAGTTTCAACAGCCGGTTTCTCGTGGTGAGTCACCGGCTCACCAGCAACCAATTCTGTCATTTCAGCTGATGAACCGGCCTCCATAGGCACTTCTCCACCGTTGGATGTCTCAATAAGGTGATCCCCATGAAAATTCAAGCTTTGCATCTCATCTTCAGGCCGCAGATCTTCAGTGCGCTCTATGACCGGCACAAACCCTTCATGGATCTCAGACATGGTCTCATCAAGTTCCGGCACAACTGGCGGCAATGTCTTTTGATATTGTTTGTGAAGCGCCTTCAATTTGCCATAGACAGGGTGATTGCCCTTCTTTCCAAAGGCTTTTACCAAACGGTCATGCAAGGTATTTAATGTAAGCGACTCCTTGAAAATAGCATCTGCTTTCTTCAAGTCAGAAGGACTCAATTTTAAACTTACCAAACATTTTCGGATGAACGCTGCGAATTCCCATTCCTCAACCAACTCATCCGGTATAGGCTCATCTCTGACAAAGTCGACGTTCTGATCAATTTTCTCAATGGTTTCACACTGAATAATTTGGAATCCGCGATTTAAAAATGCAGTCACAACATTTTCATATCCCCGGTCTTTACTGATGATTGCGAACTGTGTGGACTGCGCCTCATAGGTATGACGCCCAATCTGATAGCCCACTTCAGCAATCAGCTGAAAATCGAGATTGTTTTTACCAGTGCCAATAGTATGGATGATATTCAGCTCACACTTTTTTCGAAGGAGTGTTTCCAGCACCACAAGGCTGATCTTGTGGGAGGCACTGCTGATAAATATGGTGACCGCGTCTCCGTCTGACAGCGCTTCAACGCCTTCAAATCCGGATTCGTGGACATTTTCGTAATCGATAAAGCAATGTGTTTTCCTGTTTTCCCGCTTCATGCTCAGCGCTCCTAATCCTTTGGTTTCTTATCGTCAAAATGGATGTCCATTACCCTTTCTCTTATCCGCCTGCGTCTTCTGCAGACAATCACTACTGCGGCAATAAAGGCTGAAGTCACCACGACAATCGGCAAAAATAAAATCATCATAAAGACCATCCCGTAGGAGGGCTTGACAACATTGAGTGACAGGACCGCTATCCCAACGATCAGGAGACCTGCAGCCACCCGTTTTTTGTGACGGGCAAAAAGTAAGGCTGCAATGAAGCTGAACACAGACGGCGGCCAGGTCCAAGCCAATAAGGCTGCTCTGGAATTGAGTCCGAACATCAGCGCCTTAGTGTCGAGCAAGCTCAAATACAGGTCTTCAGAACCTATGGCGTAATTCTTCAGGGTGTACCGCCCCGGCGCTTCGAGTTCCAGCGGCAGATTAGCCGCAGCGAACCAATTATCCGGAACAATCAGTTCGAGGTCGACGACCGCCTCACCATCGAAAAACCGGGCAGGAGAAAGCGCATAGTACAAGGTCCTGTAGTTGGTAAAGTAGTCAGAATGACTCAGATACCCACTTTTAGCCTCATAGGCCACCACGACTTCTGTCCGTTCCCGCGGTGCCAGTTCGAGAAGCCACTCTGTGATTCTGGCCGGTGTCTGAATCTGGCCGTAATAATCCAGAGATGTCTCCGGAAGCTCATTAAAGGGAGTGACAAAGGGAGGATCTTCTTCAGGCGCCCAGTTTTCAATATGGTAAGCTGCCGGCTCAATCTCTTTTGAAGGGACCCATTCGCTTGAACTCCGGATCTCAAAGCTCTGATCCTCGTAATCACCACTCATAAACCATAACGTCAGCGCCTGAGGGCTTTCCTTCGTGTTCTCAAAAATATAGGTGACTGTAATCTCAGCACTATAGAGCTCCGGCTTCCACTCCATCCTGAGATGTTCACGAACCAGCGCAACGCCTGGATTCTCCATGAAAATCACTTTATTTTGATCCGGCAAAATGCGAGGCGGACCGCTGTTGGCGAGGGCGGGCGGGCACTGGATCAAGAGAATGAGAAGCAGGCAAAGGGAAAGGCATCTCCAGCCGCGAGCCCCTTTTCTCGAACCCCGTACAGGCTTCAGTCCTGCCGCCAATTCCTTGTTTTTAGCCGATGGTCCCACGCCCCCGCCCCCTCTTTCCTTCAAACACCCAAAGCTGCTTAACGCTTATTTTGTGTCACTTAATCTCGACGTTATGATAGGCATAACTCGTCATTGACACCGAGCCCATGACACACGCTTCATTGAATACAGTGAGCCTGTCGTCGTCTCTGCTGGCTCCCAGGACATAAAGCAGCGGATCATAATGCTCCGGTGTCGGGAAAGCCAGCTTTGCGCAGTCCCCTGCCTGACTGTGATCCAGAATGGCCTCTACTTCACGCCGGACCATATTGTCCCGAATGTAGCCATCGAATTCATAGGCCCAGTCGAAACCATCGGCACGCTGCATTTGAACACGCCTCAGATTGTGAACCACATTGCCGCTTCCCAAAATCATCACACCTTGATCCCTGAGCTCAGACAGTGAACGTCCAATGTCGAAGTGCGTTTTCGCATCCGCTCGGCCGTTGATGCTCAACTGAAGAACGGGGATGCGCCGGTCGGGGTACATCCTATGGAGGACCGACCAAGTGCCATGATCAATACCCCAGGAATTGTCCGCCACGCACAGATGGGCATGTTGAGAAAGCTGGTTAAGAACAGCCTCTGCGGCTTCAGGCGATCCCGGCGCGTCATAGACAATCTCGTAGAGCTCTTTTGGAAAACCATACATGTCGTAGATCGTTCTGGGGGCAGGATCATTGTTGACCCGCGTGCCGTCTGTATACCAGTGCGCGGAAATTGACAAAATAACCTTTGGCTGCGGCAGTTTCTCTGCCATTTGCACCCAGCCTTTTGTAAAATCATTATCCTCTATAGCATTCATTGGGGATCCATGACCGACAAACAACGCTGGCATCCTCATTTTTTGGCGCCTCCTTTGCTTCTGCCCTTTTCTTCAATGGGATTATACCTTAGGCCTGCAACCTCTTCTTTGCTGAGTGGTCTCCAGTGACCGCTCTTTAAATCTCCCAAGCGCAGATCCATGATTCTGGTGCGCTTCAGCTTGACCACCTCATAACCCAGCGCCTCACACATGCGCCGTATCTGGCGGTTGAGTCCCTGAGACAGAACTATTCTGAAGCCATATTCCGAAACACGCACGACTTTGCAGGGCTTTGTCTTTGTATGTTGTCTTTTGACTGGATTATAGATTCTGACGCCATTGGACATGGCTTTAACAAACTCAGGTGTCACTGGCTTATCCACCTGAACGAGATACTCCTTCTCGTGATCGTTCTCTTCTCTCAGGATTTCATTGACGATTCCGCCATCATTAGTCAAGATAATAAGGCCTTCAGAATCTTTGTCGAGTCTTCCCACCGGAAAGATCCGGTGGGGGTGATTCACAAAATCGATTATATTGCCCTTAATATGACGCTCTGTCGTACAGGTAATGCCCACGGGTTTATTTAAAGCAATATAGACACTTGGCACTTTTTTGCGCAGGACTTTTCCTTCGACCTCGACGACATCTCCCTGCTCGGCCTGAGTTCCAAGCGCCGCGACTTTTCCATTCACCCTGACTTTACCCTCGAGAATGAGTCGATCCGCTTCCCGCCTTGAGCAAAGGCCTGTACTGCTGATATATACGTTAAGTCTCATAATTGAGTCACTCCATGCCTCCGGAGCGCTTTGCAGCACTTCCGCCGAAAAATTGTTGTAAGGTTGCGTTGAAAAGAAATTGCGTCTACAATAAAAACTATAGAAATACGAGGTGATAAGGTTGTTTTCTGTATTTTCTCCGTTTAAACCAATGACTGAAAAGCCACTTGGCCTATGAACAGATTTTTACTGTCTATAAGCATAATCTTTTTTGGGCTTCTGACGGGCCAGATCTTGAATAGAATCCTGTTTCGCAAAGCAGGTCGTTTGGAGGCTGACAAGGCTTCACAATACCTTGGCCGCGCAGAACTCACAGTCCGCAGAATGCAGCTGTTCGCCATGTTTGGGTTAAATCCCGTCGTCACCTTTGGCGCTTTCTGGGTCGTTCGGCTGGATGACCTCCGCTACGTCGCGCTTCCGTTAATTGGCGCTCTTGCTATCCTATCCGGCGGGATCCTGGCTTACGCAACTTCAAAAGGCATGGGACACGAAAGGCATCAGACCGGCGCCTTTATTTGCTCTGGCGCTTTTATGAACCTGGGAAGCTTTGGCAGTCTATTCTGCTATATTTTTTTAGGAGAAGCCAGCTACGCGCTCGCTTCCATGTACCGTTTGCTGGAGGAATTTCTCTATCTTTTGGTTGGATATCCAATCGCTCGACTTCACGGTACAACTGCGGGTGAGGAAGACAAGCAATCCGCGCTCATGAAAATTATAAAAGATCCTGTCTTTCAGATTTACATCACCAGCATTTCAGCCGGTCTGATCCTCAACTTCCTTGGTGTTGAGCGACCGTCGTTTTTCTCGCCCGTCAGTGCGGTCATTATCCCATTTTCGTCTTTCCTGCTGGTGACGTCAATTGGATATCGCATTAGATTCAGCGCGATCCGGCATTATCTGAAAGAGTGCCTGGCAATCTCAGTTATAAAATTCATAGCCGTACCTGCCATTGCCCTATCCGCTGCCTTTGCCCTGGGACTGGACACGCTCCAGGATGGTCTCGTCGTTAAGGTCGTACTGATCATGTCAGCCATGCCGCCGGCTTTCCATTCCCTGATTCCGCCCCAGCTCTATGGTTTGGATGCAGATCTGGCCAACTCCTTGTGGCTGTTTAATACCGGCATGCTGGCCGTCGTACTGCCCATCCTTTATGTCCTTCAAGGGTTGGTTTAGTTCGGCTTTTCTATCGCTCAACCCTTAATAAAGCCAGCTTCTCAAGTCGTCAGAACAAAAATTCATAATATTGATGCGCTTAATGAATGAGACCGCTTTTTAAAGCGGTCTCATGTTTTTGTCACTCATATCAGACAGAAGTCAAAAGACTGCATCTCACTTGAGCCATGCCTCAATCTCTTCCATCAGCCCGGCATGAACAAATTTTAACTGGGCACGGTACTCACAGCCCTGTCTCTCGCGAAAGCTGAGATAGCCGGAGAGATCTTTCGCGCCCTGTTTGGACTCAGCCTGGCTGTCAGAGAGGACGCCCCCCTCTTCAGTGAGCAGAATCTTTGACACCGCCACATCGTGCAGTGCGCCGGACAACGTCTGATAAGCTTCAAGGGCGTTTAGCAAGGCTCTGGATTCGAGTGGGATGATCTTTTCAACCGCCCTGAGGGTGTATCTGATTTTCTTCACGTCAATTCGGCTCGCATGAATTAAAGTGTCATTTTCAAAATCCATTTGGCCATAATGCTTTGTCCATTGCCGTAACCACAGTCTAACTCGTTTTAAGGCAAAAGTGTCAAGAGGCATTTCTGAGACTCTTTTTGAGAGGGCCGCATGTCGCATGCTGCTTTCCCAGGTTTGAAGGACATTTGCCCAGGAAAAATCCCCGGCTTCAGCAATTGCTGCGCCAGCTCGCTCAGCGAACACCGCAGATCTGAGAGCGATCCAGTCCACCTGCGACTCATTGTCAGCGCCTCCGCCAAGGCTCGCTGCGAAGTCTTCCATAGCCCTCAGTTCTACTGCGCTTTCTCTGGCGTCTTCAAAGGTGTGCAATGCTTTTCGAAGCTGCTTCTGTCCGCGTTCATAGCGGCGCGCTTTAAACAGAGGCTTGAAAAAAGACTGGAGTGCCTTGATCTGCCGGATAAACACTCTGAAATCATGCACACTCTTTTCATCCAGGACATGATGTTTGCGGAGCAGCAGCCAGGAGTCAACCTCTGAGAGAAATCTGAGGAAACCTTCCTCAACACTGCGATCCTTGGGAGAAAGAGTCAGCGTATGGTCTCCCGCTTGTACGGCATACCGTCTGAGCTCATCAAGGACCAGCGCGGCGCGCTTTCGCCAGGCAGGCCTGGAAAGGATAGGCTCACCTTCTAAAAGCCGCTGAAACACGTCTGCGTCCTTCAGCAGCTCGTCATAGTCCTCCTGTTGTTTTCCCTTAGCGCTGTGACGTCGGATCGCATTAACTGCAATGAGTTGGAACGATTCCGGCAACAGTTGGTTTTCTTTTAAAAAAACCGATACCTCAGCGGCGCCATGTTCGGCATGATCCTCAGGTACACCCCCGGGTCTGAGCCGGCCGGCATCATGGAGCAGGCCAATAATCTCCGCAAGCTCAGGATCAAGGCCTCTGATCCTTGCCAGGACAGCCATTAAAGCTGCCACCGTACGGACATGGGTGATTTCTTCAGCCAATAGACGCCATGGTTTAGACGCAAGGTCAAACCACCCTTCAAAAACCCAATCCAGAATTAAAGACGCGCGAAGGGTTGAATCCATGTTCAGGGCATTGTCTGCTTCTTTTTGGAAATCCTTTTTTGACATATCCTCAGTCCTTGAAATTTCAGCCTTAGCGATACCTCGATGGCATGAACTGAATTTTTCTGACCAACCAGGTAATCCCTTGCAGTGGCATATCTGGTGCCGCCTGTTTGACGCCCTGGGCTCTGATGAATTCATCAAAGAGCACCTGCTTCTCCGGATGAAGGGCTTTCAGCTCTTCTGCGCGAACCTGGATCAGCGCCATCTGGGCGTCGTTGAAAGAAAACAAGGCCTGACCTTCTGTCACTATGGTGGCGACCACTTCAAGTCCTTCAGCTCTAAAGAGGGCCAGCCACTCGTCATAGGTCAGATATGGGGCTTCAAGCACTTCAAGCGGAAACTCGGGAATTTCATCCAATGCCATTTTGGGGGAACTGTATTTGGAACCGGTTGTCTTGGCCTCTTCCCTGCTATCTCTTGACTCCTGATCCTCAGGGCGCATTTTGTAAGCGTCATTGATCAGAAGATACCCGCTTTCCTTAATGACGTGACGAATCATTCGAATGGTTTCTGCCGGCGTTCCAAGGACATCCATGATGGCGTCCAGAATCGCGATATCATAATTACGCTCAATCAGAACCGCCTCGTTGATGTCACCGACGACAAATTCGCATAGGTCGCCAACGCCATTCGCCTCTGCATGCTTGACAGCCGCCTCAATAAATTCGGGAATGATGTCGATCCCTTTCACATGACAACCAAACGCCCGGGCAAGGTGAACCGGTGCGGCGCCTTTGGCACAGCCCATGTCAATTATATGCAGTTTGTGCGGAGAAGGTAAATGCTCCTCAATTAATGTCCTCATGTCCTCAGGCGATGAACCGAGGTCCCAAATATCCATCAGCAGATAAGGCAAATACGGGATCAGTTCCGGCGTCTGTGCAGTCAGTGACTTGGCCAGTTTTTCCTCTACCTCGTCTTTATAAGTTTTCTGATTCAAGTGCCATCACCTCCTAAATTATTTTGTAACACATCCACTGCTTTATTCCACAATATTGACCGTACCTTCGCGGCGCTCTGCAGCCTTTGGCAACGGCCCATCCGGATAACCAAGGGTCAGCGCCGAGCATACGACATAGCCCTTTGGAACGCCCAGTGCCCTCAAAGCGGCCTTCACTCCCGGTTCATCTCTAAGCCGCGTCAGAATGTGAATCCAGCAGCTGCCAAGGTCAAGGGCTTGAGCTGCGAGCATCATGTTGCCTGCAGCAAGCGCAGCGTCTGACACCGGAGATAATGAAATTGAATTTGCCGCATTGCTGATGATCACCAGAACAGGGGCGCCATAAAAATAGTGAAACTCTGCAAGCTCACCCATTTTTTTCAGATAAGGGTCTTCTGAGCCTTTTAGCGCCTCATACACAACCGCTTCCAGCGCCTCAATCTTCTCTCGGTTCTGAATCACGCTGAAATGCCAGCTCTGAGCATTCATACCGCTGGGCGCGTATTTAGCCGCCTCAATAATCTGCTGCAGATCCCCTTCCGTTATGGCGTCCAACTTATATTTTCTGATGCTTCTTCGGCTCAAAATGGCCTCTATGACATTGTTCATTCTTCATTTCCTCCTCGACGCCTCAGCCAACAGATAGTTTCGCAATTACTTGTATGCGGGAACATGTCCACGCCTGTGACCTTTACGGGTTGATATCCGGCCAGAGCCATCATTGAAAGATTCTCAGCAAGCGTTTTGGGATTGCATGAAATGTATAGGATTTCCGGTGCTCCAAAAGCGACAATTTTCTCAAGCGCTTTTTGAGCAATGCCCATTCTAGGCGGGTCCACCACTATAACATCAGGTTTGTGGCCTTCATAATGATCCAGAATTTCCAGAACATCCCCAGCCCGGAATTCGCAGTGGGAAAGCTCGTTTTCAGCTGCGTTGGCTATGGCTGCCTCAACCGCGTCCGCCACAATTTCTATGCCCACAACACGCTTTGCCCGTTGAGCCAATAACTGTGCAATCGTTCCGGTTCCGCTGAACAAATCAAAAATATATTTGCCGCGAATATCCTCAAGGCCGTCAAAAGCCGTCTGATACAGCAACTCAGCGCCCGACGTGTTGGTCTGAAAGAACGAGTACAGCGAAATGCGAAACCTAAGACCCAGAATCTCATCATAGTAATGGTCCCTGCCGTACAGAACGACCGGCTCTCCACTGACCGCGTCTGCTTTGCCGGTGTTTTCAACATACAAAACACCGACAATCTCGCCTTGTAGTTTTAATCCAGTCACCAGATCGACGAAACTGCTGAGATCTTCTGCCGATGGTCTCGCAACCGACAGCGCTACAAGAATCTCGCCTGTTTTTTCCCCTTTGCGAACGACAAGATGCCGCAAGATCCCCTCATGACTGAATTTATTATAGTGCTCAACGCCTCGCTTCTTAAAGAATTCTAAAACAGCGCTTAAAATGACCATAAAATCAGAATCGCAAATCTGGCAGTGATCCGTAGTGATCACTGAGCCAAACTGACCTTTTTTGTGAAGCCCAAGATTTGTCTCTCCGCCTTTGAACGCGTTTCCAAAGGTAAATTCCATTTTATTTCTATAAGCCAATTGTTTGGGACTTGGCAATACCCCTGTGAACTCAATGTCCTTGAAAACCTCTACAGGCAGATGGGATTCAAGGAGCCCGCATATCCAATCCTTTTTCATTTCCAGCTGAGCGCTGTAAGGCAGCGTTTGAAGCGAGCAGCCTCCGCATTCGCCGTAATGATTGCAGAATGAGGACGTCTCGAACTCTGATTTTTCAAGTACACTTAACAACTTGCCTTCTGCATGGTGATCCCTGTTCCTGGAAATCCTGACCTCTACCTTTTGACCCGGTAGAGCGCCTTTGACATGAACAGGTTTTTGATCAACATAACCAACTCCTTCTTGAAGCGTCGCCATTTTTTCTATCCAAAAATTAACTATTTGATTTTTTTTCATGCGTAAGCCCTTTCAATTAGCTCGATTATTCAAAGCTGGATTTTATCTTATTCTATATTATAGCGCAAAACCCGGCATCAGAACAGCACCAGCAGTCGCGACTGCTGTCGTGTCTATGTCCTGCCTTTCAGCGGGCGCATTTGCTGTTAATCCGCATGGGCGATCCTGCTGGCAGCTGCCGCAGCGATTGCGGCTGCCAGATCATCCATAAAGGTATGCACATGAGTACCTTTCATGGCATCGAGTTCTTTGATGATGCCAATTTTTTCTTTGTCCAGATAGCCGTAGTTAGTGAGGCCTATTGTCCCATAAAGATTCGAGATGGATAATGGCAGAATCTCATCTATCCCATACAGCGGTTCGTCTGATTCAATAATTTGCTGAAGGGGTTCCGGCAATGCCTTTCGTTCTGCCAGTTCATCCAGCGCGACACCTGTTATAATAGCGTGAGCCACCTCGCGTTTATTCAGCACTGCCTCTACACTCTCCATGCATTCCTCAAGAGTAAGGTCCTCATTGTATTTCTTTTGAAGATGCATCACCAGAGCTGCGAGATCCTCGAGTCTGACGCCTCTGCGATCCAAAGCATCCTTTGCCGAAGCATTAAGTTCAGCCATTGAAACTCTTGCCATGTCTTCACCCGGTCCTTTCACTATTCTTTAAAAAAAGTAATTTCTATTCTTCCGAATTTAGAATTGCTTCAAGGTCTCCTTTGATTCTCAAGAGTTCTTCTCTATGGGTGTCAGAAACTTCCGGATATTGTAATTCCATATCATCAAACGCCTCGAGTATAACCTGTGAGATTATCAGACGCGCATTTTTCTTATCATCCGCCGGAATAACAAACCATGGCGCGTGTTTTTTGCTGGTGGCCTCAAGACAGTCTTCGTAGGCCTTCATGTAGTCATTCCAAAACTTTCGTTCTTCTATATCACCCAGGCTCATCTTCCAGTTCTTCTCAGGTTCTTCAATCCGGTCAAGAAACCTTCTCGCTTGTTCATCAGATGAAACGTGCAAAAAGAATTTGATGACCCGTGTGCCATTTCTGATGAGATGCTTTTCGAAATCCGCAATGGACTCATACCGCTTCTCCCAAAAATTCTTCCCGTTTTCGATTTCTTTTGGCAGTCTTTGATTTGCCAATAATTCCGGATGTACTTTAGCCACCAGCACCTCTTCATAATAAGAACGGTTGAAAATTCCTATACGTCCACGTTCAGGAAGACGACAGGTGGTTCGCCACAAAAAGTCATGGTCCAGCTCCTCCGCACTAGGCTGCTTAAAACTATAGACCTGGCAGCCCTGTGGATTCACACCGGACATGACATGTTTGATTGCGCCATCTTTTCCGGCGGCATCCATAGCTTGAAAAATCAAAAGGAGTGAATAGCGATCCTGGGCATAGAACATATTCTGTTCCTCGGTCATTTTTTCCTTGTAGATCCCAAGCTGCTCTTTGTAGATTTTTTTTGAGTCGTAATAAGACTTTACCTTAGTAGGCCAATCCTTGAGGTCTACCTTTTGGCCTTCATCCACACGATATTTACTGGTATCAATCTTCAAAGCCAGCCCTCCTCAAAGCTTTTCTACATCTTTACCCAGTCAAAGGAGGCTTAGTCAGGAACAAGTAAAAAGCCTTCCACCGAGATCAATGGAAGGCTAATAAGTTAATTGGACTGTTTTCAGAAAATGAAGTGGAATCAGACGTTTACACCAATTTGGCTTGAGAGCGCGTCTTCTGTAGCCTTTTCCATGAGTCTTGTTTTATTGACTACAAAACGATCCAGTTTGCCGTGTCCAATTACCCCTTCTTCATCAAATGCTTCTGTCTCAAGCTGGATATAGTTGCTTTCCTGACTGACGACTGAAACCTTAATAGTTACTGTTTCACCTAAAACAGTCGGTTTTTCGTGGGTAACAGATAATGACTTGCCAACAGATACATAACCTTCTGGAAGTCGACTGTCAATCAGTCTGGTGGCGGCTTCAATCATTAAAGCAACGAGACTTGGTGTTGCGAGCAAAGTGTCGAGTGCGCCGGAGCCATAATGGATTGCGGTGTCATCCTCGGTAACGATTTTTTGGATTGTCAGGAATTCTCCCGGCTCAAAAATAGGAACATTGATCATGTTGATTCCTCCTTTCGACTTCTAATATATAGATAACCAAAAGTTGAGGCCTTACGCTAATTTTTCATTTTTGATATGATCTTTCGCATATTAATACTTAGTATTTACATAATCATCAATCAACGATCTTTTGGGACTCTCTAAAAAACAGCCTTGCATTTTGAGTTTGCGTTGAATTCTGACATCCATGGAATGCAGGATCGCCATGGGACGGTCGGTGAAGACTATCTCAAAAAGCTTCCCCGAAAGACGCTCAGACCTCATCTCAAGATAATAAGCCTCTACATTGATATAGTCCACAAGTTCCAGCATTTCCTGTGTAGCACGGTCCTTTTGGAGGTAATGGTCATCCATTTTTTTCTCAAAGGCTTTCAATTCTGCATAAGCTGCCGTATAACTCTCATCTATCATCATCTTGTAGAATTTCGCGTAAGTATTGTGATACTGATAATTCACCAGGCCCTCTTCAAAAGTCGACGCCTGGGGTTTGAAAGGCGTGATCCCACGCTTTTCAAAATAGTCGTGACATTGCTCCAAATAATACCGCTTAGAGATCGTCCCAGATTCCAACTGATTTATAAGACTGGTCCGCTGTTCGAAAAACTCCGACAGGAACAGTTTTGCAGATCCGGAAAGTCTATTGTCTGTTTCGTTCATGAGTTCTCCTCGTTCTTTTCCTCTAATAAACACAGGGGGATAAAAGCTCTGTAATCCGCAGATACCAAGCGGTATTCCACTCCGCCAAAATTCCCGGCGATACCTGCTTTAAATCCGAATTCTGTATGGAGATGGCCGTAAACCACTAATTCAACGCCATAGCGTTCAAAGAGTTCAGTAAACCCGCTCGACTCCATCTTTTCGTTTGTGGGCGCATAGTGAAGCACACCGATTATTCTCTGGAAACCGGCGGCTTTTGCCTGCTTCAGGCTGTTTTCAAGTCGAAGCAGTTCACGCTGATAAATGGCTTCATCCTTTTCCGTAAAGCCATTGCTGCCAGGACATACCCAGCCCCGCGTCCCGCAAATGGCAACGTCGGAATATACCTGAAAATTATTATACAAAAACTTAAAATTAGGCCACCGTGTCTGCATCTTCTTGACTGAGGACCACCAGTAATCGTGGTTGCCTTTTAAGACGATTTTCTGGCCTGGCAGCTGATCAAGAAACTCAAAATCCGCGTCCGCTTCCTCAAGCCGCATCGCCCAGGTTATGTCACCCGCCAGGATGACAACATCCTCGGGCTTAATAAGGGCCACCCAGTTCTCTCTTATTTTTTCTATATAATCTGTCCAAACACCGCCAAAAACATCCATAGGTTTTTCAACCGTGAAGCTCAGATGCGTGTCTGCAATGGCATAAAGCGCCACATAATCACCCCGTGACTGTCATTGGATTTGCAGGGTGAGTTCAAGGCACCCTTATAGATTCGGCGATTCAGCCCCATGGTCGCGATCAGCATTTTCAAACATCCTGAATCGCGGAAGCGTCAATTTGATTTCATGTAAAAGTTCTTCAAGTTCTTTTTCGCTTCCATTTTCCCACAACAGGTCAAATCTCTCTTGAAATTCGAAGGCTTCAGCTTTTCTCCCAAGCGATATTAAGACTTCCAGATTCTCCATGATATCGCTGACCAAATTTGATTTTTGTTCAAACATGAGCTGTGCCCGGATAATTTCATTTCGGATGTCACTCATCTCCAAATCGAGCATTGCCGCTGCATCAGCAGTTTTTTTCAGTCTTGCCTTAATGTCCAGAGGCAGCTTATCCTGATATTTATAGTTCAAGGAATGCTCAATAGTCGCCCAAAAGTTCATGGCCAGCGTACGAATTTGAAGCTCTGCCAAAACCTCTTTGGTTCCAAAAGCAGTCTGTACAGGATAACTTATGATGATGTGGTAGCTCTTATAGCCACTGTCTTTCGGATTGCCAATATAATCTTTTTCATAAACAATCTTGAGATCTTTTCCATCTCTTGCGCGAATTAAGTCCACCACTTTGTAAATGTCATCAATAAACTGGCACATAACCCGGATGCCTGCAATGTCTTCCATTTCGTCTATGTTTTCTTCAGGGATGTTATATCTTTTGCATTTTTCAAGTATGCTTGAAATGCGTTTAACCCGTCCTGTAATAAACTCAATAGGAGAATACTCATTCATGTCCCGGTATTCTTTTCTGATTGCTTTGAACTTGACTTTAAGTTCTTCCACTGCCTGTTCATATGGGATTAAGATCTGCTTCCATTCTCTGACCTTATGCTCCATGATGCCACCTCCCGAATGCACTATTAGACGCTTAGACCTGTCCGGAAAAGAAATTCGTCTGTATCCGTCAAATCATTAAGCAAAAGATCTGGCGCATGTAAAGCTAACTGCTCTTTAGAAAAATTTCCGGTTGCCACTGCTACCGTCATTGCACCAACAGCTTTTCCGCTTTCTATATCTAAAGGCGTGTCCCCTATGACAACCGTATTGTAGCCCTGATGCTGATGACCATAACGAAACTCCGCCTGATCAATGACATGCTGAATCAGTTGTGCTCTGGTATCGTGATGGTCGCCATACCCACCAAGAATAAATCGATCGTGAAGCTGAACTGCTTTGAGTTTCTCATATGCGCCTATTTCACAATTGCCTGTACCCACTGTACACAGAACGTCCGGCCTAACCGCAAGTGCCTCAAGCAGCGTTTCAACGCCTGCGTAAGCCATAACACCAGGATTGTTCTGAAGATTTTTCTTCAAATGATACCCATATAAACTGAAAAAGGAGGCTTCATCTTCCAGCTTTACCTGATGAATCTCAAGAGAGGTCCTAAGAATCGCTCTATCCAGACACCCAGCCATATTGACTTTTTCAAATCCGTTTTTAATACTAAACACTTCCAAAAAAGCGTCATTCATTGACTTCCTGCCGCTTCCGCCACATGACATCAGCGTCCCGTCAATATCAAAGATCAACAGATGACCGAACACGAGACGTCCCCCCTTTGAAATGACACCTCTATTATTATACACCATCAAAGCGCGAACAAACACGAAATTATAACTGCTATTTTTTCACATTAACCAGGGAGGCAGATTTAATTCCCCTCCCTGGCCTGGCATTTATTTTTCAGTCACTAGTAGTACATTCCAAAATAACTGTGCAATATTAAAATGGATTATAAGCCTGAAATGAGCCAACAGGGTGAACATACTTTTACACAGGAATTTCAAAATCACTGTACCGGTTCTACTAAGGCGTCACTGCCGGTTCTGCCGCATCACCTTCGGGAGTGGTCTCTTTCTGACTTTCCATTTGTGTTTCCAACTGCTGAATAATTTTTTGAATTTCACTCAGCGAACGCGTTAACTCGTCATAGACAGATCTGACTTGGTTCAAAACAGCATCTAATTCTTCACCCTCCAGCTGTGGGAAACCACCTTCAGACGGCAGCTGCGGATCTGTTTCTGACACAGCACCGAAAATTCGCTCCAAAGCAAGGTCCAGAGTTTGCTCCATCACGACCTTGTCGCGATAGCCAACTATAACCCGTTTCGTTTCAGGCAGACTGTTGACATTGTCTGCCTGAATAAAGATCGGTTCAATATAGAGCAGTGAATTATTGACCGGAACCACAATGACATTACCCCTGAGAACATTTGAGCCTTCCTGACCCCATAAGGTGAACTGAGGTGAAATGGTAGAATCCTGATCAATTCTGGACTCGATCATCATAGGGCCATCAATGGTCTTGTCCTTTGGAAAACGATATACAAAAAGTTTGCCATAGTTTTCGCCATCATTTCTCGCGACGAGCAGACTGGTCATGTTTGCCTTTTCACGCGGCGTGAACGGTAAAATCAAAGCGAACTCTTCGGTGTCTTCCTCAGGCAACTTAAACATGACGTAGTTTGACTTCGCTTTCTCAATCTGGTCCAGATATTTTTCATTAGCGATATCCCAGGCATCCTCACCATTATAAAAAACAACCGGGTTATTGATGTGATAAAGTCTATATACCTCTGCCTGCAGGTCAAATAAGTCCCGCGGATACTTTATATGCTGCTGCAAGCCTGCGGGAAGCTCAGACGCAGGTTTAAACAAATCCTTGTAAATATTTTTATAGGTCTGGATCATAGGGTCGCTTTCATCAAAGACGTAATAATCAATTGTGCCATTATAAGCGTCTACGACAATTTTGACCGAGTTTCGAACATAATTGACAATATAGCCTTTAAACCCGTATCGCTGAGAATATGGATAATCCGCAGTCGCTGTATAGGCGTCCACAATCCAATACAGTTTGCCATCCTCCTGGTTCATGACCATATAGGGGTCATGCTCGTAAATTAAGAATGGCGCAATTTTAGCAGCGCGGTCAATGACGTCTCTAGTATAATGGATTCGGCTGTCCGCAGTAATATTATCAGAAAAAAGCAATCTCATACTGCGCTGAGTGATTGCATAGAGGAATCTGTTCGCGCCACTCAGACTGATGCCGTCAATGCCTTCATAACGGGTTTCTGTGTTGTCGGAGCCGCTCGGATAGTCGAACTCATCCTCATTCGTCCCTGTGATAATATATTGATCTGTCAGAAGACCAAAATAAATCTCCGGCCTAGTCAGCTTCAAATCCGTCTCTGTGGTCGGCGGAATATTTCTAACCATGAGCTTTGGCTGGCCTTCAGGGGTGACTTCGTTGACCGGCGCCACGACCACGCCATAACCGTGAGTATATTTCAAGTGCAGATTAATCCAAGTCTTTGCTTTCTCTGTCAGTTTATCAGTGTTCAGTTCCCTCGGAGCCAGAAAGACTTGTCTGTATTGGCCATCAATGACATACCTATCCATGCTTATATTGCTGAACTGATAATAGAGCCTCAAACTCTGCAATTGGTTAAACGTCTGAAGCAATGGCGTTTCGTCATTGATGCGAATGTTTCGGATGGTTGCTTCATTTTCTTCAAGATCTTTTGCGGTCAGCTCCTGATTGACAGGAAATTCCCTCGACTCAACCTGGTCGAGATTAAAGCTTTTTTGGGTAAAAGCAATGTTGTATTCAATATAGGGCTGCTCTTTTGAAATTTCATCCGGCTCTACAATTAATCTTTGAACCCCAAAGGCGATCACCGAAGTGATAATGCCAATAAACACGATTGCGACCGGACCCGCTGCGATTAAACGCTTTTTCTCCTTCACCATGCCTACAAAAAAAAGTACAGCTGAGATAAAAGAAACAATGGCCAGCGCAATATACCCTTTCAGTGTAACCGCGACATCCGTGTAACTTGCCCCGAAAGCCGCTCCCCGTGGAGAATAGACGAGATCATAGGTCATCAGCAGGAAGAAACTTCCCAATAATACGAAAAAGAGCGCGCCTAAAGTAGCGAGTCGCTTCACAGCATTTCTCAAAATGTCCCGTTTGAAAAAACTAATTACATTTGGAATGCCAGCAGTTCTGTCCAAATAATAAACCGTACCTTCTGAAGGCGGATATTGCTTAAATACAAGAGAATAAAAGACAAGTGTCGCCACAATGATCACAAGGGTTGTGAAAATGCCGAGGCTCATCAGATTCTCAATCATAGGCTTTGAGAAGATGTAGAAAGATGCGTCGTTACCAAATATTGGGTCTTCAACACCAAATGAATTTCTGTTTAAGAAGAATAATATTTTCAACCAAAGCTCACCGGTCGATACCCACGACAAAAATATGCCCAATCCAACCGAAATCACGACCAGGATTTTTTTGAATTTAGCCAGCTCCGGTTTGGAAATAAAGATTTGCCCTAATTTTATATACTTGTCAAATAATTTGATGAAGTACAGACTGAGTGCCACTGAGAGGATCAGTGAAAGCGGTACCCATATCATCAATTTTGTCTTGATTTCAACAAAGAAGGTTTCAGTATAACCCAACATTTTAAACCATTGATAATCTGCTGCAAAAGCCAAAATCTGATCTCCGAAAACAAATAGCAGCAACACCCCACCTAAAATTGGCGGCAAAATTTTGTTCCATTCTTTTTTCATAAGGGCATCCCCTTTCAAGGTTTCAATAAGTTGATACCCCGAATAAACGGCCATCACACAATTGCCTCACACTTCAAGAAAAAAATGAGAGCCAGACAGGTATCATCTGGCTCTCATTTACGACTTGACTCATTAAAAACCGCTTATAACAAATTGCTACATAGCCGGAATGTGAATGATCTGACCTGGCAGGATCACATTAGGATTGCTGAGTTTATTGTACTCAGCTAATTTTTGCCACGTTGTGTTGTATTTTAGCGCAATACGATACAAAGAATCTCCTGAAACGACAGTATAGTGACCTTCTGTTCCTGGTGTTCCAGGTTCAGGTGTCACAGGTGCGGGCGCAGGTGCTGGTGTCACAATTGCCGGACCGTCATAGACTTTAATTCTGCCGTCAACTGAGGCACTTCCGACGCCGACTTCCTTAATATATTTCACAAGTGCTTCGTCCAGAGCTACAAACAGACCTGCCTCTGGGTAATTTTTAAACATCAGATACGCATCACCGCCGGCTGCCATGAAGTCGTTTGTCGCTGTCATATACATGTGTGCAGGCTCCACCGCTTTGCCGTCCACAGTTGCGGTTACGACTCTCTTGCCCACTTCTTTCGTTGGATCAAACTGTACTCTGATCCCTGCGATGTGCGGGAAAGCACCCATCTGATTAGGATAATCCGTTAATCCATGCTCGATGGCTTTCAGAAGATCTTCCCCGGAAATTGATTTTGTCACAATGTAGTTGCCAAACGGCAAGACTGTAGAAATTTCACCCACGGTAATATCTCCGACATCAATTGACGCCCGAATGCCGCCGCCGTTAGTTATGGCAACCTCTGCGCCCGTGGCGTGAATCATGGCCTGAGTAATCAGATTCCCAAGATTGGTTTCACCCGTTCTGACCAATTCACGAGTACCAACGAGTTCTACAGGGGTGTTCCCGACGACGACCGAAGTCACGACATCCTGCTCACCTTTGAGCGTCGTGATCAGATTTTTTACGGTTTCGTCTTCGCCCAGGTCAGCGACTGACGCCGCAGGAATCAAATATGGCTTAACAGAAGCAATTTCACCGCCGCTCCAGGTAATATCAATTCTTCCCAAACTTTCATTGTACCCGCCGGTTTGAACGATGTTGACGCCATTGTTGATAATGCCGGTTGAAAAGCGCGTGTGGCTGTGTCCGCCAATAATGAGATCCACACCCGGTACCTGATAGGCGATCATACGGTCTGTGAATTCTGATGCAGGCTCTAGTCCAAGGTGTGACAAGACTATAATAATATCAGTTTTGTCCTCGAGTTCTGCGACCATTGCTTTGGCGACTTCAATTGGATTTTCGATCTTCAGTCCCTTGGTATTATCCGGATGGGACTTGTAATAAGTTTCAGGGGTTGCAAGACCGAACACACCTACTTTGACACCTTCCATTTCTTTGATGATATAACGTTCCACAAAAGGCGTACCGTCTTCATTGATCACGTTTGCTGCAAGGAACGGATATTCCGCCATGTCTTCAAGCTCGAGCACCCGTGCTTTACCGTAGTTGAAATCGTGGTTGCCCAGCGTCATGGCATCATAGCCAACAGCATTGTAAATATCTACAATGCTTTTGCCTTTTACAAGGGTAGCAATGGTCTGCCCATGGGTCGCGTCACCCGCATCCAAAAGCATTACATTTGGATTTTCGGCTTTCGCCTTATTTACCAGTGTGGCAATTTTAGCATATCCAACAATAGTTGCGCTGGACTCCACCCTGGCATGGGCGTCATTGGTGTGGAAGATTGTAATTTCGACAGATTCACTCTCCGCTGCAAAATTAAATCCCGTCAGTGATAATACGAGAATCAAGATCAGCAGCATACTCAGATTGCGTTTCATTCAGTTCCCTCCTTTTGATCAGACAGACTAAATTACCGGCATCCTATTCATACCACAATTTGGATAGACAAAACATCACGCCTGTTTTTAATTCCCAAATGGTCGACTTTTGGAGCGAAAAACTGCAAATAAAAAAAGCCCTCCAAAAAGGGCTTATGACTTGAAACGACTTATATTGACGCCGTCAGAGCGACACCCTGTTCTGCGGCAAATTCCAACGGTACAATTTCTATGATGACATCTCTGTTCAATTTATTTTCCAGTCTGTTGATCATATTCTGCTGCTTGGTGGTCTCGAGGGATTCGCCCATCACAATGGTATCCACCTGCTCTTCATAAGCGAACTTAGTAAGAGCGCCTTCTATATCCATTTCTTTGATGACCGACAGGGTCGCATCATACGCCTTTGATATGTCAAAAAGATATTCAAGCGCGTCAGCTTCTTTTAACTTCCCGAAATAGCGCCAGTTTTCTTTAACAACATGAACGACCAGCAATTCATCCTGCGGCTTACAGAGTTCCGCCCCTCGCTTGATGAGACGCTCGCATGATTTCTGCTGGGTGACGCAGACCATGATCTTCCTTCTGTTTACCATGTCTAACCCCTTCCAAATGTCGTCTGGTGCTCTATGTGATCTATTGTTGGTCCATTCCCAATCGACTTTAAAGGCAGTTGTTAAAATAAATATGCCGATGGTCACTGCTTTGTACACATTATCATACTTATTATACCAAACTTTGACCTTGATTCTTACCTTTTAATTATTATTTAATCTGTTTTACTTTTCTGAATTTTTTCCAATCACCTCAGTTTTGTCATATAATAGATTTAAGTACGAAAGTCTACAATTTTCAACTAATCAGGAGGGACTCTATGCAAACCTATACAAAAGTGATCGGGCTCACCGGAAGCCATTTCGTAAAAGAATTCGTCAAGATCAGACACCATGACAACAAGGTCAGAGAAATCAGCGAAGAAACCGTCGCAAAAAAATTTAAAGAAGGCAATACCAAGGTCATTGTCCATTTTGAAGAGGATGGCCGCGAAATTGAACTGGATGATTTCAGCGATCCTGATTTAATCCGCAAATTTCTCGGCAAAGCCTTTATTTAGCGTCTTACAAAAACGGGTGGAAGCAGGTCTCTCAGACACCCGCTTCCATCAGTCACCCGCTTCCACAATCAGAAAAAAACGCCCCTGAAAGACCGCACAAAGCGTCTTCAGGGGCGTTTTAACCGTTTTTGACAGTTCAACTTAATGGTCTGACGTTGAACCAAAGGCGGTAACATTCAATTTAAAATTATTCCTTAATGTACTTCTTAAGTTCTTCAGGAATTTCTTCCATTTCACAGGTCACCGTTGCCACAACTTTAACATTGCTGACCTCTGCATAAGCTTCCACGCGTTTAATGTTCTCTGCGATTTCATCCATGCTGCCCTTCATAGTCTTCTTCAGACCATCAATGTACAGATTCTCCAGATCATAATCACTTGCCATCAAACCACAAATGAATCCGAAAAATTCTTGGGCAGATTGTAAAGGCAAATCCATAGTGCTGATGTACCGGACATTGTGGGGCAGATCATACATGTGGCTCTTGTCGGCATCAATAAATATACTGGTGCCGTTGGAAGTTTTTGCTCTCTCGTTGGCCATATCAATTAACATCTTTGTTTTTCCACTGCCACGGTTCCCTACGATTAATGAAAACATGTCAATCTCCTCCTCTTAATTTGGGTGGATGGTTTAACGATAGTATACCCATAATATTCGATTTCCCTCAGAGTATGTCCTTCATGAACGAAAAAAAATTTTCAGACAATTTCATTCGTTTATTCAGCGATAAAAGTTGAATGGACACTACGCTTCCGGTTCGTCCAGATAAGATTTTCTAAGCTGCCCACAGGCGGCATTAATGTCGCTGCCAAGCTCTCTCCGTACTGTCGTCTCTATGCCCGAGCGCTTAAGCAGCTCTGAGAATCGCTTGACGGATAAGTCGCTTGAGGCTTTATAGCCACGTTCCGCCACCGGATTAACCGGGATCAGATTGACATGACAAAGCTTTCCTTTGAGTGCTTTCGCCAGCTTTAAAGCCTCTTCTTCGCGATCGTTTTCACCCTTGATCAACGCGTATTCATAAGTGACTCTCCGGCCGGTTTCATTGGCATACTCATCACAAGCCTTAAAGACTTCGCTGACCGGATATTTTCTGTTCACCGGCATCAGCTCTGATCTTTTGGCGTCCTCTGCGCTGTGCAGCGACACTGCCAATGTGATTTGATAGCGTTTCTTTGCCAGTGCCCTGATGCCGGGAACAATCCCGCAGGTAGACAGTGTCATGTGACGCTGTCCCAACTTTAATCCCTCTTCTGAACTCGCCAGCTCAATGAACTTGGTCACTTCGTCAAAATTGTCCAGCGGCTCACCGCTTCCCATTAAAACGACGCTGGACACCCTGGCGCCGCCCAGGTTTTGAATTTCAAGCAGTTGGCCCAAAATCTCTCCGGCGGACAAATTTCTAACCATACCGTCAATTGTTGAGGCACAGAAGGTACAGCCCATACGGCAGCCCACCTGCGTGGACAAGCAAGCCGAAACCCCATGTCGATATACCATGCGCACAGACTCTATGACATTGCCATCATTCAGCTTGAAAAGATATTTTGTCGTCTGATCATTGCTTGATGTCAACGCATCCACACATTTCATATTGTCCAGAACAGTGTGCTGAGCGAGCTTTTGTCTGAAGCTCTGGGACAAATCCGTCATTTCGTCGAAGTTTTTTACGCCTCTGTGAACCCAGGCGTATACCTGTCTCCCCCTGAATTTCTTTTCTCCAAGGGCTTCAGTCAATTGAATCGTTTCCTGCAGCGTCATACTGCGAAGTTCAGGCTTAGCCTTGGTCATAATTTCGATGCTTGATTTCACTGTCTCCCCCCCAAATAGGTTGCCAACGTTACACAGACCGCTCTGTCAAATCCTTTACCTTGCCCTTTTCTGACAGGTATCCCAGCCATTTCGAGGCCTCGGTGTTCATGATGAGCGTTTCAGGCACGCCAACCTCTTTAAAGAGCTTGGCCGCATAGTCAAACTTTCCTAAATCAAAAGCAATATGGCAGTCGCTGGAGGCGATCATTCTGACATTGTGGCGACAAGCCAGCTCTGCTATTTGATAGCAATTGTCCTTACTTCCCTTTCTCCCCAGGTTGGTAAAGGAGGAGTTGTTAATTTCAATGATCTTACCGGCTGCTGCAGCCGCTTCAATAACAGCTTGCCGGTCAATGGGCCAGCGTGGATTGCCCGTGTGGGCGAGAATGTCCACATAAGGATTCTGCATGACCTTGATAAGGGTCTCTGTATTCTGGGCCTGATTGCCCGGCTCAAGACAGACGTCGTGAAATCCCGCTATACAATAGTCGAGTCGCTTGAGAATTCTTTCCTCAAGGTCAATCCGGCCTTCAAAATCAATAATATTTAGCTCTGCACCCCTAAGAAGCGTCACCCCTTTATAGTGTCTTGGGATGACTTGTTGGTTCCCATGATGAAAAGGATGCGGTCCACCGGGCATGGCAGGCCCGTGATCTGAAAATCCAATCAGCGCCAGCCCTTTTTCAACAGCCGCATCCATATACTCTTTTACCGTAGAATAAGCATGCCCGCTTGCATAAGTATGGACATGACAATCCAGTACCAGTTTCATTGCGTCCCATCCTCTCTCAATAACCACGTCTGACGTCCACGACGTTGAGCAACTGCTCGCCATCGGCCAAACGTTTTAGATTTTCCAGGATCAATTCAAAGCGTCTGTTGTTGCGCTGCTCCGAAATCCATGAATTGTGAGGTGTGATGTGCACACGGTCAATTTCCCACAGTGGGTGGTCTTTTGGCAGCGGCTCCTGATCAAATACATCCAGATGAACGCTTCTGAAGCGTTCCTTCCCCAGAGCCATCACAAGAGCGGCCTCATCCAGCACCGCACCTCTGGAAATATTGATGAGAACCGCATCCGGTTTCATGTGGTCCAGAAAAGCCTGATCCACGAAGTGTTCTGTTTGCGCAGTCTGGGGCAGGGCGATCACCACTGCATCACAGCACCCTGCAAACTCAAGTTTGTCGTCAGCACTGTAAACCTTATCAAATGCCTCATGAGGCTTTCCATGTGTGTTCAGGCCAATCCGACGCACCTCAAAGCCGCTGAGGCGTTTGGCTGCCTCCTGAGCAATAGTACCGGTGCCGAGGAAGCCGATGGTCTTTCCGACCAGCTCCAAGACGTCGGTCGTAATTTTCCACTCTTTCTTTCTCTGTTGATCGTAAAACCAGGCGCTGTTTTTAAAAGCGCTCAGCAGATTCCAGACAATCCATTCACCCATTGGCTTTGAATAGCCGCCGCGATTGTTTGTCACCACCAGATTTCGCGCCATCACGCGCTCAGCCGGAAGCTGATCAATCCCAATAGAGGACAACAAGATGTACCGCAGCGCAGGCATGGCCTCCAGGTCCAAATCTTTAAAAGGGTTATAACATACCAGCACCTCAATGTCGCTGAGATCCTGTTTTGATGTTTCAAGCCCGGACTCGCTGATGTACAAAACCTCATGTCCCAAGGCTCGAATCTCAGCCATAGCCTGCGGACCGTAGTCATAAGTCATTAATAGTTTCATAATCGTCCGCCACCTTTAAGCAGATTTTAGTCTATTATATCACGGGTTCGACCTTTGAATTCACCTGATTTTACGAACCGCCTCAAACCCTGCCGTGCAAACGAAGAAAAGCCTGAATCACTTCAGGATCGTATAAGATACCACTCATTTCAGCGAAGTGGTGAAGGACCTGGTCCAGGGGCCAAGGTTTTTTGTAGACGCGGTCAGAGATCAGCGCGTCGTAGACATCTGCCACTGCGACGATTCGACCGTATAAATGGATTTGGGGCCCTTTCAGACCTTCCGGATAACCTGAGCCATTCCAGCGCTCATGATGCTGTTTGGCAATCTCAGCACCGGCCAGGTAAATTGGAGAAATGGATACCATAAGATAGGACCAGCCTCTTGCCGCATGGGTCTCCATAATTTTTCTCTCATCCGGCGTCAGGGGCCCCGGTTTATTCAGCAGTGCATCCGGCACTTCATGCTTTCCGACATCGTGATAGACGGCGGCTTTTTTTATCAATTGAACTTCTCCGTCCGTAAGTCCCATAGCGCCTGCAATTTCTGCGGAACAAGCTGACACTCGGGCTATATGTTCCTGAGTTTCTTTTGAGTAGAGAACGGCATCCAGCCGCTTGCTGACAACACCTTCCATGAGTTCCGCCTCGCAGCCGCTGACTTGGGCTTCCCGGACCATGGCAGACAAGTCTTTAAAGCAGTATGGGTTGACTTCGTTTACAGACAGAGATACCACTCCATTTCAAAAGATGAGACTTCAATACAGATTAAAGAATGACTACCAGGATTGACTACCAAGATTGACTACTATAAGGGTACTCGAACTTACATATTTTGTCAATATAAGGAATCTCATCCTATGTCAGATCCTTTGACGCCTTTGACTTAACCACCCCTCCTTAATTATCCCTTGCAGTTATGATAATGTTGGCCGTCATCGCGACTGGCCTCATTTTCCCTGACCTAACGCCTTCTTGCCAGCTAACCGGAACAGCCGCGACTGGCCGCATGAAAAAACGGGGAATTGGCTGTCACACCAATTCCCCGCTCTCTAAGTTCTAATGTCCGACAAGTTCAATTAAAAGCTCGCCTGATTTAACGCTTTGCGCCAGACTGACATTGATTTTCGCGACCTTGCCATCTACGGGCGACGTCACCGAAGTCTCCATCTTCATAGCCTCGACGACCGCGACGGTTTGACCAACCTTGACCGTTTCCCCTTCCTTCACTAGAAGCTTGGTGACGGTTCCGGGGATAGAGGACCCTATTTCGAAGGGATTGGAGGGATCCGCCATTGCGGAATATGACTCTGTCACAGTCATTTTACTCGTCTTGTCCTTAATTTCGATCTCTCTTCGATTACCATTGATCTCGAAATCTATTGTTCTATTTCCTTTTTCATCCAGCTTTCCAATTTCAATGAGCTTGATGACCATAGTCTTGCCGACTTCGAGCTCAACCTCACAGGTTTCACCCTCAGCGAGACCGTGGAAGAAGACATCGCTGCCCATCCTGCTGAAATCGCCGTTTTTAGCGACCCAATCAAGATAGTCTTCAAAGACTTTTGGATACAGCGCGTAGCTGATGATTTCCGCCTCGGAGAATTCACGCTTGTACTTAGTCTCAAGCATAGCCTTGATGCCGTCTAGATCTTCCGGCTCAAGCAATTCTCCCGGTCTGCAGGTGATAGGCTCAATGTCTTTTAACACCAGCTTTTGAAGCTTTTCAGGGAACCCGCCCTGTGGCTGTCCCATCATGCCCTGGAAGTACGCGACAACTGAATCCGGAAATGCCATATCTTTAGCTTTGTCGTAGATGTTTACTTCCGTAAGCTCATTCTGAATCATGAAGATCGCCATGTCCCCAACCGCTTTAGAAGAAGGGGTAACCTTGACAATGTCTCCAAACATATCATTGACTGTTCGGAACATTTCCTTGACTTCAGTGAAGCGGTGGCCAAGACCAAAGCTTTCCACCTGAGGCTTCAGGTTGGAATACTGGCCGCCCGGAATTTCATAGCGGTAAATCTCAGTACTGGCCGCTTTGAGATCCGACTCAAACTGTGAATAAACCGGTCTGACGGAAGCCCAATAATCGCTGAGCAGCTGGATGGATTTCAAACTGATGCCTGTGTCCCGCTCAGTGTTTTCCAGTGCCGCGACAATGGAGTTCAGCGCCGGCTGACTGGTGACCCCTGACATGCTGTTAAAGGCGGTATCGACTATATCCGCGCCGGCCTCTGCTGCCATGAGCATGGACGCGACGCCGTTGCCCGTCGTATCATGGGTGTGTACGTGAATTGGGATGGAGATTTCATCCTTGAGAGCTTTGACCAGCTTGAAGGACGCGTACGGCTTGAGAAGCGCCGACATGTCCTTGATGGCAAGAATGTGGGCGCCCATGCGCTCCAGCTCTTTGGCCATATCGACGTAATATTTGAGGGAATACTTGTCTCTGGATGTGTCGAGGATATCTCCGGTGTAGCAGATTGTGGCCTCTGCGATTTTCCCGGTTTTTATGACTTCGTCAATGGCGACTTCCATGCCCTTGATCCAGTTCAGGGAATCAAAGATTCTAAAGACGTCAATGCCTTTGGCTGCCGATACTTGGATCAGCTCACGAATCACGTTGTCCGGATAGTTTTTATAGCCAACGCCGTTAGCGCCGCGCAGAAGCATTTGGAACAGGATGTTCGGGATGCGCTCACGCAGTATCTCAAGGCGCTCCCATGGCGATTCTTTCAGGAACCGGTAGGCGACGTCAAAGGTTGCGCCACCCCACATTTCGAGCGAGAAAAGATCTTCCGCAAGGTGTGAGGTCGCCTTGGCAATACGGGTCATATCGCGAGTCCGGACACGCGTCGCCATAAGTGATTGATGGGCATCCCGCATGGTGGTGTCTGTGAGAAGGAGCTTCTTCTGGTCGTGGATCCAGTTCACAAGACCATCGGCCCCACGCTCGTTGAGAATTTGCTTTGTGCCATAAAGGACTCTCTTTTCGAACTTCGGCACCAACGGAACGTCATACTCTCGCTTGAAGCCCTTGGTCTCATTGACGACTTTCTCGCCAATATAATTGAGGACTCTGAGCTCTATATCCTTCTTAGCGTGAATGTCAAAGAGCTCTTTGTTCTTGAGGATGAAGTTGGTGTCACAAGCACCCCGCTTGAAGGTCTCATGATTAAGCACGTTGATCAGGAAGGCAGCGTTTGTTTTCACACCGCGGATCGTAATCTCCCGGATCGAACGGATCTGCTTGCGAATCGCGTCATCAAAAGTTCTGCCCCAAGTCGTAGACTTGACGAGGAGACTGTCATAATACGGGCTGATGATTGCGCCGGTGAAGCCGCTGCCGCCGTCAAGGCGGACGCCAAAGCCGCCGCCGGTTCTGTAGACGTCCATTTTACCTGTGTCAGGCGCAAAGTTGTGGGCTGGGTCTTCTGTCGTGATCCGGCACTGAATGGAATAGCCGCGAATCTGAACGGCATCCTGGTTAGGAAGATTGATTTCAACTGAACCAAGCGGGTATCCTTCCGCAATCATGATCTGTGCCTGGACAATATCGACACCGGTAACCATCTCAGTGACCGTATGCTCAACCTGAATTCTTGGGTTCATTTCAATGAAGTAATGCTTGCCTTCCTGGTCTACCAGGAACTCACAGGTCCCGGCATTTTTGTAAGCGACAGAAGCGGCGATCTTAATAGCGTCCTGACAGATTTCGAGGCGCTTCTCTTGCGGCAGGGAGAACGCCGGCGTATACTCAATCAGTTTTTGATGCCGACGCTGGATGGAGCAGTCGCGTTCAAAGAGGTGCACGATATTGCCGTAGGCATCTCCTAAAATCTGAACTTCAACGTGTTTTGGATCTTCCAGGTACTTCTCGATGAAGACATCCTCAACGCCAAAAGCCTTTCTGGCTTCATTCCGTGCAGAATGCAGCTCTTCAATAAGCTTGGACTCTTCCCTGACTATCCGCATACCTCTGCCGCCGCCGCCGGCTGCCGCTTTGAGCATAATAGGATAGCCCGCTTCATTTGCGAAATGAATGGCCTCTTCATCTGTGCGGATTGGCTTCTCACTTCCTGGAATGACAGGGACTCCGGCTGCTACCGCAACGTGCTTGGAGTTGATTTTATCGCCGACGCGGTGCATCATCTCCGGCGTTGGTCCAATAAAGGCAATGCCGGCTTCTGCACATTTCAGAGCAAACTCAGGATTTTCGGAGAGGAAACCATAGCCAGGGTGAATGGCGTCGACGCCTTTTTTCACTGCCAGCTTTATAATTTCATCAATGTCGAGGTAGGCTTCAATAGGGCCTTTATTTTTTCCAATCAGATAGGACTCATCTGCCTTGAGTCTGAACAAGGCATTTTTATCCTCGCTCGAGTAAATCGCCACTGTCCGGATGCCGAGTTCATTGCATGCTCTAAAGATCCGGATGGCTATTTCGCCACGGTTTGCAACGAGGACCCGCTTGAATTTCGTTATCATTTTGCTCACCTTTCCTATCATAATATTGTATATTAATTTATAAATATGTATATCGCTTTCAGATGTTCCTATCAATATATCAGCATAAAATAAAGTTTTCAACCCCATTTGCTTATTTTTATAAAATTTTTTTAGTTAATTTTTAAATAAAAAAAGGAGTGCGCGAAATCGCAGCGACAATTGTCCGCTAGGCACGCACACCCCTTGATTCATCTTTATACCCGTCTTGCACAGACCGCTTCGGGCTTAGAATTGAAGTCCATTTTGTTTATGGGCCGCTTTGACCGCGTTGTGCATGAGCATCGCGATTGTGGTTGTGCCTACCCCGCCGGGAACCGGCGTGATCATGGACACTTTATCCTTAACATCCTCAAAGTCAACGTCCCCTACGATCTTGCCATCTTCGCTGTGAATTCCGACGTCAATGACAATAGCGCCTTCGCCCACCATATCGCGCTTCACAAACTTCTTCACACCTATGGCCGCGATCAGCACATCCGCTTTGGACGTCACTTCCGCCAGGTTTTTCGTCTTCGAGTGGCAAATTGTCACCGTTGCATTCTTTCTGAGCATCAGCATGGCTGCCGGCTTGCCGACAATGTTGCTGCGTCCCAGAACAACGACATTCTTGCCGGTAAAGTCGAGTTCTTCAATTTCCGTCATCTTATAGATGCCATATGGCGTGCACGGCACAAAGCCATCCTCACCAATAGACAAATTGCCGACGTTCATAGGGTGAAAGCCGTCGACGTCTTTAAGCGGATCAATGGTTTCTATGACACGTTTTTCATCAATGCCTTTCGGCAGCGGCATTTGGACTATCAGACCGTGAACAGACTTATCCGCGTTGATCTCCCGAATCTTATCCAAAAGCTCGGACTCGGTAATCGTCGCCGGAAGTGCTACCACTTCGGAAGCGACGCCATATTTTTGAGAAGATCTTGCGATCATGCCTACATAGGCCATAGCTGCGTCGTCTTCACCTATGATGATGACGTCCAATTTGGGTTCAATGGCTTTGCTTTTAAGAAACTCGACTTTTTCGAGGATTTGCTTTTTAACCGCTTCAGCAGTTTTTTTACCTTCCAATAAGCGCATTTCCGAATGACCTCCCGTCGTGTGCGCCCGAAGTCAGCCAATAGAGCGCTGAACTTTAGCACACCCTGTTCTAACTAAAGATAGAAAGAAAGCAAAACAGAGCAGTCTTACAGCACCGTCTCTGTTTTGCTTATAGGTTGCTTTCCGAAGCGCTTGTTAACCCTTGAGAGAATCCTTGTAAGTGAGGATCAGGTCACGGGCTGCTTTCGCTTCATTGATTCTTCTGACCGGTGTACCATGCGGCGCATCCTTGAGAAGTTCAGGTGACTCAATAGCTTCATGAGCAATCTTGATCATAGCGTCGCAGAACTCGTCGAGAGTTTCCTTGCTCTCTGTCTCTGTTGGCTCGACCATGATCGCTTCGTGAACGATCAATGGGAAGTAGATGGTTGGCGGATGGTAGCCATAGTCAAGCAAACGCTTGGCAACGTCCAGCGTGCTGACCACCATACCGTTTTCCTTGACGCCCGCAAGGACAAACTCATGCTTGCAAAGTCGGTCCATAGGAAGGTCAAAGTCCTTCTTCAGGCGGTGCATCATATAGTTGGCGTTCAGGACAGCTGTTTCACTGACTTCCTTAATACCTTCACGACCCATAGTCTTGATATAAGTATAGGCGCGAAGGAGGATGCCATAGTTGCCGTAGAAGCCTTTAATTTTGCCGATGGAAAGCGGACGGTCATAGTCCATGAAATACTTGCCGTCTTTTAAGCTGACAACCGGTTTTGGAAGGAATGGCTCGAGGAATTTCTTGACGCCTACAGGACCCGCGCCTGGACCACCGCCGCCATGAGGCGTGGAGAATGTCTTATGCAGGTTGTAGTGCATGACGTCAAAGCCCATGTCGCCAGGTCGTGTCTTACCCATGATGGCATTCATATTGGCGCCGTCATAGTAGAGGAGCCCGCCGGCTTCATGAACAAGTTCCGCGATTTCCTTGATGCTCTTTTCAAACAAGCCGAGGGTGCTAGGGTTAGTCAGCATGAAGCCGGCAACCTCGTCACTCAAAGCCGCTTTTAAAGCTTCCACGTTGACAGAACCATCTGCTTCGGACTCGATCTCAACGATATCAAAGCCCGCTACTGCAGCAGTCGCAGGGTTTGTGCCGTGAGCGGAGTCAGGAACAATGATCTTGGTTCTCTTAAAGTCATTGTTGTGCTGATGATAAGCCTTGATCAGGAACAGGCCAAGGAGCTCGCCGTGAGCGCCGGCAGCAGGCTGAAGCGTAACGCTGTCCATGCCTGCAATTTCAGCCAGCATGTCAGAAAGCTCATGCATCATGCGCAGAGTGCCCTGAAGCGTAGAATCCGGCTGATATGGGTGAAGTCTTGACATACCAGGCACAGAAGCTGCATCTTCATTGATCTTAGGATTATATTTCATAGTACAGGAGCCAAGCGGATAGAAACCTGTGTCTACGCCATAGTTCTTGTTGGAAAGACCGGTGTAATGTCTTACGACATCCACTTCGCACAGCTCAGGAAGCTGAGCGTCTTCTTTTCTGAGGAGCTCAGGCGCGATTGCAGATGACAGTTCCACAGATGGAACACCAGTTGCCGGGAGCGAGTATGCCTTACGGCCTTCTTTGGAAATTTCGAAAAGCAGTTTTTCATATACTCTCATCATCTACATCACCTCCAGCATTGAGCAAAGTCGATCGATTTCCGCCTTGCTCCGCTTTTCGGTCACGCAGAAGAGATGGCCGCCCTCAATACCATAGTCCTCAGCTAAAGAGAATCCGCCAAGGAAGCCATTATCGATCAGATATTGGTCAATTTTCTCAAAAGGAACATCACTGACTAAGGCAAACTCTTTAAAGAAGCTTCTGCCTTCGAAAGCAGGCTTGAATTTGCCGGTCGCGATCAGCTTGTCATAAGCGTACTGCGCTTTGTCAAAGCACTGCTTTGCAACTTCCTTCAAGCCCTCTTTGCCCATAGTTGCCATGTAAATGGAACCCATGAGAACGTTGAGTCCTTGGTTGGAGCAGATGTTGGAAGTCGCTTTGAATCTGCGGATATGCTGTTCGCGGGCTTGAAGCGTCAAAACGAAGGCACGCTTGCCGTCCACGTCTTCAGATTGGCCTACGATTCTGCCCGGAATTTTTCGAACGTGCTCTGAGCGCGTTGCGAGGAAACCGAGGTAAGGACCGCCAAAGTTGATAACGTTGCCGAGACCTTGACCCTCACCAATAACGATATCTGCGCCATAGTTGCCCGGCGTTTCAAGGACTGCAAGTGAAATTGGATCTACATAGGCAATGTAGACTGACTTTGTTTCTTTTGCTACTGCACCAAGGGCGTGCATATCTTCTACCACACCCAGGAAGTTAGGGCTCTGGATGATGACGCCTGCGCAGTTTGGACACATAGCTGCTCTAAGTGTCTCAGGGTTGGTTTTGCCATTCTCAAGCTCAACTTCAACCATTTCGAAGTCTCTGAAGTGGAAGTAGGTCTTCATGACACTTCTCGCTTCCGGATTCAAGCCCTTTGAAACGACGATTTTCTTTTTGCGCTTGATAGTTGCTGCCATAATAGCCGCTTCGACTGCTGCCGTAGGGCCGTCATACATGGAAGCATTTGAAGCGTCCATACCTGTGAGTTCACACAGCATGGACTGGTACTCAAAGATAACCTGAAGTGTGCCTTGGCTGATCTCAGGCTGATATGGCGTGTAAGCTGTAAAAAATTCCGAACGGCCAGCTAAATGCTTGATCGTTGTAGGAATGTAATGATCATATGCGCCCGCGCCACGGAAGCAAACGAGCTGATCAATCGATTTGTTCAGGCAGGATAACTGCTGAAGCTTATCCATCATTTCTATTTCAGAATACCCTGGTTCGAGGTTCAGTTCACC
Organism: Acidaminobacter sp.; assembly: GCF_030247605.1. Taxonomy (GTDB): domain Bacteria; phylum Bacillota; class Clostridia; order Peptostreptococcales; family Acidaminobacteraceae; genus Acidaminobacter. Next base: position 46,668 of record NZ_JAOTSB010000003.1, on the reverse strand, counting down.
AGTGAAGCGCAGGTTTTCCGGAATATCGAAAAACAGCGATTCAATGGACGGCGCACCGATCACCTTGAGCATGTCCTGGCGATCCTGCTCCGTGTTGGCAATGAATTTATGCATGTCCAACCTCCTATAATTAAGTTCACAATTCTAGTGACAGGCCTGATGCTTCTCTAAGAAGCGTGCGTCTTTGGCGTTAGACAAGCGGACACGAATCCCGAAGAATTCGTGTCGCTTTTTACTCGCTCAAACAACGCGGCTTAATACGTTATCAACGATTATTCAGCGATAAACGCTTCGTAAGCCTCAGCTGTCATCAAGCCTTCAAGCTCAGACGCGTCGCTGAGTTCAAGTTCGAAAATCCAGCTCTCATATGGATCAGAGTTGATGGCTTCCGGTCCGTCAGCGAGCTCTTCGTTGACAGCAGTAACAACGCCGGAAACAGGGGAATAAGAATCAGAAGCCGCTTTAACGGATTCGATGACGCCGAAAACATCACCTGCGCTGAGTTCTGCACCTACTTCTGGCAGTTCGAGGTAAACAATGTCGCCCAATTGGTGTGCCGCATGATCAGAAACGCCAACTTTAGCCTTGCCGCCTTCTACTTTTACCCACTCGTGATCTTCAGAATAGTACAGTCCTTTTACAACATTCATCAAAAATCCCTCCGTCTAATTATGTTTTTTATTTTTTATATTGTTTAGTGTAGAAACGCTTGCTTACAACTTTTGCTTTAGCAGCTTTTCCGCGGATGAGGACATCCACTTCAGTGCCCATCTCTGAGTACTTCGCGTCGATCAAAGCATTTGCTATGGTTCTTCCAAGGGTTGGGGAAGTATAGCCTGTTGCGATATGTCCAATGACTTCGCCATTGACAGCGACTTCATAGCCGTGGCGCGGAACGCCTCTGTCAACCATTTCAAGCCCTACAGTTTTGCGCGCTAATCCTTCAGCCTTCTGCTTGACGAGAACATCACTGCCAATGAAAGGCGAGTCCAGCTTGACAAAGAACCCCAAGCCTGCCTCAAGCGGGCTGATGTTGTCGTCAAATTCATTGCCATAGAGCGGAAGTCCAGCTTCAAAGCGGAGTGTGTCGCGGCAGCCGAGACCAGCTGGCTTAACGCCAAGATCCTGACCTTCTTTGAGAAGCGCTTCCCAGACAACCGGAGCAGCTTCATGGCTCAGATAGACTTCGAAACCATCTTCGCCCGTGTAACCGGTACGAGATACAATAGTGTCAAGACCACAGACTTTAACGCCGTCTTTAAAGTAGAAAAATGCAATTTCGTCGAGATTGGTGTCTGTCAAACGCTGAAGAAGCGCCTGAGCATTTGGACCTTGAACAGCAATTTCACTCATGCCGTCTGACAAGTTGACAAGCTCTACGTCAAAACCCGCAGCCTGCTTCTGCATCCAGGCAAAGTCTTTGTCGACGTTGGAAGCGTTGATGACGAGGAAATAATGGTCTTCTGAATATTTGTAGTTCAGAAGATCATCCACAACACCGCCATTTTCGTTGCACATCATGGCATAAGCGATCTGATTAGGGTTGAGCAGCGAGACATCATTGGTGACCAGGTTGTTGACGAACTTCTCAGCGTCCTTTCCTTTGACGGAAACTTCGCCCATGTGAGATACATCAAAAAGACCGACTTTGTTTCTGACCGCTTCGTGCTCCACTACGAGGCCTTCATACTGTATTGGCATCTCCCAGCCGGCAAATTCGACGATCTTCCCGCCCGCTTTAAGATGTGATTCATACAGCGAGGTTCTCTTGAGCTCTGACATTGTTACATCCCTCCCATTAATCGTGGACTGACTAATTTGTACCCAATTTAAGTAAGACTAACACAATAACCTGCCGCATTTTTTTGTGAAGAAAATGACAATAAAAAAGAACGCAACGACAGGGTTTGCCCGTGTTGCGTTCTCTGTTGATTTGCCTGAGAGCTTTACTCCTTCGGCGCCGCTTTTTGCGGCTTTTCAGAGACCTATCCTGAAGCCTTCCTTTTGCCTGAGAGTTTTTGACATCATCTGGCGGACGATCCCATTTCTCCTTCGGCTACCCCGTCAGCAAAACACTGCGGAATGATCTCAGACTTCAATCATCTAGAAAATATTTAACTAATACTGAATTCATAATCTATAAAGACTATACATCATCCTAAGACTTTGGACAACTGTTATTTTACTTATCATTCAATTCTGTCAATTTTCTACAAATTAATGCGATATTTGCGTGATTTCCGACCGACAGATTCACACCCTCCCAGATTCAAACTCGTCATAATTTGCCAAATTGTCTCGTCTTGACGACATGTCAAATAACGGCTATTATGATCTCATTCACGGAAGTGGAAAGGAGACTCAAAGTATGTTAATCTTTATCAACCCCTTCACCGATCCGCATTTTAATCTAGCAGCTGAAGAATACATTATGAACGGATTCCGAGAGGACTGCTTCATGCTATGGCGCAACGGGCCTTCCATCATAGTTGGCAAGAACCAGAATACTATGGCGGAAATCAATGTAGATTATGTACAGGAAAACCAGATCCCTGTCGTGCGACGACTTTCAGGCGGCGGCGCCGTCTTCCATGACTTTGGCAATCTCAATTTTACTTTTATTAAAACTGATTCCGGAAAAAGTTTCAGTGATTTTAGAGGCTTTACCGAACCTATCCTCGAAGTCCTCCAGTCCCTGGGCGTCAATGCCGAGTTTTCAGGACGCAATGATTTGACTATTGAGGGCAAGAAATTCTCAGGCAACGCTCAGTACAAGTACCATGACCGAACCCTCCACCACGGCACACTCTTATTCACCTCCGAAATAGCTGACCTCTCGAAAGCGCTGAAGCCGCGAGCCAGCAAGTTTGAAGGCAAGAGCATCCAGTCCGTTGTCAGCCGCGTCACCAACATCCAGGAACATCTCAAGCACTTGGATCCGCCTATGGATCTGGACAAATTTCAAGACCTGATTCAGTCCCATGTCATGCAGCGCTTTGGCGCCGAGGCAATCCACCCCTGGAGCGCACAGGATATTTCTGCCATTGAGAAATTAGTGGAAGAAAAGTATGGCACATGGCCATGGAATTTTGGCAAATCACCAAATTACAGCTTTCAAAAAGAGAAAAAGTTTGCCGGCGGCTTGGTGGAACTCCATCTTGATGTCCAGCGCGGCATCATTCAGCACGCCCGAATTTTCGGAGATTTTTTCAGTCGTCTTGATATAGTGGATATCGAGAATGCCCTGACCGGACAGCCTCATGATTTAACCGCCCTTAGAAAAATCTATGAGCAGTTCGCCATTGGAGAAGACTACTTCACCAACATCACGGTGGAGGATCTGCTGGAAATCTCACTTTAGAAAAAAACAAATCCGCTTCGCAAGACCGAAATCAGTCTGTCGCGAGGCGGATTTTTTATCCCCTAACAAAAAATTCGTCATCATCCGGGCTTCGACGAGCCACGCGCTTGATTTGAACCATTTCCACCACCTGAGAATGAAACAGCTTGTCGTGCCATCCAGCGGTTTCGTTGTCAATGATGATCCAAATAAATCCAATCATCAGGATCAGAGCAGAAGCAGCTTTGCCGATGGTTTCCCGAAGCAGCATCCTCACAAAAGTAAGATCCCTTCCAGTCCTGCGATCGATAATCTTCATATCCAGAATATACTTGCCCAGTGTCGTCGCTTTCGTCATTAAGTAGAAATTGAGCCCGGTCATCACCAATATACCGAGCCAAAAGCCCGAGATCCACAACGAACGGTCCATGATGCGGTCAAAGGCGTAGACAACGGAGCCCCAGGTCAATAGTTCCAGCAAAAACGCTTCAATTCGTCTTATTGGTCTTGCTGTTCGCGTTGTCATAAGGCTCCCCCCTTTCACCGGATGATAGCTCCATTATACAATAAATCCATGAAGAGAGTCTTTCAAATTGATTAACATTCAGGGCCGTATGCCGGGTTCGACCTCCACTCAAAGGCTTGAAAACCAGTAAATCTCACCGCCTTAGTCGTACCTTCACGGTCGTCCCTTTGCCAGGCGCGCTTTCCAGCGTCATCTTTCCGCCGTGAAGCTCTACGATTTCATCACAGATCGCAAGTCCCAAACCACTGCCTGATTTTTTACTCGCGCCCTTGTAGAATTTATCCTTGGCATGGCGAAGCTCCTCTTTATTCATCCCAATACCCTGATCAGAGATAGTAATGACGATTTCTTCCGAGAGTTCCTCAAGAGAGACTTCAACCCGCTTATCCGGTGGCGTAAATTTGATGGCATTATCCAGCAGATTGATGACTACTTGTCTCAAACGGTTGCTGTCGCCCTCAAGATAAACCTCATCTGACTTCAGTGAGAAGCTCAATTGAACGCCTTCTTTTTCCGCTCTCGGTTTATACATATCAATTATTTCTACGAGTTCCTGATCCAGTCTAAACACCTCAAGATAAAGTGTAAAGCGCCCGCTTTCGATCCTGGAAAAATCAAGCAGCTCCGTCACCATAGCCGACAGGCGGTCCGTCTCTCTCATGATGACGTTTAAACCACGCTCAACCTGTGACATGTCCTCAAACCCGCCTGTCAGAATCGTTTCTCCCCAACCTGTGATAGCAGTCAAAGGCGTTCGGATTTCATGTGAGATCGACGAGATGAATTCATTTTTCATAGCCTCGGATTTTTGAAGCTGATCAGCCATATAGTTTATAGTCTCGCACAGCTCTCCGATTTCATCTTTATAATGATAAGGGATCCGCTCTGACAAATCCCCTTCTGCCATTCTCTTTGAAACTCTGATAATGTTTCGAATAGGTGTCAGAATAGACCTGCTGAAACTCTCAGACGTAATAAGCATTAGAATCAGTATGACGACCACCGCAAAGAGAGAATAGACGCCAGCTCTGTAGATCATGGCATCCGCGTAAGTCAAAGACGAGACATATCGAATCGCTGCAATCGCGCTTCCTTCCTCTTCGCGAATTGTACCCGTAATCGCCATAAGGCGTTCGCCAGTATCGGGATTCCTACCAATCCACTTTGACGGCTCACCGTTCATGGCTTCCGCATAGTCCTCCGTTGTCACAGGACGATCCGGAATATACCCTGCAGATGAATAATGGATCACACCTTCAAGGTCAAGCACCTGAAGCTCCACAAGCTCACCTGATTCAAAATCTCTGACGATCAGCTGAGCGACTTCATCAAAAGAATATTGGTTTTGCTGCAGGTATTTTTCGTAAAATCCAGTCGTGACCGACAAATAGTTTTCGAGACCTCTATAGACATAATTGTAATAGAAACTGCGCACGGTCAGCAAAAATGCCAACAACACCACCAGTGCAACCCCCATGACAATTAAGAGATAGGTTCTGACCCAGCGCTTTTTGATTCCTTGCATGGATCACTCCGCCTTCTTCCATTTATATCCAAGTCCCCATACAGTCATGATAAATTCAGGATTAGAAGGATCCTCTTCCAGCTTCTGTCGCAGCCTTCTGATGTTGACGTCCACAATTTTGTAACTTCCAAAGAAATTTTCACCCCAGACGTGATCCAGGATGTATTCACGACTTAATGGCTTTCCTTCATTTTTCACCAAAGTGGCTACAATAGCAAATTCAAGCTGCGTTAAATCGATTTCGACATCATTCTTGTAAATCTGACGATTTTCGAAGTCTATGACAAACGGCTTTACGTTATAGCGTTCGCTATTGTCCTCTTTCAGCAATTTTACCCGCCTGAAAAGAGAGTCGACCCTTGCCACCAACTCTTTGGGGCTGAATGGCTTGACCATATAATCATCCGCACCGTTAAGCAGTCCCTGGATCTTGTCTGTCTCCATGGATTTTGCCGTCAGCATAATGATCCCCATATATTTATTGGTTTCCCTGATCCGTTTGCAAACTTCGAAACCATCCATGCCTGGCAGCATAACATCGAGAACGGCAATGTCAATTTTGACTTTCGAGACAATTTCAAGAGCTTCTTCACCTGTTCCCGCCTCAAATACCTGATAGCCGTATCTCTTTATATTTATGACAACAAATTCCCTAATATCCGGTTGATCTTCCAATACCAATATATTGCCCATATTGCGCCTCCTGTCTCCTTGTGATTGCACCTATTGAGGTGAATTATTTAATTCAAAACAGCAAAAGCGTCAGCAAGCTGCTGCTCCGTCATACCAAATTCAGTCATTGTCAAAGTATCGTGCGAGAATGTTTTCCCATAATAAAAGTGATCCATAGTTCTGGATAATTCAAAATACCCGAGTGATTTCATCTGGGCATCCACCTGTTCGGCGTCGGAACGCTTGATCACAATCACTTCGAGAATCTTAACGCGCTCAATGCCATCCTCCTGAACTTCAGCAAACGCAATCCCCTGATCATTGCGCGTCAACGTCACTGTATTGTCCCAGCTTTGAGGCAGCATAATCCTGAACCCCAGACTTTGATCATCATACGTCCTGAAAACGGGGACCATGTTGCCTTCACTGTCCCAGTGATTCCACAGGGTGATCCACGGCACGTCTCTCTTCGCAACGCGGTCGTAGCCCACAGGGCTGATTAGTGTTGGTATTTCAACCCATCCATCTCGGTCAACATCTTCAGTCAGCCTGAAATCAAATCGATAAGTCGGTGATTTATTTGACGCTCCGGAAGTGCCAAAACGGCGAATCAATTTTCCTTCTCTTTCGACAAGAACTTCAGAGAAGGAAGCGCCACCACTAAGGGATGCGTCAAGGACAATCCCATATCGTCCGTCTTCAACCAAACCTGAAATCATGCGTTCATATCTATTGGCATCATTAGCCAGGCTGACCTCGTCCTGTTTCTTCATACCATCCTGATCAAGGATATACAGACTGGCTTCAGCCATATTGTCCGGTCTTGACAGCAAAAAAGTCACGAGCTCATCTGTCCCATCCATGTCTAAATCTGCTATGTGAAAATTGGTGTAAACTTCCCTGAAAATCTCTTCAAATTGCTGTAACCCTTGATCAGCCTCTGTTGTTGGCAGATTTGACTTATAGACAGACAGTCCTTTGCTCAGCATGGAACCTCCAAGCCAACCCACGACAATTTCTTTTGTGCCGTCTCCGTCCAGATCCGGAAATCCAACCTGATCCACATCATAACCTATCCCCACAATGGTCGGCAAGATTCTCCATCCGTCTCCACTGCTGTTTTTCTGAAGTATGGCAACTTTCAGCGCGTTCTGCTCATTCTGATCTTTAAAAAATGCAACGGCTTCCTCTTGCTGATCATTGTTTAAATCGATGAATTGAATAGCCGCTCTCAGCACGCCTGATGACGGATTCATCAACTTCAAACCGCTTCCGTAAAACTCATCAAGCAAAGTCTTGACTTCTTCAAATTCGGTTGTTAATTTGGGCGGACGCATAATATCCGCATTCTGCACATCAAACATGCAGCCTTGAGCCAATAAAGCCGCCATGCTTATCAGAAAAAATAAAATTCCACGCTTCATGGACCTTGAACTCCTTTTGTTGTACTGTTGCTTCAGCTTTGCCGCAGGCCATTCTTATGACCCTATTGTATCATACACGACAGTTCTTCACATCGGGTTACAAAATGAAAAAAAGAGGTGAAGATCTACCTCTTTATAAAATGCTTTTGTCTTTGTTAAAAGTTTGGAGGCGCTGCCACCATCAAAATTTTTGCCGGCAGCTTGCCGGGATTCTTGATAGTATGTTCAAATTGAGTTTTATAATAGAAAGTCTCACCTTTTTTTGCCCTGTATTTTTTGCCGCCCACCACTACGGTCACAGCGCCCTGAATAACAAAACCAAACTCCTCGCCCTGGTGGGGCGCATCCTCAACAAAAGAGCCCCCGGGTTCAATTTCAAGCAAAATGGGTTCCATCATGTTCTTTTGAGCGTTAGGAACGATCCAGCTCAATAAGTACCCCAAGTCCTTGTCCTCTGTCTCAAAAAAGTCTGCCTGAGTGAAGACAATTTTTTCTTCTATGCTTTCGCTAAAAAACTCATTTAGATCTGTACCCAGGCATTCCAATATATCCACAAGACTCGCAATGGAAGGCGAGGTCATATCTCTCTCCAATTGTGAGATAAACCCTTTTGACAATTCACACCTATTTGCCAATTCCTCTTGAGTCAATTCATTCTTTAATCTTAGCGTCTTGATCTTTTCGCCAATCTGCACTTTTTTTCCTCCATTCAACTGCTCTTATAAAGCAATATTGGGGACAATGTCATAGCAATTCAAGGATATATTTCCCAATCATCTCCGAATCAAACTCTGCGCGAAGCTCTTCCAAATTCTTTTCAACCTGCTCGAGTCGTTCGTCATCAAAAATCATTCCGGCAATGACGGTTTCGAGGTCGTCCTCATCTTCAATCAATACACCCAAGCCATGTTCCTCAACAAATTTAAGATTTTCCTCTTCTTGACCCACTTTTGAACGCTTCAGCACAACTGGAACACCCTTGTTGATTGCTTCAAACAATGTTGCTCCGCCTGGTTTTGTCACTACCAAATCAGATGCCTCCATAATGCTCGCGATCTCGTTCGAAAATCCTACTACTTCGATATTTTTGAATGGACCATATCTGTTCAATTTCTTATATAATTCAGTATCATTCCCAGTCACAACAACAATTTTTGTGTTTTCCATTTTTTCAAAGTGCATCAGCATGGATTTGGTCAAAGTAATTTTCTTCATTGCGCCACCCATAATCAGAATCTGCCGTTGATCACGCATCTCTGAAGTGTGGCTTTCCTTCACGAGAAAATCCTGCCTGACCGGAATTCCGGTGACTCGAATTTTTTCTCTGTCAATTCCCTTTTCAACTAACCTGTTTTCAACTATCTTACACGGAACAAAATAGAGGTCTGTATTGTTGTGAATCCATTCCCAGCTGTCCACGACGTCAGTAATGGCGGTAATCAACGGGATCTGAATATCAAATTTATCCTTTGCACGAGATACGAACCCTGAGCCAAGGGGAAAAGTTGAAATTATAAGTTTAGGCTTAACCTCGAGCAAATAGTCGCCAAAGCGATCTAAATATCTGTCATAAATAATTTCATCCAGAAAGTTATTGGGGTGATCCCGCTTGATATTGTATAAGACATTGTAAAGACTCGGGCTGTTCCGTGTCAACCTATTATAAAAAGCAGTACCGAAGGGTTTGATCCTCGGCGCGAAAATATCCATAATATCTTTGGTCCACACCTGCAGACTGTCATCCTCTAACTTCAAGTGTTCACAAATCGCAGCCGCAACACTGTTGTGGCCCCAACCAAAGGATGCCGACAACACAAGAATATCGCACTCCGTCATAACGGCACTCACCTCTATGACATCCACTCATTTTTAATCAAAAGTTGATCTGCAAGATTAACAATTTTCTCAGTGGAATAATGTCTTGAAATATTATCCATACTCTCGATCATAGACAAATAAAGGGTTTTGTCTTTTCTTAAACGTTCCAGCTCCTCGCCAATTTGCTCTATATTATCTACATAAATTGCCGCACCGGTTTCAATCAAAAATTCTGTGTTCTCAAATTCCTGACCCGGAATAGCAAACGGTACAATCATAGGGATCCGTTTTGAGAGCGCCTCAGTGGTAGTCAGCCCGCCCGGTTTTGTGACAATAACATCACAAAAATCCATTAGCATGGACACTTCTCTTGTAAAGCCATAGACTTTCAATTTACCTGAAGCAATTGCAGACTGATAATTACTCTCAAGCATAGTTTTTAAAGTCTCATTTCTGCCGCAGATGACGAGCAGCTGATACCTGGCTTCGCTTTCTGTGAGAGATTGAACGACGCGCGCGATATCTTTTGAGCCCATGCTTCCGCCCATGACGAGAACCTTGAAATCCTCAATCAATTTCAAAAATTCAGGTGTTTTAGGCTGGTAGGTTTGAAACTCTTCCTTGACCGGAATGCCGTAAGGATGAATAATTTCCGCAGGTACACCCATTTCGATCAGCGAATCTTTGGTATACTCACTGCCTGTAATATAAGCATCTACTTCAGGAGAAAGATAGGCATAATGCGCTTTAAAATCCGTCACAACAGAAAAGAATTTTGCGTTGATCTTGCCTCTGGCTTTGAGATCCGAAATGATTCCCACCGCAAATGGGTGTGTGGCCACAATAATGGATGGATTCAACGACTTGACATTGTCATAGAGTCTGCGCTTGATAACAAACATGCTATATCTGAGAAAACGATGGTTAATGCTCTTTCGATTGAGCGCCCTATACATAAATCCATAAAGGGATGGCATCCTGTTGGCCAGGACCTTGTAACCATCTTCTACAACGACATTTAAGGCGCGGCTGGTTTCTTTAAACAAATCCATAGTCCTGGTTTCATAACCTGCCTCCCTGAATTTCAACTCCAGGGAACGCGCTGCCGCATTATGGCCTTCACCTGTCGAGGCTGTTAAAATTAAGACTTTCTTCATGGTATTTGCCTCCGCTTCAGACGTCAGTCTGATGTTGTTCCAAATTTACTGCGATAGTCTGTCAAATTAGGTCTCTCCACAAATTCTACTGAATAATAATTAAATCCAGGTACCTTCAGAATTAAATTTCAATTAAATATGAATATTGTATTCAAAAATAAATTTACAAGGCACTAAAATAATACCTGATTATCCATCTTATTTCAACCAGGTTGTCATTTCAAAGTGAGATCTCTCAGTCAGTGGATCTTCAGATCTGATCTCAGCGTGGTCTGCGAACCTTAAAAGTGGGTATATATTCAGCAAAATGAAGCAGGAGCGTGATGGACTTTGCCAATCAAAACTTATCTTACTGCACTCGTCGTCTTTTTCGCGATCGACTTGGTCTGGCTTGGCGTAATTGCTTCTAAGCTTTACCGCCATTATCTGGGCGCCCTTATGGCAGAAAAGGTCAATTGGCCGGCAGCGCTTATTTTTTACGGTGTTTTTATTAGCGGCCTGGTCTTTTTTGTCATTGAACCCGCCCTCGCAAAGGAAAGTTTGCGTTACGCCCTTGGCGCAGGTGCATTCTTTGGATTTCTGACCTATGCGACCTATGACTTGACCAACCTGGCCACACTTAAAGGCTGGCCGCTTCCCATAACACTGATAGATCTGGTATGGGGCAGTTTCCTCAGCGCCTCTGTCAGCGGGATCACCTACTGGATTCTAACAAAATTTCAGTAGATTGTCTGACTTTAACTGACTATGTAAAAGACGCTCAGAACCCTGTGATAGTGTTCTGAGCGTCTTTATTTCGCTGGGTGCCTAGAGAATATTGAGCTGCTTGCCTGCTTTTTCGAAGATCTCAACAGCGCGGTCGAGCTGCTCTTTTGTGTGTGCCGCTGTTACCATAACGCGCACGCGGCCTGTACCCTTTGGAACAGTTGGGAATACAATTGGCGAAACGTAAACGCCAAGGTCAAATAACGTCTTGGAGAACTGCATGGTTTTAGCTTCATCCCCAATCATGACAGGCGTGATTGGCGTCTGGCTGTGTCCAATGTCGTAGCCCAGCGATGCCATGCCTTTTTTGAAGTATTTGGCATTTTCCCAGAGTCGGTCTGTATACTCCGTGGAGGTCGACAACATATTAAGGGCTTCAAGAATGGCACCGACTGCTGCAGGAGGAAGCGAAGTCGAAAAGAGAAGCGGTCTGCCTCTATGGCTGAGCCAATCCCTCATGGTTTCACTGCCGGCGACATAACCACCTATGACGCCAATCGCTTTTGACAGCGTGCCAATAGTGAAATCGACGCGTCCGTGGAGTCCAAAGTGGTCGACGGTACCACGTCCGCTTTCGCCGAGAACACCCGAACCGTGGGCATCATCCACATAGGTCATGCACTCGTAACGCTCCGCGAGATTAACAATGTCCGGAAGCGGCGCTATATCCCCATCCATGCTGAACACGCCGTCAGTGATGATGAGACAGTTCTTATAAGAGCCGCGACGTTCTTTCAAAACCCGCTCCAAATCGTTCATGTCACTATGCTTGTAAACTGCTCTGCCCGCTTTGGACAGTCTGCTGCCATCAATTATAGACGCATGGTTCAACTCATCTGAAACGATCAGATCTCCGTCAGCGGTAATAGCTTGAATAGCACCTGCATTGCAGTTGAAGCCGGATTGGAAGCTCATGACAGCTTCTTCACGCTTGAACTCTGCCAGTTTTTTGTCCAGAGCCTCATGCAGATCCATGTTCCCAATGATTGTTCTAACTGCGCCTGAACCGACGCCATATTTTTCAATAGCTTGAATCGCTGCTGCCTTAAGGCGCGGGTGATTCGCAAAGCCCAGATAGTTGTTTGAGGAAAGATTGATGACCTGTTTGCCATTCAAAATAACTTCTGCTTCGTTCGGGCCTTCCAGTACAGGCAGCTTGCGATAAACGCCGTCCGCTTTTAACGCTTCCAGATTCTCTTTGAGATAATTCAATTCGTGTATGTTTGACATATGAATTCCCCTTTTCGTCAGTTTAACATCATCACCATTGTGACATTGTTTAGTGAACGTTTAAGACGCTCTAAGTCTATCACTCGATTCCGGCGAGTTCAAGGGCGGACACTCAACGAGGAAAATTACATTTTGTTTACGGTTGGCGGACTATTCACACTTTAGCATCTTCGTTACTGAACCTGCCGGATTTTCCTGATCAGCGTTTTCCTAATCTTTTTCCATCATTTCAATGACTTGTTTCAGATGGTCTGGCAGCGCTCTATCAGATGCCCGCTGCCTTAGCTTTTCAATCAGCACCAAATTCTGACTGTTATAAATATTGATCACGGCATTTCTTTGAAGTGTTTTTAAGCCTCTCCACGAAAAACCATGATGGCGGAACTTTATTTGAAAATCCTTTTTATTGGAATTCAAGAGCTCAAATGGATTTAGCTGATTAGGCGACTTGGATCTCAACAATTTAGTGTCAGAGGACGCTTTGTTCTTGGGACAGACTTTCTGACATATATCGCATCCATAAAGGGCGGTCCCTATCCAAGCTGCTTCTGTCATTGATAATGCCCTTTTTTGCTGAGTCAGACTGGAAATGCAGCGTGATGTCATAAACTCAAACTCACCACAAAGTGCGCCTGTCGGGCAGGCCGCCTGACATATTCTGCATGTCCCGCATTCCGAATAAGGCTGAGTCAGCTGAGGTTGTGACGCTTCAATCCGTTCGCGTGTCAGCAGATAGCCAAAGACTACAGCGCTTCCGAATGTCGAATTAATCAGCATCTGATGCCGTCCATAGGTGCCTAAACCGGCTAAAAATGCGAGATAGCGATCGTTCAATGGTCCTGTGTCGCAAAACACCATGTATTCACCGCTGCCATGGCCAGCTAGCCATTCCCCCAATGATATCAGCTTCTCCCGCACCAGATCATGATAATCATAATCCCATGCCATTGAAGCTATCTCGCAAACGGCCTCCGCATCCTCCGCCCTGGATTTAAAGAGCTCATAAGGCAAGCCTATGACCACTATGGACCGAACGCCCGGCATGACTTTTTCGGGCATTCCAACCATTTCCAGTTCCGGTTCAAACCCACTGAGTTCACCAGCTTTAATCCGTCTGAAAAGCGCTTCCTGAGGCACCTGCATTTCAATGGCATCCACGACCCCAACCAGGGGAATACCGAGATCCCCTGCCGCTTGTTTTAGCCGATGGCAGGCAATCATACCCCCATGCGCCCCTTGATCAGGGCAATTTCTTCAGCATAGCCCTCCGGTTCATTAGGTGTCTCAAGAAGTATTGGGAGAGGGCGAATGACCGGATGCTCAATAAACCGAATCAAAGGCTCGAGTCCAATCAATCCTTTCCCCAGCTTTTCATGACGATCCTTTTTTTCATTGAACGGCGTCATAGAATCGTTGAAGTGAATTGCTTTAAGCCGGTCAAGCCCAATAATTTTATCGAACTCTTCAAGGACCTGATCCAGCTGATGAATATAGTCATAGCCCGCAGAAAAAATATGACACGTATCCAGACACACGCCCATTTTTTCCTGATAGTTCACGCGGTCTATGATTTCTCTGAGCTGTTCAAAGGTAAAACCGACCTCCGAGCCCTTTCCGGACATGGTTTCGAGCAGCAATGTGGTGGTTTCGTTACCTGTGAGCGTCTCATTAATGATGCCGGAGATCAGTTCGATCCCTTTTTCCACGCCCTGTCCCACGTGTGAGCCAGGGTGAAAATTATACAGCGTTGCCGGAAAAGCCTCCATTCTTTCAAGATCTTCCTTGAAAGACCGCTTGGCAAAATCGAAGACTTTGGGATCAGCTGCAGCCAAATTCATGGTGTATGGCGCGTGCGCAAGCAATGGACCAAACCGGTTCGCCTGCATCAGCTCAGCAGCCTTCGCATAATCTTGGGGATCTGCTGCTCTCGCGCTGCCGCCTCTGGGGTTTCTGGTAAAAAATTGAAAGGTGTTGGCACCGATAGATATTGCTTCTTTAACCGCTGACTCAAAGCCTTTCGCAATTGATAAATGACAACCAATATACATAGTTCATCTCCTTTATGCCCGACCTTCAGAGCTGCTTAATTCTATTTCTTTGACAACTCTTCAACCTTTTTGAATGCACCGTGCTCCATTGGGATAATCATGCTCGCAGCAAAATAAGGCGCCGTTTCCGGCCGGATGTCTTTTTTGTCTGCCAAAAAAGCCTTCATGACCTCCAATAAACTTTGATTCAATTCGTCTGCTTCTTCCTGCGTCAAATAGTACTCATAGTCGTAATTGATTTTTCTTGGCTGGGTGATCCCTTTGCTGTTAATAGAGTTATAGAATTCTCTGGAGATCTTTTCAAAAATTGCAGCTGTTGCTTTTCCAAAACTTTCTTTCATTTTGGTGTCTTCCGGATGGATTGCTGAGGCATCCAGCAAGATAGATTCCGCTACAGGCATATAGTACTTTTCGACAACGCCTTGCTTGACCTGAACCTCAACCAATTTAAGAATCCCGACGCCGGCTAGAGTCTTGATGTGGTAATTAACGCGGCCGTGGGGCTCGCCCATTTTTTTAGAGATATCTTTAGCACTCGCAGGTTTGTTTTCAAAGGCTTCAATAATTTTGATTCTATAGGGACTTGATAACGCTTTGATCTGTTCCAAGCTTTTTACCACCAGTATTTCATCGATCGCCATAATTTGTCCCCCATTCGAAGCGCCTGTAACGGCACTTGTAATTACCGCAATTACTTGCTATTCAATTTCCATAATAAAATAGCTGATGTCATCTTTCAACTTATCCATTTTAGGATAAATACGTCCTATCAAACGTTCATTCAGAGCTTTTAGAGACAGTTCAACATGATCTGACATAAATTCCTCAAGACCAACCTGATCCATGACCCGATTCTTATCCATATCGATCAGACCATCCGTGTAAAAGACGACTCGATCCCCAGGCCTCAGCTCCACTGTGGCACTTTGATATTCGGGTTTATATAAATCGCTGAATTTGCATATCGGAAAGCCCAGGCTCTCATCCAAGGTCTTGAATTTCCCGTCCCTGGATATAATAAAAGGCTGACAATTCATTCCTCCGGAGCAATACGTCAGGGTTTTGTCTGACAAACAATAGGCCGCGAAGAAGATGACCATGTGCATTTCGTCAGGAAAATTCATACGATTGAATTCTTCGTAAAAATTCGATAAGTTCTTGTGGGGTTTCAATCCACGATAGCGCTTGATCAGCCTTTCGGTGGATTTAATATAGTTGTTGCAGAACATGGTCATCAATGCAGCAGAGATCCCATGGCCTGAAACGTCTAAAATATACATCCCCACATGGTCATCATCAATTCTATAGATATCATAAAAGTCGCCGCTCAGGTCTTCACAAGGAAAATACCCCGTCACAAAAGCCGCATTTTTGATGGCAAAGCGCTGCTCAGGCAAGAGAGATTGCTGAATATTCCTGGCGTATTCAAGCTCTGTCTCAAACTTTCTGTTGCGGTCAAAAATTTCCTTAGTCCGTTTTTGAATAACCCGATCCAGATTATTGGCATACAGGGCAATTTGCTTTTCCTTCATTTCAATGTCATTCAACGGATCGCCAATGCCCTTTCGGTAGAATTCAAGAAGCAGCAGCGCATATCCGGTCAGACTCAGTAAAATGGAAAGGAACGGCGCGCCTGCTCCGTAGTTGAAGCTCAGGATCGCAAACCCTTTCGAAAAAAACAGGCTGACATAACCCACAACGACGCCCAGATATCTATAGTCGTCATCTATATAGGCATGGCGAAATGCCATCATCATTAATAACAGCACGACGACCGCTGAAAAATAATCCATTGTCAGCGAAAGGAGCTTTGAGATTTCGGCTGTCACGGGGTTATTGATTGAACTTTGATACAGGATCAGAACGACAAGGATGGTTAGAACGGCAGGAACCAGCGGTAAAATCTTTGCGAGCTTCTCCTGTTTCAAGATAAACTTGCGGTCTGACGGTATCCATTCCGCCGCCAGAGCCGACAGAAAAAACACCAGGTGACCTCCGGCAAGCAGGCCGGAGGAGACATTCACGGGAGATTCCAAAAGTCCCGGCCCTCCAAAGTCAATGAGCAGATGAATCAAATAAGCCGTCAAGGCGACTGAAAATCCTGCCGAATAGATCAGACTTCCAACTTTATGGTCCCTGATAAACATGTAATAGGATATGTTATAAAGGGCAATAAGCACAATAACGGACGTCATATGAAACAAGATGACAAGGCCGCTCAGCCATGGCACTTCCAGAAATTGATCCAGGATGTCATAGTGTCTCTGATACAGCGTGAGCAACCCAAGCAGCAGCATAAAAGAAAAAGGCGGCTTGAGAAATCCGGTCTGTACGCGATTCAACTGCTTTGAAATGACTTCCATCCACCATCACCCCATGCTAAGTCTTTAAGAATTGAATATTTTTGAACCTCAAAAGCAGCTGCCGCCTATAAACTCTTTTAGGATTGAGGTTGAAGGTACATCCAGGTCTGATTCAATGGAAACAAAATAGCTTAAGAACTTGAGGAGCCGCTTCGCTTCAATTCTCTCTGAACTTTTTTCATCAATACTCTTCAAGAGTGGTTCTGCATATTTCTTAAGAATTGCGAGTTCGTAGACCATTGAACTGTTGAACATGATGTCTGCCTCTTCCTGGAACGGGAAGATATTGCGCTCTTCTCCGCGCCTCACAGATGGCCAGCGTTGAATGGTCGCCTCCGCGGAATGTCCCCTGGTCCGGTGATCTCTTATGATCCTTCTGATCAGCCTGGAATCCGTTGTCGGAATTCGGTTGTGCTCATCAATATTCAACTGGGTCAATGCACTGATGTAAATTTTAAATTTGGTTTTCTTGTCCAGCATTTCAGTCATTTTTTCGTTGAGCCCGTGAATGCCTTCAATGACCAGCGGCTGATCCTCATCTATCTTGAGTTTTCGTCCATTGTATTCCCTTTCGCCGGTCAAGAAGTTAAAGTTTGGCAAGTCCACTTCTTCACCTGCAAGGAGCCGTCTCACGTCATCATTGAATTTTTCAGTGTCAACAGCCTCAAGCGCTTCAAAATCATAATCGCCGCTCTCGTCCAAAGGTGTATGTGCTCTATCGACAAAATAATCATCCGTACCGAGGGTTACCGGCCTGAGACCGTTGACTCTGAGCTGGATCATCAAGCGGTGGGCAAAAGTGGTTTTACCAGACGAAGATGGTCCTGCAATCAAAATGACGCGTTTTCCGCTTTGCAGAATCTGATCTGCGATCTGGGCGATTTTCTTTTCGTGCAGTGCTTCAGCAATGCGGATCAATTCCGAATATCTGCCCGCGACGATCATGTCGTTCAAATTGTAGACATAACTGACATCAAGGATGCGTGCCCAGGCTTCAGATTCTCTGTAAATCTGTGCGAGTTTTTCCTGCTCCACATACTCGGGGAGTGTCGTCTGGGTGAACTTGTCGGGGTGGAGGAGGATTAAACCATCGGCATAACGCTTTAAATCGAACAAAGACAGATACCGCGTGCTCGGCACCATATAGCCGTAAAAATAGTTGGTCATCCAGCCAAGAGAATAGACATTGATGTAATCGCTGCTTCTGTAATCGAGCAGACGTTTTTTTGATCCCATTCTCAGGTCTTCAAAAATGGCCGCGGCCTCTTCTTTGGTGACGCTCTTTTTCATGAACAGCTCGCCGCTGTCAATTATTGAGGACATGCGCTGACGGATTTCGAAGACATCTTCATCTGTCAGAGCCCTGCTGTAATGCACTTCAATGTACAGACCTTTGTTGAGGGAATGCTCAACGGTCAGGTGTATATCCGAAAAACACTCTATGGCCGCTCTCAGAAGCACCAGAAGGAGGCTTCTCTGATAAATCCGTATGCCGTCCTGATTTGAAAGGTCAACAAACTCGAGTTCAACGTCCTCAACGATGGTCGCCGTCAATTCCCTTAGAGAATTGTCAACTTTGGCAGCGACGATCAACGGACGAGCCTCTGTTTGAAACTCGTCGGACAGAGTTTTCACCATGGTCCCTTCCGGCACATAGCGAATCTGTCCTTCAACCGCGACCCTAATCAACTTGTCCTGGTTCAACAGCGTGATCCCCTTTCCCCGTCAGGCGCACGATTCGAATCGCCCTTCTGATTTATTGCTTTTAGCTGCCCTACGATCAGTTCATTGACTTCCTCGTACTTGGAACCGTTGATCTCCATGCCAAGCAATTCTAAACATTTTCTGAATTCCTTGAGGGCGGTATAAGGATCACCATAGACTTTTATAAGCTCACTGCGGCTGATCCCTGAAAAGCCATGCCCAACAATGGAATCATTACGGAGCTCAATCATATCTGTCATTCTCTTGGAATTGAGAATTCTGGCAATCTCATCATAACGGGTATCTTCCAAATGGCGGTTAATGTAGGTCGTGATTGCAAAGACCACATTGGCATTGTAAATTTTATATCTTTTTCTCAAAATTTTCATGATGCTGCGCTTTTGCATAGCTTCAATATGCATGGAGAAGTTGCGCTGCTGCAAGTGCCGCTCTACAAAAATGTACTTAAAAATTGCTTCTTTAAAACGATAAGCGCGGCCAAGAAAATCTATATACTCCTCGTTGACCAGTTGAAACCTGGTGTTTTCAAGCAATTCTGAGAAGACCGCTTCCGGCGTCCCGGAAATCAGCTGTTGGAGATTTTTTTTCAACCTAAGAACGCTTTTGTCTTTCGCGAAGTCGCCGCCCAGGCGTTCCAGCTTTACCAGTGCTGTTTTGAAGTCAAAGTTCACTGCTGAACGGCAGGAATCCAGCAAAATTGCGGGGTCTGTATCTCTGAGCCCAATTTCCTCCAAAATATCAAGCGCTCCGCCATAGTCAAACCGGTCGATTAGTTTACAGATGGATTGAAAGCTGTGCATTTGTACTCACACCCCTTACGCAAGGATTCTATCTATGACTGCTGCAGCTTGTAACTAACGTGTTGCAGGAGGCAATGACTCAATAAATTGATCCAGTTCCTGCGAACGGTATTCAAAGACACGGTCTTCAATAACGAGCTTATAGGCGTGGAGCATTTGATTCATGGCGTCCTGGTGTCTGGAAGCCCCATATTTAAGGTCACCGACAATAGGATGGCCTATGGAGGCCAGCGACGCTCTGATCTGGTGGCTTCTTCCGGTCATCAGCTCAACTTCAAGCACGGTGAACCCGCCCCTGACTTCGAGCGGTTGATACCGTGTATGGAAATACTTCGTGTCATCTGAATCATACTTGACAATTTTGACCTTATTCCGGTCCTCATCTTTTAACAGATAACCCTTGATTTCTCCAGGCTTGTTGACGATGCCCTCCGTGACACACAGGTAAAACTTCCCGATTTTTCGATCTCGCATTAACGCGTTGTAGCGCTTCAGGGAATCGTAAGTCTTGGCAAAGAGAACGAGGCCGCTCGTATTTTTATCCAGGCGGTGTACAGGCGCAGGCTTGAAGGTTCTGGTGGAGAGATGGCTCAAATAGATTTGAACTTTTGAGGACAACGTGCGTTTATATTCTGTCTGATCCGGATGTGTCAGAATCCCCTTTGGTTTATTGACGATTAGGATCTCATCATCCTCATACACAATTTCGAGGGAGACTTTCTCTGGAGCGACCTGCTGGATTTCCGTCACCAGCGAATCGAAAGTTTCATCACTGAGATAGATGTTGACTTGATCTCCGGATTGAAGAAAGTATTCAGGCTCTACCTTTTTTCCATTGACCTTAAAGGTGTTTTTTCTCATGAGCTTATAAATGGTGGATCGATTCGCGCGGCCGAGAAGTTTAAGCAGATAGCGGTCAAATCTCTGACCCTGTTCATTGGTTCCAATAGTTATTTGTTTCAATTTTTCAGCTCCTATCGTACTCCAAATGTATTTCGAGCAATTTTGCATCAGTGTTGAATCCAAGGGCTTCATAGACACGATACGCCTCAAGGTTGTCAGAATACACGCAGAGCTTTGGAATCATTTTTTTGTCAAAGGTTCTCTTCATCAGCTCACTTGTCACATAAGTCCCGCAACCGCGGCCCCGAATAGCCGGATCAACGTATATGCCTCCCAGCATGGCAGCATCCGGCGTATAGTATTCAATGGCACCATGTGCAATCAGTTCGCCTTCAACCTCACAAAAAAACTGATCGCCATCCGAAACGCGCTGGACAATTCTCTGCTTTAATCTGTTTATTGAACTCGGATGGCTGGAGAATTCCTTTTCAATGCGCTGCATCAGCGCTGCGGCAGCCTTTAGATCAAGGGCTTCCGGAAGGTGACAGGCGTGGGCCGTTCTGCCTTTGTCTTCTTCCGGCATCTTAAGCGCCTTCATGACCAAGATGTCATTGGACGCCGTCACCGTAGAAAACGGTCTGGAGATCTGAATCACCTGAAGCACAGCACTGTGATTGCCTTTGACCCATTTGGGCCTGTTGCTTCGAATGAGCTTCAGAAAGTCATACTTGCCCATCAAGCCTTGATCCTCTGAAAGGATGAAGAGATGTTCGGGTGTTAAAAACAGCATCATACCAGTGATGCCGTCGAGATTGCCATACAGGAAAACTTCTACATTTTCAGGAACGCTTTTGATTTTTGTTCCCTGAAATTCCAGCAGGGAATACACCGGTGCCGCTTCGCGGGCATGGTTCTCAAGAAAAGTCTCCGTCATTTTATAGTGAATGGATGTCATCTTAAAAAATTCGGGCATGTCATCCCCTCCTTCTGCTGTAAAACACATTCATATTTAATTGTAACATGCTAGAAGGCGAAATGACACTCCCCAAACATGGAAGTCTCCAAACTCGCAGTCCTTTCAGCGAAGACCCGGGCGTTAAAAATTGGTGACAAACTTCTGACGAAAAGCCCGGGTCAGTTTCCTTGCGGCTGACTTTGTGCTATTCTTGTGATAAGCAGTTTAAAGTTAAACAGAAGCAGGAGGGTACCTATGGGTGATAAATTTAAAGACATCCTTTATGATCTCAGCGACACGTTGATTACGCTGGTGATCATTGTATTAATCATCGGAACGGTCTCTTGGAAAATATCCGACTCCATGACATACTCCAACGCCCTCGCAAAGGCTCAGCCACCTGAAATCTCACTGGGGGAGGAACCTGAAATCGGTCTTCCTGAAGGAGATGCGCCATCCGAAAGCACCAAGCCGGACAATTCATCCTCTGAGGTTCAGCCCTCTGTAAACACGCTGCCGGCGGGCGGTTCGACCTCCAACAATACCGGGACTCAGCCGCCTGCGTCAGGGACGTCTGCTCCAAGCGGAGAAAAAATAACTATCGACATTAAAAGCGGTTCAACCGGATATGCCATTGCCAAGCTCCTCGTTGAGAAAGGACTGGTTAAAGACACCCAAACCTTTATCCAACGGGTTGAGGCATTAAAATTGGGCTCCAAACTAAAGGCAGGCACCTTTGAAGTCACTTCAGGCATGCCCCTGGACGAGCTTATTAAAGTCATAACCGGAAACTAAACTCAGTTAAACTCACGATCCTCCCGGAGGTGTTCAAGTGAAGCATTTCGACGGCAGTTCATGTCTCTACGCCTTTTCGCCTCAAATGCAGTCCATTGGGTCTGTTCTTCCCGGAGAACGCTTTTCAGTCAAAACCCACGACTGCTTCCACGAACAAATTTTTTCTGAGGAACAAACCTTGTCTGAAATCGATTATGATCGGCTGAATCCTGCGACCGGACCTATCTATGTGGAAGGTGCCAGGCCTGGAGACCTGTTGAAAATTACTATACATGACATTCAGGTCGCCGACCGGGGCATCGCTATGGTCGTGCCGGGCGAAGGTGTCCTTGGCGACCTTGTGGAAAAAGGGATCATCAAAGTCCTTCCCATAGAGAATAATATCTGCCGTTTCAACACCTTCGAATTTCCAATCGAACCCATGATTGGTGTCATAGGCACCGCCCCATCCGCGGTTTCCGGTACCTGGGGTACTGCTTCACCCTGGACCCATGGCGGGAACATGGATACTCGGGATATTACGTCCGGGAGCATTTTGTACCTGCCGGTTAACACGGACGGTGCGCTTTTAGCTCTTGGAGATTGTCACGCTGCCATGGGGGACGGAGAACTGTGCTTCACCGGACTTGAAGTCCAGGCCCTGGTAGAATTGACCGCAGACCTCATTCCAGGCGTATCGCAGAAATGGCCTATGCTCGAGACGCCAGACGCCTTTATGGTCATAGCCTCAGGGGATACGGTGGATGAAGCCCTTCGAGAAGCCACGGAGCAGGCGGTCAGCCTCTTAAAAACAGGCATGGAAATGACCTTTGAGGAAGCCTATCTTCTGGCCAGCCTTTATGTGGACCTCAAGATCAGCCAGATTGTCGATCCAAAAAAGACAGTTCGGGCATCTATACCCAAAACCGTTTTGTCAGAAGAGCGTTTGAGATCGACCATACTCTGTCCCGCAAAAGGATAACCAGCGAGTTGGGATCCAGCTTTAATGGACTTAGGCTCCAATAATTCAGCAACGAGAGAAGATACAGGGGAAGCAGGTGCACCGCCCGTTCATTGGGCTGACAGCACATGCTTCCCCTTTAGTTATCCTTTAGTTATCCTTCAGTTATCCTTCAGTTATCCTCAATTATTATCCAATAGGGTTACAGCTTTTTCATAGATCGAGTCGCAACCACATCTACACCCAGTCCGCCCAAATCCCGCGCCAGGATTTCCCCGAGCGACACCGGAGCGGAGACGGACAGTTTTGACAAGGATGCCGCCGCTGCCCTTAACAACGCCCGAGGTATTGCTTTTGTGGTCTTGCAAGGCAGTCTTGGCCACATTCCGCCCTCAATGGCTACCGTTGCCGTCAAAACCGCGCTGGGATCACGAAGCTCCTGAAGAGCGAATTCATATCCTCGCCTGCAGTTATAGCCCGTGATCTCACCGCCGGATCCCAGCCTTATACGGCACCCTTTGGGACAAATAATGCAGAGTAAAGGCTCGTCCATCACACTTTCAACCACGTCCGAAGCTATAGATGACGGGTCTTTCTCAGATTGCATAAACCGTGATACGTCACCCTGATCCTGTCCCATCACTGTCCTCGTCTCGGAACTTAACGAAGTTATCCCGCCAGACTTGGCATACCCTGCGCCGCTCGGTGCGCCGCACTTTTGACATCCTAAATAAGCCGCAGCAGCACGTCCCGCTATGCCTGCTTCCCGGGAGACCTCATCCACCAAATCATAGACACGATACGTATTGCCGCAGGCAAACAGTCCGGGCACCGAGGTCTGCATTTCGCCTGTCAGCTGCAGTCCATTGGTACCGCCCAGCAGATCAGCGCCTGTCATGGCGGACAACTCGTTTTCGGGGATTAATCCAACGGAAAACAGCACCAAGTCACACTCAAGCCGCTCAGGCGCTCCTCCGTTTAGAGACTCCACCACAACACCTGTGACTCTCGATGTCCCCTCGATCGCGGCAACTCTATGGCTTAACAACAGCGGAATCGAAAAAGCTTTCAGGCACTGGGAAACATTTCTGGGCAGCCCGGATGGCGTCTCTCGAATCTCGACTACCGCAGCGACTTCCACACCTTCCAGCGTCAGTCGCCTGGCCATGATAAGGCCTATGTCTCCCGAGCCCACAATAACCGCTCTCTGACCAAGGGCATACCCCTCGATATTGATCAGCCTTTGTGCTGTTCCGGCAGAAAATACGCCTGCCGGTCGGGTTCCGGGCACCGCAACTGCAGCGCGCGTTCTCTCCCTGCATCCCATAGCCAGTACAACGGCCTTGGCCTTAACCTGGAAATAGCCAAGGGACTTGCTGAACAGCACCGCATTTAAATCATGATCTATTTCAGCCACAAAAGTTTCAGACATGATCTCGACGCCGGATTCCTCTGCCGCATTTACCAATCGCTCTGCGTACTCAGGGCCTGTCAGTTCTTCGCCAAAATGAAACAGTCCGAATCCTGCGTGAATGCACTGATTGAGTATCCCGCCCGGCTCCCGCTCCCGATCGACGACGAGTACGCGGTCTACACCGCTGCGTTTGGCTTCAATAGCAGCGGATAAACCCGCCGGTCCTGCACCGATCACCAGCAGACTCAGCGGCGCATCATTATTAACAATTCCATTTGCAGGGATCACAATGATGTTCCCCCTTTTCTAAAGACCATTTTGCTGCCGAGATGTTCCAGGCACACTTCCGTTTCCGGGATCCCCAGCTCCCGAGACAGTATTTCCAGGATTCTCGGCGCGCAAAACCCGCCCTGGCAGCGACCGCCGCCCGGTCTGACTCTCCGCTTGACGCCGTTCAAGGTTCTTGCCCCCACCGAGCGGTGGATGCAGTCCACAACCTCAGCCTCGCTGACCATCTCGCAGCGGCAGACGATATGTGAAAACATTGGATTTTCAGCTATAAGCTGTCTACGCCTCTCAGGTGGCAATTCGGATAAAACAGGTCTCGGACGACGGCCCGGTCTGAAATCCGGTTTAAGACTATATAACGAAAGGCACTCCCGGATCAGAGAGAAAAGCCTGTCCGCAATGGCAGGTGCCGCTGACAGTCCCGGCGATTTGATCCCTGCGGCGTGAATCCATCTTGGATGAGACTCTGACGCTCTGATAATAAAGTCTTTTTCGGTCGGTTCTGCCCTAATGCCTGAAAAATTCGCGATCCCCAGATGAAAGGGAATCCCCGGGATAATCAGCTCTGCCCTATCCCGGACGTAGGCCAGCCCTCCGGCCGTAGTCTGCACTGACTCAGCCTCTTCCGCCGTCAGCGTTTCATTATCCGGTCCAACCATGATATTCCCATGAAGGGTCGGAATCACCAGTACACCTTTTCCCATAGTGCTCGGAGCAGGATAAATCACTCTCTTGACCAGCGGTCCTGCTGCCTTGTCCAGCACAAAGTATTGCCCGCGCCTCGGGATAATCTCAAACTCCGCTTTTCCGCCGGACAGCAGCGCCGATAATTCCCCGGCATGCACGCCAGCTGCGTTGACGACTACTTTGGCAGCCAGTCGACCCTGAGTGGTTTCCAGTTCAAAGTGCGCTTCGGGCGAACCAGGCACGGGAGATGAAACGCCCGTCACACAAGTATTGAGCCACAACCGGACCCCATTGTCGACAGCACTTTCCAAAGCCGCTATGGCCACTTCCCAGGGATCCACCACCGCCGTTGACTTCGCCATAAGGACGCTCAACGCCTTTTTCGTCAGGCTGGGCTCAAGAGAACGTGCCTCCGCGCCACTGAGCAGCTCAATTCCCTCGACGCCGTTTTTATGGCCGCGTTCCATCAGCCCGGTCAGTGCATGTTCCTCTTCTTCCGTCAGCGCTACGACAAAAGAGCCTGTTTTCTTATAGCCAAAGGACAGTTCACGGGACAGCCCTTCGTAAAGCCGGCTTCCTTCTACATTCAGCCTTGCTTTTAACGTCCCGGGCTCCGGGTCGTAACCGGCGTGGATAATGCCGCTGTTGGCCTTTGTTGCCCCCAGCGCCACATCCGGCTCCTTTTCGACAACCGCGACCTTCCAGCAGGTCTTGGACAGTTCATAAGCCAGAAATGCGCCTACAATCCCTGCGCCCACGATCACGACGTCATAAAGGGTGTCACCTGAGTTATCAGTGGTTTCTGGCTTAATGGATCTCTTCCCGGAATTCACGCAGCTTGCCCCCTTCCACTTAACCGCCTGACAGCCCTGCTCCAACTATTCTAACAGTTATTGTGCCTCACCCTGTCAACTGCTTTCTTCCAGCCGGCGTAAAGCGCACTTCGCCGCTCTTCCTCCATTCGAGGCTCAAATCGCTTCACTGACGACCCTAACGCTTTAAGCGCTGCGAGTGAAGGGTAGATCCCGACTCCCAGTCCCGCGAGGAGCGCTGCGCCCAGCGCCGTCGATTCCATGACCACCGGTCGATCCAGAGACACACCGAGCAGATCCGCCTGAAACTGCATGAGAAATTCGTTTTCGGTGGCGCCGCCATCGGCCTTCAAAGCACTTAGGGCGACTGCAGAATCCCCGCTCATGGCCTCTACGACATCTCGGGTCTGGTAGGCAATGGCTTCCAGCGTCGCCCGGACAATCTGGTCTCTGCCGGAGCCTCTGGTCAACCCGACTATGGCGCCCCTGGCATACATGTCCCAATAAGGCGCGCCCAGTCCGGTGAAGGCCGGAACGACATAAACGCCGCCTGTATCCGAAATCCGTTCAGCAATTTCTTCACTTTCCCGGGCTGTCCGGATCAGCTGCAGCTCATCCCTGAGCCACTGAACCGCTGCGCCGCCTATAAAAATTGAACCCTCAAGGGCATAAGACACCTGCGCCTCCCCCAGACTCCATGCCACCGTTGTCAGCAGACCGGACTCTGAAGTCACGCGCTTATGTCCCGTATTCATCAGTATAAAGCAGCCCGTTCCATAGGTGTTTTTTACCTCTCCAGGCTCAAAGCAGCGCTGGCCGAAAAGTGCGGCCTGCTGATCGCCGGCGACGCCTGATATAGGCAGCCGGACGCCGCCAAAGATAGCTGGGTCCGTCCACCCAAAGACGCCCGCAGAAGGCTTAATTTCCGGCAGCATGCTTCTCGGAATCCCGAATATTTCAAGCAGACCCTCATCCCAATCCAGGGTGTCGAGATTAAACAGCATGGTACGGCTGGCGTTGGAGACATCCGTGGCGTGTACCTTCCCCCTGGTCAAATTAAAGATCAGCCAGGCATCCACAGTCCCAAAGCAGAGTTCGCCGCGGTCTGCCCTTTCCCGTGCCCCAGGTACCGTGTTCAAAATCCACTGAATTTTGGTGGCTGAAAAATAGGCGTCCACCACAAGTCCCGTCGTCTTTCGGATATAGGCTTCATGGCCTTCCTGCTTCAGGGTCTCACACAACGCCGCCGTCCGCCTGCACTGCCAGACAATCGCAGGATAAACGGGTTTGCCGGTTTCCCGGTCCCACACCAGCGTCGTTTCGCGCTGGTTGGTAATCCCTAGGGCCGCAATTTCAGACGGCGAGACGCCTGTTTTCTCAAGCACCTCCAGCGCGACCCCGGACTGGGTCCCCCAAATTTCAAAAGGGTCATGCTCCACCCATCCCGGTTGAGGAAAGTGCTGACTGAAATCCTTCTGTGCCAATCCCACAATGTTCCCCTCGAGGTCGAACAGAACCGCACGGGAACTCGTTGTACCCTGATCCAGCGCAAGCAGATAGCGTTTGCCCGCTCCCGCTGCCTCCTCGAGGCGAAACTTGCCCTCATCCTGACATGCATGTGAACTCAAACCTCTCACCCTCCCAGCTGCGCTTCTCGTCTGCTTCTCCAAAATGCTTCTGCCGATGGTTTTTAGTGTACCAACCCGCCCATCATTCCTCAGAAAGGCCGGCTTGCTCCAAAAGCTGGTTAACCTCATCCTCAGTCAGAGCCCTGTACTCTCCGGGACTAAGGGCATCATCCAGTTTAAGCGGCCCCATGCTGATGCGCTTCAAAAAGACCACAAATCGCCCTCGGGATTCAAACATCCGCTTGACCTGGTGGAACTTCCCTTCATAAATGGTGAGTCTGGTTTCGCTCTTATGATCACCCACAGAAAGAATCTCAAGTTCTGCAGGCAGGGTCTCATAGCCGTCATCCAGGGTCACCCCAGCCTTAAAAGCACTGATGTCATTCTCATTGACCGGGCCGTCCACCACTGCCTCATAGGTTTTAAAAACGTGACGCTTTGGCGACAAAAGCCCATGGGCCAGGGCGCCGTGATTGGTCAGGATCATTAACCCCTCGGTGTCCTTGTCCAGTCTGCCTACCGGAAACAGATCGAAGACCTGATCTTCAGGCTCAAGAAGATCTATGACGGTAGACTCACGGGCGTCCTCCGTGGCAGAAACCACACCTTGAGGCTTGTTCATCATATAATAGACATATTCCTTGTAAATAACCGGAGCCCCTTTGTACAGGACCGTTTGCGCCTCCGGATGGACATGGACGCTGCCTGATTTGGGTTTGGCGCCATCCACCTCAACCCATCCGTACCGGATGTATTTTCTAACTTCGCTTCTGGTTCCTATACCCATATGGGAAAGTAATTTGTCAAGTCTCATGGTCTTAGCCATTTTATGTTCCTCCTGTATGATCCATTAAAGTCAGTTTGCGGGATTCAGTATCTCTATTGCATTTAGAGCATGCGCCATGCAGCCGGGTACTGGTTCTTCAGGCTGCCTTTGTTCAATTTTCCCCACCCAAGGGGATAACCGCCAAGACAAATCAAATTGAGTCCGTCTTCGCCGGCGACGTTCAATGTTTCGCCCTTCAAATAGCGCACGACGTTGAACTGATCCGCCTCAAAGTGGATCTCGCGTTTTGCATTTCCCGATTTAAGACCCATGGCAAAGGCGCCGGACGGGACAAATCTGCCGTTTTTCTCTTCACCCAGGTACCAGCCGCTGCGAATGACGCGCATGCCTTGTGTCGAAGGCAGCCCTTCCGGGAGTTTATAAAGCTTGTCTTCAATTCGAAGAAAAGGCCCGGTGAGTTTTATAGTGAGATTCTCTGCTTCGAATTGCCGGTAAGCCTCTGTCGGTTCGCTCTGGGACCTGTTACGGTCAGGCAGGCTGCTGTGACCACAACCATTGGCAGAGCTTTCCAAAAGCCCTGCAAAATGGCCTTCACCTTCATGCAGATGCGGCCAGAGGCGGCCATAGCCCGTGCGGGTGTCCAGTCCAAGCTTAGGATCAGGCTGCAGTTTGGAGAATTCAGAGTGCAGCGCCATGAAGGCGTCGAGGGCCCATTCATTCTCCTGGCGGTTAAAGGTGCAGGTCGAGTACGCCAGTCGCCCACCGGGCTTCAGCATCTTTGCCGCCTGGTCCAGCAGACTGTCCTGAATCGACCTGAAGTGGCCCGGGACCTGGTTGGACCACGCCTCAAGTGCTTTTGAATCCTTTCTGAACATACCCTCTCCCGAACAAGGCGCATCGATCAGGATGCTGTCGAAAACGGAATGAAACCGTGCACCCAGCTTCTCCTCGCTTTCATTTATTATCAGGGCATTGGTCACGCCAGCCATTTCCAGATTGCGGACCAGGGCTTTAATGCGGCTGGTGCTGATATCGTTTGCCACTATGGTGCCGTGGCCCCCAAGGGCGGCGGCGATTTGAAGCGTCTTCCCTCCGGGGCACGCACACAGATCGAGAACCGTCTGTCCGGGCTGAGGATCGAGTACATTTACCGGCGCCATAGCCGATGGTTCCTGAAGATAATACAGCCCGGCATGATAGAAAGGATGCTTCGCAGGACGCTCAGTTTCATTGTAATAAAAACCGTCCACGGTCCAGGGAATAGGTGTGAGCTTAAAAGGAGAGATTTTCAGAAAATCCTCCACAGAGATTTTCAGACGGTTCACACGCAGGCCAAATTGCCTGGGTTGCTCATAACTTTTTAAAAAAGCTTCGGTTTCACTTCCAATCAAAGCCCTGATTTCTTCCAAAAAGCTTTCCGGAAACTTCAAACACTTCACACTCCTATGTCGAGCCCAGCTGATCTCACCCGATCAGGCCCGTTAACTCATTATATCCCGACTGCGGCCGCCTTGACAAAAGAAAAGTGATCTTCTATGATTAGTATAATCTGGCAAAGGTATCTCAAAACGACAACTATAGAGGAGGAATTTCTATGGCTCTTGTGACAACCAAGGAAATGTTCAGAAAAGCTTATGAAGGCGGCTATGCTATCGGCGCGTTCAACGTCAACAACATGGAGATCGTGCAGGGCATTGTCGACGCAGCCAAGGAAGTCAAATCCCCACTCATTCTTCAAGTCTCCGCAGGCGCAAGAAAATATGCAAAACCTGCCTATCTGAAGAAACTGGTCGAAGCTGCCATTATCGACTCGGACCTGGATATTGCGCTTCATCTGGATCACGGCGACAGCTTTGAAATCTGCAAGCAATGTATTGATGACGGCTTTACCTCTGTCATGATTGATGGTTCTCATCTGCCTTATGAGGAAAACATAGCGTTGGTGCAGCAGGTCGTGGAATACGCACACGCCCGGGGCGTCGTCGTTGAAGCAGAGCTTGGAAAGTTGGCAGGCGTTGAGGACGAAGTCAACGTCAAAGCTGAGGACGCCACTTATACAGACCCAACTCAGGCGGTTGATTTTGTGAAGCGGTCAGGTTGTGACTCCCTTGCTATTGCCATTGGCACAAGCCACGGCGCTTATAAGTTCCAAGGTGAGCCAAAACTGGATTTCGAACGTCTGGAAACCATCACCAAGCTCCTTCCGGAGTATCCGCTGGTCCTTCACGGCGCTTCTACAGTCATTCCTGAATTCGTCGAAATGTGCAATGCCTACGGCGGCAACATTCCAGGTGCCCAGGGTGTCCCTGAGGATATGCTCCGCAGAGCGGCTGCTCTCGGTGTCTGCAAAATCAACATTGACACAGACCTTCGCCTTGCCATGACTGCAGCCATCAGAAAATCCCTCCATGACAATCCTGCTGAGTTCGACCCACGAAAATATCTCGGCGTCGGCCGTGATGCCATCCGCAATATGGTCCATCACAAGCTGGTCAACGTCCTTGGTTCAGACGGAAAGCTCTAGTGCCAAATCATTACTAATACTATTACAGTTACCTCAGTCGGGAAAATGGCCCAACCGCCATTTTCCCTTTTTTAAAGCAAAACAGGTGTCCCGGATCCCCGGGACACCTGTTTTGCTATGCAACCCCTGCTGCTGTATTCAACTCATTTCAATCTGCTGCCTGCCATCACCAGGGCGGCTTCGACCTGCGAACTCGCCTCGATGGATTACATCATTTTAACAGGCTCCGGATACTCGACGCCAAAAGTTTCCACGCTCATTTTCTTGATTTTCTGAGGCTCTACCGGACGATCTCTAAAGTCAGTTTTCGTCGTTGCAATGTCGTTGACAACGTCCATGCCCTCGACGACTTTTCCGAAGGCCGCATACTGGCCATCCAGATGCGGAGAATGCTCGTGCATAATAAAGAACTGTGAACCTGCAGAATCCGGCGACTGCGAACGTGCCATGGACAATACGCCCGGCTCGTGAACAAGTGAATTTCTGAACCCATTCAGATTAAACTCGCCTTTGATTTTATACCCCGGGCCGCCCATACCTGAGCCTTCAGGACAGCCGCCCTGAATCATAAAGCCCCTGATGACGCGGTGAAAGATCAGCCCGTCATAGTAACCTTTGCGGGCAAGGTCAATGAAATTGTTCACTGTGTTAGGCGCAATTTCCGGGAATAATTCAGCTTTGATGAGTTTACCGTTTTCAAGTTCAATAGTGACCACTGGATTTTGATTCAAAAGAATACACCCTTTCAAAATTATATTTCTTTTAGTCCGTTTAAGCGTTTACAGCGCTTGACGCAGAGGCGGGGTAAAAAACGACTTCATAATCCTTGAATTCGCCCGCCTGATACCGGAAGACAGCGGAAAAAAATTCTGTCCGGTTGAAGACCCAGTCCAGAAAAATCCTGTCTCCTTCCCAAAGGTTCAAGTCCGGCACCTCACTTCTTGGAATCCAGGCCAGTGTCCCTTCTTCAGGGTCAATGACCTCTTTCTTTGCAGTACTGGCAGTATAGACAAAAGTATACCAGTCCTCGACCCCATCAAACAAGGGAAAAGTAATGATCCCGCGCAGCGAATAAGTCACCGGCTCAAGACCGGATTCTTCGCGAACTTCTCTCAACAGGCATTGCTCAGGGGATTCGCCCGGCAGGAATTTGCCGCCCAAGCCATTCCACTTCCCCAAATGGTAATCGTTTTTCCTCTTGTTTCTATGAAGCATCAGCACTGAGTCGTCGTGCTCCACGTAACAAAGAACCGCCATTTTCATGAAACAGGCTCCTTCCTGCCATAGTGCCACCAGCCGCCCACAACTACCAATACCAAGAGCAGCGTCGCCAGACTCATGGCTCTGGTAAAATCATAAGCCGCCTGCCTCAAGTCCCCACTAAGCGGATCTGAGGTCGGGACATAGACAATCCAGGACTGGCCATTTGGCTTTCTTATGCCGATGGTCTCATCCAGCGCATCATGATAAAGCGCCATACCTAAAGCCTCGGCATGACTTCTCGTATTACCCGAATCCGGCAGCACAGCCTCCAGAACCGGGATGCTTTCCAATCCTTTTAGGGTGTAATGCGCAAAGAAACCATTGATGTGCGCCCCGGAAGCGGCAAGCGGAGCCCATGAAAAAGGCTGTTCCTCTGAAGATCCACTGACCAGGGATTGAACGACCCAAACATTCAGTTTTTCGGAGTCATAACCAATCAAGGTCACCCCTGAACCCGCTTCCTTAGGACCTGTGACGATATAATCCTCCACCAGGCCAAGATCTATGCCATACTGGCTGGCGACCAATTCCCGAGTCGTCTGCGATACCCGCATCCAATTTATGACATAATCGCTGCTGCTGGCGGTAGAAGGGTACTTTCGGATAGCTTCTGATGAAATATCACGCAGAGACGTATACAGCGCTTTAACCTGCTCTGTCTTATTGCTCCTCATTTCGAGATTGAACAGATCGTTTTGTTCTTCAAGAGATTCGTAAGCTTCTGTGTACTGTCCTGCCATAGCATCCGAAAAGCGCTGCAGCTCTTTGTCAAAGTCCAGCTGTGTCATCTGAATGTTTAATAATCCATTGATCAAAAGAATCATCATGGCGAATCCAAGGACAATAACCACCACAATAAATCCGGCCGCATGTCTGCGCCTCTTAACTTGCATCTCTGTCAGGCTGATCTTTTCGATCACAAACGCGTGGTTTTTTCTCAGAAACATCATAACCGCTGTAACAATAGCCAGATTGAACAGAATCAACACATAGCCGAGCACTCTGCTGAAGCGGTTCACACTTTCCTCCGCAGCAGCCGGCTTCATCAGGAGTATATGTCCCTCATCCAACGGAAGCGTATACGCTTCGTAGACCTGATCCAGAGCCACTTCAAATTTCTGATCCGGATTGTCAATTATTTTCTGAAATAAGCTGATGCCGCTCTTGGCATCCGTCTGTGACAGCGTCATTCCGATCTTTGCAGGATCATAAGCATTGACAATTCTGCCGCTGTTATTCAACAGAATGCTTTCATAGCCGCGAGTCTCATGCAAGTTCTTGAGATAAGCCTCCAAAGGACTTGTGCTGAGTCGTATCTGATCAGCGCTGCTCAAAATGCGCGCACCGGTAAATAACACACTGCCGGTCTTTTCGCTCCTGTAAAAATACACCACATAATTCTCGCCGCTGTTGAATAAAGGATCTGGATCAGAGACTTCCAGCCTTTCAATTTTCTTGAGCTGCCAGCTGCCTTTATGGAGACTGTAAGCATAAGAAATGACAGCTTCGGGAAGAGGCCCCTTGTAAAAGAGTGATCCATCTTCTCTGAGACTCCCAAATGATCCATCAGAAAATTCAGCAATGAGCGTTTCATCTGCCTGGGCATTGGTTGACGCATTCGAAATCAGTGATACGAGCACCTGAAACTGCTGTTCAATGAAACGATCCCTTGCCGACTGAATTTCTGCGTCAAAGACAGACGCACTGCTCTGGAACTCTCCCGCCACCCAGGCTACCATGGAGGCCTGAAGGCGCAGCAAATCTTCTTCAAGGCGGTCAATCTGGTCTTCTATCAGCTGATCCGTGTATACAAAAATCGCTGCCATGAAAATAAAGATGCAGATCAGAAACATTACTACACGGCTGCGGCTGAAGAGCATGCACCCACCTCCCGTCAACTGACTTTTTTTCATTTTAACACAACTAACGTGCTCTGCCTATTTACATTGACAAAGCCGCTTCAGGAATCTGTCCCCGAAGCGGCTTTTCATTAATTGCTATTTGTCTGACGGCTCCGGCTGCTGACGTTCGAATCGAACCTCGAAGCCTTTTTGCTCCAGTAACCCATTTATGAAATCCCATAGGTCATATTTGCCTTTTCGTGAGTCTGCTGAGGTCACGATCACGACATCATCCTCACTCATGCCCAGTTTATCTCTGAGTGCTTTTTTCCTGACTTGAAGCTGACTATTTTTAATCTTATCAGCTTTTGTAGCTATGACAACGCCCTTATAGCCAAAAGTTCGAATCCACTCGTACATCAAGCGGTCGTCTTCAGAGGGATCATGGCGTAAATCCACCAGGAGAAATACTTCCATTAGATTTGGCCGGTTGACCAGATAAGATTCAATGATTTTACCCCAGCCGCTCTTCTTATCCTTGGAAACTCTGGCATATCCATAGCCTGGCAAGTCGACCAGCCTCATCTTTCCATCCAGATCATAGAAATTTATGGTTTGAGTCTTTCCAGGTGTGGAAGAAGTCTTCGCCAGTCCCTTGCGGTTAATCATCATGTTGATGAGAGAGGATTTGCCTACGTTGGATCTTCCCGCCATTGCAATTTCAGGAAGTTCATCCTCAGGATACTGATCCCGCTTAACAGCGCTTATGATGAAACGAGAATTCTGGATTTTCACTTTGCAGCCTCCTTTACGAGTGCGTGCTCGAGAACTTCATCCATGGATTCAACAGGGATAAATTTCATTTTGCTTCGAATCGTGGACGGTATCTCTTCAATATCCTTGACATTCTCTTTAGGGAACAGGACTGTTTTTACCCCTGCGCGACTCGCCGCAAGGGATTTCTCCTTCAGGCCGCCAATTGGCAGTACCCGGCCGCGCAGCGTAATTTCTCCGGTCATGGCAAGGTCATGTCGAACAGGAATTCCTGTTATAGCTGACAGCACGGCGGTTGCCATAGTAATGCCCGCAGAAGGTCCGTCTTTAGGAATGGCGCCTTCAGGTATATGAATATGAATGTCCATTTTTTCATGGAAGTCATCCGCAATTTCGTATTTCTCAGAGATCGACCTGAGATAACTCAAACCTGCTCTTGCGGATTCCTTCATGACATCACCCATTTGTCCGGTGAGGACGAGGTTGCCCTTGCCTTTCATGATCGAAACCTCAATGGAGAGCGTGTCCCCTCCCACAGGTGTCCAGGCAAGACCTGTCGCAATGCCCACTTGATTCTCTTTTTGAATCTCATCATAGTGGTATTTCTTGACTCCCAGAGATTTGTCCAGATTGCTGCGGTTCACTTTGACTGTAATGACTTTGTCTTCGACAATTCTCGTTGCAACTTTGCGGCAGACCGTCGCGATCTGACGCTCGAGTTCGCGCACTCCGGATTCGCGGGTGTAATAACTGATGATGGCACTCAGCGTATCATCGCTCAAACTGAGGTTGTCCTCAGTCAGTCCGTGGGCTTTAAGCTGCTTTGGCACCAAATATCTTTTCGCGATATTCAATTTCTCGAATTCGGTGTAGCCGGATACCTCGATAATTTCCATCCTGTCCAGAAGCGGTCTAGGTATAGTCCCCAGCGAGTTCGCAGTGGTTATGAACATAACGCTGGACAAGTCAAAGGGCACTTCGAGATAGTGATCCGTAAAGTCTTTGTTCTGCTCAGGATCCAGTACCTCAAGAAGCGCTGAAGCCGGGTCGCCTCTGAAGTCCGAAGTTAGTTTGTCAATCTCGTCAAAAAGGAAAACTGGGTTCTTTGTGCCCGCCTCTTTGATGCCGTTGATAATTCTGCCCGGAATGGCGCCTATATAAGTCCTTCTGTGTCCCCTGATCTCCGCTTCGTCGCGAACGCCGCCCAGTGACATGCGGACAAACTTCCTGTTCAGAGACCTCGCAATAGATTTGGCAATAGAGGTTTTACCGACGCCCGGAGGGCCGACAAGACAAATAATTGGCCCCTTGAGACTTTTGGTAAGTTCACGGATGGCCAAATACTCCAGGACACGTTCTTTAACACTCTTCAGGCCATAATGGTCTTCATCCAGAATCGTACGTGCTTTTGATATGTCCAGAGTATCTTTGGTCTTTTTATTCCATGGCAAATCCAGGATCCAATTCACATAGCTACGGACTACGGTGCTTTCTGCAGATGCCGGCGACATTCTTGAAAGCCTCTCGATTTCTTTGGAGACTTTGTCCGCAATTTTTTTGTCCAGTTTTAGCTTGTCCAGTTTCTTGTAAAGCTCCTCAATTTCATCATCCGGATCAAAGTCTTCGCCAAGCTCTTCCCTGATTGCTTTCATTTGCTCACGAAGATAATATTCCTTTTGCATTTTGTTGATTTGCTTTCTGACTTTCTCGTTGATCTGTTTCTCAACTTCCATAATTTCAATTTCGCTGAGAAGAATGGCATAAATCGCTGTCAATCTCTTCTTTGGCTCAACCGCTTCCAGAATTTCCTGCTTTTGCTCCGTCTTGAGAACCATATTGGAGGCCAGGACATCAGCAAACCGGCCAGGCTCTTCTATAGTGGTCATGGAAAGCATCACTTCAGGTGAGACGCGGTTGCTGACAGCAATGTATTTTTCAAAAGCCGTCAGGCATGAGCGCATCAAAGCTTCTGTTTCTCTGTCACGGCTGATATCCTCTTCAATTTTAAGGATCCGCGCTTTGAAGTAAGGCTCCTCAAAAATAATGCCTTCAACCTTGCCCCGGCTGACGCCTTCCACCAAGACGCGAATAGCGTCTCCCGGGAGCTTCAGCATTTGTTTGATTTTGCATATGGTGCCAATCTCATAGAAATCTTCCGTTGAAGGCAGGTCGACATCAATGTCACGCTGCGTTGTCAGGAAAATCTTCTGATCATAAATCATGGCTTCTTCAAGCGCCTTGATTGACTTCTCTCGACCAACATCGAAATGAAGCACCATATAGGGAAATACCGATAATCCGCGCAGTGGAATCAACGGCATTGACATAATCTTGTCGTTTGTTTCCATGGTGTTCTCTCCTTTCCACCCATTTTAAGGGTTATTCAAATTATACCAAAGGAATTATCACTCATCAAGCAAGAGTGCTAACAAATCGAAAAAAGTTTTTTATACCGTTTGTGAAACGCAACTTTTGAGTTTCAGAAAAATAAAAGCGAGCCAATAGGATCCTCTGACTCGCTTAAATGTATAAATTTAATCAGGAGACGCTTTGT
Source organism: Acidaminobacter sp. (assembly GCF_030247605.1). Classification (GTDB taxonomy): domain Bacteria; phylum Bacillota; class Clostridia; order Peptostreptococcales; family Acidaminobacteraceae; genus Acidaminobacter. The sequence goes on along the minus strand of NZ_JAOTSB010000003.1, from coordinate 9,170 downwards.
CTGTCTTGGGAGGGTTTCTTTTCTGAAGTCCCATCCTTCAGCAGCATAACCGGCATCTTCTTGTCGACAATGGATTCTCGCGTAATCCGAACTGAGACAATATCATCCCGGCTTGGAATTTCATACATGATATCCAGCATGGCGTTTTCAAGAATGCTTCTGAGCCCGCGGGCACCGGTTTTTCTTTCAATTGCCATGTGTGCCACTGCCTTCAGCGCTTCTTCATCAAAGCTTATTTCAACGTTGTCGAGTTCAAACAGTTTTTGGTATTGCTTGACCAAAGCATTTTTTGGCTCTTTCAATATTCTGAGAAGCGTTGCCTCATCCAGCTCATGCAGAGAGACTACTACAGGAACACGGCCAATAAATTCCGGAATCAGGCCGAATTTCAGCAAGTCCTCTGTTTCGAGCTTTTCCAAGAGCGCGCCAATTTCCTTATCTTCTTTACTTATGATCTGAGCCCCAAAGCCCAAGGTCTTTGTACCCGTACGGCGCTCGATGATCTTTTCGAGGCCGTCAAAAGCACCACCGCAAATGAAGAGGATATTGGTCGTGTCGATTTGGATGAATTCCTGGTGCGGATGCTTGCGCCCACCTTGCGGCGGAACATTGGCAACCGTTCCTTCGATAATTTTCAGCAGCGCCTGCTGAACGCCTTCACCAGAGACATCCCTTGTGATGGACGGATTGTCAGAGCGTCTGGAGATTTTATCAATCTCATCAATGTAGATGATGCCCTTTTGAGCGCGTTCAATGTCAAAATCTGCAGCTTGAATCAGCTTTAAAAGGATATTTTCAACATCTTCACCTACATAACCGGCCTCTGTCAAGGCTGTTGCGTCTGCCATGGCGAACGGCACATTGATAATTTTTGCCAGGGTCTGAGCCAGCAACGTCTTACCCGACCCGGTTGGCCCGAGCATCAGAATATTACTCTTCTGAAGCTCTACATCCGCCTTGCCGGTCACCCCGCGTCTGACACGCTTATAATGGTTGTACACAGCGACAGACAGTACCCGCTTAGCGCGTTCCTGGCCAATAACGTACTCATTCAGCGTCTTCGCAATGGCTTCCGGTTTTGGAAGATCCTCGAGTTCAAGGTCCTCGACGTCATCCATTTCATCCGAAATGATTTCATTGCAGAGCGTAATGCATTCGTCACAAATGTATACATTTGGTCCCGCGATCAGTCTTTTGACCTGGTCCTGCGTCTTACCGCAAAACGAACACTGCAGCTGAGTTTTATTTTCATATTTCGTCATGTCAAACCTCTTTCTTTACACCCTGGAGACCAGAATGCGATCAATCAGGCCATAGTTCACCGCTTCTTCCGAAGACATGAAATTATCCCTGTCCGTGTCGCGTTCAATAACCTCCAAAGGCTGCCCTGTCCTCTCAGACAAGATCTTGTTGATCTGCTCCCTGATTTTCAGTATGCGCTCAGCGTGGATCTTAATGTCCGAAGCCTGGCCGCGAAAGCCGCCGAGCGGCTGGTGAATCATGATTTCTGCGTTTGGCAGAGCAAAACGCTTGCTCTTGGCGCCAGATGCCAGTAAAAATGCGCCCATGCTGGCAGCCATACCGATACAGATCGTTGACACATCCGGCTTGATGTAGTTCATGGTGTCGAAAATGGCCATACCGGCTGTAATGCTGCCACCAGGACTGTTGATGTACAAGTGGATGTCCTTGTCCGGGTCATCCGCTTCCAAAAACAGCAGCTGAGCGACGACAAGGTTGGCTGTCAGATCCGTAATCTCCTCGCTGATGAAGACGATGCGATCTTTAAGGAGTCTTGAATAAATGTCATAGGACCGTTCACCGCGATTGGTTTGTTCGACGACGATAGGCACCAGGCTCATAAGCGCACCTCCGTTATTCTGCAAAGTTAGCTTGTTCGACGAGGAAATCCACCGTTTTCTTAGTCACGAGATTGTTCTTAAGATACTCGTAATTGTCAGATGCAAATACTTTCTTGACGTTTTCCACATCTGTACCCTGACGCTCAGCGATGCGGACAAATTCATTCTCAAGATCCACATCCGTCACTGAGATCGCTTCGCGCTTGGAAATTTCTTCAATTGCAAGGGTCGTTCTGACTCTTGCAAGGGCATCTGTGCGCATCTGCTCTTTGAGGTCTTCAAGCTTGCTGCCTGTAAACTTCATGTATCCGTCGAGATCCAGACCTTGATAGCGAAGCTGGCTGTCGAAATCCCGGATCATATAATCGATTTCATTTTCGACCATAGCGTCTGGAATATCCGCTTCAAGTTTCGCGACGACAGCATCGATGACACTGTCACGAAGCGCCATTTCATTTTGCTTCTCAGCCGTCTCAGTGAGTTTGGCTCTATAGTCTGCCCTCAATTCCTCAAGGGTGTCAAATTCTGAAACGTCTTTCGCGAGTTCATCATCCAGCGCAGGAAGCTCTTTCACACGAATGCCATGAACGTCTACTGCGAAAACAGCTTCTTTTCCTGCGAGGTCTTCTGAGTGATACGTTTCCGGGAAGGTAACTTTAACTTCTACGTGGTCGCCAAGGTTAGCGCCAATGAGCTGCTCCTCGAAGCCCGGAATAAATTGACCGGATCCAACAACGAGCTGCTGGCCCTGGGCAGTGCCGCCATCAAAGGCAATACCGTCAATAGTGCCGGCATAATCAATAGTCAGAGTATCTCCATCCTGAACAGGACGATCTTCAATAGAAACAAGACGTGCGTTCATCTCTCTGATCTTTTCGATCTCTTGGTCAACCTCTTCTTCTGAAACTACTGTCTCGATCTTCTTAACGTCGACACCCTTGTAATTGTCAATTGCGACTTCAGGTTTGACGATGACGACGGCCTCGATGACCAGGCCATTTTCTTTGCTTACTTCTTTGACATCAATGTCAGGCTGTGCAACCGGATCCAGCGCCAAGCCGTCAACCGCTTCACTATATGCGCCTGGAAGCAGGTCGTTAATTGCGTCTTCAAAGAAAACACCTTCGCCAAACTGCTTTTCGATGATGCTTCTTGGCACTTTCCCTTTTCTGAAACCTGGGATTGCATAACGCCCTTTAGTGCTGCTGTAAACATTTTGAATTGCTTTTTCGAATGCTTCCGCGGAAACTGTCATTTGTACCGTGACGTTATTTCCCTCTTTTTTGATCATTTCAAATGCCATTTGAATCCTCCTAAAAATGTGATGATTTGGCTTGTTCTACGAGCCATGATTGAAAAGCCAATGGACTTCTCCATTGGCGGGATCGTACGTCATCTTTAGCGTGTCATGTCTTGAATATCCTGCATCACGACGTCATAGTCACAGAATATCTTACCTCATTCCCTACTATAAGTAAACCATTTTTTACCCACATGCCGCAACCGCTTTTTAGGTTTTAAATAAAGGATTTTAAGAGAATCACTACATCTTTACCCTGTCTCCAATTAATTTCTCAATTTTATTTTTTTTGCCCAAATATGATACAATTATAAGATCTTACCGGAGGTGAAGCATGTCATTTTTTAAAGTACTTGAACAGGAACTCAATCTATTCTTTGGTAAAGATCAGCAGGATGCCATTTGCCATTTTGAAGGCCCTGCTTTAACCCTTGCAATACCCGGGAGCGGCAAAACAACACTGATGCTTGCCCGGGCTGTTTATTTATCTGAGCATCACGGCCTCGATCCAAGAAACCTGCTCAACCTGACCTTCAGCAAGGCTGCTGCCTCTGATATGGCAGAACGCTATGCAGCCCGTTTCCGTCCAAATTTCAGGCATCAGTTTGAATTTTCAACCATTCATAGCTTTGCCTTCAAAGTGCTGGGCCAGGTATGGAAAGAGCGCGGCATCCGCCCAAAAACCTTGCTGACTCACCAAAGAGAGCTTCTGTCCGCCGCGGCCAGTCAGGTTACCGGCTCGCGTCTGAATGACGATCAGTATGAAGCGCTGTCCAATCAAATCGGGTATGCGAGAAACATGATGTACGCCAGCGGCAAACTGGCTGCAAGCGGACTGGATTTTCCGGAGATCGACAGGATTTCAGATGCCTACGAGGCTTTGAAAGCCAAACACCACGTCATGGACTTCGACGACCTTTTGCTGGCTGCCCTGAAGCTGCTTCAGGAAGACAGCAGCATTCTGAACCGCCTCAAGAAACGCTATCCCTTTGTCCAAATTGACGAAGCCCAGGATACTTCAAAGGTTCAGCACGAGATTTTAAAAAGGCTGGTCTATCCCGCCAACAATCTTTTTATTGTCGCGGATGATGATCAGGCAATTTACGGCTTCAGAGGCGCCAGTCCCGAGCTGCTGATGAGCTTCGAATCGCAGTTCCCTGGCGGCCGCCTGTATCATCTCAGTAAAAATTACAGGTCAAGGCAGGAAATTATCAATGTATGTTCCAGAATAATCTGCCACAATCAAACGCGATATGACAAAACGCTGACTACCGACAGGGGCAGCGGCGGCAAGGTCACCCTAATGGAGTTTGAAACCTACAGCGACCGAAATAAATCCATATTGGATCAGCTGCAAAATCAAGCTGTCCCTGGCCATACCACGGGAATTTTGTACAGGAACCATCTGTCAGGACTCTCTGTTATGGATGCGCTGCTCGAGGCAGGCATTCCCTTTAAAATCGAGGCCGGAAGACGCAGCTTATCAGACCATTGGCTGGTTCGAGATATGGAGGCTTTTATCAAGCTGTCTGCGAACCCTGCTGATTTGGACGCCTTTTTGCGCATTGTCTACAAGACGGAACTGCGGATTAATAAAGAAGCCGTCGAGACGATCCGCCTCAACCACCGGGGCCGTGATGTGTTTGAGGTCAGCCTCGAAACCATCGGCAGAAAAGGGCACTCCAGCGAGCGAATACGGCGGGTCCAGCAAACTGTCCGCGGCTTAAAGCATATGGGCGCTGCCGACTTTCTCGAAACCATTGACGGCGAGCTGGGCTACTCCGGCTATCTGGAATTCGCTCAGAACTCACTGGGACAATCCGCGGACCGCATTCGTTCCATGTGGTTTTCACTGATCGCCATTGCGAGTCGCTTTGAACGGCCGGAGCCATTTTTTGAGAGACTCACCGCGCTGGACCAGTATCGTCCAAGGGGTGATGACGCCCTGGTAGCGCTGTCCACCCTACACGCCTCCAAAGGGCGTGAGTTTGATCACGTTGTCCTGGTAGACATCCTGAAAGGCATTTTTCCAGTCAAAGAGGAGTTTCGCACAGAGCCCGAACGACTGCTTCTCGAGGAGGAGCGGCGCCTGTTCTATGTCGGCGTCAGCCGTGCACGCGAGAGCGTCCGGATTATGCATTCGAGATTTGGCGGCGGCCGTCACCTCCGCTTGTCATTGTTCATCACGGAAATCATGGAAAGCCTTGAACGCCTGCGTCCAAATGCCTCAGGCTCTGCCCGGGATGCCGGTTCAACGCCGGCCGGGTGTCCCAGCGGTGCTGCTCACCATCTCAGATTCGGCTGGGGTGAGGTTCTCTCACAGAATGGCGATGCCATTGACATTCAGTTTAAGGACAAGGTTCGAACCTTGTCTTACAGATTATGTATAGAAAAAGGATTTTTGACGTTTCCGGAGAATCAGCCTGTTATACAAAATTAAGCAGAGCTGCGGCTTTTGCAACTCTGCTTATGTCGACTAGTAGTACGTTCCCTAAATAGGTTAACGATAAACAATGGATTATAAGCCTGAAAATTTCCCGCGTATTCAACTGAATTTTGTAAAGAAATATTGAGAACGCTGTTCTTGTTCAGTAGAGTTTGAGTTCAAGGGTGTCCGCAACTTTTCGGATGAGACCCTGACTGTACCCTTTTCTCTGAAGCAGCCCAATGACGCGCATGGCAACTTTTCCAGGGTCATCCCCACGATCGCTGGCGATCTTTTTTCGAGCCAGCGCCAGAGCAGCTTCAAGCTCCTCCGCCTCACGATCCTCAGCATCACGGCCGCCTAATGCGGCATCGATGACCGAACCGGAAACACCTCGACGCTGCAGATCACTTCGTATCCGTCTGCGCCCCATACGCCCGCGGTTCTGCTCATCATACTCTATGACCGCCTTTAAATCGTCCAGTTCGTAATCCTGCACCAACCTTGCCAGAATGCTGTTCGCCAAGTCGGTGTCCACCTCTTTTGAGGACAGATAGCGCTTCACCTCTGTGACAGTCCTCGTCCTGGAAAGGCAGTAACGCAGTGCCTTATGCCAGGCTTCCAGGGACAGCTGATCCTGCCTGAGTGATTCAAGAACGTCTTCTGTGAGTGTCATGCCAGTCTCAAGTTGGTATTTCAGGACCAGGTCCAGATGGCAGGTAAAACCTAAACTATTATCCAGCCATACCTCCACCATGGGCGTCATCTTTTTGAAAGAGAGCTTTGTGATCTGCATAAGTCAACCTCATTTCGAAATAAAACTTTATTGCCTGTTTGTCCAAGTCAAATTTGCGAGGTGCTCACATTGGAAGATGCCATAAAAAAACCAGTTTATGATGATACCCTTAAACTGGTTGCCATTCTCACCATGCTCATTGACCATATTGGTTATCTGCTATTCCCGGATCAAATTGTCTGGCGCATGATCGGACGTTTGTCCTTTCCCATTTTTGCCTTTTTGGTGGCCCGTGGCGCACGCCTTACCCGCAGTCAGCCTCGCTATCTCCTGAGGATGCTGCTCTACGGTTTGATCTCCCAAATTCCCTACAGTTACTTTGTACCAAGCGGTTTGAATATTTTTTTCACACTCGCCGCAGGTCTTGGCATCATCCTGTGCCTCTCGCACCGTCAGCCGTTCATCAAACTTTTGGCAATTCCAATCCTCGCGAGCACCTGGACCATTGATTATTCCTACGGGCTCTATGGTCTCCTTTTAATTCTCGCCTTTCACCTGTTTTACCAGAAACCTGTCCTCATGACCCTTGCACTTGCAGCGCTGTCCTGGTATTACTGGGAAACGACACGGGTTTCCATTCAAGTCCTTGCGCTGGGGGCGCTGCCGCTCATTTACGGATTGCCTTATACCGGACTGCGCCTGCCAAAGCACGTTGGCTATTTGTTCTATCCCGTCCATATCACAATATTGCTTTTAATTCGCCATTTTCTCTGGACAGCATAAACTCAATCCGGGTTTCTATTCCCCCTGCTTTCCAGCCAGTCTCCAAGGTGTTCGCTGTAGGCGTTCCCAATAAACTGCTCAACTTCTTCACAAAAAACTTCGTAGCGTTCAATCAGCTCAGCAGCATCTGCCGTCAAGGTTGCGCCTCCGCCCCTTGACCCTCCGACGCGCCTGACAACCAATTCCAGACCCAGGTGCTGTTCCAGCCGGCGAATCACATGCCACGCTTTGGAGTACGACATGCCCATCTGTCTGCTGGACGCACTGAGTGACCCTGTGGAGGCAATCCCTTTAAGCAGCGCAACCGGTCCGCTTCCCAGAACTTTTTCACCTTCGTCGCCCAACCATAGCCTATACTGGATCTTCATAGCCAACCACCCTTCATATCCTGTGAATAAACAGGACTGGCAACCTAGTTGTGCGCAGTCAGGATTTATCCTTTGTCTGACTTCGCGCCGGTTTGCCAGTCCTTTTTTATTATAAGCCAATATCTCAAAGTCTTTTAAAGATCAATCTGCATTTCGATCCAATCCTCAGTGGTTTCCGTCAATTGGAATCCAACGCGTTCCAATACTTTCTGCGCGTGGCGATCCCCCGGTTGAACCAGAGTGCGCAGAGCGCCGCCGGCATAATCATAATGCTCGACGAGAAAGTTGATACACTCTGTGATAAAGTTGCACCCCAGGCCCATCCCTGTAAATTCCGGCAATAGCGCACCGCTCATTTCAAGGATGTCGTCTTCGTCAAAGGCGACCTCTGCAAATCCGAGGATCTCATCTTCCTCGCTGATGGCGACAAAAATGTCCACATTGGGATCGCTGAGGAGCGAATCAATGTCCGTCTGGTTTTTCTCAGAATCGAAGCACGCATAATCATTGCCATGTTTGTAACTGATGATGACCTCCGCATCCTGTTCACGCATAGGTCTGAAAGTAATCTCCATTCGAACACGCTCCTTTCTTGTGAGATATATACCCCAAGTATACCATCTAATCCATCCGTATTGGATGAAGTGCGCCACATTTTGGACAATGCTGATCTTTTATGCTGACGCTGATCTCGTAGCCAAAGCGCTGAACGAGGATTTCACCGCAGTTAGTGCACCGGGTCCCGTGATCTCCCTCACTCAAATTGCCTATGTATACATAGCTTAAATGCTGGTTTGCCGTATCACGCGCCGAAAACAGGGCTTCTTTTTTCGTCTCAGGGTGGTTCATCAGATAATTGGGATAATACCTGCTGATGTGCAGCGGAGTCTCCGGTCTGATGTCTGCGACGCGTTTTGCGAAAGCTGAAAGTTTCACGGGATCGTCATTCTGGCCTTCAATCAGAAGCCAGGTCAGCTCTGTGTGGACCTCCTGCCTTTCAAGCAGGGCGTCCAGACTGCGGAGCACCGGCGCCAGCGTCGCCCTACAGACGGTTTCATAAAAACGGGGATCATTAGCCTTGACGTCCAGGTTGACTGCATCCGTCCAATCCAGCAGTGCTTCCCATGGCTTGGGATTCAGGTAACCATTGGTCACCAGTACGTTTTTAAATCCGGCAGCCCGGTTGAGCTTGAAGACTTCAAGCACATATTCAAAATTGACTGTGGGCTCATTGTAAGTCGCCGCAATGCCAATGCTCCTCGGCTCTTCGAGCGCTCGCGCCAGCAACTGCTCAGGCGACAGAGACACGGAAGGGGCAACAAACTGAGAAATTCTATAATTCTGGCAGTTGAGGCAGTGCAGGTTGCATCCAAATGACCCGAAGCTGACAATGTCACGACCCGGATGGAAATGATACAGCGGTTTTTTCTCTATGGGGTCCACTCCAAAAGAGGTAATCTGCCCATAAGACGCACTGGTCAGCGTACCGCCTTCATTTTTTCTGGCCAGACAATCGCCGCTGCAGCCCGGTTCAATAACACAGCCCCTCGGACATAATTGACACTGCACACTGGATGCCTCGCGCTTGACATAGAACAAAGCTTCCTTCATTCTCCCACCACCTAATGATCTCTAGACCGACCCTCAGCTCATCTGTCTGGAGAGGCCTATTTCCTCCAGAAGACGCGGTATGACT
>NZ_JAOTSB010000045.1 GCF_030247605.1 Acidaminobacter sp. | reverse complement strand
CACTGATCCTGAAACTGTATGAAGTCCCGTTTTCAAGGCCTGTGATGGTAGTGGCCGTGACTTTTCCAAGTGGACCATGAGTGAGCCAGGTTTCAGAAGAATCTGCTTTGTATTCAAGGTTGTATCCTGCGAGGTCTGCAGCAGAAACGGCCGTCCAGCCAAGTGTGACCTGCTTGTCGTTGACAGAGGTGACCTTGAGCCCAATTGGAATTGGCGGGGCAACATTGTCAAGTGGGCTTCCTTGAACAATTTCGGAATAGGGCGACCAATAACCCAGTGTGTTTTTTGCTTTTATCCGAAAGTCATACTTGACACCATTAATTAAATTGCTAATTACATAATTAGTTGAGGTTTTTGGAATTGACAAATATGACCAGGTTGTGGATGTGTTGTTTTTATATTCAAGTTGATAGCTGTATAAATCATATTCCTCGATAGGATTCCAAGATAATACAATACTTTTGTCACTGACAGAGTGAATCATCAGCCCGGTTGGTGCCGAAGGTTGTATTAATGTATATAATAGTTTCGCTGGATTTATCAATCCGTGGCCATAATATATATCAAATCCTGGTTGTCCAAGATCGATACTTGTTGTTTTAAGTAAGTTTTCAAACTTCGCTGGAGTTATACTTGGGTTAGTTGCGACTGAAAGTGCTGCTAACCCAGAAACATAGGGTGCAGAAAATGATGTGCCATCTGCGTAGACATAATCATATCCATCATCAAGCCAAGAGGATGTAGTAAAGATATCTTGGCCTGGAGCAGAAACATCAATTGCATCATTGTATTGAGAAAAATATGAATGTATTAAATTGCTATCGACTGATGCTACGCTAAGAACGCCACTATACGATGCGGGATAGAATTTCGATGAGGTGCCATCATTTCCTGCTGCTGATACAACGATACATCCTTTTGAAAGCGCATATTGGATGGCTGAGTTTTCTGCGGCAACAAAAGATGTTGATCCTAAACTTAGATTTATAACATTGCAACCCAGATCAGCAGCGTCGTAAATAGCACTGATAACATCGGAAATATATATGGAACCATCAGACCATACAACTCTTAATGGCACGATTGCTACGTTCCAGTTCATTCCTGAGATACCAATTGAATTATTTGTAGTTGCGCCGATAATTCCAGTGACGTTTGTTCCATGTCCGACAGAATCCCAGTTGCAGTATTCTTCAAATATATAATCCCAACCGTTTCGAATATCTGAGTAAACTAAATCAGGATGATTACGGTAAATACCAGAATCAATTACAGCAACATAAACTGAGTTTGAACCTGTAGAAACATCCCATGCTTTAGTCATATTTAATGCAGGGAGCGCCCATTGATAGTTGTAATAAGGATCTGAAGGTGTAATTTGAATTTGTCTCGTTTGGTCTATTTCAATTGATTCAACAATACCGGAATTTGACAATGCGAATTCATCAATATCGTTAATTGTAATTAAGAAAAGTTTTTCAGTGCTATAACCAATCATCCGGTACTCATAAGTTGATAAAAATGTAAATATTTCCTGTTGGTCAACCAAGTCATTAAACTTAACTAAGTATTTATTTTTGTTGTGATTTTGTTCGAGTGATTTTTCATTTTGATCGTTAGAGTAATCCTGCAAAGACTGTGACAGTCGATTGTTATTAAATGAAAAATTGATTGGATTTTTTGAAACCATAAGATTTTCGGTTCGCATTTTGTCATTATTTGAAAAAGGATTATTAGTGACTGTGTCGGCAAAGCTGCCAGCTAAGCATAGATAGAGAAGAAAAATGGATAAAAATAGATGAATAATAGGTCGATTTTTTTTCGTCATTTTTCATACCTTCTTTTTTGTATTTTGGATAAACAATATGACTAATAAAACATGAAAATATAAAAAATGGCACCTCGCTAAATCGAGTGTGTAACGCCGCTTTTGATTTCTATCATGATCAGTATAAATATAAAAAGAAAAATCACGGTTGCAGATTTAAAGAACATTTGTTTTTAAAAAGTGATGTTGTATAACCTGGAGGCCCCCTTTTTTTAGTTTTAAGGATTATTAAATCGGTCTATAACTATTCATACCGTTTTGAGCGATAAATATACTGTCTAATAATGTCGAATTCGGGATTGTTTCATTTTGGGGTTTTAAATAATAACATAATTCGTATGCATAAACTTTTTTTCATTGGGGGTGTCAAATTTTGGGCACCTATGACAAAATAATTATTGAAGCGAAGTTTTTAATCATTCTGGTATCACTAGCGTTGTATTAAGTTAATAGAACTGATGCTCAACTGACTATTCGATTATAAAATTCCATATTGCCTATATACAGGAAACTAATTACAGTCACTTGTTGAAATGACGATCACCTTTATTGGGTGCTCCCATTGAGCAACGATATTTTTCACATTGCTTTGGCAAATTTAGAAAAAGAGAGCGGGTATGGGTCGAGAAATTCAACTTTTACAACGGAAAACGAGATGCCCTGATGCAAGGCAACACTAAGAAGGGATCCGGTACATAGAATCTGGTACTGAGGAGCTTCTTCATTGAAGTATTTTAATGATGCCAGTGCTTTTGGCGCTTCTTGGATTTCATCGAAGATGATTAAAGTATATTAAGGATTGATTTTTGGCCTGCGTAGAGCTCCAGAACGGTTCGGTACATGGGCATCACCTCTTAGGGTTAGGTTATACTTGGCTTGCGTTATTTGCAATGAAAAAGTGTAGGACAAGTGCGAAAGTTCCAAGGAATAAATGTAGTTATAGGACAAAATATCATTTGAAAAAATGTAATCCTTCAGCTGCCAGACGTGGTTGAGAACTTTGCCGCAGAATGTAGAACTCATACTGCCAGCCGTGACAAGAGCTTTGCTCTGGTCACGGGCTGCACTGTTTTGGAATGTAGATTTTCGCTTTCAGCAGTGAGTTAAAGAGCTCTTAAGGGAGGTTTCCAAATTTACATCTCACGCTAACAGACGTGCAACCTCGCTCCGTCCTGAACCACGCTTCGCGTGATTAAGGACTGCGCTTCGGTTCCGGGCTGCGCCCTATATAAATAAAGATAACGCCACGCGTCAAAGAGCAAGCTCTCTTTATATACGGTGACCAAATTTACACCTCACAGTAACAGACGTGAGACCTCGCTCCGTCCTTTGGACTGCGCTTCGGTCACGGGCTGCGCCCTATATAAATAAAGATAACGCCGCACTTCAGAGAGCAAGCTCTCTTTATATACGGTGACCAAATTTACACCTCACAGTAACAGACGTGAGACCTCGCTCCGTCCTTTGGACTGCGCTTCGGTCACGGGCTGCGCCCTATATAAACAAAGATAACGGGGCTGTTGCAAAATAGCTCCCCCAAAAAGAATAGACAGATGGAAATCGAGTTGATGACCATCTGTCTATTTTATTGCAAAAAATGAATCAGGACCGGCTCCAAGAGCCAGTCCCGATAGGGTATAATTGATTTATGACGAACCAAATAACCCTAGATCATCATAACTCTAAAGCCCAATTTTGGCAACTGCCAATGAATTTTAGTGTGGGCACATTAATTCCAGAGGATAGCAAGGTCAGACTGGTGTGCAAAATAGTAGAGAGGATGGATTTAAGCGCAACAATAAGCACCGTGCCTCAAAAGGGCAGAAAGCCAGCCTTAGATTTTGTTAACTTCCTAAAAATTGTTCTTTTCTGTAATAGCGAAGGAAAATCATCAAATCGAAAAATTGAAGATTTTTGTGAGTATGATGTGAGAGGACACTACCTTCTTGGAGGTAGAAAAGCGCCGGATCACACCACGATCTGTCGATTTCAAAATATGCTCAATGATCATATGGCGGATTTATTGAGACAATTTGTGGAAATCCTCATTGAAGACGGGCATGTAGACCTAAAGAGTCTGTATATAGATGGGACTAAGATTGAAGCAGTCTCCAACAGATACACCTTTGTATGGCGCAAAGCTGTCGAAAAATATCAAAGCAAGTTAAAAGAACGCATGCTCAAAGAACTCGACATGCCAGAGGATAGTACGTTAAAAGAAGTCCAATCAAGGGTGTGCGTGGAGTTTAACAATATCAGAAACACATGCAGCAAGCTGAAAATTGAGTTTGTGCGTGGTGTAGGTCATCGCAAGACCGCGCAGCAACGTGAGTATGAGTACTATAAAGAGATAAAAGAAAAGTTTGAGACGTACGAAAAGCATCTTGAGGCTATGGGCACCAGAAACAGTTACTCAAAGACAGACCATGATGCAACCTTCATGCGCATGAAAGATGATCATATGCGAAATGGTCAACTTAAGCCTGCTTATAATATCCAAATGGCTTCAAGTGGCGCATTTGTCGTAGGCGTGATGGGCAGCCAGCATTCGAATGATCTGCATACACTGAAGCCTTTTCTCGAAGAACTGCTGGCGGCGTTTAGTGCTCGCATAAAAAACATCGTCACAGACGCAGGGTATGAAAGCGCAGAAAACTACGCTTATCTAGCCAGAAAAGGATTGAAAGCATACATTAAACCGGCAAATCATGAGACGAAAGACACAAAAAAAGTCAGAGAAGACATCAGTCGAAGAGAAAACATGCAATATATGGAAAATGAAGATGCCTACGTCTGCAAAGCTGGCAAAAAGCTCATCCGATGTAAAGACAGCATCAAGAAATCTGCTTCAGGCTTCGAAGACATCAACTGGGTCTACACATGCTTTGAATGCAAAGGCTGCCAATACAGTGACCAATGCATTAAAAGCCGAAAGAATCCAGATCCTGAGAAGAAGAGCCTGAAGTTCTCTCCTGCCTTTGAAGCGTTCCGTAGTCAATCCGCAGAAAATATTGCATCAGAAGAAGGCATCAACGAGAGGATTAACCGTTCCATTCAAGCGGAAGGTGTTTTTTCAAAAGTTAAAGATGGTCTCGCTTATGACCGGTTTCGACGTAAGGGCATGAAAAAAATTGTAGCGGATATGATTATGGTTGCTATGGCGATTAACCTGAACAAACTCCATAATAAAATCCAAAACAACCAAACCGGCATTATCGAGTACAAAAAAGCGGCTTAGACCAGAAACTTTAAAACATGGTGGCTAGGCTTTTTTGTCGACCCTATAATTATTGCTTATGGGTGACTCGCGTTAAAAATCAAATATCTCAAAAGCATGCAATTGCAAATAGTACATAAAAAGAGCTGCTGCAAAACTAAATTTACTAGTTTTGCAACAGCTCCGTCATCTCTGTTTATGCACATCTGTTAGCCTTCGCGGATGCACGTCTTTTAGCTATTTCGCAACATTCATAAAAAACGTAATTATCGCAGCATTCGTAAAGTTGCTGAAAAGGCCACCTATAATTGGGACTACGAAGAAGGCCAGCTTGGAGTAAGCAAACTTTTCGCTGACGGTGTTCATATTGGCCATGGAGACCGGGACGGCACCTAAGCCAAAGCCAATGTGGCCGGCGGTAATTACGGCGGAATCGAAGTTTTTGCCCATGAGTGGGAAGGTGACGTAGACAGCGAAGAGATACATGAGGACGACTTGGGCGAAGAGGAGGATGAGCAGCGGCACTGCCAGGCCGGTCAGTTCCCATAGCTTCATGGTGTAGACAGCCATGGAGACGAAGACGCCCAAGCAGACATCGCCGATAGCGTCGATTTCTTTTTCGGGAACGGTGAGTTTTTTCCAGTCCATCAGGATCCGGATGATGACGCCGCCCAGCATGCCCATGACATGGATTGGCAGTGTGACGCCAGGCATAAGTTGTTTGAAGATGATATGTAAGACGGAGCCCAGACCGAGGCCTATGAAAATGAGATAAAAGCTTCTGGATAAGACTTTGGCGTTGAAAGGGTGAACATCGGCTTGAGAAGGCTTTGCAGCTGACTTGGATTTGCTGATTGTACTTGAAGTGGTAATAGTTCCGCCTACAGCGAGGTCATAAGCGACATCTTCCTCGACTTCAACACCAAGTTCCTGTTGGACTTTTTTAGTGAACAGACCTTTCTTGAGGATCAGGCTGTTTGCGACCGGGCCGCCCATGATGGAGCCTGAAACTAGTCCAAAAGTTGCGGCGGCAACGGCGACGGTCATTGCGCCGGCGAAGCCAAGTTCTTCAGCGATTGGGGCAAAAGCGGCTGCGTTGCCATGGCCGCCGGTCATTGGAATGGAGCCCGTCATCAGCGCGATCATAGGTTCAACATTGAGGATATTCGCAAGGCTGATAGCAAGAACGTTTTGAAGTGCAGCCAGCACCGCAGCTAGTCCAAGGAAAATGACAATGAGCTTGCCGCCTCTTTTCAGCAAATACATGCTGGCGCCGTAGCCGCTGGCGGTGAAAAACAAGTTCATGAAAAACTGCTGGAGGGAGGTGTTGAATTCGAACTCGACTATGCCAGACTGTCTGAGCGCCAGCGCCAGTCCGGAAAATAGCAATCCGCCTACGACAGGACCAGGAATGCGATACTTCGTGAAAAATTTTGTCTTACTTTTGATATAGGTGCCTAATAACAAGAGCAGGACAGCAATGAACAGCGTTTGGGTCGAGTCAACAGGAATTACTAACATGGACGTCACCTCGCAATTTTTTTGGTATAACATTTGAGGCAGCAGTGGGGGACTTGCAAGAATCAGGACAGCTTATCCTTGGATTCTTCGATCAGTAGTCCGTTCTCGGGAAGGGCTTCCAGATTTGCAATCATGTGTTTGAGGATTTCGACACAATCGGCAACGACTTTGTAGTGGGCGACGCTGAAAATTGGCGCTTCCGGATCGGTGTTGACGGCAATGATGGTCTTAGCGCCGCCGATACCGGCCAGGTGCTGAATTGCGCCGGAGATGCCAAAGGTGATGAGGAGCTTCGGTGACACGGTGGAGCCAGTCTGGCCAACCTGGTTCTGGTACTCGCTCCAGCCTATGTCCACAAGAGGACGGGAGACGCCTACGACACCGCCCATGAGCTCAGCGAGTCGCTTGACGAGTTCCATGTTTTTCTGGGAACCAATGCCTTTGCCGGCGGAGATAATGATGTCCGCGTCTACAATGGTGTTGACGTGAGCGGCGATGACCTGTTCCAGGAGCTCGATGGAGGCGGTTTTGGACGCATCTTGATCAGGATAGTCGACCCTGATGATTTCGCCGGTGTGCGTCACATCGCAGGGTTGAACCTGCATAATCCCAGGGCGAACGGTGGCCATTTGAGGGCGGTGGTTCGGGCAGATGATGGTGGCCATGAGGTTGCCGCCAAAGGCTGGACGGGTTTGGTTGAGAAGGCCTTTGACCGGATCTATTTCAAGGATGGTGCAGTCGGCGGTGAGGCCGGTTTGACGTCTGGCTGCGATCCGTGGCGCTATGGATCTGCCAAAGCCTGTGGCGCCAAAGAGGAGGATTTCGGGTTTGCGTTCCTGGATCAGTTGGTCGAAGAGGTCTATGTAATTTTCACCAATTTGGGTGTCCAGGAGAGGGTGCTCGCAGAGAAGGACTTCATCGGCACCATAAGCGATCAGTGATTGGGCTTCATTGGCAACGTCATTTCCAAAGAGCAGGGCGGTCAGCTTGCAGCCTTTCTGCTTAGCGAGTTCCTGGCCCTTGCCCAGGAGCTCGTAGGCCACTTGGAGGATTTTGCCCTGCTGCTGCTCTGCGTAAATCCAGATGCCGTGATAGGCAGAGAGGTCCTCTTTAGGGGCCGCTTGCTTTTCAATGGAAATCGCTTTGAAGGGGCAACTGTCCAGGCACATGCCGCACAGGAAGCAGGCTTCGTTCACGACGGCCTTTTTATTCTGAATAGCGAGGGCGTCAGCGGCGCAGGTTTTGACGCAAAGGCCGCAGCCCACACATTTGTCCTGATGGATTTTTAAGCCAGTCATCTTAAATCACCTCGCTATAGATGTTGAGTATATCTTCCGCCAGTTGGCTTTCGTCGCCTTCTAGGACAATGGCTTCCCGGATCCGCTGTGGGACATAAGTTCTGACGACTTGAGTCGGGGAACCGTTTAAGCCTATTCGGGCAGGATCTGCTGAGAGATCTGCGGCGGTTTTAGACTCAAAAGGGGAGTCCAGGCTGTAGAGAATGCCCGGCAGTGAGGACATGCGCGGCATGTTGAGGTCCTTGACCACGGTCAGCAGGGCAGGGAGTGTGACTTTTAGCCGCTGGTAGCCGTTATCCGTAGCTTTTCGGCAGAGGACGGTCTGTTCGTCAATGGCGTCGATCGCTAAAACGTCCGTGACATGGGGTAGGCCAAGTTGCTCCGCCAGTTCGGGACCGATTTGGGCAGTGTCGCCATCCACAGCCATCTTGCCGCAGAGGATGAGGTCCACACCGCCGAGCTCGCGTATGCCAAGGGACAGTGTGTAGGAGGTGGCCAGGGTATCCGCCCCGGCGAAGCTGCGGTCCGAAAGGAGCAGAGAGCGGTCGGCGCCCCGGCTGGTGGCGTCCCTGAGGAGTCGCTCTGTGGCCGGGATGCCCATGCTGAGGGCTATGACCTCGCCTCCGAGATGATCCTTAATCTGTACCGCTTGTTCCAGGGCGTAAGTGTCGAAGGGATTGGTGACGGATTGCTTGCCGTCCCGGATGATGGTGTTGGTGACCGGGTCCATGTGGACTTCGTTGGTGGAGGGCACTTGCTTGATGCAGACGGCAATTTTCATTGTGACACCTCTCCTTTCACGGGTTCAATCATATTGCCGGCACCCAGCAGGCCTTTCGGATCGAAGTATTGCTTCAGCCTGGCCATTTCTTCGATGGCCTCCTGACCGTACATAACCTCCAGGTATTTTGCCTTTAGTTTGCCGACGCCGTGCTCCGCGGAAACCGCGCCGCCCAGCCGGGTCACTTCAGCCGCCCACTCGTCGTAGAGGGCTTTGCCTTTTTTGTAGTCCTCGTCGTCCCGCGGCAGGATGTTGACGTGGAGGTGGTTGTTGCCCACGTGGCCCCAGATGGCCGACTCCAGGTTTCGCTCCGCCAGCATGCGGTGGTACATGGCCATGATCTGCTTCAGATGCTGATCCGGCACCGACATGTCCGTCCCCAGCTTCGTGATCATAGGGTTGGTCTTCTTTCGCTGGTCGATCACCATGTTGACGCTTTCCGGCACCGCGTGCCTGAAAAACAGGAGGCGGTCCCGGTCCGACTCGTTCCTGGCGACCCAGGTGTCGTTGGGGTTTGCGCCTGCCTTTTCAAGGAGTTGGCCGATGGTCTTGAGACCCTCCACCGCATCCGTCTCCTCCTGGCAGTGCAGCTCAACATAGATTGCAGTATTGACGTGATCCGGCAGGATTGGAAGCTTCGAGAAGCCAGGATTGTGCTTCTTCTGATATCTTAGAATATCCAGCGCGTGACCGTCGAAGTATTCCACGGACGCCAGCTGGTTCATGGTGTCTCTGGCGGAGATGACGAAGTCCAGGGCGGCGGCTTCTTCGCTGAAGAAGCAGGTGATGCCCCAAACGGTCTGAGGCAGGGGCTGCAGTCTGAGCTCCACTTCGGTGACGATGCCCAGGGTGCCGTCTGAGCCAATGAAGAGGTCGACCGCGTCCATATGGTCTTCTATGTAATAGCCGGAAGCGTTTTTGGTTTTTGGCATGATATAGGTTGGGAGGTCGACTGTGATCTGATTGCCCTGAAGGGTCGGAAAGCTGAGGGTTCTGCCGCTGGCTGTGTAGTCGCCCCGCTTCAGCGCGGCGATTTGACCGTCGTGGAGGACGACTCTGAGGCCGCTGATGTGATCCCGGGTTGGGCCATAGAGGTAGCTTCTGGCGCCGGATGCGTTGCAGGCTACCATGCCGCCTATAGTCGCGGAGCTTTCCGTAGGATCCGGGCTGAAGAAGAGGGCCGGTTCGTCCTTAAAGGCTTCGAAGGCTTGTTGGGACTCGTTAGTCCAGTCCGCGGTGTCGAACTTTTTCTGCTCGATCCTTTTGCGGAGCTGGGAGAGGATGGTGCCGGCTTCGACGGTGATGTGGAAGTGACCATCGGCAGACTGTCTTATGCCTTTGATGTGATCCATTTTGGAGAGGTTCAGGATATGACCGCCCCGTGGGACGGCGCCAGCTGCGAGACCGGTCCTGGCGCCCTGAACGGTGATGGGTGTGCCCTGGGCGTACAGCGTTTTGAGAAGGGATGCAACCTCGTATTCGTTTTTAGGAAAGGAGATGCTGTCCGCCTGGCCGATAGCCCTGGACTCATCCCTGAGATAATCCGTGTAATCGTCATGCATGGGTTTGATCAGATTCAGATCCATGATGTGCCTCCTTGTCTTTGGCGCTTTATGTGTGCAGGTGGGCCTGTACAATTCGAATTGTCAGAAAGTTTGAACTATTTCTGATAGGATTAGTATATGCTCAAAGAAAAGCGGTTTCTATCGATATTTTGACTTATAGTTTGCGTATCTTGCTATTTGTATGCCATTATGATAGTTTATTGTATGAAGATTGTATGAGGTGACGTGCATGAATATAGATTTTGAATTGAATTTGAATCATGACCGGGAGTGGCAGATGCATTCCCATCACTTTCATGAGGGCTATGAGATCCTGCTGTCGCTGTCCGACGCGGGCAGTATTTTTATTGAGAATACTTTGTATCCTTTGAACAGAGGGACGCTGATTTTGATTCGGGACACGGCGCTGCACAGGACAATCGCCGCTGGGTGCGATTCTTACAGCCGCTATGTGCTGCATTTTGACAGGTCTGCTTTGGAGCGAATCTCGACGCCGCAGACGGATTTTTTGTCGCAGTTTATTCTAGAAAATAGGTGCGTTCAGCTGGATTCTGGGGAGCTGGATGCGCTGCTGCCGTATTTTGAGGCGTGTCAGAAGGTCCGGACGGGGGAGTTTGGGGAAGATCTTCAGAAGATCATGGCTTTTGTGGGTCTGTTGATTCGAGCGCATAAGCTGTTTTTGACGAAGTCACCTTCTGATCATTCGAGGAATACCGACTTTGGAAAGGTTGAGCCGATCATTCAATACATCCAGCGACATTTGGGGGAGTCCTTGAAGCTGGAGGAGATTGCGGATCACTTTTTTATCAATAAGTACCACCTGTGTCATAGCTTCAAAGCGGTGACGGGGTTTTCGGTGGGAGAATACATCATTCACAACCGGGTGATGAAGGCGCGGGCCCTGCTGAGGGGCGGGCATAGTGTCCAGGCGGCGGGCGAGTTGTCGGGCTTTCAGAACAACGCGCATTTTATAAGGACCTTTGGGAAGCTGTCCGGGATGTCGCCGGGGAAGTACAGGAAGGCGTTTGTGGGGCGGGGGAAAGAGGCGGAATTGAGTTGAGTGTCTGACACCAAATCAAGATGGGTGACAGGCACTCAACTGAAACTGGGGACTGACACCAAACTCAAACTGGTGCCAGAGCATTGTAATATTTCTGTAACATAGAAAAAAGCTTTGCAGATAACTGGTTGATGTCAAAGTGAGATCAACGAGCATTTGCAAAGCTTTTCTTGGTTTTTTGTCTTTCATTAAGTTTTAGGCTACACGACTATGTCACTCGTCTGTGGTTCCCCCGTGCAGCAACTAAGCAATTCTTCCTCAGAATCCCCAGTCAGCATCAACACATCCCCGGGCCTCACCACAGTGGCGCCGCGGGGGGTGATGACTTCTTCGCCGCGCTTCACCATGACAATCAGGATAGACATGGGGATGCCCAGATCCATGATGGGCTTGTTGGCGAAGGCGCTGTTCGCGGTGATGGGCAGCTCCAGGATCTTGTTGTGGATCTCGCCGGCGTAGTCGGTAAAGGTCTTGAGGACAGAGTCGTTGGGGGCGATCAGATCCAGCTTCACGGCCATCTGGCTCATGAAGCTGCCCTGGATGAGGACGGACAGCATGGCCACGAAAAAGACCGTATGAAAGATGAGGTTAGCCGATGGTAACCCTAGTGACAGCGGATACGTGGCAAACACAATGGACGCCGCACCCCTCAGGCCTGCCCAAGAGACGAAGGCCTGATGCCGCAGGGAGTAGCCGAAAGGTGTCAGGATGACAGCAACGGCAATAGGACGCGCCACCAGAATCAGAAAGACCGCGACCGCGAGGCCGACCAGCGCCACCTGCGGAAACGTGGACGGATTGACCAGAAGCCCCAGGGTGAAGAACAGGACGATCTGCATGAGCCAGGAGATGCCATCGAAGAACCGAACCAGGCTGATTTTGTGGACAATGGGGCTGTTCCCCACGATCAGGCCCATGAGGTAGACGGATAAGAAGCCGTTGCCGCCCAGGGTTTCAGAAGCGGCGAAGGTGGCGATCACGAAGCCAAAGGTCAGGATAGGGTAGAGGCCGTCAATATCCAGCTGGATCTTGCGCAGGGAGAGGGCGGCCAGCTTGCCCAAAGCGGCGCCTATGAGGACACCGTAGACGATCTGTTTTATGAGCATGGCGGCCGGAAAGCCGTTACCGGAGGACATGATGACGCTGAGAGTCAGGATGGTGAGCATGTAGGCGAAGGGATCGTTGCTGCCGCTCTCGATTTCCAGCATAGGCGCCAGCCGGTCTTTTAGGTTGAGTTTTTTGGAACGCAGGATGGAGAAGACGGAGGCTGCGTCGGTGGAAGCTATGACCGATCCCAGCAGAAAGCCCTCGATTAGGGAGAGGTTGGTGATGTAATAGACGAAGACGCCCACGAGTCCCGCGGTGATGACCACTCCGAGGGTAGAGAGAAGCAGGGCTTTGACCGCGACGGGTTTGGCGGTGTTCCAGTTGGTGTCGAAGCCGCCGGTGAACATAATCATAATGAGACCGAGGACGGAGATATTGCGGGCGAGTGTGGCGTTGCTGAATTGGATGTTCCCGGGACCATCGGCACCAAAAAACATGCCTATGGAGAGGAAGATCAGCAGGGTCGGGATCCCGAAGCGGTAAAGGATCTTACTGGAGAAGGCGCTGGCGAGAAGGACGAAGGCGGCGAGGAGCAGCAGCTGGTTTAAGTTCAGAACCTGGAATTGGGGCAAAGGCTGAACCTCCTTTCGAGTGGGCCATTAGTCAAGTTTACATTAATTATACCCAAAGATTGAGGATGGGAGCGCTAGGAATTTTATGACAATCACATTACAATTCCAACTAAAACCGTTGGAATTGTTTCGGGACTGCTTTTGCGGGTATTATGTTATTAACGGTTTTATTCTCCAAAAAAGACAACAAATGAGCTCTTAGATTTAAGGAGGAACTGAAAATGTTGAGATATGCGCTTATTTTCCTAGTTGTTGCAATCATTGCCGGGTTTTTGGGTTTTGGCGGGATTGCTGGCACGGCTACAGGAATAGCAAAAATATTGTTCTTTGTTTTCCTCGTGCTCTTCGCCATTTCACTGCTTACAGGGAAGAAGCGGTTTTAAAGTGGGATGCTGATGGCGTCCGCACGTATGACTTGCTGTGAGATAGAAGTGTAAATGAGGCGCCCTGAACTTTAGGGCGCTTTTTAAGTTATGTTGGTGATGCAATGTTACAATCATGTTACCGTACCTGACCCCGAGTCAGAAGTTGTCCGCGCGGCCTGAAGCCTATTGCCCCCAACTTGCAACTGACTCATAAATCTCAATTCCTCCTTGCCAAGGGCGGTTTAATTTCCTACAATTGAAGGTAGAGTAATCTAACTATTAATCCAACTATTATCGAGGATCATTTTCAGAGGAAAGGAGCGCCTTGAAGCCAATGAGTGAAACCCAAAAAGTCAGACTCTGGACCCGTCAGGACATCAAAAGCCTTGAGGAACTGAAAAAACACGGTGTGATCCGCATCAAGAGCGACCACCTCGAGGAAAAGTTTGATGCCATTTCGGGCTATATCATCAAGCTCTACAAATGGTTTGTCAACGCCGCTGACCAGCGAAACCCCAAGCCGTCGGACGTCGAGTTCCCGGTCTGGTGCTCCATCAGCGAGGAAAATATGCTTCGGCCTACTGAGGACACCGTGGTCTATGTCCTGGAGGTCGACCCCTCGGAAATCATCTATTTCGACGGGGTGAAGTGGGACCACGTCCTCAATCACCTGTACATTCCAAAGGACCAGGCGGACGAAGAGGCTTACAAAAAAGAAATGGCCAGCCGCGGCCACACCAACCTGTTCGTCTTTCTGGATGAGGCGACCGCCCATTTTTATCCGAGGGAGCGCAAGCAAGTCATGGACAGCTGGATCCGCATCTTCGACATAGATGAGTGGAACATCTTCAGGGTCCAGGCGAACCTCTGGGAAATCCGGCAGGACATGGTCGTCGACATCCTTTACGCAGAATAACGGCACCACCGCACCGCAGATTATAGTCAGTACCAGGAGGTAAGTCGTGAAACCAGTTCATTTAAATCACCAAAAAATAAAAAAGGCCGCCATGGCCTTAACCTTCATCTTAGGGCTTTTTCTGCCGATGGTCACCCTCCCAGCCCCCAGCTTCACCCAGTCGGTTTTGACGGAAGTCTCATTGGAAGCGTCAACAGCGACGATTCCAGCCTTTGAGCTCATCACCCGCGTCGAAGCGGACTACCTGCGCCTTGAGGATCTCGCCCGCATCCCGGGTCTGACCCTGACAACGCATCCCAGCCGGGACCTCAAGACACTGAAAATTGGGACTCAGCAGTTCTTCATAATGCCCTCCACGGACGGCCGGCTCAACGTGCTGGACGCGACCGGGCGGGAGACCTGGCACAGTGCCTTCCGGGAGAACGGCGCAGATTATGTGGAGCGGGACTTTCTGGTGACTATCGGCCAAAGCGCGCTTTTGGAGAAGCCGGCTAACGGGACGCCGGAGCACGAGCACTCTGCTGCCACGGCAAACAGTGAACCGGAACTCGCCGCGCCGTTGCTAGCCAGTGCAGAAAATAGTCTGCCGATGGTCCCTTCCGCCAACACCCCCGCCGAAAATGAAGGCCAAGCCGCAATTACAACCAATGCGGCGGAAGCCGTCACCGCACCTGCAGACATCCCAGTGCTGTGCTACCATCATCTTCTCCTCGAGGCGGAAATGTCGCCTCTTCAGAAGATCAACGCGGCCATCGTCTCCGTAGAGAAGTTCGAGCGCGACATGGCCTACCTGAAATCGAAGGGCGTCACGACGCTGACCATGGCGCAGCTGCAGGCCCACCTCAAGGGGACCTGGACAGCGCCGGAGAACAGTGTGGTCATCACGTTTGACGACGGTTACCAAAGCGTCTACCGCTACGCCTACCCTATTCTGAAGAAGTATGGCTTCACGGCGTCTATGTTCGTGGTCACCGGTACGGTAGAGGCGGCGCCAGTGGCGTGGGATCCATCTCAAACGGTGAAGATTTCCTGGGCGGAGATGAACAAGGCGAAGAACGTCTTCGAGTATCACCCCCACAGCCACGCCCTCCATGGCCTGAGCAGCAGCGGCGTGCCGCTGGCCCTGGCCCTTGACGAGATCTCGCTGAAGGCAGATCTTCAGATGGCGACAGGACTGCTGACGGACAAGGGTTTCAACAAGACGAGAGTTTACGCGCATCCTTACGGCGTCCATGATGCCAGAGCAGACCAGGTGCTGAACGGCTTTGGCTATGTCATGGCCTTCGCTCTTGGCGACGCACCGGCCAGCGCCTCTGACGTACCTTTTGCCCTGAAGCGTTATGGAGTTTTTCCATATACGGGGACGGGGAGTTTTGATAGGATGTTGGAGAGATAGGAACTAAGGCATGGTAGGTGACAGGACCAGACTGAGGCGGCTGCCATTGGTGTGGCGCCTGTCACCTTTTTGGAAGGAAGACGGTGTCAGACACCCGCTTCCCACGGGAAGTGGGCGTCTGACACTGTCTTCCAACCTTTCATCATTTCACTTAACGTAAGGGGGGAAGTTCGTTGATCAGGAATCTAAAGTTCACGAAGGCCTTCCTTGTTTTGTTTTTTGTCTTTTTTCTATATGCGCTTTCTGTGGTCAACCTTGCCATCGCCCAACCTTCCTACGCCGTCGAAGGTCCAACCAATGACGTTATCCGGGTCGCGGGTGACATAAATTATCCGCCCTACGAATTTCTCGATCAGAATGGGGTTTATCGAGGCTTTAACGTCAACATGCTTAACGCGGTATTCCTTGAGCTGGAAATGGACTTTGAGCTGATCCCCATGAAGTGGGAAGAGGCTCAGCAGGCCCTGCGCAGGGGTGAGGTGGACATGATCCAGGGGATGATCCGAACACCGGAGCGAGAAGGCTATTATCTGTTTTCTGAGCCGCTCGTCACCAACGGCCAGGCCATCTTTGTGCGCAAGGACAATCAGTTTATCTCAGCCCTTGAGGACCTTAAGGGCAGGACGGTAACCTATCAGCTTGGAGATGTGGCTGAAGAGATCCTGGGCTGGGAACCTGGGGTCGACGCACTGGGCTTCGCAGACCAGGAGCGGGCTCTGGCGGATGTGTTGAACGGCCATGCAGACGCCTTTGTAGGCAACCGATTGACGGCCATCTATTACCTGCAGAAGATGCGGCGTCTGGAAGACATAAAAATTGTAGGGGAACCCATGGCTGTAACAGATTATTGCATGGCCGTGAATCCAGACCATCCTGAACTTCTCGAAAAACTTAATGGCGCTATTAAGCGCGTTAAGGAGAGTGGCGTTTATGACCAGATTTACAAAAAGTGGTTTGGAGAACAGCTGGTGGACTACGGGATCACCCTGGACCAGGCCAAGCGGATCTTTTATTTGCTCCTCGGGATTATGAGCCTTTCCATTTTCGCCGCTTTGGTCGTGCGCCAGTGGAATGCGAAGCTGACCAAGGAAGTCCTCTTCCAGACGGAGAAAATCAGGTCTCAGGAAGCTGCGATCCGCCAGTATGACAAGATGCAGACCGTTGGCAATCTGGCGGCAGGGATCGCCCATGAACTCCGTAATCCGCTTACTTCCATCAAGACGCTGTCCGAGCTCGTGCCGCTGAAGCGCGACAACGACCGCTTTATTGAGGAATTCAAGGAAATTGTACCTTCGGAGATCGCGCGGATGGACCAGCTCATCACGGATTTGCTGGATTACGCGCGGCCAAAGGTGCCGGAGCCCAGGGAGATCGACCTGGTCAGCCTGGTGGAGAACCTTGAACGCCTTGTAAGGCCGCGGAGTGAGGGTGGGAGCGTGACCATCGGCCACCGTCTTGAGGCTCTGTGGGTGTATGCGGACCCGAACCAGCTAAAGCAGATTCTGCTGAACCTGATTCTCAACAGCCTGGACGCAATTGCGGGTATGGGCGAGGGTGCGGGCAGTGTGAGGCAGGGGCGGATCGAGATCACTAGCACGCTGATGGGCGAACGTGGCGTGGTGGAGCTGGTGGTTTCAGACAATGGGCCGGGCATGACCGGGGACGAGGCGGCGCGGGCGTTTGAGCCCTTTGTGACCTCCAAGCGCGGCGGGTACGGCTTAGGTCTGCCGATGGTCGAGCAGCTCATCCGCGAGAACAACGGGACGATTTTGGTGGACAGCACACCGGGTGCTGGAACGCGCATTGTGATGGAACTGCCGGCGTTTGAGGAGAGGGGGAGTCGGATTTGAAGCGCATATTGATCGTGGACGACGAGCGGACGATTCTGACGGCGCTCCGCTACGCGCTGGAGGATCTTTACGAGATTGACGTGGCGGACAACGCGGAAACGGCGTTTGAGATTTTGGAAGCGCACTCAGTGGATTTGGTGCTGCTGGATCAGCGGCTCGGGGACGTGGACGGGCTGGACGTGATTCGGTCGCTGCACGCTAGGAAACCGGAGGTCATGATCATTGCCATGACGGCCTATGGCAGCATTGAGGCATCGATCAAGGCCATGCAGAGCGGGGCGTATCACTATGTGACGAAGCCCCTGGATATTCAGAGCTTGACAGTGATGATCAACAAAGCGCTGGAATTCAGGAGCGGCGGGGCTGGCGGGATGGGCGGCGCCGGGATGCAGGGCGGCTCTGGCGGGCCGGAGGACTCCAGGATGCTCATTGCGGACAGCGCGGCTATGCGGTATGTGTTTGATGTGATCGACCGGGTCAAGGACCTGGACATCAATGTGCTGATTACCGGGGAAAGTGGAACGGGCAAAGAGCTGATCGCCCGGGCGATCCATGAGCGCAGCAACCGGGCTAAGCACAGCTTTCAGGCGCTGAACTGTGCGGCGATTCCTTTGAATCTGCTGGAAAGTGAGCTCTTTGGTTATGAGAAGGGCGCTTTTACGGGCGCCCATCAGAAGGTCAAAGGCAAGTTTGAGCTGGCGCATCAGGGGTCCATTTTTCTGGATGAGATAGGGGACCTGGATTTGTCACTGCAGGCGAAGCTGCTCAGGGTGATCCAGGAGAAGAAGGTGACGCCGCTGGGCAGTGAGAAGTCCATAGATGTGAATTTTCGATTGATCACGGCCACGAACCGGAATTTGGCGGAGTCGGTGCGCAAGGGGCAGTTCAGGGAAGATCTGTTTTTCCGGCTGAATGTGGTGGCCATTGAGGTGCCGCCCCTTCGGAAACGGAAAGAGGATATTCCGCTGCTGTGCCAGCACTTTTTGAAGCTGTATTCGGAGCGGTTTGGCAAAGTGGTTTCAGGGATTTCAGCGACGGCAATTGAGGCGCTTGAAGCCTATGACTTTCCGGGGAATGTCCGGGAGCTGCAGAATATTGTCGAGCGGGCTGTGGCGCTGTCCATAGATCCCATCATTCAGCTGGCGGATCTGCCGGGGGATATCACGGGGATCTCGGTGTATAAGTCCTCACGGGAGCTGGTGCCGGTGTATGTGGGCGAGCGCCTGGACGAGGTGGAGCGGCGGCTGATTGAGGCGACGCTTTTGTACTGTGAGGGGAATCGCCGGAGGACGGCAAACCTGCTGGGGCTGAGTGAGCGGCATCTTTACAACAAGATTAAGGAGTTTGGGCTTGGGGAAGGGTAGGGGCGTCAAGACTATTTAAAAGTGAAGATGTAGATAGGCTTTTAGGCGGCGACTTTCTGAATGAAGAAACTGGTGTCTACCCTAAGTGAAACTATTAGATAAGATGAACCTTTTTAATGAGTAGGTTCATCTTTTTTTGTTGGGAAGAACAGATCTAGTGCCCTGTAAATTCTAAAACTATAACATCCAACAGCGGAAAAATTACGCAGCGCAAGGCGGAGAAAGCAGCGGTACTAAGCAGTATCGCGGATGACGACAACGCAGCAATGAGTGATTTTAACCTGTTGAATGTCAAGTTTTAGTGTTTACAGAGTACCAGTATTTACTCGATACTTGAAATTCTACATTAAGATGGGTTATTAAAAATCATTAATTTACATAAATCAGTTTTAATAATATGTAATTTGATGATTTTATTTGACTAGAATTCGTTTCGGGGGTAAGATAATATCATTAATAAACATAAAAAAAATATAAAACTATGTAATTTGGTGATCA
>NZ_JAOTSB010000044.1 GCF_030247605.1 Acidaminobacter sp. | reverse complement strand
CTTTCACCCATTGGGTGAAAGAATGGTTTTGGCTTAACGATTATAAATACTTGCTTAAAGGGTTATATGAGTAGATTGCACGTAGAATCTAGGTGATACTTAGGCCGGTGCAACTCGAAATGCGATAGCTAATCGATCACCGGCCTCGCCCTTTGGGCGAAAGGGGTGAAAAGTTGATCGTACATACTGACGGTGAATTTGAGATCCTGGTACACACAAACAGCCTGGTAGTCATCAATCGAGCTGGCGAATATGAAAACCATACTCATATGCAGAAAAAGAAAAAGAACGGCGCGTTTGATATCAGTAAATGCTTACAAGTCATTGACTATGTAAAGCATTGCAAGATGCCACACAAAATACCGATCTGCAAAGCGTGTGCTCGTCTGACGCTTGATGATAGATATAGGCTGGCGCTTGAGCAGAAGATTGACCGGCAAAAAGAACATAAGTACATCAACATCAATAAGGGTGTGGTCAGATAAAGGCAGGTGATAGTTATGGCAAGGAGTAAATGGCCAACGATTGAAAAGAATTTATTCCTGATCGAGATGTGGTGCAAGGAAGGCATGCTTGAAAAAGACATTGCCAAACAACTCGGCGTGTCTGTATCGACCTTTGAAGAGCATAAGAAAAACCATCCAGAACTCCGCGACGCTCTAAAAAAGGGAAAAGAGATCGTTGATTATGAAGTTGAGAACAGTCTTTATAAAAAGTGTGTGGGTCATTACGTCAAAGAAGGCAAGGCGTTTAAGTGTAAAGAAATCTATTACGACGAGAATGGCAACAGGTGCGAACGTGAGACAGTGCAAGTTGTTGAGCTTGATACATTTATTCCGCCTGACACGCTGGCTATGGCTATGTGGCTCAACAATCGCAGATCTGATAAGTGGCGCAGGAATGCGAACAAAGAGAAGCTTGATGACGAGAAGCTCAAGATGGAGAAGGAAATCAATGCGAAAAAGTATTGGTGATGAGTATGGATAAACTACATGCTTTCTATTGCAGTAAGGCATGGCGTGATCTTGCCATGAGGCTGAAGATCGAACGCGGCGGCAAGTGTGAACGTACTGGCGAAATGTTTGATGATATGTCGCAGCTCATAGGACACCATAAGGTTGAGCTGACTGAGGACAATGTCAGTGATCCTAAAATCGCGCTTAATCCAGACAACATTGAGATCATTAGTTTTAAAGAGCACAACAAAGAGCACAGGCGCTTTGGTCACAAGCAGAATGTTTACATCGTGTATGGATCTCCACTATCCGGAAAGAATACCATGGTCAAAGACATGATGCAGTACGGAGATATAATCATGGACATGGATGCACTGTGGCAAGCGCTGTCATTCCAGGGCGAGTACATCAAGCCAAACAATCTTAGGTTCAATATCTTTAAGATGCGTGATGAGCTGCTGAGTCAGATCAAGATGAGATATGGCGAGTGGTATGATGCGTACATTATTGGCGGTTATCCAGACAAGTATGAGCGCGAGCGGCTTGCTCAGAGTCTTGGCGCAGAGCTTATCTACTGCGAGGCGACGAAGGCAGAGTGCATAGAGCGCCTTGAAGCGAGTGGTAAATCTAAGGCGTGGCTTGATTACATCGATGATTGGTGGGAGAGATACACATAGCCCCCCGTCTTCGGTGTTTTTTATTGCGGTTGACATACTGAGAGTGGGCCTCTGCGTGATACACATCAAGATTTTGACTTTTCATTTTTAAATATTTCAGATCAAAAAAGAGCAGGTGAGAGAATGAATACTTCCGAGTTATCAATCGAAATTGCGAGGCTGAAAGCTGAATTTCCCGGTGCAGACGATTACAAGCTGCGCGCCCTGGATGCGCTGATCGAACAGGCAGCCTACGAACGAATCTATCTGAGGCGGCTTAATGAGCAAGCTTTGGTATCTGGCCTGGTCAAATTTCATCCGGATAATCCGGCTATTCAGCAGACTTTACCTGTTTCGGGCGAGATTTCAAAGCATTCTGCGGCCCTCACAAACATCATGGACAAGCTGATGAAACATCTGGCGGTTGAAATGGATGATGAAGATGAAGGACTCGAAGATTATGAATAGTTACCTTGTCGAGTACTACGACAAGTGTAAATCCGGTGAAATCATAGTTGGCCGCGAATTGATGGCGATGCTCAACATCTTAATCGCTGATCTCGAAGATCCGAACTACAAATTCGATGTGACAGAAGCCCACAAGCGGATCAAGTTCATCGAGCACGAGTGCAAACACAGCATCAGCCCATTTGCGGGCAAACCTTTTCTGCTTGAACTTTGGGAGAAGGCATACCTTGAAACGCTTTACGGCTTTTATCTTTACAGAGAAGGCCAGTGGTTCAGGCGCTTCACCAGGAGTTTACTCATGGTAGGCAGGAAGAACGGAAAGACCTCGCTTTGTGCAGCTGATGGAAACGCAGAATTTTTCTGCGGCAATGTTGGTACCAACGTTCTCTGTGCATCAAATGACTACGAACAGGCCGGAATCATCTTCGACGAAATCAACAACATGCGCGAGGAAAGTCCAAAGCTTATGAAGGTCAGCCGTAAGAATATCAAAGGCATCTTCATGGGGAACCCGAAACAGAAGAATAAAAAAGGCAAATACAGCTACCAAAATAAAGCCAAGATCAAGAAGCTTTCAGCGAAGACCGGCGCCAAAGAAGGCAAGAACATCGACAAGGCCATCATCGATGAGACACACGAGATGAAAGATAACAGCCTGGTCATGCCGATCTGGCAGTCGATGTCTACAAAGCCGGAACCAATGCTCAATGAAATCACCACAGAGGGGTTCACTGAAGACGGCTACCTGGACGGACTTCTGAAGGATGCGCGCCAGGTGCTTAAAGGCGAAATCAAAAGACCGCGCTGGCTCGTGTGGCTCTACACCCAGGACAACGAGGAAGAGATCTGGCAGGACAAAACAACATGGTTTAAGAGCAATCCAAACCTTGGTGTATCAAAGCAGTGGTCATTCCTAGAAGAGCTCGTTGAGGAATCCAAAACCAACAGCGCCACCAGGGCGTTCATGCTGGCCAAGGACTTTAATATTAAACAGTCAAACGCACAGGCATGGCTGCAGCTTGGCGACATAGTGAATATCGATACCTTCGACTTAAAAGAATTTGTCGGGGGTTTTTATATTTCCGGCAATGACTTCGCGGAGACGACAGACCTTTGCTCATCGACGATCTTGCTCAAGAAACCGAATGATCGCAAGACCTATTTGCATACGCGTTACTGGATCCCAGAAAGCAAATTAGACAATGCGCCGGATGATGTTGATTATCGCCAGTGGGCCAAAGAAGGTTGGCTGACAATCGTCGAAGGAAACGCGGTCAACACGTCGCTTGTCGCTGATTGGCACTTTGAATTACTTGAGGAATACGATCTCAAGCCGTACAAATCCGGCTTTGACAATAGATACGCCAAAGACTTTCAGTCCAGGTACATCGAGATCTTTGGCGAGAAGATCACCATCAACATTCCGCAGGAAGCCAAGGTACTGAACAATCCAATGCGGACGCTCGAGGCGGACATGAGGGACAAAAACGCAAACTACCAAAACAATCCGGTCTGCGTGTGGTGCTTTAAAAATACCGGCATCAAGCTCGACAACATGGGCCGTATTGCTCCACACAAGATGCAAACAACAAAGCGTATTGACGGTACAGCCTCAAAGGTCATCGCTTATGCAACGCTCGAATGGTTTAGATCTGAGTTTATGAGCCTTATAAGTTAGGGGGTGTCAATTTGGGGCTGTTTAATTATCTGATATCAATATTTCCACCACTGAAAAGAGCGGCTTATAGGTCGTGGTATTCAAATTCAAGACCGATTCTCTCGGATTTTGGGAGCAATATTTACCTCAGCGACTTTGTAAATAACGCGATTGACCGTGTGGCAAGCGAGGTTTCAAAGATTGATGTTAAAAGCGTCGTGCAAAACGGCAACGCCATCCGTGTTGAAAACGACGATATTACCAGGCTGTTTAGATTCAAGCCGAATCCGCTTCAGACCACTAGCGATTTTATCTCAAGTGTCGAGTGGCTGAGACGAAAGAACGGAAATGCTTTTATTTATCCTCAGTTTGAAAATGTTATGACAGCGGATGGCCGAACCTTTAGGCGCTATGTCGCGCTTTATCCGCTCAACCCAAATGCGGTCTATATTGGCACTATCAACGGTGAGCCGTGGGAGATCAAGTTTGATTTTATTGATGGATCAAGCTATACGTTGCCTTATGCAGATCTCATTCATCTTCGGTGGCGGCGCGGCACGAACCTAACAGCTGGCGGCGGTGATGACAGCGGACAAATCAATAACTATGACATTACCAGGACAATCAATGCCCTGGATAAAGTCATTCAAGGGC
Organism: Acidaminobacter sp.; assembly: GCF_030247605.1. Taxonomy (GTDB): domain Bacteria; phylum Bacillota; class Clostridia; order Peptostreptococcales; family Acidaminobacteraceae; genus Acidaminobacter. The sequence continues at coordinate 16,332 of NZ_JAOTSB010000044.1, read as the reverse complement.
TACCAAAGAGCATCGAGGCGAGTTTGCAAATCAAAGGTGTGTACGCTGCCAAGACTCTTGCGGATCAGAACAAGCTGACCAAGATGATCACGGACTTTGAAAGCCATATCCATTCAACATCGTCCGGCATCGTGGCAACGGATCTAGCTGGTGAGTTTACGCCGGTCAATGTATCTCCGGCAAACGTGCCGGAAACGGCGCTCAACTTCTTAAAGTCAATCATCCGGGAGCGATACGGAATATCAGCCGCGATCATCTCAGGTGACTACACCGGCGACCAACACAGCGCATTTTATCAGACGGTTATAGAAGATTTCATAGTTCAGTTTGAGCAAGCGGCCACGGCGTGTCTTTTCAGCGGACGTGAACAGGATGTAGGACACCGGATTAAATGCTATTACAGCAAGGTCAACTACATGGCCACAAAGGACAAGTTAGAACTTGCAAACCTCGCAAAAGAGACCGGCATCATGAATCTCAATGAGATCAATGAAATGTTTGGTCTACAGCCGTTCGAGGACGGTGACAGGCGCTTACAGAGCCTTAACTATGTCAGCTTAAAAGTCATTGACGAATACCAAAAGAGCAAGTCGGGCGCAAGCGCAGGAGGTGCAGAAGGTGAAAAATAATAAAGAACTGCCAAACAAAGCAGACCAGCAGTATTCGCGATACAGCGAAGTACTTGAGTTAAGAGCGGTTGAACCGACAGAAAACACTGGATACACCATTGAAGGTTACGCCATTGTTTATGATCAAATGACAAGTATAGGCGGCTGGTTCAATGAGGTTGTAAGACGTGGTGCGCTTGATGGTGCCGATTTGACCGACGTGCCGTTATTTGTACATCATCAGAAAGAGAAGATCCCACTTGCTAGGAGCAGACGCAACAACGGTAAGTCTACCATGACACTCACCCCAGACCATATAGGTCTTTACTTCAAGGCTGAACTTGACGTTGAAAATAATTCAGAATCTAAAGCGTTATATTCCGCAGTTTCCCGCGGTGATGTATCCGGGGTGTCGTTTGCATTCAGGATCAAAGAAGAAAAGTGGCTCAACATGGATAAGCCGGTACCAACCAGGGAAATCTTGAAATTTGAAAAGATTGCAGAAATATCAGCGCTATGGAGTCCTGCTTACAAGGGGACTAGCATAGAAGCTCGGGACGGGGAGCTGGACAGCTCCGACAAACTCGCACTGGATAGTGCAAGGTCCGCGCTGGACAGCGATAAGAACGAGCTGGAAGTACTCAGGTTAAGAGCAGAGATATTATCAAAAATTTGAAAAAGGATAGGTGAAAATTATGTATAAAAAACTTAAAAAAATGCTTGAGCAAAGAACAGCTAAGAAAGTCGAACTCGAAAAAAGATCCAAAGAGACAGACAACATTGAAGAACTCAGAGGCATCAACACCACCCTCGAAGAGCTAAATGCTGAGATCGCAGAAATAAGATCCGCGCTTGACGAGATTGAAAAAGAACAGGGCAATAAAGAGCCTGAGCAGTCCGAGAGAACTGCAGTTGTCAACGGCGATATTCCTGGCGTTGTTTCTGCAAGCATGAAGAATGAAAAAAGATCTTTAGCCTCTGATGACATGGAATACAGAAAAGCTTTCCAACAGTTTGTCACTCGCGGTGTAGCTATACCGGCAGAACTCAGACAAGACGAAAGCACGCTGACAACTGACATTGGAAGCGCCATCCCAACGCACGTTGTTGATAGAATCGTAGAAAAACTAGAATCTACCGGCATGATTCTGCCGCTGATCACAAAGACAGCATTTGCAACCGGCGTTGCGATCCCAACTTCGTCCGTAAAACCTGTAGCTACTTGGGTGCTCGAAGGTGGATCTTCAGACAGACAGAAGAAAACGACCGGAACCATCACATTCTCCAAATTCAAACTTCGTTGCGAAATTTCAATGTCTGTTGAAGCCAGCACAATGTCAATTGCGGCGTTTGAAGCGGCGTTTGAGCGTCAGGTTGTTGAGGCTATGGTCAAAACTCTTGAAGGTACAATTGTTTCAACTGCAAACGGCGCAACCTCTCCAAAAGGCATCCTTGCAGAAACACCTGCGGCTGGTCAAGCGCTTCAAGCGTCCACTCTTTCATACAAACTGCTTGTTGATGCAGAAGCAGCTCTTCCACAAGCTTATGAAGCGGGCGCTGTCTGGTGCATGACGAAGAAGACCTTCATGGGCTTTATTGGCATGGAAGACGCAGAAGGGCAACCGATTGCACGTGTAAACTATGGCCTTGGCGGCGTACCAGAAAGAACGCTGCTTGGAAGACCTGTCCAACTCTGTGGGGATTACATGGACAGCTTTGCAACTACACTCGAAGCTGGAAAGATCTTCGCTTTCATTTTCAAATTTGCGGATTACACCCTAAACACAGTCTATGATCTTGGTGTCCAGCGCAAACAGGACTGGGACACTGAAGATATGTTGACGAAGGCTGTAATGGGCGTTGACGGTAAAGTCGTCGACAAAAATTCACTCGTAACGATTGCTAAGAAAGCATAAGGGGGTCTGACCATGTTGTCTGCATATAAGCACGATTATGGACAGATAATCTCGACTGAAGCTGAAGGAGTGAGCGTTGATCGCTCATTCCTCGCTCACATTAATATCCCCGCAGCTAAGGCTGTTGCGGCTGATGCGGATGGTATTCTTGACGGTACAGCAGCGCCATCCGGAGAAGAAGATCCGCTTGTTGTCACTGAATTTCTGGCTCAACCTACATGGCCAAAAAACATCACGGTTACGCTGGCAGCGACTACAGCAGGCGACGTGGCGGCGGCCAGCGTGGTTGTTGCTGGTAAAAACTTTGCAGGCGAAGCGATTACCGAGGAGTTTGCGTTCTCCGCAGATACACCGGCAACAAAAACAGGCAATAAAGCATTCGCAGTTGTTGACAACGTGACCATTCCAGTACAAGACGGTGATTCTGTAACCGTTGACGTTGGTTGGGGTGTGAAGTTTGGTATTCCTTACAAGCTTTATGCTGACGAACTTGTCATTCTGAAACTATTCAACAAAGCAGCTGACGCGGCAACGATTGTCAACAGTGCTACAGCCGTTGAAAGCAACACTGCCACAATGGCCGGAACGCCGGATGGGCTTAAAGACATTGATCTTTACGTAATCGTTTAAGGGGGTAACGGAGTATGGCGCTGATTGATGACGTAAAACGCGGACTCGGGGTGTTCTACTCCGAAACAGCCAAAGATGCAGAAGTCCAGCAAAAGATTGACGCGGCAAAACTCTATTTTAAAGGCGCGGGGTGGGACGTTGGTCTCACCCCTGACGCCCTGGCGACTGATGCTATCATCCTTTACTGCAAAATGGCACAGTCTACAGATCCGGCGCAGCTCACCAATCACCCGGTATTAGTATCGCTCATCGCGCAAAATAGGACGGTGGTAGTTGATGCTGAAGTTTAATCCGACAACCCCACTCAAATTTTATGCTATGACAACGACTTATATACCTGGGCAAGGTAACACCACAGCGTGGAGCCTCGTGCAAAGCGGTTACAGCGTGTTTTACTCTGAGTGGACAGGAACATTCGGAGATCGTGCAATGTCGGCTCAGGCGCTTGGTGTGAATGACTCAGCGAGCATCAGAATGACGTATAACCCTGAGGTTTACAACAAATTGAGGACAACAAGAGTCGTTGTGATCAAAAACGCAGATGCAACAGCTATAGTCGCCGGAGTGCCAGACAAGAATAATCCAAACGTTTACGAACTCTGGGGCGGCGTAGACAACGTCAAAGAAGCTAATCAATTCCTTGAGTTTAAAGTTAGGAGGTATGAGGGCTTGTGATAAAAAACCTAGTACAGACTACCCTCGACACCGCGCTTTATTCTCTTGGGGTCTACGTTCACGATCAGCGTAAAAGCGGACCTGATGCTGACATGTATGTCGTTTATTCGCTCTCTGGTGACGCGGAAGAATTCCACGCTGATAATAAGGTGTTGGTCAAAGCGGCAAATCCTACGGTTAGATTTTATTACAGGTCTGAAAAGCTCGACAACTACGCTTCAAGACAAACCATCCAAGCTAGAGAAAATCTGATTGAATCCGCTATGAAAGCAGCTGGATTTACTCTTCCGTTCGGGCGATTTGACGCCGGAGACGTTGATGGTATTGGATACATGGTCACGGTATTCGAGTTTGAATATTGGCGGGTGGTCTAGTGGCTGTAGCGGGTAGATTTATTCAGACAAGCGAACTTGAGGACGCCATTGCAGAGCTTATGGAAGAATACGGCGACGATGTTTATAGGTTGACTGAGGAAGGACTAGACGTGGCAGAGTCAATCTTGATTAAAAACCTAAAGGCTGCCAGTCCTGGAAGCTCTCCGCACAAAGTTAACTTCGCTAAGAACTGGAAAAGCAAAGGCAAAAAATATAAAATGCTCCGCTATGTTGGTAACTCAACGATGGTACAAGGACCAGACGGAGAAATACCACTTGCAAACATCCTTGAGTATTCAACCAACCACGGCAGTCCATTTATTAAAAATACTTTTGAATCATCTGTTGACGAAATGGCGGCGGCGGTCGTCAATCAAATCAAAAAAGGGGTGTAATTAATGCCAGAAAATAAGGTTAAATTTGGTCTTGAAAATGTATATTATGCTGTCGCCACAAACACCGGAGCGGCAATCACTTACGGAACGCCAAAGCCAATCATTGGAGCGGTGAATCTCACGCTGAATCCATCCGGCGAAAGCGTCAAGTTTTATGCTGACAATAAGGTGTTTTTTGAAGAAGAGACCAATGAAGGTTACGAAGGCAGCTTAGAAATGGCGCTTGTTTCGGATCAATTCAAGGTTGATGTCTTTGGTTATACCATCGACTCGAACGGTGCGATCATTGAGAACGCTGACGCAGTGGCCAAGAAATTCGCCTTGATGTATGAAATTGACGGTGATCTCAAGAAAGCCAGACGCGTCAATTATTATTTGGGCGCATCAAGACCAAGCGTCGAAGGATCCACTAAAACAGCAAGCAAAGAACCTAAGACCGAATCTATGAATATTACTGCAAGGCCATCGCCTTACACGAAAGACGTAAAAGCCAAGCTTTATGCTGGCCAAACCGGTTATGATACGTTCTTCACGGCTGTCTATGAGAAAAATGGCGTTGTGAATACTGCGGCAGCAACCGCAACCTTTAGCAAGGCAGCTCCTGCCGATGTGACGATTAACACAACTTCATCCGACGCAACGAACGCAGCTAAAAACGTCATGATTGATGGCGTGAATATTGGCGGTGTCAACCTCACTGTAACCGGCGTTGATGTAACTATCGCGAGCGCGTTTGTGGCAGCTCTTGATAACGGAACTTACACGCTGACAGTTGAGTTTGTCAAAGGCAATGCGGTAACTGTAGCCCTCACTGTAGCGGCTTAGGAGTGATTTCATGGAACTCAATTTAACGATTGATGGGCGGCAGGTGCCATTTAAAAGCACCGCCGCTTTTATCTTGCGCTACAAAGCACAGTTTGGGCGGGACGCCATTAGGGACCTTTCGAAACTGCAAAAAATGGTCAAGGAAAAGGATAAGGACAAGGAAAAGAAAAAGGACGAGAATGACGAAGATGAACTTGATCTCGATGCGCTCGATCTTCAAATGTTTTACGAAATGGTCTGGGTCATGGCCAAGGCCGCTGATCCGACGATTCCGCCACCACTTGATTGGCTCGACACATTCAGCGAATTCCCACTGCTTGAGAACCTAGAAACTTGGATGGAAATGATGACGAAATCATTCACGACAACGAAATCTATAAAAAAAAAATAAGTAGTGACGAACAAACCCCTTTTGAAATGACCACGGAAACTTTAATCCTGATGGCGATCAAAAGGGGTTTGCTATTATCTGACTTTGAACTAATGACCGTCGGCATGATCACTGATTTTCTGATCGAGTGCGTCAATGACCAGGAAGATGCCGATGAAGACGCAGCCAGGGAAGCGACTCAGTTTGACATTGACCAATTTTGAAGGTAGGTGAAAATAATGTCAACTAAAATAAAAGGCTTAACCATTGAAATCGGTGGTTCGACCGTTCAGCTCCAAAAATCCATGTCTGAAGTCAATAAAAAATCAAAGGATCTTCAGTCTGAACTTGCCAGTGTCAACCGGCTTTTAAAACTTGATCCAAAGAATACAGACCTCATAGCTCAGAAACAAAAGATTTTAGCCGATGCGGTTTCTGCAACCTCTGATAAACTCGGCCAGCTAAAAGAAGCTGAGCGCCAAGTCATTGAGCAGTTTCAACGTGGAGAGGTTGCTGAGGAAGCGGTCAGGGAATTACAAAGGACAATTGTCAGAACTGAACAAGACCTAAACAGATTGACCGAAGCATCAGAACAAATGAATCACACGATGTCACAAAATTTTAAAGACGCAGGAAAGAAATTGCAGGACTTTGGCGGGAAAGCCATTGGTGTCGGCAAGAATATGACGGCTGCTGTTACGCTTCCGATTGTGGCAGCTGGCGCGGCATCATTTAAGATGGCAGCTGATTTACAAGATGCGTTCGGAGCGACTGATCAGATCTTTAAAACATCAGCGGATGAGGTTAAAAACTGGGCGGACAACTTAGACAGCTATTATGGCATTGCTGAGGGTGAAGCGCTTACCTATGCCAATACTATGGGATCTATGCTTCAAAATATTGGCGGTTTGAGTGAGGCGGAAGCGGCTAAGCAAGCTGAGACATTAGTTCAGCTATCCGGGGATTTAGCAGCTATGTTTGGCGGATCCACAGAAAGCGCAGTGCAAGCACTGACGGGCGCTTTAAAAGGCAATGCATCCATGCTGGACAATTACGGCATGGGTGTCAATGAAGCAACCATCAAATCAAAAGCTCTGGAAATGGGCCTCATTAAAAAAAAAGAAGAACTGAGTTTAGCCGCAAAGCAGGCAGCAACTTTAGCGTTAATCATGGAACAAACCGCAGATGCTCAAGGCCAAGCAGGAAGGGAAGCTGGCGGGGCGTCCGGAAGCATGCGGGGTTTAGTTACTGAACTCAAGAATATCAGCACCGAAATTGGCGAGATCCTGCTGCCGGTAATCACGCCGCTCATTGCAAAGCTGAAAGAAATCATTGAACGGTTTGGGAATATGTCGCCAGAAATGCAAAGGACCATCGTTATTGTTGCTGGAATAGCCGCCGCTATAGGACCGCTCATAGTGCTCTTAGGATCGTTGGCATGGGGGTTAGGCGCGATTATTGGTATCTTGCCAATCCTTGGTGGCGGGCTTGCTTTTCTGGCGGGTCCGGTTGGCATTGTCATTGCCATCATTGCTGCTTTAATCGCCATCGGCGTGGCGCTTTATAAGAACTGGGACACCATCAAGGCGGCAGCTGTGGCGATGTATGAAAGTATCAAAGAAAGTTTCAATAAAACGAAAGATGCAATTGTCACTCCAATCACCAATGCGATAGATACTCTTAAGAAGATCAATCTATTTGAGATTGGAAAAAACATCATCAGCGGACTGATAGACGGTGTAAAAGCTATGATTGCGAAAGTTAAAGAGACCATCGGCAACATAGCTGAAACGATCACAGGAGGTATAAAAAAAGCGCTTAAAATAGAGTCTCCTTCGAGAGTTATGGAGGGGCTTGGTGAGTACACGGGTGAAGGATTGATCAAAGGCCTAGAAAGCACCAAGCGCGCTTTGTCATCTGTCTCTAATAGTATGGGAAGCGTCGCAACTGCCGGGGCCGGTGCCGGGTCCATGATGCACTCTGGCACGATCCGCGTTGAAGGGATCAATGACAAGAACCAATTAGTTGGCGTCGCTGATATTGTTATGGAGCAGCTGAGAAGGGAGGCGCGCAGGAGATGACGGGATTATTTGATGGATCGACCTTAATCACCAGATACCTGCGCGTCGTCCGGCAGGTGACGCCTCGTAAGATCGTGAACACGCTGCTGGATGGGTCGGAGCATGTTCAGATCATCGGCACAGAGGTCACGCGGCTGGCGATTGAACTTGCGGTGGATTTGATGGGGCGGGAGATGATCGACGCGCTGGACGCTTCTGGCGGGCTTGTGACGGTGGAGGATGAAGAAGGTAACGAGTACTCCGGGAGGATCCTTGAGAAGGGCGACTGGTCGAAGATGCGACGCGGGTACTATCAGACGACCCTGACGCTGAGCATCGAGGCGGTGGTCTGATGCGCGTGATACCATCGGAGCTGCTTGAGCGGGTGAAAAAGAAATGGCAGGTGCCAGCTGAGAATGCCGAACCTGCCATGAAGGTTTATCTAAGCCGGGGATTTATCAATGAGCTGTTCCAGGTGTTTACGATCCAGGAGGGCGCGGAGCTGACGGATGTGGATGTGACGGTGAAGCGCACGGATACATCGGCTGAACCGGCGGAGGCGTATGCGCTGGCGATTAATGACGGGGTGGCTCATGTGATGTCGAAGCCGCTGCCGTATGATGATCAGATCCCGTGGGTGGATAGAATGACGGTGGCTCTGAGTGCGACTGCGGTGGCGATTGAGTTTGACGGGTATTGGGACCGGGATTATGCGACGCGGCGGTTTAACTTTGTGACGGAGGAATACCCGTGGTTGTTCTACGTCCAGGGTGGGACGCTTTATGCAAAGTACTGGGAAGATGCAGAGATCACACTGGCGACGGATGTGGCGAAGGTCTGCGCGATCCGGGGATGGCTGCCGGCGAATGGGGATCAGTCGAATGACCAGGGGTTGATTGTGGCGTACATCAAGACGGATGGGCTGGTTTATTACCGGTCGTACTGTATCCAGGTGGGTGGCGGGAAGCTCTGGGAAGTGGAGCGGAATGTGGCTGAGGTTATGACTGCGGCGGCGGATCTGGCGCTGTTTAGAACCAATGACTTTAGAATTGGCTTTATGATTTCTACCGGTGGGGTTATGTACTGGCTTTTGACAGCTCGCAACTGGGCTGGCATGAGTATTTGGCCTGAAGTTTTGCAAGTCGGTGTATCAGACGTTCATATTGATTTGTTCGATCCAACATACATCGATGCACCATCACCAGATGAAATCTTGACTGTATCAGCTGCTCCGCGTTCAATGGAACTCTGCGACCTTTCAATTCCCGATCCAGAGGTCGTTGACTTTACGAGGGTGGACGGAAACACATTTAAACTCAAGTTTAACTTCCTACTTCTCAACAGAACCGGAACGGCGGCGGCTTGGCGTGACGTTATTGGAGAAAATGATTTTGCAGTGGTGTCTGCCGAACCTGGAGAAAACGACGACGAAATGGTCATCGTGACGCAAACGACATACAACGGTTCACAGGACGTTACTATAAGATATACTGGTTTGTCTAACTTGAGAACTTACGCAAACGATGAATGTAGGCGCTTTGTACCATCATTTGACCACACAGATAAAGGCGTTACTCCGTTCGCTTATGAAACAGAAGTGCTTCAAGTGTCGGCGTATCCATTGATGGGATACTACGATTTGACAGATACTAAAGGCTACACCGATGGTGACGTGCTTAATGTTTCGGTATCAGCGGTTGTTATCGTCCTTATGGATTTAAGTGGCAACCCAGTATAAAAGGGGTGAGTGAATATTGATTAATATACCTATACAAACGAGGATACACAACGAGTGGACATTTGTTGTTAAAAATGTAAAAACCGATGAAATCACCGGCGTTTACAAAGGATTTAACGTTGTGCTTGATCGATTTTTAATTAGGTTTGGTGTTCCAGATGATAAAAACGTTGCTAAAATTCTTGTCGGAGATGGCGCCGGTACGCCGTCAACTGAGGATACAGGTCTTTTCTCTGTGCTCGAAGATTATTCAGCGTCGGTGTCTATACTCGAAAACACAAAAAATACACTAAAAGTATTGTATACCGCAGTAGTACCATCCAACGAGCTTGTCGGAGAGACTTTGACTGAAGTTGGATTGTCTGGGGCCGTGACTTCATACGTTTATACACATGCTATGATTGAGGACTCAGAGGGCAATGCAATTACAATCGGTCCAAAATCAGACGATGAAGAAATAACAATATACTCAACATTTATTTTTGAAATAGACACAAAAGAATATTTGGAGTACCCAAGAGGTAATACAAGAACACTTCAAACAGAAATGCTTTTTGGTTTGGGAAATATAGATGAAATGAACAACCCAAAAATAGAAGCTGGTGTTTCAAAAAGAAAAAGAAGCGAAGCTGAATTAAATACATCAAATTCCGGTTGCGATAAATACATTACAAGACTTTCAACCACGCGCTCATCTGCGTCAGATGGACTTTACACGTTAGACGCGAAAAGATTTGGGTCATCTGATGCAAATGGTGAAATTCGCGAGATGGCCGCAGTGTGTGGGATTGCTTCAAAAGCGATGTGCAGAATAATCATAGAAAAACTTCCGACCGATTTATTTGATGGCATCCAAAAGACAGATGAAGCGGTAGGAAGCGGCAACGGTTCACTTACAGGGTTCAACCTACCTTGGTCAAATCCTCAAAATGCAGTCATCAAAGTGGACGGCGTGACAAAAACAGAAGTCACAGACTACACTTTGACGGAATTTCCAAAGAACAGAATTGTTACAGCGCATGACTTCTTTGAAGCAGAAGTCACAGGTACAATGGTTACTGGTAAAGAATACATTTTTGACGGCACAGACGGAACATCGCCATACGCTCAGATGCTCGCGGGTGAAAACTGGGTACTCGATCTCAAAGAATCCAAAAAATACGGATTTGGATCAATTGGTCTGCGGATGACATCAACTTCTTACCGCTGGACTTCTTTCGATGTGGATGTATCTGCTGATGGGTCAAGTTGGACGAAGGTCGCCACCGCAAAAGCGGCGAGCGCTACAACTTGGATTGACGTGGCGTTTGACACAGTGCCAAAGACGGCATACCGTTATATAAAAATGACCGCAAATACCGTTGTTGGTACTGGTGGCGCGAGATTTACTGAGGTAAGATTCACTGCAACACAGGATCAAATACAGTTTACGTCAGCGCCGGGGAATGCTCTGCCAATCACTGCGTCTTACAAACTTGGTTACATCCCGAAAGACAGCACCAAATTGCTTGATCTCGGACTTACACTTGCACTCACCAGATAGGCGGTGATGAAATGGAACTGATATTTGAATACAACGCCAACTTAGGCAGCGGGGTCAATCCCGCTGCCATTCATTTGCCTGATAACTCTATATATCTTTTTGCGGTAGACGAGGGCAGACTTAAAGCGCAGAAATGGACGCCGGGTCCTGGTGATGTACCCTGGGCGACGCCGGTCTTTGGTGATGCAATTATCGCCACCAGAGATAAGTCACTCAGCCTTTACCGCATGAAAAACGTCCCGCGTGTAGGCATGTTTGGTGCCTGGCATCAGGACGCTGTCATGGATGGTGAGACTGTTATTACGCCGGAGCGCCAGCGCTTCGCCATTTTGGATGCGCTCAATGATATAACCAACTATCTTGACTCTGGCGAGATCAGGATGGACCTGGACAACATCGTGGCCAGTGCCAGCTTCACATTTAAGAATCCTAATCAGCATTTATCAGGTGAGACAAGCAGCCGAATGACACCAGGCAATAAGATAGAGCTGTTCTTCACAGCAGGTGACAGCGCGGACTATCCGATGGGCGTGTTTTACTGTGACCGGATCGACATGACAGCAGCTGGGGAGACTATCACGGTGGATTGCCGCAATATAAGCGGGAAGCTGCTTAAAGATCAGACATTTGACTCAAACAACTCATATCCAATATTGCCATACTCAGATACGGTTGAGGCGCTGCTCGACAACGCTATGATAACAAACTACGATGTGCAGCCATCCGTCGGAGAGACACCTTGGAGCCTCGGTATTGAATTTCCTCCAGATATGGACATGCTCACCGGCTTCCTTGAGATGATTGGCATCTCGCTCAACTGGGTGTCCAGAGAGACACTGGATGGCCAGATCATCGCCGGATCCACAGCGACCTATCAGCCGATTATTGATCTTAACAGCAAATATACCTTTAACCGTGGATCTGATCTATTCAGCCGGGGCGTGACCAGAGATGACAATGACGTATATAGCCGAGTTTGTTATCAGTCGAAACAATCGGCCACGGAGACGACGCCTGAGACATCCATAAGAGCCTATGCAAATGTACTCCATGCGTTTGAATGGGCATATGCTCCAAATAAGACGCTCTATCTCACAGCGCCGGATGATACAGTTCTTACTGAGCTTCAGGATCTGGCTGACGCACTGGCATCCAGGATGGCATACTCAGGCATCATCGAGCAGTTTTCAGGACCATTCAGGCCGCATATCATTCCAGGGGATGAAGCTGAGATTGTCGCGGATGATGGTACGCATCTGCTTGGACTGATCACTACTGTCAATCACAGTTTTGGTGCCGGTGGATTTACGACGAGCTTCACTGTCGATTCAGCTGGTGTCATAGGTAAACCACAGCTGCGCGATCTGATTGAGAAGGTCAGCGGGAAAGGTCAAAACAGCAGTATCAAGCGATTATATTAGCGAGGTGATAACGTGCCGGATTGCGCAAGCCACAAAGCGGTTGAAGCTGAAATAAGAAATATCAAGGAGGACGTTGTAGCGCTAGAAACTGGAATGAGTAACATGAGCTTGTTCGTTTCTGGCCTAGACAAAACTCTAGCTAAGCATGACGAGCTTATAAAAAAATCATTTGAGCGTATCGAAAAAACAGAGAATCTTACTGACGCAATCAACGAGGTCACCACAGAAATCAGAATTTCAAACAAGAACCAGGAAAAAATACTGGAAGCGCTGAAAACCAGCCAGGAAGATCATGATGCCAGGTTAAAAGTGGTTGAGCAGATGCCGGCAAATGACGCACTCATGCGACAAAAGCTTGTTATTACAGTTGTGATTACATCACTCACGTCCGGCGCTGTCGGATTTGTGCTTAGCAATTTTTCGAGGTGACGATATGCCAAAAGTATTGATCGATCCTGGCCATGGACCAGGAAACGCAAACAAAGGGCCAACCGGATATTTTGAGCATATCGGTATGTGGATCCTGTCAAAGTACCTTCAGGCAGCGCTGATCCGGTGCGGCATCTCTGCAGCGCTCACTAGGACGGAGGATGCTTATCCAGGTACAACGGCAAGGGGTGCTATTGCCAAAGGATATGATTGCTTCATCAGCCAGCATTCAAATGCCGGCGCATCATCGGCCAGAGGGTGCGAGGTTTACTATTCTGCGCTCAGGCCGAACGACAAGAAATGGGCTACTGAGATTGCAATCCAGTCCGCGCAGCACATGGGTAATCCGAACCGTGGTGCGATGACAAAAGGATCTGCGGCAAGTCCTGGCCAAGATTATTATGGTGTCATTCGAGCTGCAGCAGCTGCCGGATGTCCTCATATCTTCTTGGTTGAATCTGGATTTCATTCGAATCCTCAAGATGAAGCCTGGTTAAAGTCCAGTGAAAATCTGAAGAAGCTGGCCGAAGCCCAGGCGGCGATCCTGTGCCAGATGCTTGGCGTGAAATACGTCGCTGAAGTCATCAAAACCGCTCACTGGGGTGATTCCCTGATACGTCAGATGATGGATGATAGAGTCATAACATCCTGGCATGATCCTGACGACGTTGTTACCTGGGCGGAGCTCGCTGCAGTCTGTGTAAATATGAAGGAGGCAAAATAGATGGAATTCAACGATTTTTTAAGTGTGGACTATGTGACCTCATACCTGGGATCCATTGTTGTGATCATGCTGATCACACAGTTTGTGAAAGAGTTGCCGCTGATCAGTAAGCTGCCGACAAAGTATTTAGTATTTATCATAGCTCTGTTGCACCTATTTATCTTTGTACGGCCTGAGCTGGTGCTGGAAGCTATCGCGCTCACGCTGATTAATGCGCTGCTTCTTACATTGACCGCTACAGGCGGGTATGACTTTGCGGTTAAAAAGACGATTGTGACGTTTGATGAAATAGCAAATCCTATTGAAGATCCTGAGCATGCTTGAGCCTCCTTGTGAGGCTCTTTATTTAATATGTGAATCCAGACGATCTGAATTGAACATAATAAGCAAAAACAAAAAGCAAAAAACCACCTCACAAAATGAACGAGGCGGTTTTTTATCCAGCATCCACTGGATATCTCTGTGTCTATATTATAATAACTACTTGCTTTAAAGTCAACCAAAACTATTATACTCGATAGTCTTGGTATTTTTCAATAGATAATCTAGATCACTGATATTTTTTATTCCTAAATCAGATCTGACTCTTTGAAACGCCTGATCTAGAATCTCTTTTTCGAGATTAATCAATAGAGTCTTAATCTCTGTAATAAAGAACGCATATTCGGATGAATTCATGAAGTATTTTAGCGAAATAATTAAGTCAATTATTCTTTGATCTCGATCACGTTTATAACTGCTTGGAAGCAAATTTAGATACGGCGTTGATATTCTACCGTTCAATCGGTGCATAGTATAAATCCGCTCATTATGTGCACATGAATTTCTGATCTTTCTCATCCAATGCAAACTGCCAATAAGTAGTTTGAAATGATAGAATCCTTTATTGTCTTTTATGTTATACAATTTGCAAATTGACTCTTTAACAGATTGTTTGCTTAATAAGAGAAAGTCGATAAAGGTTGAAAAATTTATAGCTTTTGCCATTATCCAAGTAGGAATAAATTTATGATGATCATTGTAGTATTTGACATAATCTTGCTCGCTTAAAGATAATTGCCTTTCGGAGTCGTCAATTAATTTTTGAATCCTTACGATATCAATCTTATCATCATATGATTTTACATCATTCCATGGTATTGGTGAAGACAAGTTTATCAAATCGAATACATAACATGTTAAAACTCTTACTTCTTCTTCTACTTTTGTTATTTTACTCAATAGTAATGACCTTAATGAATCATCAAAAACTTTCAAAGCATATATTTGTTTTAAAGTAGTACCCTTGATGTAATGATGTTTGTTGTCTATGACAACATCAACAAAAGGCTTTTTATAACCATTTATTAAATTGAAATATCCTGCGACAATAAGTATGCTTTTATCCTCCGGATCACAAACAATTCCCTTGCACTCAGATAAATATGCCACCTGTTGATCGTATGTTAAGAAGTCTTTGCTCAACAGCTCTCCTCCTTGATGTTCTTGCGTAATGTATTGTTAATATAATGATATCATATCGAATAGTGATTATCCATTTTCTGAGGCAGTGCCATTTTACATTTCAAAAATATAGCAGCGTTTTTTGAATTAAAATCGTTATATTAAAAGGAAGGCTTCTAACATTCTTCTAACGAGTCAAAAAATAAGGCTCAATAAATGGCAAAACATAACAGTGCTAAAAAGCAATAAAAGCATTGCAAACACGGAATAGACAGCATATAATAGGCCTATGTCATTTTTCAATTAGGCCGTTGTATCGAACTTGTAATCAGTAGGTTGCGGGTTCGAGTCCCATCACCGGCTCCAAAATTGAAAAATGTCAGATTCTCTATCAGGATCTGACATTTTCTCTTTATTTTTATAATGTTGTTATTAGGAAATCTTTAAGTAATTTCAAAAGCAAAAAAACAACAAAAATAACAAAATTTATCTTTAAAAAGACTTGCATTGTCTTTGCACGCGATATATAATAGCAAATGTCGTCACGTGATGACAAACCAGCAAGTTAACATTTTCAATGATTTCAGCCATTTTGATCTTTACAAATGGTCCTAAAGTATGATATATTGTTTAAGCTGACATTAAATGATTGTTAATTGTATGTTAGCAAAAAACGCAATGTCGGGGTGTAGCGCAGCTTGGTAGCGCATCTGATTTGGGATCAGAGGGTCGCGGGTTCAAATCCTGCCGCCCCGACCATTTAACAAAATTATATTCGATCCTTGAAAACTAAACAGTGTACAACCCAAAATTCTGAAATAAAAAGTCGGTTCTGCTTGGAACCGGCGAAGTGATTTCTGATTATGGAAATAACGGAAGTCAGTGTTACAACTGAGATAATGGTACAAAGGTTTTTTCGCCTCTGGCGAAAAACCGCATTTCGAACGCGAAGCGAAGCTTTGCTGCCTCGAAATGCTACCGGGATTATGATTAAGAGTTTGATCCTGGCTCAGGATGAACGCTGGCGGCGTGCCTAACACATGCAAGTCGAGCGCGATTAGTTGGACTGGAGGCTTCGGCCAAAGGGAAGATTATGAAAGCGGCGGACGGGTGAGTAACGCGTGAGCAACCTGCCCTGTACAGGGGGATAGCCACTGGAAACGGTGATTAATACCCCATAA
>NZ_JAOTSB010000061.1 GCF_030247605.1 Acidaminobacter sp. | reverse complement strand
AAATGGACCTTTGAACCAATCTCCTGGCACATCAGGGAGAGATGTTTTTGAATGTTCCAGTTCAGACGTATCCAGAGAAAGGTTAAAGAGTGTGCCGACAACTCGCGCCACATCAACTGCCCCTGGATAATACGCTTTCGCTAATGCCGAACTGGTTGGAGTGGGATGGTCCGGCAAAGCGACCCTTTGAGGCGCACTTTTTAGGAAATCAAAACACTCCATTGCTGTTCTTGCAACGATCTCACTCGAAACTGATAATGTTTCAGTTGCAGTATCAAGAACTAAAAGACGTCCGGTTTTTTTCACGGAATTAAATATTACATTCCAATCTATTGGGTTCACTGAACGCAGATCAATGAGATCGCACGTTATGCCCTTTTTGCTCGAAAAGTTTGTGGCATGAATGGCCTCCACAGTCATGTAGGAGAGAGCGACAATAGTAAGGTTTTCACCTGTGCCAATGAGATGGGCTTTGTCCAGTGGGACCCGAAAGTCCCCTTCTGGCACTTCACTTTCCATATTATGCAACCAGCGATGTTCCAGATAAATAACTGGGTTATTGTCGAAAATGGCTGAAAGCAACATACCTTTGGCATCATATGCAGTAGTCGGCATAACGACCTTGAGTCCTGGGACATGGGCAAACATAGCCTGAAGATTCTGAGAATGTTGCGGCCCCTGCCCCCACCCCCTGCCAATAACAAGCCTGATGGTTATCGGAACTGAGCGACGGCCGCCAAACATATAGCTCCATTTGGCAGCATTGTTAACGAGCTGATCCATTGCCAACAGGGAAAAATCCAACCGCTGATGCGACATTACAGGGCGGACTCCATTGAGAGATGCGCCAACAGCAATTCCTGTCAATGCATTTTCAGAAATGGGCGTATCAAAAACGCGTGCAGCGCCAAATTTTTCTACCAGCCCTTGAGTCGTGCCAAAAATACGTTTAGGATCATTCATACCCAGGCCAAATGCCAGTACAGACTGATCTTGCTCCATCGCCAGCATAAGTGCTTCATTGACAGCTTGGGCATAGGTAATAATACGAGCCATGAAAATCTCCCGCCCTAATCTGCGTACACGTATTTTCCTGCATCAGTAGAGGCAGGAAAAGGTGATGACTCTGCATATTCAAAGGCTTCTTCAATTTCTTTTTGAATGGCAGTATCCATGGAAGTTACATCCTGTTTTACCAAATACCCTTGTTTGAGCAATTGTGATTCAAGGAGGTCGATTGGATCTTTCTTTTTCCAATTTTCAAACTCAGTCACTGATCGGTACCCTATATCATTATCGAAATTAGGGCCACAATGCTCTCTCCAACGATAGGTTGAAAACTCAATAAAATAGGGGCCTTTACCGCCCCGAATATGCTCTGCTGCCAAAGATACTTTTTTATAAACCTCAACCACATTATTTCCATCACCGCTGTCGCTTTTTATTCCCCAGGCATTTACCATATGCGCGATGTTGCGATCAGACGGCTGTCTCACGTCAAGCGGAGAATAAACTGAGTAAAGATTATTTTCGCAAATATAGAGCACGGGAAGCTGCATAAGAGCAGCAAAATTGACCGATTCGTAAAAAACACCTTCCTCAACTGCACCATCCCCCAAATAGACACAACTTATTTGAGGTGTGCCGTTGCGTAAAATTGAGAATCCAAGACCTGTCCCAATTGGAATAGTGCCACCCACAATAGATGTACTTCCCATAAAACCAACCCGTTCATCAATTAGATGCATTGAGCCACCGCGACCAGAAGAGCAACCCGTTTCCTTCCCAAAAAGTTCAGCGATCATCCGCTTGAGATC
This sequence comes from Acidaminobacter sp., assembly GCF_030247605.1. Taxonomy (GTDB): domain Bacteria; phylum Bacillota; class Clostridia; order Peptostreptococcales; family Acidaminobacteraceae; genus Acidaminobacter. The sequence continues at coordinate 341 of NZ_JAOTSB010000061.1, read as the reverse complement.
ACCTCCTTTTGAGAGGTAATGTCCATGAGATCGATGGGTGCTAACAGCCAAATCATCTGCATGTAGAACGGCACTAACTCCTACAGAGACAGCCTCTTGACCAGTACAAAGATGAACTGGACAACGCATTTTCCACTCAGTGTACCGTGAGGCGATAGTTTCCTCTACAGCCCGAATGCGCTTCATGCTAAACAACATCCCTATTAAATCGTCTGTAAACATACACATGCTCGACTCTGATCCTGACCGTCACTTGCGGACACTTTGTTAAGCGGCTTGCTAAACCTCAAACGTTCTAGACTGATGCAACCATTCGCACTGTGGCGCTAATCGCGCTTGGA
>NZ_JAOTSB010000043.1 GCF_030247605.1 Acidaminobacter sp. | reverse complement strand
ATTCGAAAGGGGAAAATCTTGTGCTGACCAATGAAACCATCCAATCCATTCTGACCCGTAGGAGCATTAAGATCTATAAAGAGGATCAGGTTCCGGAAGAAGAACTCCTGTATCATTAAGAGTAGGGGCGCAGTTGCAGAAGCCTTTGGACATTACTTTAACCGTGAGGGCGAGATTGTGTATGAGATCAGCACTATCGGCATAACCCTTGAGCGGTTCAGAGCCATACAGAGCCCCGTGGCTGTTGCCGGCGGGCTGGGAAAAAAGGACGCTATAGTTTCTGTATGTAAACTGCATTCGGGGCTGATTCTGGTCACGGATGAAGCAGTAGCAAGAGCAATTCTAAATGACACAAAATAACTTACACTCAAGGAGGATGAACTATGAGAAAGACAAGGGTAGCAATTAATGGTTTTGGAAGAATTGGAAGAAATACATTTAGAATTTATGCAGGATTGAAAGATCCAAATTTTGAAATTGTCCTGATTAACGGACCAAAAGACGCTGCTTCCCAAGCACATCTTTTGAAGTATGATACGCTTTTTGGAAAATTTGACGGCGAAGTCTATGCTGAAGGCAGCAGTTTGTTCGTCAATGGCAAGGAAGTTAAAATTACATCTGAAAGAAAGCTCGAAAATATGCCGTGGGCGGAGCATGACATTGATGTTGTCATTGAAGCCTCAGGTGCCTTTAGAACAGGCGAAGAGCTTGCCAAGCACATTGAGCGCGGCGCGAAGAAAGTCCTCCTGACTGCCCCGGGGAAAAAAGAGGACATCACCATTGTCATGGGTGTCAATGAAGGTCTTTACGATCCTTCAAAGCATCACATTGTCTCCAATGCTTCCTGCACGACGAACTGCCTCGCGCCGTTCGCCAAAGTGCTCCTTGAGAATTTTGGCATAGTCAAGGGCTTGATGACGACTATTCACTCTTATACAAATGATCAGCGAATCCTGGACGGTTCTCACAGTGACCTCCGTCGTGCCCGCGCCGCAGCGGAAAACATCATTCCAACCTCAACCGGCGCTGCTCAGGCTGTTGCACTGGTCATTCCAGAGCTGAAAGGCAAATTCAATGGATTCTCGCTTCGCGTGCCTACACCTACAGTCTCAATTGTTGATATGGTTGTCGAGACGGAGAAGAAAGTTACAGCTGAAGAAGTTAACGCAGTATTGAAAGCGGCTTCGGAAGGCCCTCTCAAAGGGATCCTCGGATTTTCTGATGAACCGCTAGTCTCCATGGACTACAAAATGGATGAGAGATCCTCTATTATTGATGGCCTTTCGACTATGGTCATTGGCGACAACATGCTGAAAGTCGTTTCCTGGTATGATAATGAGTGGGGTTATTCAGCTCGCGTCGTAGACCTGGTGTCCTACATGGTTGGTAAAGGGATCTAAGCTTAAACGATTTGAATCGAACTCCGGACCGGAGAAGTGGTATTCGTGCGAAGGCGCATTGGATCCTCAGCCGGTCCGGGTTTTTCATAATAATGGGAATGTGGCAGATCATGCCATACCAAGCATATTGTGGAGCAAATGCTTTGCATTGAGGGGTTTGGAATTATTTTTGTTTAGAGAGGGAGGATGCTTAATATGGTGTACAATAAGAAAAGTGTTGAGGATCTCAGTGTTAAAGACAAGCGTGTCCTGGTTCGGGTAGATTTCAACGTACCATTAAAAGAAGGCGTTATAACTGACGAAAGCAGAATAACCGGCGCGTTGCCAACGATCCGCTACCTGATGGAAAATGGCGCAAAGGTAATCCTGTGTTCACATCTTGGAAAGCCTAAAGGAGACAATCTCGCTGCATTTTCACTGGCACCTGTTGCAAAGCGTTTGTCAGAGATTTTGGGTATTCCTGTAGGATTCCCAGCTGAAATGGAAGTTGTTGGGCCTAAAGCACTGGCAGCGGTGGAGGGTATGAAATCAGGTGATGTCATACTGCTTGAAAATACACGTTTCAGAAGTGAAGAAACCAAGAATGGTGAAGCCTTTTCCAAAGACTTAGCCTCTATTGCTGATTTATATGTCAACGACGCCTTTGGATCCGCACACCGTGCGCATTCTTCCACGGTGGGGGTCACTGAATTTGTAGATGAATCTGTTTGTGGTTATTTGATTGAAAAAGAGCTGAAGTATCTTGGAGCAGCAGTGACACAGCCGGTTAGGCCGCTAGTCGCTATTCTCGGCGGTGCCAAGGTTTCAGATAAGATCGAAGTCATCCGCAATCTTCTTGAAAAAGTCGACGCGCTGATTATTGGCGGCGGCATGGCGTACACATTCTTGAAAGCACAAGGATATAATATCGGGACTTCTTTGCTTGAAACTGATAAAATGGAATATGCCCTCGAAATGATCGAGAAAGCAAAGGCAAAAGGCGTTGAGCTGCTTCTTCCTGTCGACCACGTTTATGCGGACGCATTTTCCGCTGACGCCGTACCTCAGGTTTCAAGCGACGCTGAAATCCCAGAGGGCTTTATGGGGCTTGATATTGGTCCTAAGACTGTCGAAAATTTCAAGCGCGTCATTACCGGCGCGAAAACTGTGGTCTGGAATGGACCAATGGGCGTATTCGAATTCAAGTCTTTTGCGACGGGGACCTTTGAAGTTGCTAATGCATTGGCGCAGTCAGATGCGATCACCGTCATAGGTGGTGGGGACAGCGCGGCTGCGGTCAATCAATTAGGCTTCGGGGACAAAATGACCCACATTTCCACGGGAGGCGGCGCTTCGCTGGAGTTCCTCGAAGGAAAAGAGCTGCCGGGTATTGCGGCACTTGATGATCGAAACGCTTAAAAATCAGGAGGACATTCATGCGAAAACCTATTATCGCAGGTAATTGGAAAATGCACATGAACATGACAAGCGGCAGTGACTTTATTAGAGAAGTTGCCGCGGAACTCGGCGAAACTGAAGTCGAAGTGGTGCTTTGTGTGCCGTTTACATTAATTCAGCCGCTAAGAGCCTCGGCAGAGGGAACACCAATCAAAATTGCTGCGCAAAATATGCATTTTGAGGATTCGGGCGCCTACACCGGAGAAATCTCAGCGGAGATGCTGAAAGAAGCCGGAGCCACCTATGTGGTCATAGGTCACTCAGAGCGGCGGCAGTACTTCAATGAAACAGATGAAACTGTCAATCTTAAGCTCAAAAAAGCCCATAAAGCAGGACTTCTGCCTATTGTCTGCTGCGGCGAAACTCTGGAAGAACGTGAAGCGGGGAGCACTGAAGCGGTTGTCCGTCGTCAGGTTAACGCAGCGTTTGAAGGGATCTCGTCAGAGCAGGCTGTGAAAACAGTCATTGCCTATGAACCGGTATGGGCGATTGGCACAGGCAGGACCGCCACGGCTGCTCAGGCTCAGGAGGTCATTGGTTTTATCAGAGGCCTTGTTGAGGCGAAATATGGCGACGTAATTTCTGAGGAAGTCCGGATCCAATATGGCGGCAGCGTTAAGCCGGACAACATTGAAGAGATCATGAATGAAGTCGACATTGACGGCGCTTTGGTGGGTGGCGCAAGTCTCAAGGCGGACAGTTTTCTCTCTCTTGTCAACTTTTAAGGAGATGTGCCATGGAATCAATTAAATCACCTGTTATGCTGATTGTTCTAGATGGTTGGGGATACAATCAGAATTTGGAAGGCAATGCCATTGAAGCTGCCAAAACCCCCGTTTTCAACCGTCTGGTGAAGAGCAGACCCCATGTACTAGTGGGGGCCAGCGGTATGGATGTCGGTCTGCCGGATGGGCAAATGGGCAATTCAGAAGTCGGGCACCTGAACATTGGCGCCGGAAGAATTGTTTACCAGGAACTGACAAGAATAACCAAGTCCATCAAAGACGGCGACTTTTATGAGAATTCTGCCTTGGCCGGTGCAGTGGACAATGCAATGAAGACCGGCGGCAAGCTCCACTTGCTGGGATTGGTTTCTGACGGCGGCGTCCATAGTCATCTTGAACATTTAAAGGCTCTGGTGGATCTCGCGTCAGGAAGAGGGCTGGACAAAGTCTTCATTCATGCGTTTCTGGATGGGAGGGATACCTCTCCAACCAGCGGGCTGCGATTTGTGGAAGAGCTTGAGGGACATTTAGCGCCGGCACAAGGAAATGTTAAAGGTAAAATTGCTACAGTCAGCGGCCGCTACTATGCTATGGATCGCGACAAGCGCTGGGAGCGGGTGGAACGAGCCTACAACGCCTTGGTCCACGGTGAAGGTCACAGTGCTGTAAGCGCACTGCAGGCAATAAAGGATTCTTATGCCAAAGAGGTATTGGATGAATTTGTCGAGCCGGTCGTCATACAGGAAAACGGCAAACCGGTCGCTCAGATTCAGGAAGGGGATTCTGTAATCTTCTTCAATTTCAGACCGGATCGCGCAAGGGAAATAACTCGCGCGCTGGTGGATCCGACTTTTGACGGCTTCAATCACCAATACTTCCCACTCCACTATGTGTGTATGACGCAATACGACATCACTATGCCAAATGTCAACGTAGCCTATGCGCCTCAGGACATTAACAATACACTGGGCGAGTATCTGGGTGCCCTGGGCAAGCGGCAGCTCAGAATAGCTGAAACTGAAAAATATGCCCATGTCACCTTTTTCTTTAATGGTGGTGTTGAGGCCCCGAATCCTGGGGAGGATCGCAAATTGATTCCTTCGCCAAAAGTCGCGACTTATGATCTCAAACCTGAGATGAGTGCACCGGAGGTGACGGAGGGTGTCTTGGAAGCCCTGGACAGCCATCAGTATGATTTGATAGTTCTAAATTTTGCTAATCCTGACATGGTAGGTCACACCGGTGATTTCGATGCTGCCGTCAAGGCTGTCGAAACCGTGGACCAGTGTCTGGGCAGGATTCTGGAAAAGCTGGAGGCATTGAAAGGCAGCGCAATTGTCACAGCAGACCACGGCAATGCAGAAATGATGATTGATTACGAAACCCATGAAAATTTTACAGCGCATACGACCAATCCGGTACCGTGCATTTTAATTACCCAAAGTGACAAAAAACTCCGCAGCGGCGGCAAACTCTGCGATTTGGCACCGACGCTTCTGGAACTGATGGGCCTTGACAAGCCTGAAGAAATGACAGGCATAAGCCTGATAGAAAATTAATTGGAGGGATTTTTATTATGTCAACCATAATGGACATTTATGCCAGAGAAATTCTCGATTCACGAGGCAACCCAACCATTGAGGTCGAAGTTTACCTCGAAGACGGCACTATGGAACGCGCAGGTATTCCATCAGGCGCTTCCACAGGCGCTTTCGAAGCTGTTGAACTCCGTGACGGCGATAAGTCCCGCTACCTTGGGAAAGGTGTTTTAACGGCCGTCAACAACGTCAATGAGATCATTGCACCTGAATTGATTGGCATGAGTGCCTTTGACCAGACTGAAATCGACCGCATCCTTCTTGAGCTGGATGGAACGCCTAATAAAGCCAAACTCGGTGCGAATGCCATCCTGGGTGTCTCTATGGCAGTAGCCAGAGCCGCTGCGAAGTCCCTTGGCCTTCCGCTTTATCAGTATCTTGGCGGCGTCAACGCAAAAACCCTTCCGGTTCCTATGATGAATATTCTCAATGGCGGTTCCCACGCGGACAATAACGTGGATATTCAAGAATTTATGGTTATGCCGGTCAGCGCTAAGAGCTTTGTCGAAGCTGTTCGTATGGGCGCAGAAATCTATCACGCTCTGAAGTCAGTACTCAAGTCAAAAGGCCTGGCGACGGGTGTAGGTGATGAGGGCGGATTTGCGCCTAACCTGGCATCCAATGAAGAAGCGATTAAAGTTATTTTGGAAGCCGTCGAAAAAGCTGGCTACAAGCCTGGCGAAGATATCCGTCTTGCTATAGACGCAGCAGCGTCAGAATTCTACAATAAAGAAAAGGGCAAATATGAGCTTTCTGGCGAAGGCGTCGAAATGACTTCTGAAGAACTCGTCAATTACTATGCCGGACTCGTCGAAAAATATCCTATCATCTCAATCGAAGACGGTTTTGATGAAGAGGATTGGGCGGGCTGGAAGCTGATGACGGACACGCTGGGCAGTAAAATCCAGATCGTTGGTGATGACCTCTTCGTTACAAATGTTGAGCGTCTCTCTCGCGGTATTGAGAGCAATACTGCCAACAGCATTCTCGTTAAGCTGAACCAGATCGGTTCCATCACAGAAACTTTGGACACTGTTGAAATGGCGAAACGCGCCGGTTATACTGCGGTCATTTCTCACCGCTCCGGCGAGACTTCTGATTCCACCATTGCAGACGTGGCTGTCGCTCTCAACGCAGGTCAAATTAAAACTGGCGCGCCTGCCAGAATAGACCGTGTTGAGAAGTACAACCAATTGATCCGCATTGAAGAAATGCTGGGCGAGTCTGCTAAATACGCAGGACTCAGCGCTTTCTACAATCTAAAATAATTAAAATCCTCAGCGAAGTGTCAGAAGAGTGAGAGGGGGGAAATTGGTGTCGAGAAGCCTGAAGGCCACCCGCACCATTTTCCTTCCTTTTCTTTCGGCTAAGATTTTATAAAATGCAAGTTGGTTAACAATGTGTTGCAATTTCAACAAATAGTTCAGTTTTCACCGAAAGTTTCTAAATATACAATATACAAATCCAGTTGATTTAACAAAATCACTATGTTAGAATAATCCATGGTAAACAACTCATTGAGGAGGAAATAATTAATGGATACATTTGTGATGATCATCGTCGTAATCGCATCACTCGTCCTGATCGCAAGCGTACTGCTGCATTCAGGAAAAAGCGCAGGCCTTTCAGGATCAATCGCCGGCGGCGCAGAGCAGTTGTTCGGAAAGCAAAAAGGCAGAGCTTATGACGATTTATTAGACAAAATTACCAAAATTGCAGCGATCGCATTCATTTTATGTACGCTTCTGCTCGTCTATCTTCAGGGCAGATAAAATAAAATCATCACACTTTTAAGGAGGAGACAGATTTGAGTTTCAGCTTGATTTACGCAGCACCGGTTGCAGGACTCCTTGCTCTGGCGTTTGCTTACTACCTCGTTTCTGCAAAGATCAACACGGTCAATGTGGGAACCGAGCGTATGAAGGAAATTTCCTCATACATTCACGACGGTGCCATGGCGTTCTTGAGAAGAGAATACAAGACGCTGGTCATCTTCGCCGCGGTTTTATTCGTCATTATTTCAATTGGCATCAACTGGCAAACAGGTGTGTCCTTCCTTGTAGGTGCATTCTTTTCTGCACTTGCAGGTTTTATTGGCATGCAGGTCGCTACCAAGGCGAACGTTCGTACTGCGAATGCCGCTAAGGAAAGCGGCATGAACCGTGCATTATCCGTTGCTTTTTCCGGTGGCGCAGTCATGGGGATGTCCGTTGTCGGACTCGGTATTATAGGCGTTACAGTTCTTTATTTGATCTTCAGAGACGGTACCATCATTACCGGTTTTGGTCTTGGTGCATCCTCAATCGCGCTCTTTGGCCGTGTAGGCGGCGGGATCTATACAAAAGCGGCTGACGTCGGTGCTGACCTCGTTGGTAAAGTTGAAGCCGGCATACCTGAGGATGACCCAAGAAACCCTGCGGTTATCGCAGACAACGTTGGTGACAACGTTGGTGACGTCGCTGGTATGGGCGCTGACCTCTTCGAGTCCTATGTCGGTTCCATTATCGCTGCTGTAACCCTTGGCTTTGTTCTTTACAGCGAGCCGGGTATTCTTTATCCAATCGCACTTTCAACAGTGGGTATAATTGCGTCTATCATCGCAACCTTCTTCGTCAAAGGCGACGAGAAGTCAAATCCTCACAAAGCGCTTAAAATGAGCACTTATGTCAGCTCGGGCATCGTTATCATTGCGTCATTTGTTCTCTCCAATATGGCGTTTGGCAATATGAACGCTGCTTTCGCCGTCGTTGCTGGCCTGATCGCTGGTACCCTGATCGGTCAAGTCACTGAGATTTACACCTCCGGTGATTACAAGTCCGTTAAGAAAATTGCGGCTCAGTCCATGACGGGCCCTGCTACGACGATCATCAGCGGTCTCGCTGTCGGTATGTATTCCACAGCAGTGCCAATCATCCTGATCGCACTTGCGACTTTGGTTTCCTACAAGTTCATGGGCCTTTACGGCATCGCGCTTGCAGCTGTCGGAATGCTTTCTACAACTGGAATTACGGTTGCAGTCGACGCTTACGGTCCTATTGCGGACAACGCTGGCGGTATCGCGGAAATGTGCGATTTGCCTAAAGAAGTCCGTAAGATCACGGATAAACTTGACGCGGTGGGCAACACGACTGCAGCCATCGGCAAAGGTTTTGCCATTGGATCTGCTGCTCTGACGGCACTCGCTCTCTTCGCTTCTTTTGCTACTGCGGCACAGATCGAAAAGATCGACATCCTCAATCCAAATGTCGTAGTGGGTCTTTTCATTGGCGGCATGCTGCCGTTCCTGTTCTCTGCAATGACTATGGAATCCGTTGGTAAGGCTGCTTATGAAATGATCGAAGAAGTTCGCCGCCAGTTCCGCGAAATTCCAGGCATCATGGAAGGCAAAGCGGTTCCTGAGTACGCCAAGTGCGTTGACATTTCAACGGCTGCGGCCCTTAAAGAAATGATGATTCCAGGACTTATGGCGGTTATTTCTCCAATTGCCATGGGTCTGATCCTTGGCGTTGAGGCTCTTGGCGGCATGCTTGCCGGCGCACTCGTCACAGGCGTTCTCATGGCGATTTTCATGGCCAATGCAGGCGGCGCATGGGACAATGCGAAGAAATACATTGAAGAAGGCCACCACGGCGGCAAAGGCAGCGAGCCACACAAGGCAGCAGTCGTTGGCGACACGGTAGGCGATCCGTTCAAGGATACGTCCGGTCCTTCCATCAACATCCTGATCAAGCTGATGACAATCGTTGCGCTCGTATTCGCGCCTGTCTTCATCCAATTCGGATCACTGCTCTAATATTGTGTGATTATGACCCCTCCGGCGCTGTGAAGTGTCCGGAGGGGTTTTTAGTTTCTTTTGCCGATGGTTAGGGTATATAAACAATAATTTAGCGCTTAATGACTTGCGCGAAAATTCCACTGTCGACTCCAACCAGATGATCCCCTAACAGGAGGTTTCCCATGAAAGACCGAATTCTCGACGCCATAGAAAACCACTATAAACAGCCTGTCTTTGATTATGTTCTTGAAGAATATCTGGAAGTCAGCGCCCAGAACAAGGGCCTGTTCTATAGCGCCCTTGAGGAAATGGCCGCGGCGGGTACCATAGTGGCTACCAAGAAGAAAAAATACGGAACTCCGGAAATGTTTGACATGACCATAGGCAAGGTCGACATTGCCCAGCGCGGCTTTGGCTTCCTTATGGTGCCCGGAGAGAAGGGCAATGATATCTTCCTCCCTGAGCCTGAGCTGGAAGGCGTATTCCAGGGTGACACTCTCCTGGTCAAAATAACAAAGCGCTCTGCCGATGGTCGCCGCCGCGAAGGCGCCGTGGTTAAAGTTCTCTCCAGGGGGGCCACACAAGTAGTCGGAACCTTTAAGCTGTACAAGAAGTATGGCCTGGTCGAGCCTCAGGATCCCAAGGTTGGAACGAACTTCTATGTCCATCTCGCGAATACCGGGCAAGCTATGGACGGAGACATGGTCGTGCTGAAAGTCACCGACTGGCCTAAGGGCTCCAAGATTCCCGGCGGCACCATAGTTGAAGTCCTGGGTAAAAAAGGCGATCCATACGTGGACATTCTTTCTGTCATTCGCAAGTTTAATCTGCCTGAAGCTTTTCCGCCTGCGGTTGAAGCTGAAGCGGCTTCCTTCCCGGAAGAGTTGGATCCTTTAGAACTTGAGCGGCGTAGTGATCTCAGGGAGGAACTCGTTATCACCATTGACGGCGCGGATGCCAAAGACCTGGATGACGCGATCTCCATTGACACCCTTGAAAACGGCAACCTGGTTCTCGGCGTCCATATCGCGGACGTCACCCACTATGTCAAAGAAGGGTCTGAACTGGATCGGGACGCCTTTGACCGCGGAACGTCCGTCTATATGGTGGACAAGGTCGTGCCAATGCTTCCAAAACGTCTCTCCAACGGCCTTTGCAGCCTGCACCCGGATGTGGACAGATTTACCCTTAGCGTGGATATGGAGATTACGCCAACAGGGGAAGTGGTCAAGCATGAGATTTATGAGTCGGTCATTCGTTCGAAATACCGGATGATCTACACAGACGTCTCAGATCTTCTGGAAGACAAGGCTGTGCCGGAAATAGTCGAAAAGTATAAGGACCTGTTGCCTGAACTGAAGCTCTATGAAGCCCTTGCGAAAATCCTTCGAAAACGTAGAATGGACCGCGGTGCTGTGGACTTCAACTTTGCCGAAGGCAAAGTTATTACGGATGAAAATGGCAAAGCCATTGATGTCATACTGGATGAGCGCCGCGTGGCCAACCGCATGATTGAGGAATTCATGCTGATCGCCAACGAAACGGTAGCGGAACACTACAACCGAATGGACTTTCCGTTTGTCTACCGGATCCACGAAGATCCGGATGAAGAGAAGATTGAAACCTTTATAAAATATCTCTACAATCTTGGCGTGAAAGTTAAGATTGGGAAAGATGGCATTGAGCCCAAAACCGTTCAGCAGATTCTGGAGCAGATCGAGGGGCATAAGGAAGAGCACGTGGTCAACAAGCTGATGCTCAGATCCCTCAAGCAGGCGAAATATTCCCCGCTCAATGAAGGTCATTTTGGTCTGGCTGCGGAATATTACTGTCACTTCACGTCACCAATCCGCCGCTATCCGGATCTCCAGATCCACCGGATCATTAAGGAGTCTTTAAATGGCAAGCTCTCAGAGCGCCGGATCGCCTCCCTCAGACGCATTGTTGAAGAAGCGGCCATTCAGTCCTCCGAGCGTGAGCGTGTGGCTGAGCAGGCCGAGCGTGACGCAGATGACATGAAAAAAGCGGAATATATGGCCAATCATGTTGGAGAAATCTTCAGCGGACTGATCTCCTCTGTCCTCAGCTTTGGCTTTTTCGTCGAGATGCCGAACACTGTAGAGGGGTTAGTTCATATGTCGAGTCTTGAAATCATGGACGACTTCGATTATGATGAGAAAAGTATGGCCCTGGTCGGCATGAGAAGCAGAAAGCGCTTCAGCATAGGCGACCTGGTTGAGGTCAAGCTGGTCCGCGTGGATGTAGATCAGCGCCAGGTGGATTTTCAGTATCTCCAACATCTTGAAGCAAAGGAAAAGTAGACAATGTATAAATTGATCGTAACAGATATGGATGGCACACTGCTAAATTCTGATAAACAGGTGTCGCCTGAGACTTTAGAAGCATTACAGGCTTTGATGCGCACCGGCGCCCGGTTCACTCTGGCGACGGGCCGGATTTACCGCGCCGCCAAGCGTTATGCGGATCAGATTGGCATCACGACGCCGCTGATCTGCTGCAATGGCGCTGTCATTGTGGATCCCGTCACGGATGAGCTGCTGTATGGGGCGCCTATTCCGGTGACCATCGGCAGACAAGTTCTGGAGATTGCGCGGCGTTACGACGTCTATTTCCACCTCTATGACAAGGAAACGATTTACAGCGAGCGTATGGAGAAGCTGATCGCTTATTTTCAGCGGATCTCAAAGGACCATCCGCCGGAGCACCGTGTTCGGACGGAGCTGGTGCCGGACGCGCTGGCGCTCTTTGAGCAGAAGAACATTTACAAAATTGGCTTTCACTTTGACAACTCGGAGCGCTCGGCTGAGATGCGCCGGGAGATTGAGGCCATTGAAGGGATCACGGGCTATAAGTCCCTGGATACCATTTATGATGTGCTTTTGACTGGCGTCAACAAAGGGACGGCACTGGCGCGGCTGTGCGGGATTTTGGGCGTCAGTCGTGAAGAGGTCATGGCCTTCGGGGACAACGAAAATGACCTGGAGATGCTGGAATACGCCGGCATGGGTGTGGCCATGGCCAACGCGGAGGCGTTTGTCCACGATGTGGCGGATCACGTCACGGCGTCAAATGATGAGGAAGGTGTACTGCGGGCCCTCGAAGCGGTGTTTAAGTGGGCGTAGGCTTCTGCTTGAATGACCATGTCCAAAGGATTTTGCCGATGGTCATGGTCATTCAAGCGCTGAAGGCGGAAGTCAGTTGTTGTAGGAGCTGCAGGTGGATTGGTTCAGGCAAGCGCGAGCCACTTGACGAGAACGCCTGTTCGTGATATTCTTAGAAGGATGAAAAGGTAAGAAGGTGAGAAGCATGGCGGAACGACAAAAAAGCACGGGGCAACAGAAACCGGAGCGTCCTGAAAAGACGGTCGCGCAAAATCGAAAGGCCAGACATGAATACTTCATAGAGGAAACTTTTGAGGCAGGTGTGGTTCTGACCGGCACTGAGGTCAAGTCGATCCGCATGGGACGCGCCAGTATGAGCGACGCTTATGCCGAGGTCAAGGACGGCGAAGTCTTCGTGAACAACCTTCACATCAGTCCTTACGAAATGGGCAATGTCTTCAATGTGGATCCGCTTCGTTCACGTAAACTGCTTCTGAACAAGAAGGAGATTTCGAGACTGACCGGCTACATTCAACAAAAGGGCTATACTTTGATTCCGCTGCGACTCTACTTGAGCAGCAAAAATCTGGTCAAGCTTGAACTCGCGGTTGCAAGGGGCAAAAAGCTGTATGACAAGCGGGATTCCATTGCGAAGCGGGATTCAGAGCGCAACATTCAGAAAGAGCTGAGGGAACGGCAGAAGTACTAGGGTAAGTGAACAAAGGCAAGTGCTTTAGGTTAAGTGCATTGAGAGATGTTAGAAGGCATTTGAGAGCGACTCTCTGAAATGCGGTTGGAACACGTTGATCCTGCGGGCTTTGTGCTATTTGCGCAAAGTGCTGCTGATCCCATATCATGGGGGCGTATTGGTTTCGACAGGGGTTTAGAGTCATTGGAAGCGAGCCGTGTTTCCTGACCTGGGGTACACGTTAAAGAACTGGGTCACCTTAAATTAAACGCAAACAAAAATTACGCTTTAGCAGCTTAGTCTGCTCGTCAGCCCGAGGTAGCCTACGCCCCCGGGGTCTGACGTCATATCGTGGGGAACAGCTCTTAAGGATGCTTCGACTCTAGAGCGGTATAATTGAAGATCGCCTGACCTCAATCCGGTCACCAGGAGTGAGTGATGGCTAAATTTAAATAGGTGACTGCGCTCGGAGAAACTGATGGCAAAGGGCTTTTGGACAGGGGTTCGACTCCCCTCGCCTCCACCAAATCAAATACCATCTATTGATAAAAGGAATTTTGTCAGCAGGTGGTTTTTTGTTTGCCCGAAAGTGCTTGATTTAAGCCGTTTTCGGGCTTTGTGCTTTCTGCCTTGTAGCAATAGTTGGTGTTTTAGAGCTGCCGTTTTCGAAGGATACTTGACACGAACTTGTGGCTGCCAAGTGCTTATTTTTAACGATTAGACCTCTGGGGGTGTGCATCTTTTAACTATTTGCCTTGTAATCGTTATAAGATACTGTTACGACAAAAAAAACAGCCCGCCGATTGGCGAGCCGTAAATAGTTGAATGTTAAGCTGTGACTTCCAATCCGTTTTTGAATCTGAATGTCATTGCGCCATCTTGGTTGATCGTCACTTGGTCGATTACAGCAAGCCACAGTTTTTCGTCGAACTCGGCTATGGCAAACGGTCGGCTCTCAATGTCTTTGATGAAGCCTTCGATGATTTTGCCCTTACCAAGGCGCTCTCGCTTGATCGCTTCCAACGCATCGACTTGCTCTGAAGCTTTACGGTGGCGTTCGAGATAGGCGTTGTTACGCTCCGTCCATTCCTTCTGGTCTACTGCCGATCGGGCATTTTCATAAATTGCCTTTCTGGATAGTTCGGTTACAACCTCAATTTCACGGAACAATTCGGCAAGTTCTGTATCAATTGCCGTGGTGTCACAAAGGACATTTTGAGCAAGTCGGCAGTCTTCAATCAGCCCATCGCGGTTATGCATTAGTTGATTGAATGCGGCTAAAAACCTTTCCTTGATCACTTCCTCGGTGATATGTGGCGTCTGGCATCCTTTTCCGGGGTTGCCGAGCCGTTTGTATTTATCATTACACTGCCAGACCTCTTTGCGGTAGGTCTTGTCGCCCTTATAACTGCCCCAGACCTTCTTGCCGAAGCGACCGCCACAATCTCCACAGATAAGTCGGGATGCAAATATACTCGTGCTACTTGTGGGTCTGCCGAGGTTCTTACGTCGCTCTATTTCAAGCTGAACGGCATCAAACTCATCAGGTTCGATAATGGCGGGATGGCTGTTTTCCACATAATACTGCTGAACCTGTCCTTCGTTCTTGACCATTTTTTTCGTGAGGAAGTCTGCACAGAAAGTTTTTTGCAGTAGGGCATGGCCTTTATATTTCTCGTTGGTCAGGATTGACTGAACCACCGCCGTTTGCCACGTTTTCTTACCTGCAGGTGACGGAATGTTGTGCCGTTCAAGATGTTTGGCGATTGATGAGAATGTCTTGCCCTCCATGTAGAGACGAAAGATGAGCCGAACAATTTTTGCTTCGGCAGGAACTATTTGCGGTAAGCCGTCCTCACCTTTCTCGTAGCCGAGGAATTGTTTGTACGGAAGGCTGACCTTGCCGTCTGCCATTCGCTTGCGCTGCCCCCAAGTCACATTCTCTGAAATGGAGCGACTTTCTTCCTGGAAACACCCACAACAATTGATAAAATGCACCCTCCCATCCTAATGTTCAACGATTTGAAGGATGGGGAGGGTGCATTTTTGTTTTGAGGGGTGCAAAATGGGAATTGTGCCCAGTCGGGCATATTTTTGATTTTTTTGGCCGAAATTCAGTCTCTAGTCGATTGTTTGTGTCCTAACTAATTACATTATTTTATTTCGTGCTCTAAATCTGGACGATTACGGGGTTAAATCTCATATAACTTGACTTATTACCTTGCCTGAGCGATTACTACGTGTAGCGGTATGGTAATTTTTTATTTTGGGGGAGGTGAGAAGTCGTGAAGAAACCTATCGTCACGGAGATTACGAAAAAGAAGATACCATTGCCGCTTCAGGGTCTGACTAGGGTTTGTGCTTATGTACGCGTTTCCACCGGACATGATCCGCAGCTTAAGTCCCTTGAAAACCAGACTGAATATTATCAGAAGAAATTTTCAAACTCCCCACACTATTCCTTTGCCGGAGTGTTTTCCGATGCTGGCATTTCAGGTAGCAAATCGAGTCGACCTGGTTTTCAGGAAATGCTTACTCGGGCTAGAGCCGGCGAGATTGATCTGATCTTTACAAAATCCATATCACGTTTTGCTCGAAGTACGCTGATGCTGCTTGAAGTAGTACGTGAACTGAGAGACCTCGGTGTTGGGGTGATTTTCGAAGAACAAAACATTAATACTCTCAGTTCTGAAGGGGAGATGATGCTGACGATCCTTGTTGCCATCGCAGAAGAAGAACGAAAGGCCGTACGATCAAACGTTGCATGGGCCATGCAAAGTAAATTTAAGCGTGGTGAAGTCCTGGTTGATACTAATCGCTTACTTGGTTATGAGAAGGATGAAAATGGGCGGCTCGTTATCAACGAAGATGAAGCTGAGATTGTGAGGCTGATCTTTAAACTCTACCTGCAGGGCTTATCAGGTCTTAAAATCGCAAAAATGCTAAATGAAGCAGGCATTCCAAGTTACTTAGGGAATCCGTGGATAGACAGCAGAATTTTAAGCATCCTCGGCAATGAAAAATATGTCGGAGATATGCTACAGCAAAAGGCTTATAAAAATGAGGCAGAACGTCAAGTACGGAATTGGGGGCAGATGCCAAAGTACTTTGTGAAGGACGCCCATCCTGGCATCATCTCCCGAGAAGACTGGGACAAGGTTCAGGAAGCAAGGAAGAAGCGAAGACGAAAAGAGTATCCTCTAACCAGTATGATCAAATGTCCATATTGTGGGGCGTCACTTACGCACTGTACGGATTATAAGAAGCGGCCGTTTTGGCACTGCCATAATTATTTGCGGAATGGATTATCAAAGTGTAAAGGCATTAACATCTGGGACTCAGATCTTCAGGAACTGACGAAAGATTTAAATTTAACTGAGCCGTTAGTGCTTGTGGAGGTTGATTATGAAGAAGGTAGAAATATCAGCGCCAAGAAAGATTTCCGTCTTATACCCGCTTCAGAGTATCGCAGGTCCTACGGATTATAAGAAAAAAACGATCAGAGTCGTAGCCTACTGCCGCGTATCGACGGGTAGTGAGGTCCAGCTGGTGAGCTACCGGGCGCAGGTTAAGTACTACGAGTCCTACATTTGTGAAAGACCGGAATACATCTTTTCTGGGATTTACGCGGATGAAGGTATATCAGGAACGGACCTTACTAAGCGCGATGAATTTAAACAAATGATGCAGGACGCACGGGATAGTAAATTTGACATGATCATCACAAAAAGCCTCTCACGGTTTGGTCGAAATACCCTGGACTGTCTAAACTGTCTTCGTGAGCTGAAAAGTCTCGGCATTGATGTGTACTTTGAAAGCGAGAATTTTCGTCTACTTGGGACGAATAGTGAACTCCTCATTTCGCTTATGTCTGCTTTTCATCAGGCAGAAAGTGAAAACCTCTCAGAGAATATCAAATGGGGGCTTCATAAGAAATATGCTGCAGGTCATATCAGGAGCATCCCAAGTGGAAAATTCCTCGGATACGATAAGGATAAAAATGGCGATCTTGTGATTAACGAAGATCAGGCAGAACTGGTCAAACGAATTTATCAAGAGTTTCTTGATGGTTACAGTCCTTATCAGATTGCTAAGCGATTTACGCATGAGTCACTTCCAATGGCCTACGGCGGAAAACAGTGGTGCGTGAGTCATATCACTAAGGTACTGAAAAATGAAAAGTTCAAGGGGGACACCATGTTTCAAAAAACCTTTAATACATGCTACTTAACTAAAAAACGCGCGAAGAATAAGGGAGAACTTCATAAATATTATCTTGAAAATTCCCATCCGGCCATCATTGATAAAGAGACTTGGGAACTGGTGCAGATGGAGTTCGCACGGCGTGATGAATTTCTGAAAGCACATAATTTTAAGAATTATCATAGTCAGGGCTTAAATCCTTTTGAGAACAAGATTTTCTGCGGGACATGTGCTTCAGCATTTTGTCGATATGAATCTAAAAGGGTAGGTGAAGATAATAGACCATACCTAAGGTGTAAGAGTTTTAACGGGAAAAAATGGTCCGGAATTGAAGGGCGGATGTTCACGCCTAAGCCCCTGCACCGAAAATCCATGAAGGCTTATAACATTAATAGAAGAAAGGATCCACTGCCTCGGCAGATGTACTGTACAGATATTCAGATTGATGTCGATAGTCCAGCAAAAGCATTCATTACCGCCTGGAATTACATGGTGGAGAATAAAGTGGATTTTGAGACTGAGTGGAAAAGTATCATGGAATGGGGAGACAAGCTACTGGCATACCGGGCAAAAGAGTTGATGAGGCTGGTGGAGGAAGTTGGATTAATTGAAGAGGCGTCCTATGAACTTGTGATTAAGACCCTTTCGCATATGGAGGTAGGTGCTAATGATGAACTAAACGTGATATTTCTCTCGGGAATTGGATTAGAAGTAGTAACTAAATAAACTGTGAAAGGATCTGGTGATGGTAACTTTAAAGCAGTTTGTAAATACTTGATTAACGAATTTAAATGTTAAAAACTTCCTATAAAAGGTGAGGAGAATTGTTATGAAAGCGACTGCTAATGTAAGAATAATTGATGAACTAGCGAGTGAGACCTTTAAAGTTTATGACAATGAGCGAAAGGATGGAGTTGAAATCTTCACTGAGGGGGATACCATAAACCTTCGAAAATTCGTTTCACGCTGTGTAATCTGTAACGCGGCTATGAGCACTAAAGAGTACAAAGGGAAGTTGATGTGTCAGGACTGCATTGATGTCATTAAGGAGATAGCAGCCAATGATGTAGATAAATATGGTAGGTGTAAAAGTGATAATTCTATTTGGGACCGAGAATGAAGTGACGACGCCTTAATTGTTGATTTTGAAATTGGCTATATCCTGCAAAACAAAAAAAGCACCGCAATGCATTGATCTATCCTTTAAGAGAGAGATCGCAAAGCGGTGTTTTCTAATTTGCTTAAGTTCCAATCAATAAACGGCATTGTGACACTGACAAAACTAGAGAGCAAAAGTTGTTGCTCCTGGACATTGTCCATGAGCAAGGCGAGAAGCCATAAACTGTGGTCTAAAACATTTTGCAATAATCTGAACTCCGAGGTCATACCAACCTATACTCTTTGGATCATTTGTTTAAGATTATTACTACATGATTACTAAAATTTGAGATACTTAGTTAGTGTGAATAGTCTTCTCAGAATTTACATGCTTCAACGGCATGAGGTATCAGATAAATGTAAGCTTTTAAACTTAAAGAAGCACAGAAATCAAATTAGTGAAAAAATCGAAGCGAGCGCGAAGGAAGTTTCAAAACTCAAGTCATCAGTGCTGTTCTGATTATCCTGGCGGTGATCTTCAAATGTTATTATTTTCTTTATCCTGGTCGTCGGCGGAAGCTACGGACTTTTCACAGAAACAGGGGCCATCACCTCTTTGATTGCCAAAGCGGTCATTAAGTTCAAGGGAAAACGACATGAAACGTGGTCCTTCATCTTTATATTAGCTGTGCTGCTCATTTTTGCCATGACCTTCGGTTTAGCTGAACAGGGGATTATCTTCGTTCCATTTATCGCTATGATGGCGATTTCGATGGGGTATGACGCCCTGGTAGGCGTGGCGGTGGTGGTTCTCGCTGCGGCAGTGGGGTACGCTAGATCGCTGACCGGCCCCTTTAATGTTGCCAACGCTCAACAAGTCGCTAGTTAAAGGCGGCTAATTTTAATGCCTCATCACGTTTCTCTGAAGTGTATCTTTTTCCATTTTAGTCCTTCTCCTTAAACAATATATCTTCAAGTTCTTAAAGTTGAGGACTGACAAAAAAACAACTCTCCGAATAGCTATATTCGCTTTAGTTGGTACGAAACTTGCAATATTATCAATTGTACAAAATCTTCATGAACTACTGAAAGTAAATTGAATTCTCACCAAACAACATGTTAAACAAATAAATCAAAAAAGGAGCTAAAAAAATGGCACGAAGTGTATTTGAAATTGTCGGACCGATTATGATAGGACCATCCAGTTCGCATACGGCTGGTATGGCAAGAATTGGATTGATGGCATATCGAGTCCTGAATATGCAGCCACAAAGCATGCATTTGGATTTAAGTCCTAAGATGAAAACAACGTATTCTGGACATAGAAGTGATGCCGCACTCTTTGGTGGTGCGATAGGGTTTTCAGAGAGTTCTGAGGAATTAAAAGATGTGATTAATATTGTTCAAAAAATGGGTGTGAAGACATCAGTGGGATTTCTTCCGGAAGGAAGTCCTCAAAATACAGCATATTTATTGATGACTGATGCAGAGGGAGTTTCTCATTCTATAACTGGTACATCTGTAGGTGGAGGAAGCATAATTATTTCAGCTGTTGACTGCGTGAAGATCTCACTGGCAGCAGATGAATATCATATCATTGTATGGAGCAAAGGTAAGTTGCCGGAACTTGAAATACCAAATACAGTTAAAGTTCAATCAGGAACTCGTGAAGATGGAATTACGGTTAGCAGCTTTTCTTCGATTATGAAAATAGATGAAACTCTTCAGAAAGAGCTTGAGACCTTGAAAGACCTCGAAAAAATTTCGGTTGTAATGCCGGTGCTGACTTATGGTGGAACATTACCTCAATGCAAGAAGATCTCATCCTGTGAAGAGGTTGTAAAAATCGCACAGGAAAGTAACTTAACAATTTCTGAAATTGCCATACAATATGAAATGGGACGTTCAGGAAATTCCGAAGAAGAGATTGTTGAATTGATGAAAAAGCAACTGAAGGTAATTAAAGAATCCCTGAAAAGAGGTCAAGAAGAAAACAAACTTTTGTACGGACTAGCATCTGGAAAAGATGGAGCAAAACTCATGCAAGCAGTAAACAACGGAGACACCATTTCTGGTGGAATTGTACCTATTGCAGTTGCATATGCGCTGGGAGTTATGGAATATAATGGTTCGATGGGGTGCATTGTTGCAGCACCTACTGCCGGATCATCAGGTATTGTGCCAGGCTCCATGATTGCTGTTCAAAATGAATTCGGTATAAGTGACGACAAGATTCTCAACGCCTTGTTCACCGCTTCACTTATGGGGGTAATTATTGATGAAAAAGGTGTGTCTTTTTCTGGATCGGTAGGCGGATGCCAAGGAGAAATCGGCGTTTCAAGTGCGATTACAGCGGCCGGTCTGGCAAGTGTTTTTACAACGGATCCTGTTAAAATTGTTCACGCTATGGCATTGTGTCTTAAGAATCTTCTTGGGCTGGTATGTGATCCGATTGCAAGTCCGATTGAAGTACCGTGCATTAAAAGAAATGCAGTGGGGGTTGCCAATGCCTTTATCTCTGCAGATATGGCATTAGCAGGGATCACAAGTTTTATACCACCGGATGAGGTGATTGACGCTTTACTGGATGTAGAACAACGTTTGCCAACAGAACTAAAATCAGGTACAATTGGCGGACTTGCCTGTACAAAAACCGCTAAATTTGTAAGGGCTTGTCTGCAACAATAATTTTTAAACTTGCATATAATGGATTTGTAGGATTTATTTTATTTCCAATGTCAGCGCACTAACTTTCTAAATGGATCTTGAGACTCAGATTATGGCAACGTTCAATGCTCCGGATGTTTCAAACTTGGTATCATTTGCAATTAAGGAAGTTTTACAGAATATTTCTAATAGGAGACTCATAAGATTGTTATAACTACAATTTTCCACACTGATGACATATATGCATTTAACAATAGATAAATAGATCAAAACCATAAGAAAAACGCTTTGTATTTTTGTAAAATTATACACAAATCAGACGAAATGGAATATAATACAAATGAATCTAGAATTTGGATGACGAGAGAGCTCTCAATACTTTTTATTGGGACACTTGAGTGAGTCATATTACGGAAAACGTGATGTAATAATTTGCGGACGCTTTCGGTCGAAGGCTTAAAGATACTGGTATAAAAAGAATTCAAATGATTGCAATGTCTAATTTTTAAACGCATAAAATCATTTCTTAGCCTGAGTTGACAGGCTTGATGAAGGTTACGGATTTCAGCGTTAATATCTTTAGAGATGAGTTCAATCGTGATCTCGCAAAAGGAATAATGTTTAAAGAACTTATCAATTTCGAAACTGTTCTCGAAAAGATGCTTGAAAATATTAAAAGATGGACAATAAAGTGAACGATGAAATGCGCGAACCTGAGTGAGTAAAATGGGTTCGCGTTATTTTTGCTTTGATGAAAATACTATAAAAATTTATCAATTAACTTGCTGTGAATAACATGTTAATTGCTGTACCTAATAAAAAGGAGGATTTTACGACTTAAAACGTACTCGTAAAGCTTGACGATGTCATCGGCGTTCTGGAAAGTATGTCTCAAACCACCCTGGAATGTATTGAAGCCTTTATTTGGCTTTTGAGTGCTTCCAATGTAAATAAATTTTTGGATTACAAATCCAAAGAATTGTTGAGTGTTGGTGTTAGATGTTACTTTTTTCTAGCTCTGAAGTTTAACACAATTTTCTCGATGAGAGTTAATTATTTGAAGTAAGGATTTATTAATGAGTCTTGTGTAGTGCAAGGTTTCATATTTATATTTATAAACCTGAAAAGTTTAATGGCTGATTTGAATGGCTTTAAAGATAAACTGAACAATTTGAGGTTAAGTGGGGGTGGATTGTGGTAGGTGAGGATAAGATGAAGGCATTTTTGGCAAGGCGTGTTTACCGTTTTATACAATGAAAGATAAATAAAAATTAAAATTACAATATTTGAC
>NZ_JAOTSB010000060.1 GCF_030247605.1 Acidaminobacter sp. | reverse complement strand
GCAGAGCAAACAGCGGATCCACCTCGCTGGCGCCCAGCATCTGGAAAAGCAGCGTGAAGACGAGCCCGGAACCGGCCACGGAAGCCATGATCTTCCAGGAAGCCGTCTTGGTGTAGATGAGATAGGCGCCGGCCAGCAGGATCAGCGCGGCGGAGGTCTCACCCATGGAACCGGATATGTTGCCGATGAACAAATTCACCGGGCTGGTGATGATGCCGTTGGCGGTCCGATCGATCATCGGTGTCACCGAGGTCGCCATGTCGACGGCTCCGGACCAGCGCAGGAAGCCGCCGGGGAACCCGGTGAAGGGCTTTTGCCAGAGCATGGTCATCTCATTGGGAAAACTGACATAGACAAAGGCGCGGCCCACCAGGGCGGGGTTGAAGACGTTCTTGCCGAAGCCCCCGAAGATGGCCTTGCCGAAGATGATGCCAAAGAGCGTGGCCACCACGACGATCCACAGCGGGACGGTGGGCGGCAGGGTCAGCGTCAGCAGCGCCGCGGTGACCAGGGCGGCCTCCGAGACCTTGGCCTTGTCCCCGCTGATCATCCGCATGATGAACAGCTCCCCGGCAAAGGCCGAGACCAGGGAAACGGCTAATACCAGCAGCACGCGCCAGCCGAACAGATAGATGGAAAACAGATAGATCGGCAGCAGGCTCCAGAGAACCGTCCGCATCATTTTCTGCTTGGTCAGGTACTTCATAATTTGCATAGATAATACCTCGCAGTCATTATTTTATGCCTCTAATTATACTCATTACATCGTTAGTTTTCAGTCATTCTAAAAAAGTTCATTTTATTAATTAACTAAGATAATTCTCATTGATAATGTTTCGATTTGATAACCAGATACTTAAAAATCATCAATAAAGATTCTTCCCGTTCAATTCCTGCCGATCTTTTAGTAATCAGCTATTAATTAACAAAAAAGAGGCTCCCCTACAACAGCTCTTCAAAGAATGAATCACGTTGTCAGGGGAGCCTGGCTATTCAACCTGGATTCCCAGTTCACCTAACGAGGAATCCTTTGTATTTTCTCAAAAACTATTGATATCACTTACTTTGGCGCTTTAAAGCCTTGCGACTAACATAGTTATGTGTTACACTATACATAACTAGGAGGTCGTATTATGGCCATTGTAAATCAGTTCGATAAGCGCAGCGGAATTACCTACGTTTATGAATCAGTTTCCCATTGGGATAAGGAAAAGCAGCAGCCTCGATCCAAACGGACGCTCATCGGCAAGCGGGATCCGGCCACCGGCGAAATCATTCCAACGGATGGACGGGGAAGGAAACGTCGGGACCCAGAGGCGGTTACAACTGAAGTCAAGCCTGGCCCGGTGCCCTTTACCGTAGCTGATCGTAAGTTCTTCGGCGCCACGTATCTGTTGGATCAGATCGGGGACTCTCTCGGGCTTACAGAGGACCTCAAGGCTTGCTTTCCGTCTCTCTACAAGCAGATTCAGTCCATCGCCTACTATCTGATCCTGGAGAGCGATTCCCCATTGTTTCGATTTGAAAAATGGAGTACGCTCCATCGGCATCCCTATGGAGCCAATATCCCATCTCAGCGCAGCAGCGAGCTGTTTGCAGGCATCTCGGAAGAGTCCAAACAACGTTTCTTCAGCTGCCTTGCCAAGCGCCATCAGCCCGATGAATATTGGGCATATGACACCACCTCGGTGTCGAGTTATTCCCAAACCCTTCGCCAGGTCCAGTACGGTAAAAACAAAGAAAGTGACCCCCTGGCGCAACTGAACCTGGCCTTGGTCTTTGGACAGGATTCAGGACTGCCGTTTTATTACAGAAAGCTCTCTGGCAACATTCCGGATGTCAGTACGATCAAAAATTTGCTGGCTGATTTCAAAGTGCTGGGCTTCGATCAAGTGAAGCTGGTCATGGATCGAGGATTTTACAGTGAAGCCAATATCAATGCCCTCCTTGGGGAGCGACTCAAGTTCATCATTGCCGCTGGCACGCATCTGGCCTATGTCCGAAGACATATTGACGGGATTTATGGCAGCATCCGATCCTTTGAAAACCTGGATGAGCAATATGGCTTATACTCCTCAACCATTCTGACTGACTGGGAGTTTCAAAAAGAACGCCCCAACAAGAAAGATGTCATCCGAGAAAAACGCAGGGTCTACCTGCACGCTTACTTCAACATTGAAA
>NZ_JAOTSB010000042.1 GCF_030247605.1 Acidaminobacter sp. | reverse complement strand
GTATTGTAAATTATAAACGAAAATATTAATAATATACGTTTTTTTGTAGACAAAAAAACATTTATACGGCTAAATTATTACATATAATGGTAATCTCGCGATTACTTTACTATCCACATCCGGAGAAAAATATGGTATTCTTAGGATGGCCTTACTTGCACCTAAATGAAGATTGAGAGCGGATTTAAGATGTCAAAGCAAAGTTATAAAATGTATGAGAACCTCGCGTTGTTGTCCCAGATCGCACTCATGATGATCACGCCAATCTTTGGCGGCGTCTTGTTGGGACGCTACCTGGATGATAAGGTGGGGACCAACGGTATTTTTTTGCTTGTTTTCACATTGATTGGTACAATGACGGCGTTTATGGAGCTGTTCAAGCTGGCCATGAGGAAGACAAAAGACCATCCCCCTAACAAAAGGAAGTGACGCCAGTGCAAAATCACAGGGCCTTGCTGAAAGCAGTGACACTGAGATCTTTGATGCTTTCAGCAGTGTTTGCCATCATTTTTTTGATTCTTTTCCGAAGCGGCGCGCCACCCTATCTATTAGGCCTTGTTTTCGGCAGCTTTCTGGGGATCCTGAATTTCAGACAGCTTGGAGCGACCATTGAAAAAGCGGTTGCCATGCCGCCGGCAAAAGCTCAGTCCTATGTCACAGTTCACTATTTTATCCGTTTTTCACTGGTTGCGGTCGCCATATTGGTTTCCATCCTCTCTGAGCAGATTCAGGTTCTGGGTACGGTGGCAGGCCTTTTGACCGTAAAACTGGTCATTTATATGACACAGTTGTTATCAGCAAGTTCAAAATCAATGAACATTTCGAAAAGAAAGGAGGAATAGAAGTGGGTACTGAAGGATTTGGACCACGGATTGTAGAATTGCCCTTTGGCCTTCAAGTCACTGAAACAGTGACAGTCACCTGGTGGATCATGGCAGGCATTATATTGCTGGCTTGGCTCGCTACCAGAAATTTGCAGATGGTGCCAGGGAAACGTCAGATCGTCGTTGAAACCATTGTGAAAATGATCAACAATCTGACCAAACAGACCATGGGGGAAAAGAACATCAAGTTCGCTCCGTATATTGGTACGCTGATGATCTTTCTGGCTGTGGCAAACCTGGCCGGATTGCTGGGATTAAGGCCGCCAACCGCGGATATCAACACAACACTGGCACTGGCTTTAATCACGTTTTTCATGATCCACAGCTTCGGCATCAGGACAAAAGGCATTGGAAAATACGTCAAAGGCTTCTTTGAACCGTTTTTCCTGTTGTTCCCAATCAACATGCTGGGTGAACTGGCGACACCGATCTCTCTGTCGTTCCGTCTCTTCGGCAACATCGTCGGCGGCTTGATTATCATGAGTCTTCTCTACGGCGCATTGGGCGGCTTTTCATCTGCCTTGCTCAGCCTGAACATTCCGGTTCTGGCAGTTGGCGTCCCCGCAGTGTTTCACATTTATTTTGACCTCTTCTCGGGGCTGCTGCAGTCGTTCATTTTCACCATGCTGACTATGGTTTACGTCTCCATGGCTATGGATTAAATTAATTGAACCAGTTCAAGAAATGAGGTGAAAAAGTGGAACTACCCAATCTGTTATATGATTTCATAAACTGGTTGCTGACTTTTGAGCGAGACGCACTGATCTTGGGCGCTTCGGCAATAGGAATAGGCTTTGCCATGATCGCCGGTATTGGTCCGGGAGTCGGTCAGGGTTATGCAGCGGGAAAAGCCGCAGAAGCGGTCGGGGATAACCTCAAGAATAGCAAGCAGATCACCATGATCATGCTTTTGGGTGCGGCAGTCGCTGAAACAAGCGGTATCCTTGCACTCGTCATCGGCTTGATTATGCTGTTTGGAAATCCGTTTATTACAATGCAGGGTGACACGTTCATTATTATGGGCTCTGCCATTGGTGCCGGGTTAACCATGATCGCGGGCATAGGTCCCGGTATCGGTCAGGGCATGGCAGCCGGCAAAGCTGCTGAGGCAGTAGGCAGAAGTCCAAGAAACAACCGGCACATCACCATGGTCATGCTGCTGGGTCAAGCGGTTGCGCAGACATCCGGCATCCTCGCTTTGGTTATAGCTCTGATCCTGATGTACGGCAATCCTATGGTCACTATGGACGGCAGTATCTATGTTCTGACAGCCTCAGCCATAGGCGCAGGCATCTCCATGATCACCGGCATTGGACCTGGCATTGGACAGGGCTATGCAGCCGGAAAAGGTGCGGAAGCCGTTGGAAAACGACCAAAGCACAAGGCACTCATCATCAGAACTATGCTGCTGGGACAAGCTGTTGCACAAACAACAGGCATCTACGCGCTGATCATATCGCTTGTCCTGATGTTCGCAAATCCGTTACTTGCATTAGTGTAAGACTGAGACATTATAAAATCATATTTGAGGACTAGAGGAGGAAAAAACACATGATTACAGGTAAAGAACTTATCTTGGCATGTTCTGCAATTGGCGCGGGTCTCGCAATGATCGCAGGTATAGGACCTGGTATCGGCCAGGGCTACGCAGCAGGTAAAGGCGCAGAGAGCGTCGGTCGCCAGCCTGAAGCACAGGGTGACATTACGAGAACTATGCTCCTTGGCGCGGCTGTCGCAGAAACAACAGGTATCTACGGTCTCATTATCGCTCTGATTCTTCTCTTTGCGAATCCGTTGATCAAACTGATCTAGTAAAAACAGGGCCAGTTGTGAAAATCCGCAAAAAGGAGGCAGAATAAATGAATGTGTATGTACTCGCTTCCGAATTGAGAATGGGTCTTGTCGCAATTGACTGGATGTTGGCAGTTCAGATTGCCAACACTCTGATTTTGTTCCTGGTGCTTCGCAAAATCCTCTTCAAGCCGGTTACGGCATTTATGGAGAAACGCGAAAACGAGGTCAAGAGCCAGTTTGATGCAGCAGCACTCAAAAAGAAGGAAGCAGATCAATTGATTCCAGAGTATTCTCACAAGATCAGAAATGCTGAGGATGAAGGCAAAGAGATTGTCAGATCAGCTGTTCAGCGCGCTGACAAGCGTACAGCCGAGATCCTCAAGGAAGCAGAACACAAAGCTACAGAAATAAAAGAATCCACCCAGAAAGAAATCGAGCAGGAAAAGGTCAAAGCGATCAATACGCTCAAGAATGACATCGCAGACATGGCGATCCTTGCCGCTTCCAAAGTCATTCACAAAGACATTGACGGCGACCAGCACAAAGTTCTGATCGATCAGTTCATTCAGGAGGTAGGGGATACAGCATGGCACAACTAGTCGCGAAAGCCTATGCGGAAGCGCTGATGGAAGCCGCGGCAGAACTTGGCCAGATGGACGAAGTCAGACGCGATCTCGGGTTGATCGCCGACACGTTGGCTGAAAACCCAGACTTCAAAGAACTGTTTGAAACGCCATCACTTGGCGAGATGCAGAAGAAGTCTGCCATGGAGGCAGTGTTCGCGGAGAACGTCTCCAAGGATGTGTTGAATTTCATTAAGGTCCTGATCGACAAGGGACGGGAAAGTGAGCTCAAAGACATCCGTAAGCTGTTTGACACCATGGTGGATGAACGCGAAGGTCTTGTAAAAGGCCGGGCTAGAACTTCGGTCAAAATGACAGAACAGCAGATACAAATCCTTGAAGAGAAATTGTCAAAATTGGCCGGCATGAAAGTATCTCTGGTCAATATTGTGGATGACACTATCATCGGCGGCGTCGTCCTTGAAATTGGAGACAAAATGATTGATGGTTCCGTGCGCAAAAAATTGGCTCAAATCAAGGAAGATCTGCGGCAAGTAGTCGTTTAGAGCTTTCTAAATGAGAATTGGGAGTGATAAGGAAGATGAATCTGAGACCTGAAGAAATCAGTTCTGTGATCAAATCACAGATATTAAAATATGAATCCAAGCTTCAAGTCGAAGATACCGGTACCGTATTACAGGTCGGCGACGGCATCGCCAGAGTCCATGGACTTGAAAAGTGCATGGCAGGCGAGCTCCTCGAGTTCCCCGGCGACGTATACGGCATGGTATTGAACCTTGAGGAAGACAGTGTTGGTGCGGTTCTGTTCGGCTCCGACACCTTTATCCGAGAGGGCGACTTAGTAAAAAGAACAGAGCGCATAGTTGAAGTCCCAACAGGTGACAGTCTGCTTGGCCGCGTTGTCAACGCTCTCGGCCAGCCTATTGATGGCAAAGGGCCAATCATTTCTGAGAAATTCCGTCCTATCGAAAGTCCTGCACCTGGCGTTATCGCGAGAAAATCAGTCCATCAGCCGCTCCAGACTGGCATTAAAGCGATTGACTCCATGATTCCAATTGGCAGAGGCCAGCGTGAGCTGATCATCGGAGACCGTCAGACAGGTAAAACGACTATAGCTATTGACACGATCATCAACCAAAAGAAAGAAAATGTTATCTGTATCTACGTTGCCATAGGCCAGAAGAACTCAACCGTGGCACAGCTGGTCAAAACGCTCGAAGACAATGATGCCATGAAGTATACCATCATAGTCGCAGCATCGGCGTCTGAACCGGCACCGCTTCAGTACATTGCGCCATACGCAGGCTGCGCAATGGGCGAGACCTTCATGCATGAGGGCAAGGACGTCCTGATCATTTATGATGACCTTTCCAAGCATGCGGTTGCCTACCGCGCCATGTCCCTGCTGCTCCGCAGACCACCAGGACGCGAAGCTTACCCTGGCGACGTCTTTTACATCCACTCAAGACTCCTCGAGCGCGCTGCAAAGCTCAACGATTCTTTGGGCGGCGGCTCTTTGACAGCGCTTCCTATTATCGAAACTCAAGCAGGCGACGTTTCGGCTTATATCCCTACCAACGTTATTTCAATTACGGATGGTCAGATCTTCCTGGAGTCAGAGCTCTTCTTCTCAGGACAGCGTCCGGCGGTTAACGCCGGCATCTCGGTTTCCCGCGTTGGTGGTGATGCCCAGATCAAGGCTATGAAGAAGGTCGCTTCCAAGATCAAGCTCGAGCTCGCTCAGTATCGTGAGCTTGCGGCGTTTGCCCAGTTTGGATCCGAGCTCGACAAAGAAACCAAGTCAACTCTGGACCACGGCGTCCGTCTCATGGAGATTCTCAAACAGAAGCAAAATGATACCATGTCCGTTGAAGACCAGATCATGATCATTTACGCCGTCACGAATAAACACCTCATGGATATTCCGGTCGAGGCTGTCAAAAAGTTCGAGAAAGAATTCCTTGAGTATATGAGAGATCACCGTCCTGAAATCGGTGCGGCCATCCGCTCGACAAAAGAGCTCAAAGATGACGTCGTCGCAGGGCTCGAAGAAGCCATCAAGAACTTCAAGGCAGGATTTTCCTTCGAGGATCTCGATCAGGCTATCTGATCTGAAGACGTCACCTTAGGAGGGATCGATAGTGGCAGGAATGGGAACGCGCGACATAAAGCGCAAAATTAAAAGCGTCAACTCCACCATGCAGATCACGAAGGCCATGGAGCTGGTTTCCACTGCGAAGCTCAAGCGCTCCAGGGACCGGATGGATATTACGCGGCCCTACTTTGAAACCGTTCTTGAAACTGTCCAGGACCTCATGAAGACACAGAAAAAGGTCAAGCATGAGTTTCTGGATTACAGAGAAGTCAAGAACAGCATCTATGTCATAGTCACAGCGGACCGCGGACTGTGCGGAGGTTACAACAACAACGCCATGAAGCTGGTATTTGAGGATATTAAGGACAAATCCAGCGCGAAAATTATCACCATCGGCAAAAAATCCAGAGACAGCTTCACAAAGCGCGATTACAATGTAGTCCGCGAGTATGTCTATATTTCAGAAAATCCGCAATATTCGGATGCCCAGGAAATGGCCAAATATCTTTTGAAGCTGTATTCCCAGGAAGAAGTCGATGAAATCAAGCTCGTCTACACGCGTTTCATCAGCACGATTTCCCAGCAGGCGACCATGCTCAAGCTTTTGCCGATGGTCATGGAAGCCAAAGTTGAGGAAGTAAAGGTTGAGGAAGAGGGCGACGACGAGAGCTACATGGTCTACGAGCCATCGCCGGAAACGGTACTGAGCTATGTGATTCCAAAGTACATCGAGAGCACCATCTATGGCGCACTTGTCGAGTCAGCGGCAGCAGAACAGGCTGCGCGCCGCCTTGCAATGGAAAATGCGAATGACAACGCTGAGGATATCATCGACAGTTTGACGCTGTCGTTCAACCAGGCGCGTCAGGCGTCCATCACGCAGGAAATTTCTGAAATTGTCGGTGGTGCGGAAGCGCTCAAATAGGGCTTGTCCCTTAGGAACCAACTGATTGGAAGGGTGTGAAAGCTATATGGAGGGTAAAGTGGTACAGATCATCGGCCCGGTTCTCGATATTCAATTCGAGACGGAACATTTGCCGAAGATCTATGACGCGATTCGCGTCGAGTATAAAGATATCAAGCTGACGGCTGAGGTCGCCCAGCATATCGGTAACAACATTGCGCGCTGTGTCTCCATGTCCTCAACTGACGGACTGGTGCGCGGCGTAAAGGCGATCAACACTGGAGCGCCTATTACAGTGCCGGTTGGCAAGGTGACGCTGGGTCGTCTTCTGAATGTTCTCGGCGAAACAATCGACGAAAAAGGCGACATCGAAGGATCACCGGTGCTTCCTATTCACCGTGAAGCGCCGCCATTCGAAGAGCAAGTCACAAAGACTGAAATTCTCGAGACGGGCATCAAGGTCGTCGATCTCATCGCGCCGTACGCCAAAGGCGGAAAGATTGGACTCTTTGGCGGCGCCGGCGTCGGCAAGACGGTTCTGATTCAGGAGCTCATCAACAATATCGCTAAAGAGCACGGCGGCCTTTCGGTTTTTGCCGGCGTTGGCGAGCGTACCCGTGAAGGAAATGACCTCTATCACGAGATGATCGAATCCGGCGTTATCGACAAGACGACCATGGTCTTCGGTCAGATGAATGAGCCGCCTGGAGCGCGTATGCGCGTCGGACTTACCGGTCTGACTATGGCAGAGTACTTCCGGGATACGGAAGGTAAGGACGTTCTGCTGTTTATCGACAACATTTTCCGCTTTACACAAGCGGGTTCTGAAGTTTCCGCGCTCCTCGGCCGTATGCCGAGCGCCGTTGGCTATCAGCCAACCCTCGCAACGGACATGGGCGCCCTTCAGGAGCGCATCACGTCTACTAAAAAAGGCTCCATCACCTCTGTTCAGGCTGTCTATGTCCCGGCAGACGACTTGACAGACCCGGCGCCTGCAACGACCTTTACGCACCTTGATGCGACTACGGTTCTTTCAAGAAAGATCTCTGAGCTCGGCATCTACCCTGCGGTGGATCCGCTTGACTCCGTTTCCAGAATTCTGGCGCCGGAAACTGTCGGCGAAGAGCACTATAATGTCGCCCGTCGCGTTCAGGCAATTCTTCAACGTTACAAAGAGCTTCAGGATATCATCGCCATCCTCGGTATGGATGAACTTTCTGACGAGGACAAAACGGTAGTTGCGCGCGCGCGCCGCATTCAGCGCTTCCTCTCTCAGCCGTTCCACGTCGCTGAGCAGTTTACCGGCTTCGCTGGAAAATATGTTCCGGTCAAAGAAACGGTCAGAGGCTTCAAGGAAATCCTCGACGGTCTTCACGACGGACTTCCTGAGCAAGCGTTCCTGTATGTTGGTTCGATCGATGAGGCCGTTGAGAAGGCAAGAAGCCTTAAATAGCGCTTTATATCGATCTCCAGGAGGTGAGCCCAGGTGGCAACAAAATTTTTGCTTGAAATCGTGACGCCGGAAAAGACATTCTTCAATGGGGAAGTCGATATGGTGGTCCTCAGGACCACTGAAGGCGATATGGCGATTATGTATGACCACGAGCAGATGGTAGCGCCGGTCGCCATCGGTTCTGTCCGCGTGCGGATGCAAGGCGAGGAGAAGTTCAGGGACGCGGCATGCAGCGGCGGCTTCATAACTGTAACCTACGACAAGACAACGGTGGTCACGGATTCTGCTGAGTGGGCTGATGAAATTGATCTGAACAGGGCCAAAGCTGCTCAGCAGCGTGCGCAGAACCGTCTTGAACGACGCGACAGCGAGCTCGATTACGCGAGAGCAATTGATTCACTGACTCGAGCGACTAACCGGATCAGAGTGGCTGAAAAAAACTAACCTGAATAAGAAGCATTCACGCACTAAAGAACGATTCGCTAAAGCTGGGGTCAGCCGCGTAAAAAGCGCTGGCCCCAGCTTTGGCTTCATGTGCGGGGGTGCTTTTTAATTTGTACGGTTTTGTGTCTCTTTAATACTATAATCGTTCAATTAATTGGCAATTAAAGAATAAAATCTGTCCCGCGGTACTAAATAATCCCCTCGTGAACCTTTTATCTTTTTGCTTGGCGATTTTTGCGTTATAATGAAAGAGGTTGAACTTTCCTTCGTAATTGTATATAATGCAAGCGGTGAATTATGTCTGGGGCGACCTTATAAAAGCTTCAATTAATGTTGCGGATATTTGGCGATCGCGAGAGGAGGCCAATTTTGGCAAATATATTA
This sequence comes from Acidaminobacter sp., assembly GCF_030247605.1. Lineage (GTDB taxonomy): Bacteria > Bacillota > Clostridia > Peptostreptococcales > Acidaminobacteraceae > Acidaminobacter. The sequence goes on along the minus strand of NZ_JAOTSB010000042.1, from coordinate 13,816 downwards.
GTGAATAAAAGCGGTCCTTTGAAAGGATGCGTCAAAATAAGTGGTGCAAAAAACGCAGTGCTGCCTATCATGGCGGCCACGCTGCTGGCAGATACACCTTGTGTACTTGAGGATGTGCCGCCGCTTAAAGATGTTGAAGTCATGAGTGATGTGCTCAGAGCCTTTGGCGCTGTTGTCAGCGGCATTCAGGACGGTATATTGGAAGTGAATACACCGGTCATTACACAGACGGAGGCTCCGTTTGATTTAGTTCAGAAAATGCGGGCGTCTTTTTTTGTCATGGGACCATTACTGGCTAGATGTGGCATTGCACGCATACCAATGCCTGGCGGCTGTGCAATAGGCGCCAGACCGGTGGATCTCCATCTGAAAGGCTTTGCAGCTCTCGGTGCTCATGTGGAGCACGGCGAAGGGTTTATTGAAGTACGGGCGGAGAAGCTGATTGGCAACAGTGTTTATCTGGACTTTCCAAGTGTAGGTGCAACTGAAAATATCATGATGGCAGCAAGCATGGCGACGGGAACGACTATTATCGAGAATGCTGCAGAAGAGCCTGAGATCATTGATTTGGCGAACTTTTTGAACAAGATGGGCGCAAAGGTTAAAGGCGCCGGTACGGATACTATTCGGATCCAGGGCGTTGAGCGGCTGGAAGGGGCACGTCACCAGGTGATTCCGGACCGCATCGAGGCCGGGACTTACATGGTCGCAGCTGCGATTACAAATGGGGATGTTATGGTTGAAAATGTCGTGCCGAGTCATCTCAAACCAATAATCGCCAAGCTGAAGGAAGCAGGGGTTGTCATTGAGGAGTTTGAAGACTCACTGAGGGTCATTGGTCAGGGTAAAATCAATTCGGTGGATGTCACGACGCTGCCATATCCAGGTTTTCCTACAGATATGCAGGCTCAGTTTATGGCGTTGATGGCTGCGGCATCAGATTCCTCTGTCATTATTGAAACTGTTTTTGAAAATCGTTTTATGCATGTCGCAGAGTTGAACCGTATGGGCGCGGACATCAAGATTGAAGGTCACAGCGCTGTCGTTACAGGTGTCAGAACGCTACATGGCACTAAGGTCATGGCAACAGATCTTAGGGCGGGTGCTGCCCTTATATTGGCCGGCTTAATTTCAGATGGGACTACTGAGATTGGAAACACTTATCATATTGACCGTGGCTATGTGGAGATAGAAAACAAACTCCGGCAGCTGGGTGCCAATATTTCGCGCGCAGACAGCTGACAAACAGATTTGGAATAGATATTTTGGCAGTCATTCTGCTGCTACCCATTGAAACGAAAAGACATTAGGAGGTCAGCTATGTTTGGATTAGGCACTGAAATTGGGATCGACCTGGGAACCGCCAGCGTTCTCGTTTTCATAAAAGGCAAAGGCATTGTGCTTCAGGAGCCCTCAGTGGTCGCAATTGACAGAGATACGGGCCGCGTACTTTCTGTAGGCTCAGAAGCAAGAAAGATGCTTGGCAGAACACCGGGCAATATCGTGGCAATTCGTCCGCTGAAGGACGGCGTCATTTCGGATTACGAAGTGACCGAAAAAATGCTGCGCCACTTCATCAATAAAACCTGTGGTCCACGCAGGTTCATCAAACCTAAGATCATAATCTGCGTGCCGAGCGGCGTTACAGAAGTCGAAAAGCGCGCTGTTATTGATGCGACCATTGAAGCGGGCGGCGGAAAAACCTTCCTGATTGAGGAACCAATAGCGGCAGCAGTCGGCGCAGGTCTGGACATTACAAAGCCGGATGGCAATATGATTATTGATATTGGTGGAGGTACCGCGGACATTGCGGTGATTTCACTTGGCGGGATTGTTGTCAGCAAATCCATAAAAGTTGCCGGCGACAAGTTTGATGAGGCGATTATCAAATACATGAGAAAAGCCCATAACTTATTGATTGGAGAGCGTACTGCCGAGGAACTTAAAATGGAGATCGGCACGGCTTCGCCGCGTCCAAAGCCTGTAACTATGGATTGCCGTGGCAGAGACTTGATTACAGGTCTTCCAAAAAATATTACTGTCAGCAGCGAAGAGATGCTCGAAGCACTTAGAGAGCCGGTCAACGCAATCAGTGATGCTGTCCACTCCGTACTTGAAAAGACACCGCCTGAGCTGGCGTCTGATATCAGCGCCAGAGGCATTGTCATGACGGGCGGCGGCTCATTGCTGCATGGATTGAACCGCATGCTCGAAAAGAGAACGGGCATTCCGACTTACGTGGCTGAGGATGCCATATCCTGTGTCGCCAAGGGAACCGGCATGTCTCTTGAACACATTGACGTGCTTGAGAAGAGCATGATGACGCACCGCCGGCGCTAGGGATTAACCGGTCGACAATAAAAGAATGGATGACGGCGCGTTGGAAAATTTCCCACGCGCCGTATTTTTAAAGTTGAAAACAAAGCGGCTATAGCAGGGGGCATTGACAATGAAGGTTCACGTGTATGAGATCCATGCCTTTACTGAAGGTGAAAAGGGCGGAAACGCGGCAGGTGTCGTGATTCAACCTGGAGTCTCCTCGCTGACAGAGGCGCAGATGCTTGACATTTCAGCCCGAATGGGTTTTTCCGAAACGGCATTTGTCATGGAGAGCGAGCTTGCAGACTATAAGGTGCGCTTTTTTACTCCGACAGAAGAAGTTGAACTGTGCGGGCACGCGACCATTGGAGCTTTTTGGCTTCTCGAGCACCTTGGATACTTAAAGGGAAGGCAAACGCTGGTTCAGGAAACAAAAGCGGGATTGCTTAGAATCAAAGTTTCTCCGGAAGAGATTCTGATGGAGCAAGCAGCACCTGACTTTGGACCTATCCTTGAACCAGAGGAGATTTTCTGGTCACTGGGTTTGTCAGAGGATCAACAGGCGCCGGGCCTTCCGGTTCAAATTGTTTCCACCGGATTAAAGGATATTCTGGTGCCTGTGAATAGTATTGATGCGTTGCGTTCGATTCAGCCCGACCTGGAGGAGATCAGAAAAATCAGCGAAGTCAATGGCGTCACAGGATATCATTGCTTCGCTCTGGCATCAGGACACGATTTGACCCAGGAGACTAGTCGTCCGGCGGTTACCGCGTGTTGCCGCAACTTCGCCCCATTGTTCGGCATTGCGGAGGAGTCGGCGACAGGAACATCCAACGGGGCTCTGGCTGCTTATTTAAGCGCCTATGGAGCGGTTAATGGCGACGCAAGCGCGTCTCTCCCAGCCTCCGGTACGGATGAATTTGACGCCAACAAAGAAGCCGCCAGTCCCGCTATGGGGGAAGCTATGAGCTTTGTGCAGGGCATGTGGATGGATCAGCCTTCAAGAATCAACGCCAGAGTTTTATGGATAGAGAAATCCGGCGAAACGCTGGACATGGACCCGATTTTTAACGAGGAGAATCCACAGGGAGAAATCCAGAAACAGACATGGATTCAGTCTGTCTGGGTTGGAGGTTCAGCAGCATTGTCAGGAGAAACAACACTTGAGATTTAGCCGGATTAGCTAAGGAGGTCAAACATGTTAAACAGTATAGAAATTCAAAAAATCATTCCTCACCGTTATCCATTTTTGCTAGTGGATCGAATTGAAAATTTTGAGCCTGGGAAAAGCGCGGTGGGTATAAAGTCAGTATCTGTAAATGAACCCTTTTTTCAAGGGCATTTTCCGGGGAATCCTATCATGCCGGGTGTGCTGATTGTTGAAGCCCTTGCTCAGGTCGGTGCGGTTGCGTTAATGAGTTTGGAAGAAAATAAAGGAAAACTTGCCGTTTTTGCGGGTATAGATGAGGTAAGGTTTAAACGTCAGGTTGTACCCGGAGATCAGCTCAGAATGGAAGTCGTGCTGCACGCGTTCCGCCGCGGCATTGGAAAAGGTGAGGCCATCGCCTATGTGGATGGTGAAATTGCGTGCAAAGGCATGCTTATGTTTGCTGTCATTGAGAATAAAGGACTTTAGTAAGAGCGTAAGGTCTTAGTTGAGCGCGGCTGAGCAACCAAGTCAGTTGCCTTTAAATCCCAGTATTGGAGGGATCGATTTGGCGGGTTTAGTACTCGAAGGCGGAGGTGCCAAGGGTTCCTATCATATGGGTACCTGGAAGGCGCTCAGAGAGTTGGGCATCGAAATTGACGGGGTTGCCGGAACTTCTATAGGCGCGATCAATGGTGCCTACATTCTTCAGGATGACTTTGAACTGGCATGGGAAATATGGTACAACATGAAGCCGTCTTTGGTTTTTAATGGCGACGAGAAACTCATGGACAAGATTATTCGCATGGATCTTGAAACGGAAGATTTAAATAAAATCAGAGCATCATTTAAGCGGTTCATCGCTGAAGGCGGTCTGGATATCACGCCTCTCAGACGGCTTTTAAAAAGTACGGTCCGGGAGGAGGTCATTCGAAGATCTCAAAAAGTCTTTGGCTTTGTGACCGTCTCGCTGACTGACTTCAAGCCTCTGGATGTCTATCTGTCGGAAGTGCCTGACGGCATGCTTGCAGAGTATCTGATGGCATCCGCCAATCTGCCGGTCTTTAAACTCGAACGCATTGACGGGAAGCTGTACATAGATGGCGGCTTCTACGACAACCTGCCGGTAAGGCTTCTTCAGCAAAAGGGCTTCAAAGAGATCATCTGTGTTGAGTCTCAGGGTCTGGGGCTGAAGCAAAAGTTCGACAGCGCGGGTCTTGAAATCACGCGTCTATATCCTTCCGGAGATTTGGGAAGAACGCTGGAAGTGATTCCTGAAACCCTTCACCGCAATATGAAGATGGGGTATTTTGATACGCTGAAGCATTACAGAAAATACAAAGGCAGTCAATATTACGTGGATCAATTGCGTGATAATTTTTACTACATAGAGCGATTTTCTCAGATGGATGAAGCGGTCATAGGCAAACTTGCCGAGCTGCTTGGAATCAAGGATAAGAGTCCTCAGAGGCTTTTATTTGAGGATCTCATTCCTAAGCTCTGTGAACTGCTGAAGCTTGATGCATCAGCTTCCTATGCTGAGATTGCCCTGTCTTTGATGGAGTATGGCGCCGAGAAAGTCGGGATCGACCGCTTTCGAATCATCAGTGATGTTGCGTTGTCAAAAGAGGTCCTTTCCAGTGAGCCTCTGATTCAGGTAGAAGACCGGAAAAAAATTCCGGGCTGGCTGCCTGATGTTTTGAAGAGCAACGGGTTATATTTAAATACCATCAGGGACCAACTGCTCGCTACGGTTCTTGAGGAACTGCTGAAAACAACATGACATTTAGGAGGGGATCAACATGGACGTTCAAAAAGTGTACCAGCATTGGTTAGACAGCCCTTATGTGGATGAGGACACACGTCTGGAGCTTATGGCTCTAAAAGACAATGCCAAGGAAATTGAGGAACGCTTTTATAAAGACCTGGAATTTGGTACAGGCGGCATGCGGGGCATCATAGGCGCAGGGACAAACCGAATGAATCGCTATGTGATTCGAAAAGCCTCCCAGGGATTTGCCAAGTATATACTCGAACGGGGTGCAAGACCAGAGCCCGCTATAGTTATAGCCTATGATACGCGCAGATTTTCCAAAGTGTTTGCTTTGGAGGCTGCTTTGGTTATGGCCGGCAACGGCATTAAAGCCTATGTTTATGAAGGTGTTCGAACGACGCCGGAGCTTTCCTTTGCCGTTCGCCATCTGAATGCATCCGCAGGCATTGTCATCACCGCCAGCCACAATCCTCCTGAGTACAATGGCTACAAAGTCTACGGGGAGGATGGCTGCCAGCTCGTGCCTGAAGAGGCGGACAAAGTCATTGAGGATGTTCTGGCGGTCAAATCCTTTGAAGATGTCTCTTATATGGAGGAGGCCGCTGCCAAAGCAAAAGGACTTCTTGAAATTGTGTCTGAATCCGTGGATCAGGCTTACATTGATGGTGTTGTCTCAAAAACCTGCACGCCTTCAATGTTTCAGAATCCGCCTGAAGGCTTTAAGGTAGTGTTCACACCGCTTCACGGGACTGGCGGACGGCCGGTTGTGAAAGCGCTGGAGGCGCTCAATTTCAAAGGATTGATCCCTGTCCTCGAGCAAATGGAAGAAGACAGCGATTTTACCACCATCAAGCTGCCAAATCCGGAAGAAATGGAAGCCTACGAGCGTGCTGTGGCTTATGCTGAACTTTATAGCGCTTCTGCGGCCATTGCCACGGACCCGGACTGCGACCGCGTGGGTGTCGTTGTCAGAGATGACCTGGGACATTACATTAAACTGACTGGCAATCAAACGGGCGGATTGCTTCTGGATTACATGATCTCTCAACTGCGTGAGCTTCCAAAGAATCCGGTTGTCCTGGATACAATCGTCACCTCGGATTTTGGCGCGGCTATAGCGAAGAAAAATGGCATTGAAGTGGTCAGCACCTTGACGGGCTTCAAATTTATAGGAGAAAAAATCCGCCAGTATGAAGATGGCTCAAAAACTTTCCTCTTTGGTTATGAAGAAAGCTATGGCTATTTGATTGGAACGGATGTCAGAGACAAGGATGCGGTTATTTCTACGGTCTGGATTATCGAAATGCTGATGTACTACTATAAACGCAAGCAATCTTTGCTGGATCGCCTTGAAGCGCTCTACAGAGAGTACGGATACCACTTTGAGACACTCGTAAACCTGAAGCGAGAGGGCAAGGACGGCATGGCGCAAATCGGCCAGATCATGGCAAATGCCAGAAATGACCGCATGGATGTCGTTGCCGGCCTCAAAACCATAAAAATAACTGACTTTGAAAATGACCCTACCGGCCTTCCGAAGTCAGATGTCGTCAAATATGAGCTCGAAGGCGGCACTTGGTTTGCCATTCGACCATCGGGCACAGAGCCAAAACTCAAAATCTATGTCTCGTCCGTGGCGACCTCCGGTGAAGAGGCGAAAACAAGGGCAGACGCGGTTGCAAAAGAGGTGCAGAGCCGGTTAGTGCCTGCTGTCTAACCGCATGAAAGGAAACGATATGGGAAAAGTAATAGAAGGGCGGTTTTCCCGCCCTTTTTCACAGCGAGCGGAGCTCATAGACGCACAAGCGACGGCGACCAGGCTTATGGGTGTTGTTGGCGTCGTCGCCCGCTGGCGGATTGATGGATCAAAAACCTTGTATCAGCTTTTGCATTTAGACTATGAGGATTACGGCATAGACGCTTATGATGAGTTTGACGCCATGGAAAAAGAGCGCATCGAGCAGCGGGTCCTGGAGATGACCGGAGGCCTTGGCGGCGCTTTTAAACCCATTACCTACGCGGAGTTCGCGTATCTCGTCGCTACGGCTCATGCGGTGGATCCGGAGTCGCCAAACGCTATCTATGATTTTCTGCCACAGTACAGTTTCATTTTGCAGGACTATGAGAAAAACGGACTGGGCAGAGAAGGCGCCATACAGCTTTTTGAACGTCTTGGTCCGTCTCCGGCCTCGGAATGTGAGCATCTTCATTATTATCTCATGAGACTCCATGGCCAGGATGCCGAGGGTATTCTGTACCTGGGGGATCTCGTCTTGGACGAGCGTTTGGACGGTCCGAAGTCGACACTTCTCAAAAATATTGTCAAAGAAGGGACCGAACCCGGGCATTTCCGCTGTGAAGCTCTGATTGAAAATGAAAATGGCTATTTTGTCCGCATTTTTGATCTTGTCTTTCATAACGAATTGCCAGATCATCCACACCGCTGGATTGGAAGCTGCGAGCTCAAGCACCAGCTGGCGGTATCCCCGGTGGAGGCGTCCTTCATGCTGCGCAAGACGGAATACATCACCCTATACAGCATACTTGACCCGGCGTTTATCACGGAGTTTGAGACGTCCATGCCAGAGCTCATGCCCAACAGTTACCTGGCGGGGGAGCTTTTCACGGAGTTCAATCAAGATAATGCTCATGTGTCGGAATGGATCTACTATTTGAATGGCGACGTCTTTGCCAATTATTTTGTGACAGAGTCCCACCAATTGCTGGTTGCGGCATTTGACCAGGAAACGCTGAAAACCATTGAAAAGCGTTTTGCCGATGGTCACCTTAGCCAGTACCTGTCCAAAGTGGGCGATTTTTCAGCAGATCAGCCGTTATTATACGATTTTATCAATAGCGGTCTGTCAGATTTCTTTGAATATCTGTAACCCTCCCAAGCAGTGATGGGGATGGAGGTGAGCCTGGTTACAGGTTTGCAGCTAAGGAGCGTTGCCAATGGTACTTCAGCAAGTCTTTGTCATATTTTTGCTCATAGTGATTGGCGCATTCGTCAAACGGCTTAAAGTCGTCACGGATGACGTGATCCGGGAAGTGGGAGGTTTGGTCCTCAATGTCACGCTGCCGGCGTTCTTGATTACGTCCATGAATATGGAGTTTTCCCCCTCCGTCCTGAAGAGCAGCGCTATGTTTTTAGTCATTTCTCTCTCAGTTTACGTGTTTGGCATTCTCATGGTCAAACCGGCGACTTGGCTTCTGAAAGTAGACGGCAAAGCCATGGATGTCTATGAGTACATAATTTTGTTCTCGAATTTTGGCTACATGGGATACCCGGTCATCAATCTGATTTATGGTTCACAGGGGGTCTTTTACGCGGCGATCTACAATCTGCCGTTTTCTTTTCTGGTGTGGACCCATGGCGTTCATGTGCTGAAGCGCCATACGGATTCAGCAAGTGTCCACTCGAAGAAGTTTCATGTCAATGCCAGTCTGGTTGCCATTGTGACCGGTTTTATCCTGTTTCTGATGTCGGTGGAGCTGCCGGCTCCAATATTTGATGCGCTGACTTTAGTGGGATCCATGACAACGCCGCTGTCTATGATGTTTATTGGATTTATTTTAGCGGACAGCGATTTCAAGCAACTGACCATGGACTGGAAGGTCTACGCCTTTTCCCTCCTGAGATTGCTGATCATGCCTATCTGCGTCTATTTTGTACTTATGACCATGGGCTTTGAGGGGCTGCTGCTCGGCGTCCCTGTGGTTATATCAGCAATGCCGGCTGCGGCTAATTCAGCCGTTATAGCGGCTCAGTACGGGAGCGATTATCAGCTTGCCAGCCGTGCTATCTTCATTTCCACACTGCTGTCGATCGCGACTATTCCGTTGTTCGTCGCGCTGCTCGCGGCATAACCTAGAATTTGCAAAAAAGATTACAGCCGTGAAACTGGTGGATTGCCAATTTCACGGCTGTGTTTTTTGTAAGGCTATTTCTTTAATGTTACTGTTCTGAGCTGATAAGTGATCGCGCCATCCTTCAGGTTGACAGCAACTGCCTTGGCTCCTGTTTTCAGGTCAAAGGTGCTGGAAGGTGTCAGTGACTGAACGTCGACGACGCTGGCGTATCGTGTCAGGCGTAGGTCAGGATCTTTGGAAGCGCCGCCGCTGAAAATCGTCGTGCGAATCCCCTTACTGTAGAGCTGCTCAAGCTTTTCGTAGAAGAGAGTCTCTTCAAGTTTATCTGAGAAGTCGAGGGTGGAGTTGGTGACGATCATAAGGGATTTCTCGCCGCTTCCGGCGATCATGGCATTAGTGCGCGCCAGGAAGGACTGCCATTGCTTGGCGTTCGATTTGATGATCGACTTGTTCTTGACATTCAGGGTGACAACGGCCACCTGATCAGAAATAAATTCACTGTAGCTGGAAGCCACAACCTCAGTACCCATGAGGTTGCCGAGCATAGAATCGACAGGACCTGCAAAATAGGTCTTGGAGGATCTGTTAAGCTGTGTTGCGGCGTTGACGTAGTTGAGATAGGTGGTATCCGTCTTAGACCCGGGAGTGCCGTTCAGAAGCGTACCTGCTTCAAAGCCACCATAGACTAGAAGTGTTGTGCCGCCGTTTGTATTGACTTTTTGAGACTCAAGTTTAGGCAGCTTATTTACGTCATCCGGGAGGTTGACTTCCAGGGCATTCTTCTTGATAGAGACCAGTTGGTCTATTACAATGACACCGCGATCTTTTCTCGCAGGGTTATCCTCAGCCACGTAAATGCGTTCCACTTTGACTGGCGCTTTTAAGTCGTTTGGATAAGCCGCTTCAACGAATTTCCAGCCTTCCCAGTTGATGCTCGGCGCGAGTTCAAGGTTGACTGCTTTGCCGTCAGCATCCACGAGCTTGACTTTTAGCATGTGCTCGTAGCCGTAGTTGCCAAAGACCCACAAGCCAAGCTTATCAGGGACTTCCGGAAGGGTGACGCCGGTTTCGCCCAGCATGACATAAGCAGCTCTGGTCGCTTCCGTTTTCGAGAAGTCAAAGATCAGCCGCCCGCCCATTGAGCCGTTCGGGCTGAATTTAAGCGGTACGAAGCTTCCTGTCACTTCCTGAGGATACCCAAGGAAGGTTGCCGATGGCTGCTCAAAGTCAAACAGAACCGTATGGGACTCGCCGACTGCAATTGGCAAATGCTTTTTGATGCCATTATATTCCACGGCAATCACGCCTTTACCTGGATTGACTCCCGCAGTGAAAGTACCGTCAGGATTCAATGCGATCAGTTGATCCGGAATGGTCCATGTCGCGAAATCTGTTGGCAGCTCAGCTTGATGCCCGGTCGCGTCAATGGCGAACAACTTGAAGTTTCCTGTTTCGCCAAGCTTCAACTGGAGTGAGGATGGCTTGATGATCAGGTCCACTGCGTCTTTATAGACCTCAATAGTCTTTGAAGCGGTCAAGCCGCCATAATTCGCAGTGATAACACCTTTGCCGGAAGAAGCAGGCACAAAGCCTTCCTCGGTAAAGCTGCCGTCAACGCCTGTCACCGACCAGCTGATTTGTGCCGGATCGATCTCGACCGGGCTTCGGTTGGCGTCAATACCTTTCAGAGACAGCTCAAGCGGCGCGTTGACAAAAATTCCGGACTGAGCGGCTTCCAACAGAATCAGATCCAATGTGCCGCCTTCAGCAGTGCTGATCACGCCAATGCCATTGTGTACCCTGCGCTCTGCGCCGTCAGAAGGGGTATTGACCACGTCGAGGTCAGTGGAGCCAACCGGACGGACGACCATAGTTGTAGAGCCGCCACCGTCGAGGTTGATAGCGTCATAAGCGCCAAGCTCTATTAGAAGCTGGGAGAGCTCGGGTTGATTCAAGCCTCTGAAATTATTGGTTCGGCCGTCAACCGTAAGCAGGATCAATTGTTGTTTATCCTTCGTGATCCCGGCTGCCGTTCTTGGATGTTGACCGGCGATATTCAACGTGTAGGTACTGACGGGTTTACCGTCCTTTACCATGACGGAGCCGCCGCCTATGGTGAAGTCAATATTTTTCAGTGAGTCGCTGTAGTCGATCTCCACCGTGTCACCAACACGGAAGTTGTCCCGCAGTTCCTTGATTTTAGTGCCTACAGCTGCGACGACAAAGGTGTTTTCAGTGAGCGGATAAGGGTTTCCGTTTTCCTGAAAGCCTCTGACAACACCGTTTTCGACATACATTTCAAGAATCGCGACATTGGCTGTTTTACCAAAGGATTTTGCTGCCCATTTAGAATCAAAGACGATGGCGCGGTCGTAATTCAGATAAGGCTTGTTGATGTAATTCAATGACATTGTGTAACTGCCATTTGAAAGGCTCATTTCATAGTCAGCCCAATAATCAATGAATGGGACGCCGTAATCTGTAATATTGAGTGCGGCAAAGCGAGTATCGCCATTTGGTGTCGTGACCAAGTCGCCCTCATCTACAATGGGACCAAGGGTCGAGCTTGTCGCCGGATCAAAAAAGTCAGCGTTGACAGAGCCGATGAGATTGTCATAAGATTTTGAGATGTTCGATAAACTGGCTTTTGCGGACAAAAGCGTCGGATAGATGGGTTTAACTTTGAGATTTGTGTTTTGCAGATCAACTTTCAGGACGTTGACGTTGACCCAGCCTCCATCCGTCAGGCGAAGCAGTTTTTCGTACTGCACACCGTTTGTAATGGTTTCGGTTGTTTTGTTCTGATAATAAAGCTGATAGTCAGCAAAAGCTGACGAGGTGATAAGTGACAGGGCAAGGGCGGCTGTAGCAAATTTACGCCCAATGCGGATAAATTGTGGTTGCATAGAATCACCTTCCCAAACCAATTATACTAAAATTCCCGGAGCGGCCTATTACAATGACCTTACGAAATGGTTACAAAGATAGGGAATAAAAAAATAGGTTGCTATCCAATAATGCCTGTGCTATAATTTCAATGGTCAAAAACAAATAATTGAATCCTTATTGAGAGTGGTGGAGGGAATAGGCCCAATGAAACCCGGCAACCGGTACGAACGGTGAAAGTATGCATTTCATATGCAAACCTTGCGCTTGTTCTGTAAAAAGGTGCTAAATCCTACAGTCGCGACTTGGACGGCTGAGAGATGAGGTGTGCTTAAGTAGTCTGAAGTGCCTCTTCTTTTCTGAAGGGGCTTTTTTATTTGCAAAGAGGCGGTTCTGAAAAGTGCTGCGCAGCTGAGACCATCGGCAGAGGCCTTTTGGGGTCCTGCATGAGACACTAACACAAATTGATGAAATTCAGGAGGCATGAAAAAGTGAAAAAAAGACTCTTTACTTCTGAGAGTGTGACAGAAGGACATCCGGATAAGATCTGCGACCAGATTTCTGACGGCATTCTTGACGCCATTCTCGCCAACGACCCCAAAGCGCGCGTCGCTTGTGAAACTGCTGTGACGACAGGACTGGTACTGGTTATGGGTGAAATTACGACGAGCTGCTATGTCGATATTCCGAAGACGGTACGGGACATTATCAAGGAAATTGGTTATACGCGCGCGAAGTACGGTTTTGACGCGGATACCTGCGCGGTGATCACTTCTATTGATGAGCAGTCCGCGGACATCGCAATGGGCGTGGATGACGCGCTTGAGCATCGCAGCGGCCAAATGGCTGACGAGATCGAAGCGATTGGTGCAGGGGACCAGGGTCTGATGTTCGGTTACGCCTGCAACGAAACCCCGGAGCTGATGCCGTTGCCTATCTCGTTGGCTCACAAGCTGGCGCGTCGTTTGACTGAGGTCCGTAAAAAGGGTGTCCTTGACTATCTCCGCCCGGATGGAAAAACCCAGGTAACGGTAGAATATCATGGGGATACACCGGTTAGAATTGATACCATTGTCATTTCGACCCAGCACAGCCCGGATGTTACCAGAGAGCAGATTGAGAAAGACCTGAAGCAGTATGTCATTGGCCATGTCGTGCCTGAAGCGCTGCTGGACGAAGAGACCAAATACTACATCAACCCTACCGGCCGCTTTGTCGTGGGCGGACCTCAGGGCGATTCCGGGTTAACGGGAAGAAAGATTATTGTCGACACCTACGGCGGGTATTCCCGTCATGGCGGCGGCGCATTCTCCGGGAAGGATCCTACGAAGGTTGACCGCTCTGCGACTTATGCTGCACGCTATGTTGCCAAGAATATTGTAGCAGCTGGACTTGCAGACAAGTGTGAAATTGAGCTTGCATACGCCATAGGCGTTGCAAGGCCGGTCTCTGTCCTCGTTGAGACCTTTGGAACCGGGAAAGTGGCTGAGGAGAAAATTCTTGAGCTGGTCAGCAAGCACTTTGACTTGCGTCCGGCAGCGATCATTCGCGACCTCGACCTGAGACGTCCGATCTTCCGTCAGGTTGCAGCCTATGGTCACTTTGGCCGGACGGATCTCGACGTACCTTGGGAGCGTACGGATAAAGCAGCAATTTTAAAGGAAGAAGCTTTTAAATAAGTCTTTAAATAAGACCTAGATTCTACGTGCAATCTACTCATATAACCCTTTAAGCAAGTATTTATAATCGTTAAGCCAAAACCATTCTTTCACCCAATGGGTGAAAGAAAATTGCAGCAAATTAACATCTATTTGTAT
>NZ_JAOTSB010000059.1 GCF_030247605.1 Acidaminobacter sp. | reverse complement strand
CCCTTATATGCTTTAAAATTAGGAAGATCTTTAAATATTTTAGAGTTTTCCCAAATTTCACGGAACGGCGTCGATTTTATATTACCTGCAATACGATGAAAATAAGAGCAGGGCTTTACATTGCCAAAACAGTCGATCAGACAGATTGTCTGTGCGGCAATACAGCCCTTTCCACCGCCGGTTGAGAAAGTAAGACTACGTCTTTCAAATTTTATCCCCTCCTGCTTTGCACGCTGGGGCACAAACCGATAGTAATGCGGAGCGCAGGTTGGTCGCATCAATATATCGTCTTCAAGCTTCTCTTGCTGATAGTGCCATTCAAGAATTTCTTCATAGTCCTCTTTGCTGATCAGTTCATTCATAATCTCTTCACCACGCCCAGTGGGCACAATCATAAACATGTACCAGGCTGTTGCACCAAGAGACTTGGCGAGTTTAAAGGTATCTGCAATATCATGCTGATTTCGCTTAGTAAAAGACGAGTTAATCAGGAATTTTTGACCATTTCGACGAAACGTCTCAGCAGCTCGGATGACACCTTCAAAGGCCCCTTCACACTGCCTAAAATCATCATGAATAGCCGCTGTAGGGCCATCCAGAGATAGCGACACCATCTTGATGTCTGCCTGCTTCATTTTAGCGCAAACTTCATCTGTTACTAATGCACCATTAGTTGCCATGCACATCCGCAGACCGAGTGATGTACCATGCTCAGCCAACTCAAAAATATCCGGGCGCATAAGCGGTTCACCGCCTGACAAAACGACTACCGGCTTTGAAAATGCGGCAATTTCCTCAAGCAACTGTTTGCCCTCTTCAGTGCTAAAATCACCCTCAGACGAATTTAAGTCGGAAGAGCAACGACAATGCACACAACGCAGATTACAGCGCTGTGTCGTCTCCCATGCTATCCATTTTGGTATATATTCAGAAGCCATATCATCCTCTTTTCAGACATTTTGTGCTTATCGTAGGTGAATTCAGCACAAAACTCAAGAACTCCTGAATTAGTCCACCTTTAACAAGACTATTATTTAGTTAAATCAACTTGAATCAACGCGACTGTTCTGCTATACAAATTCGGTGGTTGTCTATACGCAGCCGACTCGTTGCAGGTGATAAGGAGATTCACATGTCCAACTCGCAGATGGTCATGTATGACGAAGAGTTTCAAGAAATAAATGTTGTCATTGAGCGACTCCTCAAAGACTCTAACTCAAAGGTAATTTTCCTTGTTGATAAAAACGGCCAGCTGATCTCTGGTGTTGGTGAAACCGAGCGTTTTGACACTACATCATTGGCCTCCCTCACCGCAGGCAATATCGCCGCAACAGGAGGTTTAGCCAAACTTATTGGTGAAAAAGAGTTTTCAATCCTTTTCCACGAAGGGGAAAAAGACAACCTCCATATTTCAATTGTAGGCGGTCGCGTCATCCTAGTTGTTCTGTTTGATAATCGCTCTTCGCTTGGACTGGTTCGCTTACGGGTCAAAAAGGCATCAGAAGAACTTTCCGTCATTTTTGAAAAGCTGATGAAAAAGTCTGATGAGAAAGTAAAATCAGGCACTTCATTCCCCTTTGCTGAAATTACGGATGACGATATCGACAACCTGTTCAGCTAATCAGCTTCACCGAGGTGCGCCACAATGTCTTTTATTAACTATGCTTCACGCGAGATAAACTGCAAAATCGTCTATTACGGCCCTGGACTCTGCGGCAAGACGACTAACCTGCAACATGTCTACGCAAAAACAGCTCCTGAAGCAAAAGGCAAGATGATTAGCCTGGCTACTGAGACTGAAAGAACTCTGTTCTTTGACTTTCTCCCTCTTGCACTTGGTGAAATACGAGGATTTAAAACCCGCTTCCACCTCTACACTGTTCCTGGGCAGGTCTTTTATGATGCCTCCCGCAAACTGATCCTGAAAGGTGTTGATGGCATCGTTTATGTTGCAGACTCCCAGGAAGAGCGGATGGACGCAAACGTTGAATCCCTGGACAACCTTCGCCATAATCTTAAAGAACAAGGTTATGACCTTGACAAGCTTCCCTATGTCGTACAATACAACAAACGAGACCTCCCCAATGCCGTCTCTGTTGAAGAGCTCCGTAAAGAGCTTAACCCAACCAATGTACCGGATTTTGAGGCATGTGCCTCAACCGGAGAAGGTGTATTTGAGACTTTAAAGGCTGTGGCCAAGTTGATTCTCGTCGACCTAAAAAAAG
>NZ_JAOTSB010000041.1 GCF_030247605.1 Acidaminobacter sp. | reverse complement strand
CCGGAAAGCTGCGCCTCTATAGAATCCCCCGTTTTAACCTGCTTGGGCAGGCGTTCCTGAATTGCCTGCCGTACCCGTTCCAGTTCAAAGCGGAACTCGCGCGGCGTCATTCTGACCGCGCCGCTCCCCATGACCAGCTGCTGTTCCGCCCAGTCCGAAGTGACTACGCGAACGAGATGCTTTGGATCTTGAACTAAACGTTCCACTTCCGATTCAATATAGCTGTCTGCCGTTTGATGCTCCTTAGTATAGATCACGACTACCCCTTTGAACATCTCGCGCTTGATCTTTTTGCCCTTGGCGGTGTACGCATCGAAGACAACCACCACCGCATCCCCAGTGAACGCCTGGTAATCGACAAGATCATCCAGAAGCGCGTAACGGGCAGATTCAAGGGACTCCCTGGACAGCGATTTGTAGCGTTCTATAGCGTGAATGACGTTGTAGCCATCCAGCATCAAGAATTTATGTCTCCCTATCAGCCTTTTGTTTTGTTTTGGGGACTTAGGTTTGTTTTCCATAGCGCTGTCTGAACACTTCATACATCAGAATGGAAGCTGCCACAGAGGCATTCAGCGAAGAGACTTTTCCCTTCATGGGAATTTGCACGAGAAAATCGCAGTGAGACTTGACCAGGCGGCTGATGCCCTGACCTTCACTGCCTATGACAAGGGCGATGCTTCCTGTCAGATCTGCCTCGAAATGGGCGACATTGCCCTCCATTTCAGCAGCCGCGATCCACAGCCCTCTCTTTTTAAGCATCTCAATGCTCTGGCTTAGATTCGTCACTCTGCAGACCGGCACATATTCAAGAGCCCCTGCGCTGGTCTTGGCGACGACTGCCGTCAAGCCAACAGAGCGCCGTTTTGGAATTACAACGCAATGAGCGCCTACCGCGTCCGCGGTCCGAATAATGGACCCGAGATTGTGAGGGTCTGTAATCTCATCGCACAAAATGACAAACGGCTTCTCACCCCGTGCTTCAACCTGGTCGAGGACCGTTTCAAGATCCGAATAATCATAGGCTGCGACATAAGCGATCACACCCTGATGACTGTCCGAGGTCGAGATCTGATCCAGTTTGGCCCGCGCGACTTTCTGAATAACAATATTCTTTTCACTCGCCATGGCGAGAATTTTTTTGACAGAGCCTTCTGCCGCGCCTTCCGCGACGAGAATCTTGTCAATTTCTCTGCCTGCCTTTAATGCTTCTATGACCGGATTGCGGCCCTCAATAATATCGCTCATAGCGCCTCCAACTTACAAATGTTTAAATTTTTCGCGAATTTCCACAATTTTCCCGCAGGTCATGACGCCCTCCGAACAAGGCCCGCTGACACAAGCCGGTCCGGCGCCCGCAAAGACATTTGGCGCCACTTGTTTCACCAGACGGAGCATTTCTGTCGCCAATGCCCTGATTTCCCACTGAGCGCGCTCACAGCAGCGATGCCTGAAGAAATTCATCAGACTTCTCGCGTTCATAGTCACGACGATTTTTGTCTCACAGGCATTGGGAAAAACGAACCGCGCATCCTCAATGGCTGCTTTTTCAGCGTTTAATGCCGCCTTCTTGGGAGAAACCCCTTCAGCGAGCATCCTGGCCTCTATTTTGGGCTTCAAGATCTCCACCAGCTCATCATAAGCCTTTTGAGCCGCTGTCATGGACGCCTGGAACAACATGGCGGCCGCTTCATCCCGGGCAATTTCCGGAGGTGTGATGTACTCAAAATGATCGAGCCGGACGTAGCGCTGGGACTGCTGCGAGTAAGACGCGATCCTGTGCCTTACCAGCTGATGGGTCAGCACCCGGCTGACGCCTTCAACAGCAAAGGTAAAGGACATGTGTTCAATTGGGGATTCGTGACCGAGTTCCCCAAGAATCGTCAAAAACTTCGAGATTGATTCCGGATCAAGGGTATCCGCCAAATCAGACGCGCCGGTTCTCGAGTAACACAGTTTGGCCGCTGCCGCAACAACCCTTTCAGGTTCCGGCGTATGCGCCAAAAGTTCAACATGCATTATGGATTTCCTCCCGTCTGGATGGTTTTAATGGCGATATAGTCGCCATAAGGCATAACCCCGAACAGATATTTCCTGAATTTTCCTTTGTACGCCGGCTGACCTTCAGAAACGATCTCCTCAAACTTGACCATTCTGACAATTTTAAACGGAGGCACCTCGAGGGAGTCTACAGTTTCCTGCCTAAAGGCTTCCACCTCAGGCGCCTGCATATCAACAGAATCAAAAAAAGCAGACTTGACGACGAGCAGCGCCAGTGAAAACGCCAAAAGTAGAATCAACGCTTTTTCATAACGTGTCAGAGTTTTTTTCATACCTGCCGCTCCTCATCAGCTGCTTCAGCACCGTGCGTCACCTTAGCAGGCTGGACCGAGCACTGGTCGATGATTTCCATGGCTTTAGCAATGACCTCTTCCAGCCGCTTTGAATCCTCTCTGAGGCTCAGATAGCCAATCAGCGTTTCAAAGCCGGTCGCCAGACGGTAATCTGAGGTCTGAGTATTTTTCGGCGCGCTGTGGCCCTTCTGGTTGCGCCCCTTTCGAATCATGTCGCGTTCCTCTTCCGTCAAAAAGTTCTCCAGATTCTTGACAACATACGCCTGCGCCGTTGCTCGCACATAACGCGTAGACTGACGGTGCAGCAGATGAAGTCCGCCTCTGGTTTTATGAATCACGGCCATGCGGACGTAATGTTCATAGACCGCGTCCCCTATAAACGCAAGCACCAGGGGATTGGCCATCTTCAGGTCTCTAATCTCTTTTTCGGTAATGCCCATCAACCCCAAAAACCGTTTCATGCTGCCGATGGTTTCCATTACTTCTGCCCCGTTTCCCACTTCACACAGATTTTCGACAGTCTGCCGGGCGGGATTCCCGGCAGACTCGCTTTTATTTCTCATCATTTGACTTTTGACCATTTTACACCCTGAGGCGTATCCTCGAGCACTATGCCCATAGCTTTAAGTTCGTCCCTGATCTCATCAGATCTGGCGAAATTCTTGTTCCTTCTGGCTTCCTGGCGCTCGGCAATCATGGACTCAACCTGTGCGTCAAGGCCGCCCTTTTCTCTGCCCAGGATCCCCAGAACGCCGGCGAGCTCCATCAGAAGTTTATAGGCATTCTCAGCAAAAGTACGGGTAGGTGCATCCTGAAGGTTGGTATTGATATCTCGGACGAGTTCGAAGATCGCCGAAATGCCGTCTGCGGTATTGAGGTCGTCATCCATGGCCTCAATAAAGCGTTCCTTGTGGCGTCTCAGTCCAGAGAGGATTTCAATCTCCGTGACTGTCAGCGGTGCCTCCCCGCCGGTTTCCATGGCATAAAGCAGATTCTCCTTGGCGTTGTAAAGGCGCTCAAGGGCGTTGGAAGCCTGCATGATGAGCTCTTCGCTGAAATTGATAGGGTTTCTGTACTGCGCCGAGAGGATGAAAAATCTCAGCACTTCCGCTTCATATTGCGCGAGGATATCCCGAACCGTAAAGAAATTTCCTTTGGACTTGGACATTTTTTCATTATTGATATTGATATAGCCATTATGCATCCAGTAATGCGCGAAAGGCTTATCTGAGTAGGCTTCACTTTGAGCGATCTCATTCTCATGATGAGGGAAAATCAGATCTTGTCCGCCAGCGTGAATATCAATGGTTTCACCTAAAAATTTCGTACTCATGACAGAGCATTCAATGTGCCAGCCCGGGCGGCCCTCGCCCCACGGACTTGGCCAACTTGGTTCACCCGGCTTTTTAGCTTTCCAGAGAACAAAGTCGGAAGGATGTTTTTTTTGTTCATTGACTTCAATCCGCGCACCTGCCTCAAGATCGTCAAGGCTCTGTCCTGAAAGCTTGCCATATGTCTCAAATGTAGACGTGTCATAGTACACATCCCCGCCTGAAACGTAGGCGTTGCCTTTTTCAATCAGCTTTTCGACATAGGCGATTATGTCCGGAATGGTATCCGTCACCTTAGGATGATGTGTTGCCCTGCGAATGCCCAGAGCGTCAGCGTCCTTGAAGTATTCTTCAATGTATTTTTCGCTGATTTCAAGGCTGTCCTGCCCCTCTTCCTGGGCACGTTTTATGATTTTGTCATCGACATCCGTGAAGTTCTGGACATAATTGACCTCATAGCCCCTGTATTCCATATAGCGTCTGAACGTATCGAAAATCAGGAAAGGTCTCGCATTGCCAATATGAAAAAAGTTATAGACAGTCGGTCCGCAGACATACATGCGGATTTTGCCTTCTTCAATGGGGACAAACTCTTGCTTTTTTCGGGTAAGGCTGTTGTACAGCTTCATCTGATCTTCACCCCTTTACGAAAGTCTTGCAATAGCGTCTTCAATCCTTGAAATCAGGCGTTTTTTCCCAAGGATCGTCATCAGATCCACCATTTCAGGTCCATGAAGCTGTCCGGAAATCGCGGCGCGGATTGGCATGAAGAGCGCCTTCCCTTTAATGCCGGTCGCCGCCTGGACATCCTTGAACACTTGTTTGGCAAACACAGGATCCACTGCATCAACGGCTTCAACCAGGCCTTTAAAGACACCCAGCATCTCCACCACATGTGGCTGCTTCAGCATTTCAAGTGTTTCCTCGTCTTCCGGTTCGACAGTTTTAGCTTTGAACAGCGGCACCAGATCGGTGCACTGCGCCAGGTAATTCATGGAATCCTTCGAAATGCGTACGATGTCAGCCGCAAAAGCCCGACCGTGCTCACAGCCCGGATCGATATAGCCCTTTTCTATAAAGTATGGCATACAGTAATCTACCAGTGTCTCCAGCGGCATTTCCTTAATATAAAGGCTATTCATCCAGTTCAATTTTTGGACATCAAAGACAGCACCGGATTTGGACACGCGCTCTAAAGAAAACTTCTCGACCATTTCAGCCATGGACATCTTTTCTTCGTTGCCCTCTGGACTCCAGCCCAGGAGAGCGATGTAGTTGACCAGTGCTTCAGGGAGATAACCCTTGCGCTGGAAGTCCTCAACGGCGACGTCTCCCTGGCGTTTGCTCAGTTTTTTCTTGTCTGGATTGAGGATATTTGGAAGGTGAACGTGTTCCGGCGCTTTCCATCCGAATGCGTCATACAGGAAGATGTGCTTAGGCGTGGACGGCAGCCATTCCTCACCGCGTATGATATGCGTGATCCCCATATTGTGATCATCAATGACGACGGCCATGTGGTAGGTCGGAAAACCATCTGCTTTCATAAGCACTTGATCGTCCATGTCATTCGTATTAACGGTCACGCGGCCGCGTACAATGTCTTCAAAGGTGATATCAAGATCAGCCGGCAGCTTGAGGCGGATGACGTGCGACTCGCCATTTTCAATTCTGCGGCGGGCTTCCTCTAAAGGAATGGAACGGCAAAGGCCGTCATAGCGCGTGATCTTGCCCTCGATTTTTTGAGTTTCTCTGAGGTCATCCAGCCTCTCCTTGCTGCAGAAGCAAGGGTAAGCATGGCCGGTTTCGAGCAGCGTCTCTGCATATTGTCTGTAGATGTGGAGACGCTCAGACTGGACGTACGGACCGAATTCGCCCTTCTGCACAACTGTGCCTGCCTCGAGGAACGGGCCTTCATCATGATGAAGCCCAGCCCAGTCCATAGCGGTCAGCATCCCTTCGACAGCGCCCTCAACCAGGCGAGTCTGGTCGGTATCCTCAATTCTGAGAATATATTTGCCGCCGCTCTTTTTTGCGAACATAAAATTATACAGCGCAGTTCTAAGACTGCCAATATGGACATAGCCTGTCGGACTCGGCGCAAAGCGCACTCTTACCGTCATGGTCATCCCTCCTGATTTTATCTGATTTCGATTCCTTAATCATATCATAATTAGAGGTCTTACGGCAGCATTTTCGCGCCTTCCATGACCAGGCCCATCTTTTCCATAATCCTGTCATAGCTGTCCGGACCGTGAGGGACTGAACAGTTGGTGCAATCCTTGACGCCGTTCTTGAGATATCTGAAATTGCCGCCGCACTGATCCTTCAAAAGATAAAGCGGGCAGAAGCAAAACAGACAATTATAAGTGTCTTCAGGCACACCTTTATGACAGGGAAAGAATTCACAGCTGCGATGGGTCACAAGGCGGTAGTTTTGAGTTTCCAGGCCACCCCTGAGACCTTTTGCGTCCCCGTCCATCTTAATACGCCTTTGCTACGTAGACCATGTGCTTAGCAGGTTTACCACAGAAGTGGCAGACGGATCCGAGGTCTTCCTGTTCAAACGGCATGCAGCGAATGGTCGCCGCTGTATCCGCCTTGATTTTGTCCTCGCATTCACGCTCACCGCACCACATGCCCTTCGCGAAGCCGGCTGTCGTCGCCATGCGGTTCTTGAATTCTTCATAGTCATCTACGACAAAGGTCATGCTGTCGCGATGCTTTTTCGCTTTCTCAAACATGGCATTATGGATGGTGTCCAGCATACCGGCGACGTTGTCAGCAAAACCGTCCAGAGACATTGGCGCTTTTTCGAGGGTGTCGCGTCTGGCTGCCATAGCCTGGTTGTTTTGGATGTCTCTCGGGCCAATCTCAATACGGAGAGGCACGCCTTTCATTTCGTATTCATTAAACTTCCAGCCCGGTGTATAGTTGGTGTCGTCATTCAGTTCAACGCGAATGCCGCGCTCAACCAGCGCCGCTTTGAGCTCATAGGCCTTGTCGAGGACGCCTGGCTTGTTTTGGGCAATAGGAATGATCACAACTTGAGTTGGCGCGACGCGCGGCGGCATGACCAGACCGCGGTTGTCTCCGTGAACCATGATCAAGCCTCCGATCAGGCGCGTTGAGACGCCCCAGGAGGTGTGGAACGGAAACTCCAGCTCCCCGCCTCTTCCCAGGTACTGAATTTCAAAAGCCTTGGTAAAGTGCTGACCCAGGTTGTGGGAGGTTCCGGATTGAAGGGCTTTGCCATCATGCATCAATGCTTCAATGGTATAAGTGGCATAAGCGCCGGCAAATTTCTCCTTTTCGCTTTTTCGGCCTGAAACCATTGGAATCGCGAGGAGCTCTTCCGCCATTTGGCGATAAATGTTCAGCATTTGAATCGTCTCGTCCTGTGCCTCTTCGTAGGTCTCATGAAGGGTATGACCTTCCTGCCAGAGGAACTCTGAGGTTCTCAGGAACGGCCGCGTCGACTTTTCCCAGCGGACAACGGAGCACCATTGGTTGTAGAGGTAAGGCAGTTCTCTGTAAGACTGAAGCCACTTGGAGTACATAGAGCAGATAATGGTCTCGGAGGTCGGGCGCACACAAAGGCGCTCAGCGAGCTCTTCCTTGCCGCCGTGGGTCACCCAGGCAACCTCAGGCGCAAAGCCCTCGACATGCTCTTTTTCACGGTTCAGGAGGCTCTCGGGGATCAGCAGCGGAAAATACATATTCTTGTGGCCGGTTTCCTTAAACCGCTTGTCCAGGAAAGCCTGGATGTTCTCCCAGATCTCGTAGCCATAAGGGCGAATGACCATAAATCCTTTGACAGGAGAATAATCCACCAGTTCTGTCTTCAGAATAACATCTGTATACCACTGAGCGAAGTCGTCCTCCATGCGCGTAATTTCTTTTACAAATTCCATTTCTTTCTTTGCCATGATGAGCCTCCTATGAATCTTTGTCAAAAAATTAAAAAACCGCCTCTTAAGCTAGAGGCGGAATCCGCGGTACCACTCTAATTAACACAGCCGGCATTGCGGGCTCGCAGGCCCCGGCGTGTTCACTTGTCCCGGCTGTAACGCGCCGGCCGCGTGCTTTTCAAGAGCATGGCTCCAAGACAGGTTCAAAGCGCCGGCCGGAGTCTTTTCACCAATCAGACTCTCTCTGTGCAGCATAGCAAACTTTTACTGGTTCTCTTCAACGCCTTATCATTATATTCCTGACATACACTATATAATAGAAAAATTGAAGCTGTCAACGGAAATTTTAGAGGGCTCTTTCCCTCGATTTTTCCAAAAGACAGACTGCCGTCACCGAGATGCCTTCCTCCCGGCCTTCAAAGCCGAGCCGCTCCGTTGTAGTCGCCTTGAGATTCAAATCCTCATCTTTCAGTCCAAGGATAGGCCCGAGCGCCGATTTCATGAGCGCCATGAATGGGAGCAGTTTTGGCCGCTGCGCCGCAATAACCGCGTCGACGTTGCCCACGTTGTATCCCTTCTCACGAATCAGCGCCATGACGTGCTCAAGCAGTTTCAGGCTTGAGATCCCGCGATAGGCTGGGTCTGTATCCGGGAAATGCCTGCCAATGTCACCCAGCCCCGCCGCGCCAAGTAGCGCATCCATGATGGCGTGTGTCAGCACGTCGGCATCCGAGTGGCCGAGAAGACCAACTTCGTGGGGAATTTCCACGCCGCCCAGAATCAGTTTCCTGCCCGGTACCAGCTGGTGGACGTCGTAACCAATGCCTGTTTTGATCTTCAAACCGTTCCCCCCTGCTCCTTTGAAGTGCTTTTGCCGATGGCAGGGGCAATCGCCGCCAATATCGCTTCCGCCATGACCATGTCTTCCGGCGTGGTGATCTTCAGATTGAAATAACTGCCTTTCACAAGGTATACCCGATGCCCCAGACGCTCGATCAGCGCACTGTCATCCGTTGCGTCCCACCCGTTTTCCTCCGCGAGTCGATGCGCCTGTTCCAGCCAATCCCGCCTGAAGACCTGGGGCGTCTGGACGAGAAATAATCGGCTGCGGTCCGGAGTGGATTCTACCACGCCGTCTGCCGCTGCGACCTTGATGGTGTCCTTGGCCGCCACTGCCGCCACCGCCGCGCCGGTTTGCGCCGCTTTATCGACGCAGTCGCGAATGGTGTCCAGACTGACAAACGGCCGCGCACCGTCATGGATCAAAACGAGTGACGCTTCTTCGGAGAGTTTCTCAAGACCCCTCCGAATCGAAGCCATTCGATTCTCTCCGCCTTCAACGCATTGAATGGGTACGTCTTCCTCATTGCACAGCTGACGGACGAGGTCTTCATAGAGCGCCAATTCTCCCGCCGGGACGACGACAACGCACTCCGAGATCATGCCGGAGGCGCACAGCCGCTCTACTGCGTGCGCAAGAATCGTCTTCCCGCCGAGGCGCATCCTTTGCTTACTGATCCCGGCGCCCATTCGAGTACCCATTCCGGCCGCCGCCACTATTGCTGCTGTTTTCTGATCCACTCTTATCATTTCATTCACCCCTTAGAGAGGCTTGACAAAAATCATACGACCGGCCGCGGTTTGCAGCACGCTGGTCACAAGTACCTCGAGGGTCTCATTGATGTGGCGCTTTCCGCCTTCGACAACGATCATGGTACCGTCGTCGAGATAGGCGATGCCCTGATTGGACTCCTTTCCCTCTTTGATGACGTGGACGACCATTTCCTCACCCGGCAGAACCACTGGTTTGATGGCGTTCGCCAACTCATTGATGTTCAAAACCCGAACATCCTGCAGCTCAGCGACCTTATTCAGATTATAGTCATTTGTAACGACAAAGCCGTTGATCAGCTTGGCAAGTTTGAGCAGCTTGATGTCGACTTCACTGACATCCTCAAAATTGGTTGAGACGATCTTGACTTCGATATTGATTTCTTTTTGGATGACCTTCAAAATATCCAGGCCTCTTCTGCCGCGGTTTCGCTTCAGGCTGTCCGATGAATCTGCAATGTGGCGCAGTTCCTCTAGAACGAATTCCGGAATGATAATAGGGCCTTCGACAAACCCGGTCTTGCAAATGTCTGCGATTCGCCCGTCAATTATGACACTGGTGTCCAGTATTTTAGGCTTCGCCCCCCCTTGGTCTTTAGACCCGGACGACTTGGATCCGGTGCGGCGAAACATGTCTGGCAGCCTCGAAAGATCCGCCATATTTTTTGTCGCGAGTCTGGCGCCCAGGTATCCCAGGAAAATATACGCCAAAATGGACAAGAACCCGCTTACAAAAGGAATGGGAATATTGTTGATTGCCCCGTTGATCAGATAGGCGATCATGAGTCCCAGAATGAGTCCTACCGAACCAAAGAGCATCTGGTTCGCCGGAATTTTTTCCAGTTCTTTTTCTGTGTGCTTGGCAACGCCCATAAATCTGCGGATCAGGTAAGGCGATAGCATATAAAGGATAAAACCGATTATAAGTGCGACAACCGTTGAAAATATGACCTTAAATGCCATATCAGACGGATTGTAATTAAAAGCGGTCCGCAGCCATTCAAAATTGAGCATTAATACGCCTAGCGCGTAGCCACCGGAGACGCCGAGCAGCGTCAGGGCAGCGCGAATAATTTTCTTAAGCATTTCCAACCTCCTCTCTGCATTTTTTATAATAATGGAACAAAAACGAATATACTTTATTTATACTAACATATCCATTCTAAGTCCCACTATTTGTTTTTCAGATTGTAACGAAAGTTTAACATATTTTAACAAACTTTGCTGTGCCTAAATAAGAAGACAAGTTAAAGTGTGTCCCAAACATTATCTCAGACGTGGAAAAGCGCCCCCTAAATGGCGACGCCTAAGCAGCTCTATGTGATTAATGCACCGAGGTCTCTATCATTTTCTCGATAGCCTTTTCATCCTGCTCCATGACCAGCACAATTTCGCTGATAAGTATCTGTTTGGTGTTGTTCAGCATCTTTCTTTCACCGGTGGACAATCCCTTTTCACGCTCCATGTGAATCAGATCTCTGACGACCATGGCAACTTCAAATATGTCACCGGACTTCACTTTCTCCATGTTGTTCCTGTAGCGCCTGTTCCAGTTCTGCTGCAGTTCAACGCCCTCTTCTCTCAAAACGCTGAAAACCTCGTCAATAGCGTCATCCTGAATAATTTCCCGGAGGCCGATGGTTTCGACATTGTCGACCGGCAGCATGACCTTCATGTTTTTGAGCGGCAATCTCAGTATAAAATACTTTCGCTTTTCACCCAAGATCTCTTTTTCCTCTACGCCCTCAATAATGCCGGCGCCATGCATTGGATAAACGACCTTATCGCCAATTCTGAACATTTTTCCACCTCCCGGATCTGTGACCCTAAGGCTATTATACAACATAATACGAGTCGCGGTCAATCGAATTTAATATTCTATCATAGCAACAAAGCAAATGTCAATTACAGGATTTTAATATTTACATAGAATCTCACCTTTGCAGCGGCGGCGCGTGTGGAAAGGTGACCATCGGCAGCATAAGGTCCGGGAATCTGTTTGCCATTTTAGTTTTACTATGGCGGCGACCTGTGCTAGAATTGAATCAAACAAACCAACAGGTGCAGAATATTGAGGTGATCCGCATGAGCGACATTATTTATGATCAGTTTCAGAATACCGTTCAGGAGGTTCTGATCCGTCACAACAGCTTGCTTGACATCATCACGAAGCTTGATGAGTCAAACGCGCGCATCAACCGCGCTGCCGTAAAAACCATCACATCCTGCGGCTGTCTGAAGCTTCACGCCGAGAAACAAGATCTCCCTGAGGATGCCGATTATCTGGATATCAAGAATTATGCCGGCACTGAGCTCTCCGGCGAAATTTGCCCAGTCTGCCGCGACAAAATTGACCGGGAGATCGGCTCACACCTCTTCTACCTGGCTGCGCTTTGCAACCATTTGAACATCAGCCTCTATGATGCTTTTCTCAACGAATATAACCGCATCAAGACACTCGGGCCTTACAGCCTGTATTAAACGAAACGTCAAAAGAAGGTGCCCCAGCCCCCGGTCGTCCCCGACCGGCAGCTGCGGCACCTTCTTTTTTCCTTTGGAAGTGTTGACCAACCATCACCTCAGCGTCGCGTCCAGCGCTTCCTCAACCGTCCTGACGCCCACGATCTGAACGCCCGGCGCCGGTTTTTCAAGGCCATCGAGATTTCCGGCGGGAATGACAAAGGTCTTGAATCCGAGCTTCTGACCCTCAGAAATCCTGCTTTGCACATGGGCGACATTGCGAACCTCACCGGTGAGGCCAACCTCGCCAAAAAACATCATCTCCGGGTTGATCACTATATTCTTAAAGCTCGACGCCAGCGCAATGATGATGCCCAGGTCCGCGGCGGGTTCGTCTATGCGGATGCCGCCTACCACGTTGATATAGCTGTCCTGGTCCTGGAGCTGCATGCCAATTTTTTTCTCGAGTACGGCGATCAGCATGATCACCTTGTTGTAATCGACGCCTATAGCCGTTCTGCGTGGCGCAGAGAAGCCGGAATGGCAGACGAGGGCCTGGATTTCCACAAGCATGGGCCGGGTCCCTTCCATAGTGCCAACGACCACGGAGCCGGAGGCTTCATCCCGTTTTTCCGAAATAAACAGCTTTGACGGATTGGAGACGCCAATCAGTCCCTGATTCGTCATTTCGAAGACGCCTATTTCGTTCGTCGAGCCAAAGCGGTTCTTGACGGAGCGCAGCAGTCTGTAAGTATTGAAGCGCTCGCCCTCGAAGTAGAGGACCGTGTCCACCATGTGCTCCAGAACCTTTGGCCCCGCAATGGCGCCGGACTTGGTGACGTGGCCCACAATAAAGGTGGAGAGCCCCTCGCGCTTCGCTGTCTTCATCAGGGACGCGGTGCACTCCCTGACCTGGGAGACGCTGCCGGGCGCCGACTGTATGTCCGAACGGAACATGGTCTGAATGGAGTCCACGATCAGCACATCCGGCTTCAGGGCGTCCACGGTGTTCATAATGGCTTCAAGATCGTTTTCAGAGATAATATAGAGGGATTCCGAAGCAACGCCCGTCCGGTCTGCCCTGAGTTTGGTCTGCTTGACGCTCTCTTCTCCGGAGACGTAGAGGACCTTTTTCTTTGTAAAAGCAATCTTGTCTGCCATTTGAATCAGCATGGTCGACTTGCCAATGCCGGGATCGCCGCCCACAAGGACGAGGGAGCCCCGGACGACGCCGCCGCCCAGCACGTTGTCCAGTTCAAGGATGCCGGTAGTATAACGGTCTTCCCGATCCACGGACACGTCGATCAGCCTGACAGGTTTCGCGGAATCTGAGATGCGTCCCTGGGCAGTGGTTTTGGGAGACTCTGCGCGGACGTACTCTTCGACATAGCTGTTCCAGGCACCGCATTCCGTGCAGCGTCCGACCCACTTTGGAGACTGTGCGCCGCAATTTTGACAGACATGGATGGTTTTATTTTTAGACATAAGTTCCTCCTAAGGCGGGCTTGACTGAGACCCGCCTCTTATATTATAACCTGTCTGCAGTCGAAAAATAAAGCGGGATCCAGATTAAGGGACCCCGCTTTTGACTTTTGTCGACGGTCTTTGTGATTTGTGGTTTGCGTCTTAGTGATTATTCTTTTCGGCTTTGGATTCCTCGACGATCTTGATGGCCAGCTGCATTGGCACTTCCTCATAGCGGTTGAACTCCATGCTGAAGTAGCCGCGTGCCTGGGTCATGGATCTGAGGTCTGTGGCGTACTTGAACATTTCCGCCTCAGGCGCTTCCGCATAGACCTTTTGGTAGCCCATTTCGTCCGGCTCCATGCCGAGAATGCGTCCGCGGCGCTTGTTCATGTCACCCATGATGTCGCCCATGTATTCATCCGGCACAAAAATGGTTATGCGCATGATAGGCTCAAGAAGAATTGGCTGAGCGATCTCCATGCCTTTCTTGAATGCGATGTGTGCCGCCAGTTTGAAGGCCATCTCGTTGGAGTCCACCGGATGGTAGGAGCCGTCAACCAGTGTCGCTTTAATGTTGACAACCGGGAACCCAGCCAGGATGCCTTTTTCCATAGCCTCCCGGAGGCCCTTTTCAACAGCCGGTACGTAGTTCCTTGGCACTGATCCGCCGAAAATCTTCTCTTCAAAGATGAAAGGCTCTGTGGAATGCTCAAACTTGATGTGGACGTCGCCAAACTGACCTGCGCCGCCCGTTTGCTTCTTGTGTCGGCCTTGAACGGTGACATTGCCCTTTATGGTTTCTCTGTAAGGAATCTTCTGGTCGACCATATTGACGTCAACGCCAAAGGTATTTTTGAGCTTGTTGACGATAATGCCAAGCTGCATGTTGCCCTGGCCGCCAATCAGCAGCTGCTTCGTCTCATTGTTTCTGCTGACGAGGAAGGACGGATCCTCCTCAGACAAGCGCTGCAGGGAGGCGCTGATTTTCTCTTCGTCGCCTTGGGCCTTCGGCTCTACTGCCATAAACAGACATGGCTTAGGCAGATTGATGCCGCTATATTTGATAGGCTGATTCTTGTCGCAAAGGGTGTCGCCGGACTCCGTCAAAGTCAGCTTCGCGGTTGCCCCAATATCACCGGCATTGATGTGATCGACTTCCAGCTGGCTTTTGCCTCTCATCAGGAAGACAGGACCTATTTTCTCTGTCTCTTCCTTGTTGGCGTTGAGGAGTTCAAGGTCGCGCTTGAGCTTGCCGGAATAGACTTTGAATAGAGAAATCTTACCCACAAACGGGTCGACAATGGTTTTGAAGACGAATGCCGACACCGGCTCAGTATCATCCACCTTACGGGAGACTTCTTCTCCGGTCAAAGGATTGACGCCTACGGTAACGCCCCCATCCAGATCTTTTGGCGTTGGAAGGTAATCATAGATCATGTTGAGCAATGTATGAATACCGATTCTGTTTTCAGCAGAACCAATCAGAACCGGGACGATTTCGTTGTTGATGACGCCTTTTCTGAGGCCGGCGTGAATCTCTTCCGTAGTGAACTCGTCACCGCCGAAATATTTTTCCATGAGCTCTTCATCACTTTCAGCGACAGATTCAATGATCATGTCGCGGAACGGCTTGATGCGCGGCTCCATGTCAGCGGGTACGGAAATGTCAATACATTCCTTGCCGGTGTATTCTCTGCCAATCAGATCGACGACATTGACGAAGCCTTTAAACTGATTGTCTTCTCCCAGCGGAATACAGAACGGCGCGATTTTCTTTCCGAATTTATCCTTGAGATCCCGGATCAATTTGACGTAATCAATATTTTCTTTATCCATCTTATTGATGAAGATGATCTTTGGCATATTGCGCTTTTCGGTAAAAGTCCAGGCTTTTTCTGTGCCGACTTCAATGCCGGAGCCCGCATCCATGACGATGACCGCGCCGCCCGCAACTCTCAGCGCACTGAACTGGTCACCGACGAAATCAAAATAACCCGGTGTATCCAGGAAGTTATACTTCGATTCATTCCATTCCACAGGAATGACGCTGGTGCCAATTGAAAACTGACGAGAGATTTCTTCTTTGTCAAAATCTGAAACAGTATTGCCTTCCGTGACTTTTCCCATGCGTTTGGTAACGCCTAGTGAAAAAAGAATCGCTTCCGTCAAAGTCGTTTTGCCACAGCCGCCGTGGCCAAGCAACGCAACGTTGCGAATTCTGTCAACACTGTAATTCTTCATGTGATTCTCCCCGCTTTCTGATGTGTTGGATTTTGTGCGTAAGTGTTACATTCTACATTGCTTCTCGAATTCCTTTTTTTCATTTATTCATTTTTTTAATATTGAGATAATTGTAAAAAATCAGTATGCACTGTCTATACCCAAATTTGCGGTCTCTACCAACAAACTTTCACCAATGTTATAATGATAAAAATGTTAGATGATGGAGGAGAGCTATGAGACGCTTTGATGAACGCGATATCCCCTTTGCCCGCTTTAACTACGAACAGAATTCCAAGGTCTTTAACGACTATTATCTCAGACATCCAGAAAAACTCGAGCGGGACCAGCGGATCCGGTCCCTCCCGCAGCTTTGTTCCGAGGGAACTATGACCTGGAATCCGCTGATGAGCCCTGTGGCAGATGCGATTTTCAAATTTTTGGGCGACGTCAATCCCCTGTCAGAACAAGCCGTGCGCCGTGAAGCGCCACTGCCGGTCGATCCAGCACTTCTGACCAAAAAGATCAAGGCGCTGTCCAAGCATCTGGGCGTACAGGACGTCGGGATTACGCGTCTGAAAGACGAGCACCTCTATTCACACCGCGGTCGAAAGACCGGGCACTACGGCGAGCCGGTCGCTCTCGACCACACTTACGCCATAGCGTTTACTGTTGAAATGAACGAGGACATGATCGACCGGTCCCCTCAGCTCGAGGAGGTCATTGAAACCAGCACCGGCTATCTCAAAGCCGGAATTGCAGGCATGATCCTCTCTTACTGGCTGAGAGAGCTCGGTTACGAATCGCGCAACCACATGGACGGCAACTATCTGCTGGTCGCACCGCTGGTAGCTGTGGAGGCTGGGCTGGGCGAAATAGGCCGCATGGGACTTCTGACGACTCGAAAAAGCGGACCACGCGTCAGACTGGGCATTGTCACGACGAACGCCGAACTCACCTCGGATGCACCGGATACCTTTGGCCTTGAGGCATTCTGCGAAATTTGCGGAAAGTGCCAAATGACTTGTCCGGGCAAAGCCATCCCCCTTGAGAAGAATGCGGTCTACGAAGGGCAGGCTTACTGGAAGATCGACCACGACAATTGTTATGAGCGCTGGCGGAGCCTCGGGACAGACTGTGGCATCTGCCTGTCGACCTGTCCCTTCAGCCACGGCATTGAATTTCCGGATGGCGGCAGCTTCGAGGACCGTCCGGAGGCCATTCGAGAGGCTCTGGCCGTTTCTCAGGAAAAGTACGGCATGCGCCGCTATATCCGTGAGCCTCTTGAACTCATGAAGTGAGTGCTGAAATAAAAGGTGCTGTTGCAAAACCAGTAAATTTCGTTTTGCAGCAGCACCGTTCGTTTTATTAAGAAAAGGCGCGAACGCAGGTTGTCCAGTCTTGGGACAGCCTGCAGCCGCGCCTTTTTTCTTTACTTTAATTTATGAGGAAATCCCCCGCCCTGTCAGCTGAAAAGCGGCGAACCCTCACTCGGCATCCACCAGTGCTTGAAGCACCGTCTTGACCGCTTCAAAGTCAAGACCCTGCTCTGTGCAGAATGTCTTGATGACCGTGAGAGGATTTGGCATTTCAGCTCCAATCGCACTCCTGATCTCAGCCTCGCTGACGCCGGCGTCCAGAACCTCTCTAAAGGTCGTTTTCCCCTTAATCACCAGGTCCTCAGCCACAACACCGCCTTCGGCTTCTCCCGTCGACACGGCAGCCGCCGGGGCGCTCTCAGCGGTACTCTCGCCCGGCGCCTCCACGGATGTTTCCACCGCCGGGATCTCGACCGCAATTTCTTTCAGTGCCTCCGCTGCCTCTCCCGCAACTTTTCCTTCCTCGATCAGAAGATCCACTGCCGGCTGAGGGAGATACACTTCTTCGGTGAGTTCATAGGGCAGTCCGGTGTATAAAGCGACAAAATATCGAACAGAACCCGTTCCCACCTCAGTTCCCGCCTCAGCGAGGGCCACATACAGGGTTTCCAGTGATTTCAGCTGGAAGCCCTCAGCTTCCGCCGGATCGACGCCAAAAGCCTCTGCCAATACCTCTGACTTGATGTCAAACGCCGCTTCCACATCCCCGAAACTGTAAGACCCGCGGATATCTGCCGGATCCGCTTTGCCGGCGAATTCCCCGGTTGAAATCACAGCCGGCGTTTTCGTACTTTCTGTTTGCCAATATCCGAGGGCATCCGAGATCAAAACCGCCCCAAACATAATGCCCACCGCAACAACGCCAAGCATCCAGGCTCTCATCTTCATTTCGCGTCACCACCCATAACCTTGAGCTCTACCGTCGCAGGCACCGGACAATGATATTCCGATGTACACTCCAGGCAGGAAATACACTGATGATCTTTGACGACCTCCAGTCCTGACACTTTGATCCCCATTGGGCAAGCCCTGTCACACGCCCCGCAGTCAATACAGGTGGACGGTGCCCGACGAATCCTGAATATCCGAATCTTGTTGGACAGCCCAAGTACCGCCCCGTAAGGGCAGGCATACTTGCACCAAGGCCGCTCCGTAATCAGAGACAGG
Organism: Acidaminobacter sp.; assembly: GCF_030247605.1. GTDB lineage: Bacteria > Bacillota > Clostridia > Peptostreptococcales > Acidaminobacteraceae > Acidaminobacter. The sequence continues at coordinate 5,181 of NZ_JAOTSB010000041.1, read as the reverse complement.
AGCGCCGTCGCCCCCAAAACCACGAGGGCCGCAGGCGCGAGCTCCTCCGACCAAAGGTTGAAGAGCGCGAAGTACGGATCCACATCCTGAAAAATGAGTTTTCCGGTGACCGCAGTCTGATAGATCACCCATGCCAGAACCACATAGCGGAAGTATCGCAGGACACGATCCGCTTTACTCGGTATGTAGGTGTCAAAACGTTTCCCGGTCAGCTTTCTTCCAAGCTTTGAAATCCACTCCTGAAACGTCCCGAGGGGACAAATCCAGCCGCAGAACACCGGACCGGCCAGAACCGCCAGTACGAACGCCGCTGCCATCAGCACAAAGGCTGACTCGTGAATCTTCTGGACGAAAGTACCCACCGTTAAAAACTGATAGATCGACACAACCCCGCCAAACGGGCAAATCGCGTGCAGCGACGCCTGAGGCCAGAAGGGGATCGACTGCCCGCTTTCTTCAAGCAGATGGTTAAGACTGGTGATCAGAACAAATATAAAGAAAAATCCTTGAATCCAGGGTCGGATTCTAGCTGCCTTTTTCCGGCCTGTCGTTTTCTTGGTGTCCGTAGCCATGCCAACGCCCCCTTACAAATTGTCAAAATCGGGCTCGCTGATATTAGTTATTTGAGCCATGTCCTAACTTTACGCCATAATTGTGAAGAAAAAATGAAAATCTGCCCGTCGTCTCCATAATTTTTACAAGAAAATGTGTAAGGCCCCGCTGCCATCGGCAAAAGCCTTAATAAGCGCTCTGCCGATGGTCCCCTGAGCTTCAAACCGCCAGAATCCCAGCCATGGTGACAACCTCCAGCCCCATACCCCTCCAGGCCTCTGCAATCTTGCGAAGTCCAATTGAGTCCGACGCCATGTGCCCTGCGATTATCACATTGCCGTAGCCCTGTTCCTCAACCGCTTTTTTGACGTCCTCAGGCATGTGCATGGCAATGATCGTCCCCACGCCGGCGTCGAAGTAGGCCTTGTAAACCTCCGCTCCGCCGTTCGTGCCGCCCGCCATCAAAACAGCGATTTTTCCGGCATAATCCTTTTCGGAACCTACTCGGATCACAGGGCCGGCAGGGGCATTGGCATAGGCCTCCATGCCTTTGAGAAAGTCCATCACATCCCCAAGAGTAGCCTTGGGCTCGCCGCCGAAGCGCTGATCCAGCAAGGCCTGGACTTCGTTCTCAGTAATCAGGTCCGCAGGCATGTGGACATTGAAGTAGGCGAGATTGAGGAGCTTCGCAGCACTGGCAGTGCGGTCGTAGTTGCTGACATGCATGCCAATATCCACGCTGAGCTGCTTTTTCCTGAGAGCCTTTTGCGCCCGGTTGATGGGCACGCCAAAGCCGACCATTTTATCAATCTGAATCTCCATGACCTTTGCGAATTCAATCATGGCACTGCCTGCATGGGGATGATGACTTACGACGCAGTCGAAGCCCAGATGCTTTGCCAGCAGCAGCTCCTGGGTTTCCATATCTATGCCGAACAGTACGCGGCGGACATCCGTACCGGGTGTGATGATCTGCGAATCGCAGGGCAGAGTCTCTATACCCGCGAGCTCCAGCGCCTTTTGAACCATAATTTGGGTGGTGATCAATGATGTCTGCATTTGAAATGCCTCCTTGTTGGTGTCTTTCTCCCTTAAGTGAACCACTTTTGCGCGAAAGTGACAAGTGCTTTCACGGAAGACGGTGCCAAGCAGAAAAGGATGTCTGAGCCTATGAACTATTGCCCCCCTCTTTCGCGCTGTCTTCCACTCTGTCTTCCACCCCGTCTTTCGCTCTGTCTTCTTTCCAATCCAAAAAAATCCCCCGGCAACCGCTTGCCAGGGGAAAAGGATTTATATAAAAGAGAGGTGTTAGCGAACCGGACACGCGCCGCTCTCGCAGCCATCCGTGCCAATATCAAAGACAGTTTCCTGCTTTTCATATTTGGCGATGAGCGATGGCCTGAAAGGCTGCATGGCTTGTACACGGCGGTCGAATTCATCTTCCTCGATCGCTTCATAAGGAAGCAGCTCGTAGAAGTTGTCCTCCAGGGACAGGAACGACAGCGCCATGACGTCGTCCCAATTGTTCCAGACCCATTCCTCTACCGCTTCCCACTCATGGTTGCGGACGTGAATCGTGATGGAACAGTTGTGGTCGACATAGTTTTCCATAAAGAGTTTATAGATCTCAAGTTGCTCAAGAGCCGAAACCTCATACTTGGTTTTGCCGATAGGCGCCTTGACCGGGAACTCGATGACTTTCGTCGAACACGTCTCCATATCCTGGCCAACCTCCGGGAACACCGGATAATTGAGCTCCTCGCAGACTTTAACTAATGGATCATCCGCACTGATCCGAACGCGGCGGATATAGTACGGCGAGTGAGAGAAGTGAACGCCGCTGGAGACTGTAGGCAGCTGGCTCAAAGTTCCTTCAGGCTTGATGGTCGTCACGAGGATTGGTACACGACCACCCAATTCGACCGCGTAAACCTCAACTTCCTTCTTTGCCACCGAGCGGAGCTTGCGAAGGAGATCCGCCTGCTGCTCAACCGTCATCTGGGTCGCGTTGACCATATCCTGCCACCCGGTGAGTGAACAGCCGACGAGCTTGTCTCTCTGCTGAACCGCGTCCCAGGTAGGGATCTCGAGTTCAACACATGTCATCCTGTAGCCTGCCTTCGCGGACAAACGCTGTGCTTTGAACAGGCCGTTGTAATCCAGTGTGCCGTCAGGCCGCACAAAGGCGAACACGTTGACCGTCGTGAGGTTGCAGAGGCCCTTGTTATCCAGAAGTATTTCCCCGCACGGGTTGACCCCGTTGAAGTTTGGTCGGCGCTTGGCGCCCGCTTCTGCGTTGACCCAGCCCGGCTCTCCGGAATAGCGCATGCGGTCGATCTGCCATCTGAGGCGCTCACGGCTCGGTTTTCTCGTATAGTAGATTGAGTTGTTGCTCATTTGCCGATGAATAATATCCTTATCCACAACCCACTGCCCATCAATCTGCTTGTACAGGTTGGATTTAGCATCGATACATTCTTCGTCGTCCTGATCGATCAACAGAATCTCTGCCGTTCTTCTGACACCGCCTACCACGACATTTTCGCCGATGATATTGGCAATATCCAGGCAATCCAGCGGCTTAAGCTTGACGCGCTTTCTTTCGTCCAGCGCCCCGTCACGAAGTCCAGCCTTCTTGATGGCTTTGTTGATCTTCTCGAACATATTCTTCAGGCTGATATGGCCGCTTGCCGTACCGCCGAAACTCTTGAGCTTCTCGCCTTTAGGCCGCACATGATCATAGTCGATGATGACCGTCTTAATGTTGCGGTACTCATTGCTGTATAAAATCTTGAAGAAATAGTCGATCGACTGAACCCAGCCTTCCTTGCTGTCACCCACTGTTATCTTTGCTGTGTGGTTATAGAAATACTCAAGGCTGGTGGAATCTTCGCGCTCTGACATTGAGATCGCGCTATAGTCTTTGTGGATCAGTTCAAAATCCGTACGGACCTTTGGAAGCTGGGCAATGTCCTCTTTTAGAATTCTAACACCTACGCCGGAGCCGATCATGAGAAGGTAGAAGACATCCCTGAAAGCCTCAAAGCTGTCGATAATCTGGAAGGAACAGTTGAAATTCGCCATAGGATAATTCTTGGCAACGCTTGTATTCCCAACCCAAAAGGTTCTGCCTGACAAAAACTGACGCAGGTAGAAGATGTTGTCAAAGAGTTCTTCCGCTTCTGCCCGGGTCGTTGGAACCAGGCTGCAGTTGTATTCAACAGAACGTCGAACTGTCTCCCACCAGTACTCCCGGCGCTTTTCCTCCGGCAGCCATCTGGAATAAGTCCGGTAGTAAACGAAACTCCCCAGCTGATTCATAGGACTGTCAAGGTGCTTGTAGCGGCTGATGAATTCGTCTGTCAGCAAGCGGCTGTCCGTCTTGCGGATCTCTCTGGTCTTGCTCTGCTCATTTCTGTAAATGATATACTGCTTGGCGACGTCCTTGCGAGGACTGTCCATTAAGTAAGTCTCAACCAAATCCTGTATCTCTTCTACTTCCATAGGGAGGCCGCTCCCTGCTGCAACCGCCTCAATGCGTTTTGAAATGTCCAGGCTCAACACAGAATCAATGCCGAGTTCAGTTTCCTTCATTGCCATCTCAATTGCCCTTTGGATCTTTTCCGGTTTGAACTCAACCACTGCTTTGTTCCGCTTCATTACTTTTGTCACGTCTGGTTCCTCCCTATGAGCTGCAGGTATTATATCATCTATATATTGTATATCTATTTGTTTTTTTCGTTTCAAGACACTAGATATTGTACCACTCTAGGATGGGGAACGCAATCTTCAGATGCGCAGCATCTCCATTATTTCTCTCGCCGTATCCAAAACATAGCCCCCTGCCCGATAGTCCCTCATCATCACAATGCGCTTAAGCTGATCCTCACATTGCTCCAAATCCCGGATAACTTTTGGCCTCTCCACAAATACCCCCATTGGTTTTCCCTGGTCATCCAGCGCCACAATGGTAGGAATTCTCGCCTTGGTGCCATCACCGAGGCCCATAATCACTTCTTCATTGCCATCCCTGGGCTGTACCCTGACTTCCAATATTTTTACCTGTTTCATGATGCCTGCAAGCGCAGCGGCATTAATGACGCAATCCGGACACCACATTTCGCCAAAAAACAGAACGCGCATTGGCATTTCAGGGGTTTCAATCCAAGTAAAATCTGTCTTCTCCAGTATATCAAGGATTGCTTTTCTCTGATCCGCGTCTGCGCTTTGAAGAAATTTATCGAAAGAAAGTCCATGTTCGAACAGGTTTTCCAATGAGGTTTCAAACTCATGAGAATGTGTCACAGCAAACCCTCCCACTATATATTGTATCTACTCGTCTATCATATCACTATATGCGGTGATCTACAATAGAAAAGGAAGAAGAAAGGAGGGAAACTCGGTGTCAGACACCCAGTTTCTTTTTTAGGAAACTGGGTGTCTGACACCGAGTTTCCTGACCCCGCCTTCATTTATGCAATAAAAAAAGACACTTGCTTGACGCAAATGTCCGTTTTTATTTACCCGGCGACGACTTACTCTCCCAGGGGGCTGCCCCCCAAGTACCATCAGCGATGAAAGGCTTAACTTCTGTGTTCGAGATGGGAACAGGTGTGGCCCTTTCTCTAT
>NZ_JAOTSB010000040.1 GCF_030247605.1 Acidaminobacter sp. | reverse complement strand
TGTCATCTGCAGTCTTGAGAACTGAAATAGTAGGAACAGGATTTGGATATTCAAACGTCACTGTCTCAGTATCAAATGCAGAGGCGGTTGTTTGATCGTCATCAATGGCATCGACGTCAACACGGTTGGTGTGTGATGTTAAGGTTTCAGATGACAACGTGACAGAATGTGTGAACTCAAAATAGCTGTCAACAGGATCAGTTGAAGGGATAACAATAGGATTGTCGCCGTTTTTGGTTTCAGCGATAGTTAAAAGATCGCCAAGTTTATCGTCAACTATCTTAGTTACGGTAACATCTTCCGGGCCGGTATTGGTAATACGGAAGGTATACGTCACCAGTTGGCCTGTGTTAGGGATAGAATTGTCATCTGCAGTTTTTGTTACATCAATTGAGGGTGGTAAATCTGGTATTAAAATCTGATTTACTTGCTTAAATGGAATTGTTTGTGCACCACCAGGAACATATTCAACAGGTGTGACAAAAGTTTCACCATTAATTTTGGTTAATCGGATTTCTTCCAGTGCGGCTTGTAAATTCCCTGTAGGATTTGTATTAGGTTGACACATTAGTTTTACGTCAATTCGTACAATAATAACTTCGCCTGGATCTAGTCCGTCTAATTCGACTGTTGCCCAAAGTTCTCCTCCGGGATTAAAAATTGTTCCTTGTGTCCATACTTGTTTAAGTTGAACATTATTTGCTGTTCCGTTTGGATCAATCAAAATATTACTATCGCCAGTGTTGATGCCAACATTCATTATTTCTCCAAGTGCAACTCCTGATTGGCCAGTTGTATCCATTAGGAAAGAGAAATCAATCTCAATTGTTTGAGGGGCATCTGTAGTTGCATCTTTTGTGTTATTAACTGGAACCTCTGCAAGATATGTTACAATGTCTCCGCACTTAAAGTCAGCGCCTTCTAGAGACTCCACAACATTATTAAAAGTTCCTCCACCAATGCTGTGGTCATATGAATCAGGATGTGAAGCTGCAAAATCAACATTTGAGAAATCGCCAGTTGCTGCAAAGGTTGTCTTAAAGATAAATGATGGGAAAACTAATAGTAACACTAAAAACAAAGAATGATATGCTATCCGTCAAGAGGACAATGAAATAAAACAAAAGATTTCATAGAACAGCGGCTCGTGTTTTAACCGCAGATTGAAAATAATTTCTAACGAAATCGTTTTCAACCTGCGGTTTTTTTATGCCGCTAAATATAGCTCGTGCTTTTCCATTGGAGTCAAAATGCCTAGGTTGCGCTGAAGTCGTTTGTTGTTGTAATAATCGATGTAGTCTTCAATCATCTTTATGAGCGAATCGCGGTTGGTAAAACGCTTGCCATAATAGCGTTCGCGTTTTAGAATGCCCCAGAAACCTTCCATTGGCCCGTTATCAATGCACTTGGCTATTCGAGACATACTTTGCATCAGTCCGACATGCTCCAACTTCTGATGAAAAGCTCTATTAGTGTACTGGAACCCTCTGTCGCTGTGAAAGAGTGGCTTTGCATCAGGATTAGCTTCAATCGCTTTATCGAAGGTATCAAATACAAGTGGATTATCGTTTCTATTGCCGATGACAAAAGAAACTATGCGACGGTCATACAAATCAAGGATAGCACTTAGATAGATCTTGCGGACCTCATTTCCTTCATACCATTTGAACTCTGTAACATCAGTCAGCCATTTTTCATTTGGCTTATCCGCATGGAATTCGCGATTAAGCAGGTTTTCTGCTATGTGCTGAGGATTAGATGCCTGACGAGTGCAGCCGTTGTTCGTGTACTTGATAGTAGATTTAATCCCTTTAATTCGGCAGATACGGAGAACTCGTTTGTCGCTGACTTTGGTTTTATGGTAGCGTTCCAAATCATCTCGAATACGACGATGCCCTTTGTCTGGACTTTCCATATGAATTTCCTCTACAATCTTAGCAATGCGATCATTTTCATTTTGTCTTTCGCAAGGAGTGCCATTGAGCCATTTGTAGTATGCAGATCTGGCTACATGCAGAATCGAGCAAGCTGAATCGACTGGATAGCTGAATTCCTCTACGCAGGCGTAGATGGATTCATATAGATGCCCCTGTCTCACTTGCGAAAGGCATTCCTCCTCTCTAATTCCTCGACCTTTTTTAATAAATCACGCTCCATCTGAAGCATGTATTTCTCATGTTTCAGTTTAGCCACTTGAATCTTGAGTTCCTCAATTTCGGTGCGTGGTTCCTGATCTGCTGTGCGCTTTCCGCGGCGATCCTCAAGGCCGGCCGCACCGAATGTTATATACTTTTTCACCCAAGTATAGACCTGGTGGTAATTGATATCATACTTTTTTGCAATCTCTCCATAATTGCACTCTGCTTCCAGACATTCTTTTACTATTTGAATGCGTTCTTCCAGTGACGTCTTTCTCGTTTTCATCATGCGGCTACCTCCCGACATCTTTCGCGTGAAGTCTTTGCCGCTATTATACACCTTTATCCAGCTGCTAAGCTGGAATGGTGAACGAATGTTGTATTTCTTGCAGGTTTCTAAAAAGCTTATGCCACCGGATAAGTAATCTTCTACAGCTTGCTGTTTGAGTTCAACATTGTAAACGCGATTCTTCTCCTTAGGTATAAAAGCTGTGATCCCTTCAGCTTCATATCTTTTTATCCAAAGCCTGAAGCTGGATTTTACTACCCCTGCTATTTTGATTGCTTGAACCTGGCTTATCTCTCCCTTGAGATACTTTTCGATAAGAGAAACCTTCTCCTCTGGTGTCGCTTTCGGTATATGAGGCATAAAAATGCTCCCTTCATGATTAACAGTGATTTGTTATTTCACTGTCTCTCATAAAGGGAGCATATCAGAAATCAATCTCGAACTTCTTTTCATTTCTCTCACCTCTCTAAATAATTTGAAATGCCTTAAATCTCTCTCTGGATGTAACCTCTCTATATTTCCGATTGGGTCGAAGTGGAATGGTCAGCCTTTTTGAATTTCTGTAAACAAAAAGACTGCCATGACAACAACAGTTTCGTTGTGCATAGCAGCCGGACGATCGTAGTCTATCCCTTAGACTCCTGGCTTTGCGTCCCCGTCTTTCGGCGGGTTTGCCCTTGGTATGCGGTTCGGAGTGATGAATTCTGTGTTTTCAGCAGAAATTATTGTCCAATCCCCTCCTTATTTTTTCTTATAAGTTCAGCCATTTAAGGTTTGGTATAATGTTATGTTAACCAACATCAGCATTTCCAATGCTTCCACTGATTAAATACCCTTTTAACAAAATCTCATGCATCATAATGTACAAAATTTTTAATTCAAACTTGTAATAATAACAAAATATTGGGGAGAGTTACAAATTGAAAAGACGGTGTTATTCATTACTTTCGTCTCTATAAATGAATATTTCGGGGTTGATCAGAATATTTTGAAATCTTTTTGAAACTATTTTGGGAGGATGTTACAGGACCATCGGCGGGGAGGGGTTGAAGGGGGGGTTGAATCAGGTTGGAGAGGCTGATTTATTGGCAGACAAAAACCGGACCATCCAAGGACGATCCGGTTTTGGGGTTTTCTTTTCAATACTGGTATTTCAGGAATGCTCCTGCGAGGAGGAGCAGGGTGCCGAGGAGATTGAGCATGCTGGCCTGAGCCTCACCGGTTGGTGGGAGCTCGTTTGGGGGCTCCCAAGGTGGGGCGCCTAAAGGTGGCGGCTCTTCCTCGACGATTTCAGTTTCTGGTGGTTCGTCAGGCGGGCCTTTTGGAGGGAGCTCCGGCGGAACGTCTTCCGCTGTGGTGTCCCTGTAGTTGCCCACGTTGAAGGTTAGGGCCTGAGTGGAGTTGATGGTGATTGGTGGTGAGAAACCATCGGCGGAAAAGGATGGGGAAGTGATGGTGTAGTCGCTGACTTCCCGCAGATAGTAGGTGCCATACCGCAGGTTGGTGAAGGTGAGGTCGCCCGCGGCGCTGGATTTCTTGGTGTGCAGCAGGGTGGTCTTGTCCGCGGCGTAGAGTTCGAAGGTGATGTTTTGCATGTCGAACTCAGAAGGGTCCTGGAGGTTGTTTTGATTGGTATCCAGGAACTTGTGGACGCGGATTTCGCCTCGTTTATCCTGTGGTTTTGGCGGTGGATCTAGGTCTCCTGGTGGATCGGGATCCGGTTCGCGCTCGTTGATCACCGTGATTGTGGCGCTGCTGTGTTCCTTCGTCAGTTGGAAGGAGAGGGCGCCGGCAGTGACGGTGGTGTCGCCCCAGGTGATGGATTTGAGGATGTGACCATCGGCAGAGGCTTCACTTAGAGTATAGGCAGTGAGCGGCAGATCCTTCAGGGTGATGCTGGCGTTGTGGCCGGCCAGCTTAAGGATATTTTCGTAGTTGTCATGATCCCGGAGGGTGAAGGTGAATTCGGTGTGGTCGTCGGTGACGGGCTGGCCCTGGGTGTCTACGATTTGCTTGATCAGGGTAAGGGTGCCGGTTGGCGGGGTGGGGTTGGCATCCTGTTGATTGGTGACGGTGACCTCGGCTGTCGTTTCCGGATTACTTCCGCTAAGTGTAATCGTCAGCGCGCCGTCGGTGATCGTGTCACCGGTCTGGATGCTCTTCAGGGTGTAGCCTTCCGGGGTATCTTCGGTGATCGTGTAGGTGCCTGGGTCCAGGCCGTTCAGGGTGACGGGGGTGCCGTCGCCTTTCAGGGTGTGCGTGTGGGATGTGCCGTCCGGGTATTTGATTTCAATGTTAAAGGTGTCGTTGGTGCTTATTGGTTTATGGTCGGCGTCGACGACTTTTTTAGTGAGCTTCAGAGCGGCTGTGCAAGTTGGAGGATCCTTTTTCTGGTTGGTGACGGTCACGTGGTGATCGAGATCATCTTCGCTAATAGTGATCTGCAGATCGTTGGTGGCGGTCTGTGTGCCGGAAGTGATGCCTTCAAGAGTGTAGCCGTCTGGAGCGGCCTCGGAAATCGTGTAGGTGCCGAGGGGCAAGTTGGTGAATGGTGGGGCGGTGCCATTGCCGGTGATCGTGGCCGTGGTTGTGGTGCTGTCTGGATATGTGATGGTGATGTTAAATGGGGTCTCGTCATCCTCAAGGATTTGATTTTCTTGGCTGATGACTTTTTTGTGCAGGGTGATGCATCCAGTCGGGTTGGTTTCGGGTTCACAGATAGTGACTGTGATGAAACCGTACCATGGGCCTTTATCTGGATCAAGGATGTCACCCGTATAGGCGGTTTCAGTGCCGGAGACTAGGTGGAGGATCAAATACCTCGTCAGGCATTGGCCAGGGGTGAGCTCCGGAAGGGCCAGGTCGACTGGACCTATGGTGAAGTCAGTGGCTTTGTCCAGGTCTCCATTTTTAATAGGTGCGTGACCGGGATTAAGCCTGTCGGTGGGTTCCTCTTCCAGGATGTAGAGGCTGTATTCATCGGCCGGCCAGTCGGGATCCATGGTGATATGGATGGTCAGCATGCCGCTGTCGATTGTGACATTGGCACTGCCAATATGTTCGTTCTGGCCGGCAATGACCTGGAAGGATCCTTGGAAGTCATGGATCTCATCTGCCATGGATGGGAAACTCGTGATGATCATGGCAAAGATCATCATGAGGCTGACAAGGGATTTCAGTTTGTTTTTGATGCCTGACATTTTACTCACCTCTCTTGTGGTCGGCACCGGGAGCTATTAAATTAGATTGTTTACAATTGAATAAAAAATGACTGCCATGACAACGAAACGTTGCACATAGCAGCCGGTCGACCGTGGGCAGGGATCCTGCCGGTAGGCCTTGGCTTTGCGACCCAGCCTTTCGGTCTGGTTTGCCTTTATATGTTTGTCGTTATGGGGATGGATGTTTAGGTTTTCTTGTGTATTGATAGTCTGCTGATATTATGTTACCCGAAAATGAGGGGGTTGAAACAGGGCCGGGAGCGGGATATGGGGTGGAGGTGAGGAGGATTTTTGGAGGTGGGAGACGGGAGGCGGTAATGGTTCTTAAATATTTGAATCCGTATTGAAGTCAGATGTCTCAGAGGGTTCCACTCGGGTGGCGGGTTGTGTTATGACGCGCAAGGTATAACCCTCGCTCCGCTTTTAGCCTCGCAGGGCTCGGTTAAAAGCTGCGCTTCGGTTAGGGCTGCGCCCTATATAAACAAAGATAAGGCAGTGGGTCAGAGAACAAGATCTCTGACCCGTGGTGGCTGAACATGCACCTCGCGATGCCAGACGTGCCCCTCGCTCCGCTTTTAGCCTCGCAGGGCTCGGTTAAAAGCTGCGCTTCGGTTAGGGCTGCGCCCTATATAAACAAAGATAACGCAGTGGGTCAGAGAACAAGATCTCTGACCCGTGGTGGCTGAACATGCACCTCGCGATACCAGACGTGCCCCTCGCTCCGCTTTTAGCCTCGCAGGGCTCGGTTAAAAGCTGCGCTTCGGTTAGGGCTGCGCCCTATATAAACAAAGATAACGCAGTGAGTCAGAGAACAAGCTCTCTGACCCACTGCGTTATCTTTGTTTATGCACGTCTTTGCTTAAGAAGACCAGGCCACCGGTGAGATGACCTGGCTAAAGAGAGGCGAGTATTACACGAAACGATTAAGGAACATCCCGGCGAGCATCAAAAGCGCGCCGAGAATATAGAATGAAGTTGGCGGTAGTTCACTTGTTTTTGGAAGAGCTGGCAAAACTGGTTCTTCGACACTTTTTTGCCTGCAAAGATGGTGTAAGTCAACTGAAAGTCATGTGAGGAAAAGATATAAGTAAAATTAAAAAACTGCCACGACAACAACAAGTTGTACATAGCAGCCGGACGACCATGGTTTTGCTTTAGGCCCAGGGCTTTGCGCCCCTGCCTTTCGGCAGGTTTGCCCTTGTATGTGATTTGGTTCAGTATGTAGTGATGATCTGTCAATATTATGTTACCCAAAATTGATGCAAATTAATCAACAGTTTTTCAATAACCTAGTACTTTCAATGTGTTGAAAGCGATACAGGTTTGAAACAACTATTAAAAAACTGATCATTTGACGGCGCGGTCCATTTTTGAATTTCGCACCGGTTACTAAGAATATTACAGTCCGCGCGGACAACTTTCATTTTGAGGCCAGAGCTTTTGAAAGACATTATCAATGCATGTAAGTTACAATACACCTCCAAACAAAGGCCCGAGGTGTCACCGGACACCGCGGGCCTGCCACTGCTACAAAAAGAGGCCAGGCCGCCCGTAGGCAGCCTGGCCACAAAAGAGAGGCGAGAGGGGTTATCTCAAACGTTTAAGGAACATCCCGGCAATCATGATCAGGCTGCCGAGAATATAATAGGATTCAACTCCGGTTTCGCCGGTATCTGGGAGTGCCAGTGGAATAGGTTCTTCCACTATTTCTATTTCTGCTGGGAGTTCTACAACTACGGCTGCTGGCACTTCGTCTCTGATGTTACCGACGGTGATGATGAGGACATCATCGGAATCTATTTCGATTGGTTCGCTGCTGAAACCATCGGCATCAAAGCCTTCGGTAGTGATTCTGAAGTCGCTGACTTCTTTCAGGTAGTATTCGCCAAATTCGAGGTTCGGGAAGGTGATGACGCCTTCGGCGTCGGTCATCTTGGTGCTGATGAGGTCGTCTCCTTCAGCATCGTAGAGTTCAAAGGTAATGCCAACCATTTCGAATTCGTCGGCGTCGAAGATGCCGTCCTCATCGGAATCCAGGAACTTTTGGATGCGGAGGGTGCCGAGCTCGACTGGGTCCTCGTCATCGTCGTTATCACGTGGCGGCGGTGGGGACTGCCTGTAGTTGCCAACGTAGACGTGGAGAGTTTCTTCTTCATCCAGATCCATGACTTCTATGAAGCCCTGGCTGTTAACTGAAGTGGTGATAATTCTGGAACCGAGCTCATCGAGGAAATAATCGCCAGGCTCGAGGCCGCTGAAGGTGATTATGCCGCTGCCATTGGTTGTGCCGGTGCGGATTGGCTCGTCGTCGTTCATGGACTCGAAGAGTTCGAAGTCAACGTCGGAGAGCCAGGATTCGTTGTCGTCTTTCGCGCCATCGCGGTCAGTGTCGTTGAATTTGTGGACTATGATGGTGCCATCCTCTGGCTCAGGCTCACCAGGGATGAAGTTGCCAACGTAGACCACGTGTGTGGTGTGCTCTTCGTGGAGGTGAATGTCCATCTCGCCGTCTTTGAGATCCTCAGGCGCGGTGATTTCAAAGGTGCTGTGTTCTTCGAGGACATAGTTGCCAAATTCGAGGTTGTTGAAGACAAGCTTGCCGTCCTCATCTGTTTCGCCGCTTGCGACTTCCATCATTGAAATGGCTGATTCGCTGGTGGATGGCATGTCGTTTTCCATGAAGAGTTTGAATTCGATATCTTCAAGGGCAGGTTCGCCGTTGTCCCAGACGCCATCTTTGTCTTCATCTTCAAATTTCCAGATGGTGATGGAACCGGTTTCGCCCTCGCTGTAATAGTTGCCTATTTTGATTTCAAGCGGATTTTCGAAATCTTCGCCGCCGACTTCAATTTCAAAGAAGCCTTCGTCATCGAAAACCGGCGTTGTGATGATGGCGCTGCTGTTCTCCTGCAAGTAGTAGGTGCCGGCTTCGAGACCGGTGAAGAGAAGCTCGCCATCCTCGTCCGTGTAGCCGTGCTGGAGTGGAGTGTCATCTTCAGGATCTGCGAAGAGCATAAAGTGGATGTCTTCGAGGAAGTCGTCATTGCCGTTCATTTTGCCGTCTCTATTTAGGTCTTCGAATTTCACGATTCTCACGTCGAAGGTGTCATCCGGGATAATGTTGCCAATTTCAACGCGGGTGATTTGGTCTTTTTCGATGGAGATGGTGAGGAGACCATCGGCAAAGACCTGTCCTGTGATTTCGTTGCCGGACAACTCTTTAATGGTGTAATCGCCGACCGGGAGGCCGGTGAGCTCGATCAGGCCGTCCTCGTCCGTGGTGAATGGGGAGCCGTCAAGCTCCTCGTCGTCTTCATTATAGATTTCGAACTCGATGCCGGAAAGGGCATGCTCGTCGTCATCATCAAATTCGCCGTTCCCGTCGAGATCGTGGAATTTGAAGATAGTCAGGCTGCCGAATTCAGGATCGGGATCGTCAGGCTCACAGATTTGGATGTGGATGAAGCCGAACCATGCGCCGCTGCTCTCTTCAGAGTCAATAACCGTGCCAGCATAAGCGGTTTCTCCGCCGACAGCCAGGTGAAGGATGATATAGAGATCCTGACACTGGCCTGGGTCGAGATCATCGAGGTCAAGGGTTATTGGACCGATGTCAAAATCTTCTTTTGCTGGATTGAAGCTTCCTTTGTGTTCAGCCTGGCCAGGTGTTGGACGTGAGTCTGGCAGGCTATCGAAAATGTCCAGATGGAACTCGCTGGCTTTTTGGCCTTCATCCAGGTTCACGTCGATGGTTAACTGGTCACCATCGATTATCACAGTAGCTTCACCGATAATCATATTCTGACCTGCTGTAATATCAAAAGTACCTTCAAAGTCGTAAACTGTCGCCGCCATGGACGGCACGCTCATCAACAACATCGCCAAGATCATACTCAAACTTAGAAATCTTTTGATCCTGCCTTTAATACCTAACATGGTTCTCACCTCTCGCTTTCTTGTTATTTGTAATCGCCTCAAATGCGTCAATTGCTCTCAAGGGCAAATAAAAAGCTGCCATGACAACACAAAACGGTTGTACATAGCAGCCGGTCGGCCATAGCTCGCGCTTTAGGTCCTGGCTTTGCGTCCCCGCCTTTCGGCGGGTTTGCCCTTGTATGTAATGAGGTTTTGTGGGGCCTGGCAGTTACAGGGGTCAGAAGGAGGTATGTTGTGGATTTAAAACTATGTGGTGTGGCGGGGTGTTTTGACTTAAATAGCTGCTTCTTGATAGTGCATAGTTACCCTGGAAGAAGGGGTTTAAGCGGTTTTCGATAATGAATTTCATTTACAATATGATCAAAAGAGGGTTGGTGATTGGTGACGCGGACAACTTTCAACTTGGTACCAGAGATTGTGAGAATGGTTTTCGATTGATAGAATCAGATCAGAGTGATTTGAATGACCATCGGCAAAGAACAGGGATTTTGCCGATGGTCTCCCAAATCCACAAGAAGCGCCCCCGGAAACCCGGGAGCGCTTTTAGAAGAAATTACTTGATTCTGTTAGTTACCAGGCATTCTCACAACTGCGTGAGCTGCGACATAGACTGGACCTGTAACAGCGATACTTGCGCCATCCTCATAAGGGAATTGGCCAGGCGAATCTGTCATCTTGCCATTTTTCATCTTAGGAAGATTGGTTGCGCCAATCCAAACGTGAGTGTCCATCAATTCAAAGCCGTCAAGCATGTGGTAGGTTACGGTGACGTAACCGCCGGAGTAAACAATTTCAACATGTCCAACTAAAGTGCCATTTTCTACAATGTTGCCGCCAGCACCAGCGATTAAGTCGTGGGTTTCGCTATATCCATCGGTGATAGGACCAATATTCCAGCCCCAGTTTTTGGATTTTACGGAATCCCAGTTCTCATTATTTCCAAATGCCCAAGCGGTTTCATCGTGGTATGCCATAGTATTCGTGATTGTGACTATGGCAGGTGACGCAGCGCCTGCAACGACCATCACGGATTGTGGACTGATGCTGGAAGTGAAGTTTTCACTGCCAGGGAAAGCCAGCTCGCTGAAGCTGTATTCACCAGGGATCAAGTCGTCCAAAATTACAGATCCGGACCCGGTTACTTGATCGATCTCAATAACAACTTCAAACCCTAACAGATAGGAAGGACCGGTCACGACAACGACGATTTCTTCAGGCCATAAGGTCTCATCGCCGCCGACGAAGTTCTTCGTGATCATCAGCGAACCCGTCATGAAGACATTCGTGAATTCAACGGATGCTGTTTCGCCGTTTTCCACGTCGACTTCGATTGGGAGTGTTGGTGCCATCCAATCATCCGGCACGTTGACCTCTGTGATTTCATAGGTGCCTGGAAGCAGATTTTCAAGTTTTACATAGTAGCCTTCAGCTTTTTCGAGTGTCACATCCAGACCATCCGGATCATAGGAAGGTCCTTCAATGTGAATGTCGATTGTCTCTGGAAGCATGGAGTCTTCAAATCCCACAACGCCTTCGTAATCGAAGAGTTTGGTGATTTCAAGGTCGCCAGGGACGTAAACGTTGGTGAAGCTGATGGAGACGAGACCATCGGCTAAAACTTCCTCGGTAATTGGAAGTTCTGGCGCCTCCCATTCGTCCCCGACTAGGATTTCGTCAATGCTGTAGTCGCCAGGGATCAGGTTTTCGAGCTTCACGTAGTAGTTGTCAGCTTTATAAAGTGTGACATCTAGCCCATCCGGATCATAGGAAGGTCCGGTAACGTGGATGTCAATGGATTCTGGAAGCATCTCTACCACAAATCCCACAACGCCTTCATAATCGAAGAATTTGGTGATCTCAAGGTCGCCAGGGATAAAGGTATTTGTGATGGAGACTGTGACTGTCGTTTCTGCGCCTGCTACTACAGCGGCAGGTGACCCGGTGATCAAAGATTCCCACATTTCAGAGCCTGTAAATTCCAACTCGTCGACGGTATAGTCACCAGGGATCAGGTTGTCGATGGTCACTTCGCCAACACCCAAATCGCTAATTGGGATGTCGACTTCCGTACCCAATGGATACGAATTGCCTGTGACCATGACGGTGATTTCAGCCGGCAGCATTGTTTCTGGATCGAAGCCTACAATATCTTCGAAATCGAATTCTTTGGTGATTTTTAACTCACCAGGTTCAAAGGTATTTGTGATGTCAACCTGAACAGCCGTCAACGCACCACCGACTACTGTTGCAGGTGAACCAACAATTGCTGAATCCCAAGCCCCAGAGCCTTCAAAGGTAAGCTCTTCTACGGTGTAGTCATCAGGAATCAGATTATCAAGGAGTGTCTCGCCTTCGCCAAATTCATCAATGTCAATGTCTACAACAGTTCCCAGTGGATAGGAAGCGCCGGTGACTTTGACTGAAATGGAAGCTGGCAGCATGGTGTCAGCATTAAAACCTTCAATGCCTTCAAAGTCAAATACTTTGGTGATGCGAAGCTCACCAGGGATGAAGGTGTTGGTGATCATGACTTCAACCACTGGGTTGGCGCCGGCGATGACTTCGACCATTTCTGGATCAATGTCTGAGTCCCAAGCGTCTGAGCCCGTAAAGGCAAGCTCTTCAATAGTGTAGTCACCTGGAATGAGATTTTGGAGAAGCGTAGTGCCGTCACCAAGATCGTCAATATTGATTGTGACTTCTGTTCCGGCTGGATAAGAAGGTCCGGTGACCTCGACTGTGATGGAATCTGGCAGCATTGTGGCGCCGTCAAATCCGAAGATGCCTGCAAAGTCAAAATCCTTAGTGATGCGAAGCTCACCTGGCATAAAGGTGTTGGTGATGGAAACGACGACAGCCTCTAAAGCGCCGCCGACGACTTCGACAGACTCAGGGTCAATGTCAGAATCCCACATCTCTGAACCGTTAAACGCCAGTTCATCCACCGTATAATTGCCCGGGATCAAATTGTTGAGAGTAACTTCGCCAATGCCTTCGTCGCTAATAGTAATATCGACTTCGGTCCCCGTAGGATAGGAAGGACCAGTGACTTCGACCGTAATTTCATTCGGAAGCATAGTCTCAGCATCAAAGCCTTCAATGCCCTCGAAATCAAATTCTTTAGTGATTTTGAGAGAACCGGTCAGGAAGACGTTAGTGAAATCGATTTCAACGACGTCGCCTGCGATAACCGAAACGTCAATTGGTACATCTGGCGCATCCCAGCCTTCAGGAACATTGATTTCCGTAATGCTGTAATCGCCAGGGAGCAGATCTTGGAGAAGGAGATAGTAATCGTCATCCTTCAAGAGATCAAAATCAGCGCCATCCGGATCAAAGGAAGGACCAGTGACATGGATGCCGATGGATTCAGGAAGCATCTCATCTGTAAATCCCTCAACGTCTTCATAATCGAAGAGTTTGGTGATTTCCAGATCTCCGGTCATCCTGTTGCCAAAGTTCTTGTTTGTGAAAGCAAAATTATTTCTGTCGATGACAATCATATAACCTTGATCCGCCAATTCGACGCCTGAGCCTTCATCAATATCATTCAGATAATCATTGTAGTTGTCAAAGCCGCCAAACGGATCGGTTACATCAAACTCACCAGTTGGGAAAGTTTGAGTCCAGCCTGTTTCAGAACCGCGGGTGACACCTTCTGTGATATACCTTGTGCCATAGGTCAGGGTAGGGAAGTTATAGACGCCGTTGGCGTCTGTCAAAGTACTGAGAACAAAGGACATGCCTTCAATGTCAGCGGTGATATAAATTGGCCAGTTGGCGAGGAATGGTTCATTGGCATCTTTGATGCCGTCGCCGTTCATGTCATGCCATTTATATCCGGTGACACTGCCGAGGTTTTGGGAAGGAATAGGAATTGGTACTGTTCTTAATGCGCCGAGCAATTTGGCATGACCAGAGGATCCTGGATAGTAGAATGAACCAAAGTTACTGACGCCGTCGAATGCTGTGCCCTCTTTATAGATGTGCCCGCCCCATTCTTCTGCAGGTACGCCCATATCACCATAGTGCTGGAATAGCCCACTTTGCCACAGTGAAGTTCTGGCCAAGTGAAGCTGGAAGTAAATAACCAGTGTTTTTACGTTTTCAGGTACGCCAGCATCTTTTAATTGCTGGTCTGTGATTCGGAAATGTGCGACTGGGCTAGTCGGTGTGAGTGGAATAAAGTTTGTCCCGTCATGCCCCAGGTTAATTTGCTCTTTTGGAACGTCAACCAGTTCAAAGTCATCCCATTTTCCGATGACAGGATCAGCCTGTGCGGCTTCCATCTGATCGACAGTTGTGATTGGTGAAGTTTGTGAAGATGGGTAGCCCATCTGGAGATCTGTCAACGCGATATTAGCGTTGTCGGTCAATGACCATCGGACTTGGAAGCCCCTGACTAAGTCAACGAGTACGGCATCCTTTTGGCTGCCGTAAAAGTCATACGCGACTGCGACTTCAGGCAGATCGGTCAAATTATCGATGCCTGTCAGCACCAGCTGATAAGGGACCCAGTCGCCTTCGGCCCAGCCATTGCCCAGGTTGGAGTTCATCCAGCGCGTGTCAGCCAGCTGAGTCTGTGTGTTATTGTAGGAAACCCTGTAGCCGTACAGTGTTTCATCGGCAGCGAAGCTGCCTATCGGCATCATGGCTAAAATCATGATGACCAGCAGGAGCAGCGGCATCAGCCGCCTCAAGCCGGATTTAACAATGTGATACTCTGACATAACTCTCACTCCGTTTCAAATAGGATTTGAATGAAGTTCACATGCAAAACAATGATTGAAAACCTGAATAAGGAAAGCATTCCTTCAGGGTTCATTGGCTGCGCACTTCCTGGAGTGACATTTTAAATTGCTTTTTTCGTGCAGCCCAGATAGATCTGTTTACTGCGAATGACCACGTTAAAATGTCGCTCTGAATAACAATTCGAACCAACCGATAAAACGCTCTCATACAGCGTCAAAAATAGACTATCGTTCTGTCTCGACTGCAATTCAACACGACCTTTCTTGAATTGTCCTTTTAATTTATGCAGTTTCACTTTGCCCATAGATAAAGGCATTTTTCTGATGCTCCGGATGTTTCCTTGAAAAGTCGCTCAGTCAATGTACTTTCCCATACGCATTCCGCCTTTCAAAAAATGAAAAAGACCCCATAATGGGGTCGGTTACGCCATTGGCTCTTCCCGGATCACAGGCGTCCAGAGTTCAATCCGGGGATCATTGCCTCCACCAAAGCATAGCGTGTCAAGGCGCAGTCCGCGGTTAAGCGGGTGCCGCATTGGGCTATGTAAGGCTCGACAGTGAATTATGTCCACCATATACCCAAGGTTACAAAAGGTTAACATAATGCTCATATTGTTCGAGTTATGGTCATATTGTCGATTGGGAATTACTTCGCCAACAATTCCTCGTACGGCCACTTGCTCTGACCATTCTCAAGGATGAAGAGGCGCTCTGGAGCAACGCCTTGGGCCATGAGATAATCAATGGATCTCGTCGCGCCGCCGGCACCACCCGGGCAGATAACAATAATGGGTTGTTCTCCCGCAAGATCCGGCAGAATTGCCGCGAGCTTCGCTTCATCTTCCGGCGTTTTTACCGGATAAGCGTAGGTTGGCACCGCGCCCTCGATGTGGTGGGCGTTCCACTCGTCCTCGACCTGAATATCGAGGAGGATGATCTCCGCGTTGTTCTCAATGGCAGCCTTGGTCTGCTCCGCCGTGTAATACTGGTAGGTTTTCTCCTCGGCTGCCGCAGGCGCCGGAGTTTCTGCCGCTGCCGAAGCCGGCGCCTCTGCATTGCCGGACGAGCAGGCAGTCGCCGCTGCGGCAAGGGTGAGGACTAAAAGTGACATCATTAGTTTACGAAACATGTAAAATTTCCTCCTGATCTATGGTATGTGATTGCAACGGTTACAGGATACCACGTTTTATCACCAGGAGGGCATTGAAAGATTTGATCACAATCTAAGTGCAATCGAAACATTTTATAAAATTAAGAGAGGGTGCTGCCGATGGTCACCCATCCACAACACCCTCTCTTAAAGAGAAGCTATCTCAAAACCTTCATCACATCAAACTCCAGCCCCGCATCCCCGTACGCCGGCACTTGGCCCAGCCGCCACAGAGACACGCCGCGGATGCCGAACAGCTTCGCCAGCGCCAGCTTGTCCGCCACGCTGCGGGCATCCTCATACCAGAGAAAAATCTCCTCGCCGGTCTCGGTGGTATAGGTCAGATAAGGGTTCCGGTAGACCTCAGAGTAACCCATGACCGCACTTGGCGACGTCATCCGCGCGTAAACCGTGGATGTCTCTGGCTTTATCGGCGTTGGGCTGGACAGCAGTCCGCCGGATGTCGTCCAGGCCACATTCGTGAAGCTGATAGCCAGCGCCAGCTTGCCCCGGTCCTGAGCCGTTACGCCCGTCACCGGATCCGTGACCGCCCGCAGGGAATAATACACCTGCTCCAGCGGCGTCAGCGCCGCATTTCTATGAAACGACGTCCCCTCAAAGCCCCGGAGGTTGGTCGGCTGATAATCGTGGGCCATTAGAATCACTCGGTCCGCCAATGCCCCAATAGTCCGGAAGTCATAGCCATCAAAGTAGGCAGAATTCCAAACCGCCGGCTGCACCATCACATATAGGCTTTTTCCCGTGGCGCTGAGTCCCCCATCCAGCTCCTCCAAAAAGGCATTGAGCCCCGCCTTCATCTCAGCGCCCCGGAAGCCTTCGAAATCAATGGTCACGCCACTATACGGATTCTTTCCCAGGACGTCATAAGTGCGGATCAGTTCGTTCAGAATGGCCTGGACCGCCTGAGTTCTCTGAGCGGGATCCAGCAGGATGGCTCTGGCAGTATTAGTGGACGTACCATCCGCCTGGGTGAAGGTGACGGAGGTATCCAGATAGACGCTGAGGTTCAACGGCTTTCGGTTGGTATCCAGGAAGCCGGTGACCAGCTCATAACCATTTGGCACCTGCCATTCGTTGCTGTTTTGGCCGGTAGTGTTCAGGTAAGCGCCGGTCGTCGTGTTAAAGCTCATGCGGCTCCAGCCTGCGGAGACGGCGTCCATCTGGGTGGTGAGGCCCAGTTGGCTGTAGGATTTAAGGGCATAGAAGGCATGAACCCAGTTGATCTCACTGATATATTTCTCATAGACCTGCACCAGCATGGTGGCAGCTTCTTCGCGTGTTGCCGTGGCTTTTGGCGCGAAGGTGGTGGCACTGGTACCCTTGATCATGCCAATGTCGTAAGCAATGGTGATATAACCGGCTTTCTCCGTCACATCCTTGAAGGGATGGCCGTACTGGGCAGCTTTCCCCGCGAGGGTATTATAGCCAAGGGCTCTGACGAGCATAGCCGCCATATCCTCTCTGAGGATGGGCTGTTCCGGACTGAAGGTCGCGGTCTTGTCCATAACGTTGTTAGCCAGGGCGGTTTCGACATAGGTATAATACCATTGGGAAGCAGCGACATCTGAGAAGGTCGTGGCTGCGGGTTTCAAAAGTTCCCATCCGAACATCTGGCAGAGGATGGTGGCAAACTCCGCTTTGGTGACGCTGCGATTAAAGCCGAAGAGGCCGTCACCTATGCCTTTCATCAGGCCGTAGTCCCTGGCTTTGTTGACGAAGATTTCCGACCAGTGTCCGCCCGGTACGTCTGTAAAGCGGGTGGCGGAGTAGGACGGGGCTTGGAACGGGAGGGCGGTGAAGAGGAGGGCAAAGATTAAGACGAGGGACAAAGTTCGGAACCGGGATGACTCTCGGAATGCTTTTCTCATGTATGGAAACCTCCAATGGATTTAAATTGGTTGGGTGAGGGTGCGGTTGTTTAGTTAGATTATACCATGGGAGAAAAACTTTGGGAATGAAGAAGCGCCCCTGGAGTGAGTCCGGAGGCGCTTGCAAATGTATTAAAATTAATCGACAGTCTTACCGTGCTCAATTTGACGCCGGCTCTCCAACAACCGTTTGTAATTCTTCTGATTACTCATTATGAACAAATTTTCCATCATGTTGTTGTAGGCTTCAAGGCTAATGATAACAACATTTTTCTCGTCTTTTCCAGTGACAATGACGGTCTCATTGTCTTCACAGACTTTATCTAAATATTCCTCGAGATGATTTATCAAAGAAGAATAATTGATTGTCAGCATTGGAGATGCCTCCTCTGATCTCTTTATAAAGATATCACCATAAAATCTCGTACAATCCAACTTGCAAAAGCGGATTATACGAGATTTTTCGAGCCTTCTAACAAGTGAATCTGCCACGCTATCTAAATATCGACCCTAATTTGGGTGGAGACCCAAGCCCTGAACCCAAGATTAACTCGCCGGCCGCTCCCCAAACTCGTTCTCGACAAGACCTTCGAGTTCAATATTTGGCACACTGATCTGAACGAACGCCTCAGCGCTGTCATCAAGAGGCATGTAGAAGAACACGACTTCGTCAGGTCTGAAGAAGAGTCTCAGCCCTTCATACTCAGCGCCATCCGAATACCCTGCCTCCACAAATTTGTCATCCAGAATCTTCGCGAAGGCATCCCTGGACGCAGGATCGTCCTTGATGAAATTCTCAAAGGTAATCTCGTTTGAAGTTTTCAGATCCAAATTGACGCTGTCCAGATAATTGAATTTACGTCCGCCTTCCAACTGCACGGTTCCAATCTGAATAACACTGAGCATCTCTTGGGTTTTCAGAGTGACCCTGTAATCCAATTCTAGATCGGTATAAGAGGTACCAACCGTCAATGTTTCGACAGGTTCTCTCAGACTCTGGTTCATATAATCCTGGAGCAGCTCGCCTTCAAAACCCGAAATTTGGGGATAGGCAATTTTAATGCGCCTGTCTTTCTCCTCATAAACTTGCGTCACGAGCACATAGCCATCTTCATTCGCTGGATCCTCAAGCTTCTCGTCAGGAGTTTGATCCAGAGCTTCTGACCCGCTTTCCGGCGGTGTCGCTGCCTCTGCAGACAATGGCGCGCAACCCGCCAGCGACAGACTCGCTGCAACAATAAAGGTCGGAATCAAATAGGGTAAAGGTAAAGTTTTGCGTAGTCTCATATAGCTTTCCTCTTTTCTAATAACTTTTATCATCTTCCAGGGCCTTTTTCTGTACCTGGTACCATAATTGAAGTTCGTGAAGTTGTTTTTGATGAAAACATGCAACAGCAGTCTTTTCAAATTAATTAAACGTCAGCGTTCCGAAAATCGTGCCAGGTACGGGCCTACTTCAAATACACCCGGCTCACCAGCACATCCTTCAGAACCTCAGTCGGTATGGTGAACGTCAAAACCCCCATATAGCCCGGCGCGACTTCATACTTGTCAAAGGAGATAACCAGCTCGCCCTCCGTGCTGATATAGAAGCTCTGATCCCCTGCAATGCGCTCGAACAGTGGCATGTCCACAGACTGATCAATCCCCTCCACCCAGAAGAACCGGTTCGGATCAGCCTGGTGCTGGGCCACCATCTGGCCATTGATCTCCTCGCTGATGAGGTCAATGTAGCGGTCGTCCTTAAACAAGCTAGGCAAGGTAATAAGGATCTCATTCACTTTATCAATGGTGTCATACCGGAAGACCGTCGATGACGAGCCCACCGTATTCACCACATATCGTCCAATAGACAGGATCTCCGCCGTGTCAGTCAGAACCAAATACCCGCTGTCCACGCCCAGATGTCCGCCGCCCGCCTCTTTCAGAGCGGCCATATCCGCCATGAAGGTTTCATAGAGGGCTTTATTCTCCGACAGGTACTTGGCATTCAAGAAGTCCTCGAGGTCTTGGTTTTCCAGCCCTTCGATGCCTGGCGACTGAAGGCTCGCGTCATAAGAGTCTTCCTGATGGGTGTATTCCCTAAGTAGGAAAACCTTGACTAGTTGCCCGACCATCGGCAGACGTCCTGCTTTTTCAGCGAAAGTGGGACTCAAGTTTATGCCCGCCACAAAGAGGACGAAGGCAGCTGCCAAAGAAGCCGCAGCCACCAGGAAGCCCTTGGCAGCGCGATGCTTGCGAGGCCCTATCCCATGTCTATCAGAAGCACCCATGGCCTGGCTCAGGGTCTTGTCAACCAGGGACTCCAGCTCGTCGGGGATGGGAATGCTGTCATACGCGTTCCGAAGTTTTTCGATTTTAGGATCCATAGGTGTTTCCGCCTTTCTTGTCCGAGTCCGACTCCGACTCCGATTCCAACTCGAGACGCAGCATTTTAAGGGATTTGTAGAGGCGCGTTTTGACCGTGCTGAGGGGGAGGCCGGTGACCTCGGCAATGTCATTCAGGGGCAGGTCCTCAAAATACCTCAGCACCACAACGGTCCGGTAATGCCCCGGCAGCCGCTCCAGCGCCTGGTGCAGGTCGTAATCCTCCATCGGGTCGTCCACAACTGCGTGGAGTGTCTCGAAGGCCTCATCATCTGCCAAAACCAGCTTTTTTTGCTTCCGCAGGAGGTCCAGGGCCGTGTTGATCACGATCCGGTAGAACCAGGTCTTGATGAACTCAGGCGACTTAAGCGTGTGGGCGCCGTGAATCGCCTTGCAGATCGACTCTTGGATTACATCCAAGGCGTCGTCCGGGTTCTTGACATAGCTATAGGCAAGCCGGTAGTGGCTTTCTCTGTTTTCGGTGACATAATCCGCGATCCGTCGGCTGTTCAATGTTGGGTCCTCACTTTGCTTCTTAATAGTAGCGCTACATTCCTTAGACGCCCGAGGTGCCGGGAAAGTTTGCGCACTTTGAAAAATTTCAGTCGTAAATTTCCCGCAGTGCCTCGGGCGCAGATTTCGCCGGCACAGACATGCTCACCCTGTGGATCTCATAATTGAGAAGGCGTGAGTAGGTGCTGTGGATCTGCCGGTTTTCAAGGACCCAAAAACAAAGCTTCTGCCGATGGTCATTCAACCGCCAACCTGCACATGGCCAAAGTCCAATAAAGACCGAACATCAAAGGGTCAGCCGCTTTTCATCAAACGAAAACGATCCCCTTCGAAATGAATCTCTCAACCTCATGGATCAGCCGCACCTGATCCTCCGGCAGCGTCCCCTTGATCTTGATAATATTCGTGGGATGTGTCGTATCAAAGATTATTCGCTCTGTAGTCTCCAACGTTTCAAGAAGCGTCCGGACTTCCTCCAGCCGCTCTTTGCTGCTGGGAGGAACAAACTCTCCCCGCTCAACCATTTTGCTCAGAGGCGTTCCATAAAAAACCGTCAGATTCATGGTAATGACCCTGTTCGTCTTAAACTGGTTTATCATTTTCGCTATCCTTATACATTGAGCAGTACACGCATTGGTTATACCAGCAGCCAGTTGTCACCGGCAGTAAAACTGACGCCAATTCGTCCGGCGGAAAGAAGATTGCGTGGTTGTCATACATGGTCAGATCATTCCTTTCGCAAATGTTAATCAAAATTGGTCTCAATCTCGTTTTAATTTTTAACGAAACGAATTCGCTATTCAACTTATTCCCTAAATTCATCCTGAATATCCATTCGAGACTACGCTTGAAGAAGCAAAGCGGCCGCTGCGGTGACATTAATAAGACTATCGGCAAATGCTTTCTGATTATTTTCTGACGGCAATTCTGGGTTTTACTTCATCTGTAACTGGTATCTAGCGACTCGTTTATTGAAAATTAATTGCTGTTAGGATTGTAACGAATTTCATTATCGGCGATTCACTGGTACAGGGGGGACTAACCAAAGAATTAACGAAATCTTAAGCGTAAGAACCGAAATATTAGATATATATGCAATATAGGAATATTGCCTCATTCCTTTGATCATTAGGCATTTAAACAAGGAGGTCTTACAATGCTGAACATAAGACCAAAACACGTTAGCTGGTCAACAGCGCTGATAGTGCTTGTGCTGGGACTTATGATGACAAATCTGTCGCTGGGCGAATCCATCCGGGGGAATCAGACACCGTTATCCATGCTTGAGGCAGGCACCACGGTGGACGGGCCAGGTTTTTTTGGCGGCAGTACGGTTAGAATAGATGGAAACGTTGACGGCACCACCTTTGCCTTTGGGCAGAATATTACCGTCAATGGCGACATCAACGGCGACCTGATTGTTGCAGGCCAAACCCTCACCATCAACGGCAAGATCAACGGGAATATTTACGGCGCAGGGCAGACGGTCACAATCCGGGGGCAGGGCATGCGCGACGCCTTCCTGGGCGCTCAGGACATCAATCTCTCCAAGGATTCACTAATTGGACGCGACCTTTTCTTTGGCGGTCAAACCTTCATATTTGAGGGTGTTGTGACGCGGGATCTCCAAGGTGGCGCCATGGATGTTGACCTCAATGGCCAGATCGGCCGAAACGCTCAGCTTGAAGCAGAAAACATCAGACTGATGGACAATGCCGCAATCAATGGTGATCTTTTCTACACAAGCGCAAGAGAAGCCTTACAATCACCAGCGGCGAAAGTTGCTGGCCGCACAGACTGGGAATACAGGGAACCCGAGGCTCCGGCTCAGATGAGGCCTCATAGACTGACCAGGGCCAGCACTTACTGGGGCATGCTGATCAACATGGCAGGTGCTTTGATCATATGGTTAGCCGTAAAACTGTGGCTACCGGAATATTGGTCGAAGGCTTCAAGCCATATATCAGAGACGCCGCTTAAAACACTGGGTGTGGGCGCCCTTGCCCTCATTGTCGTGCCAATTTTCGTCGTTCTCGTCATGATCACTGTAATTGGGATTCCTCTGGGCGTCATCACGGGACTGATCTACGGTGTCTCACTCTATTTGTCCAAGATTGTAGTTGCCGTCTTTATAGGCTCATGGCTATCGAAGCAGCTGGGATGGCCGGAAATTCACAAAGGGATGTGGCTGTTCCTGCTGGGTCTTCTGATCCTCACGGCATTCATGCAAATCCCTTATCTTAGTTTGCTGATTCGTCTGCTCGTTGTTTTTGCAGGGATTGGCGCGCTGGTGCTCTCGTGGCTGCCAAAACCTTCTGTGAAACAAATGAGTTTCTAAAAGAGTTTTTCTACCATTAAACGACAAAGGAGCATTCCCATGAAAAAGTTCGGACTCGTCGGCGGCCTCGGCCCAATCTCCACCCTTGAGTATTATAAAAGCATCCACGACTTATACCGTGACAAAATAGAGACGACCGGCGTTTGCGCCAGCAATCCACCCATGGTCATTGACAGCCTGGACTTGGCCGTCGCCTATGATCTGGTGTCACGCAAGGACTGGAACACCTTGTCAGAGTGGCTGATCGCTTCTATTGAAAGGCTGCATGGGGCAGGCGCTGAGTTTGCCGCCATAGCTGCCAACACCGCCCATATTGTATTTGATGAAATCCAGGCGGGGTCCCCTATTCCCGTCATTGGTATTGTGGATGAAACTTGTAAATACGCCCACGCCAAGGGTTTGAAAAAGCTGATCGTGTTCGGCACAGGATTCACCATGGAGAGCGGCATGTATGAAAAGGCCTGCGCCAAGTTCGGCATTGAGGCTATTGTGCCGAGCAAAGAGGATCAGGTGATCATCCACAACATCATCTTTCCGAACCTGGAGGCCGGAATTGTCCTGGCGGAAGAAAAGGCGGCCATGCTGGGCATCGCGAACAAAATGCTCGCGGCCCATCAGGCGGACGCCCTTGTCCTGGGCTGCACGGAGCTGCCCCTCATTATCAAAGAGGGCGATCTCGACACGGTGCTGATCGACACGACTCAGGTGCATATTGAGGCTATAGTGCGGGAGATCCTGAGTTGAGGATTGAGTGCGCGGGGTGAAGTTAAGACGACCATCGGCAAAGTTTCTTTGAAAAGTCTTTAAAGGCTTTCAAGAGGAGATTTTTTTGCCGATGGTCACTC
Source organism: Acidaminobacter sp. (assembly GCF_030247605.1). Taxonomy (GTDB): domain Bacteria; phylum Bacillota; class Clostridia; order Peptostreptococcales; family Acidaminobacteraceae; genus Acidaminobacter. The sequence goes on along the minus strand of NZ_JAOTSB010000040.1, from coordinate 678 downwards.
ATCACCAACCAACCCCAACTACAAAGAAATTTGTTGAGCAAATGATAAAATTATGATAGGCAAACAACGCTGAATATGAGGAGGACTCCTATGATTCAGATAAGACCAATTTCAGATTTAAGAAATAAATTCACTGAATTAGAGAAAATTGTAAAAGAAGGAGAGCCGGTCTATTTGACAAAAAACGGCTATGGCAGTATGGTCGTGATGAGTCTGGAAACCTTTGCAGATTTAACAAATGATATTGAAATGAAGCTGGATGAGGCAGATAAACAAGCTGCTCTAGATGATACGCGATATTCACATGATGACGTCTTCGAACAACTTCGGAGGCGCGTTAATGGTAAATAAATATACTGTTCGATATTTACCATTATTTTACCAAGACTTTGTTGAGATTCTGGATTATATTAAGTATTCACTGAAGAATCCTGAGGCCGCTCTCAAACTAATATCCAATGTTGAAAATGCAATAAACGAAAGAATGCAAAACCCGGAAAGTTTTGAAAGGTTTGAATCAATCAGGGAAAGAAAACATCCTTACTATAGACTTTATAAGTGTGGCGAGAACACCCGTGACTTCAGTCATGGGATGAATCGCTCGTCAGTTTTCAGTTTAAAGTCATGATTCACACAATAAAAGTATTGTCTGCATCCTTAATCAATAACCCATTTTCT
>NZ_JAOTSB010000058.1 GCF_030247605.1 Acidaminobacter sp. | reverse complement strand
GCTTCAACCTACTGGGGCCCTTTGCTTGAAGGCTCTGAGGAGGAACCAGGAGAATGGGATGATTTTCTGAGTGTGCTGTGGCACTTTCAATGGGTGAAAAATCCCACTCTATTGTCTCCCCCTCTGTCCAAGCTGATGTTCCATCACACACAGGGTGTGGCCGACATTGCCATTAAGCTCTTTGCCATCACCCAAGCCCGGGCAATCCACGATGGCACAGAAACCATAACCGGAGCACTCATAGAGAGTGTTGCACAGAACGAATTAGCGTTGGTCATGCCGATGATTGAAGCCATCCGTCGTGACGATGTCGAGGCATTGGTTACCTACCGTGACATTGCCCCCACTGGCCTTGACAAGTTGCTCGCCGGCGTTGGTGCAAAGTTCTCCGGACGCAAAGTTCGAGGAGCAAGCATCAACGGCTCGAATCCTCTGTTTGCGCCAACGGTAGTTGATGCACTCACTTCCGTTGGTTTCAACCAGCCAGAAGCACAAGAACTGGCAGCGCAGGTAGCTGACTCCAGCAACGTTTTGAATGGCGTTAAGAAAGCACTTCAACACGCCACATCTGGCAAGGCAATAGCGACACCAAAAACAAAAAAACAATCCGAGCCTCCCTGTTACCCGCCCGGCGACTACCGCAACGCCTTGTTACCAACCCACGCAGGAACCACAGTGCTTGAGCGCCTGAAAATCCTAAATATGCTTACCGACGTCGACGCCCTTTTAACCATCTAATCCCATGAGCGGGTATTTCCAGGCAGAACCTTACCCCGATGAGGAAATTTGCAGCCTGCTTATCCGGACGGTGCGAAGAATTGGTTTAAGTTCACCCGATTTTGTACGCGGGTAGTTCAACCTGCCCCCCGCCCCGCTTACATCTATCGGAAATTTGATACCCCATGTTGCGGGACTAGTTGGCTGCACACCCCGGCATATTCTTCACGAACACACGCTCGTACCCTATGGCACCGCCGCATTGCCGCCGACGGAAAGTCGAAGATTTACCATTGACTTGATTAGCGGTCGGATACCGGAGCTTTCTAATCCCATTGGAAAACTGGGAATACGGTGGTGCGAAGCATGCGTTCACTTTGAACTCGGAAAATTTGGCGAGAGCTACTGGCACCGTAGCCATCTTCTGCCTGGCGTTTGCACCTGCCATCTGCACGGCATGCCACTTATGCAATGGCCTGCCCCATGTCCAATAACGCCAATCAAGAAAATGGTCACGTTCTGGATGGACCAGACACTCCCACACGAATTGTCTGGCACCACTTTGCGTTTCCCAATTGCGCACTGCCTATTACACCAAGTTAGCCAGATGTCTCATCGTGCACTCAACGGGCGACGTGCCTTGCAGAATGCACATCCAATAACCAGAGACTGGCGCCAGGTTTTTGACCCCGGGTTTGTTCACTTTGCTGGTTGCAGTGGAAGCACGACTCGACATCTGCCATCAACGACATCACGCATCCTGACACTAATTTCAAAACGTCACCTGGAAAAATTCCGTACAGGCATACAGCTCGAACTTTCCTTGTGAACTAATTTTTAGCAGTTAACGCTTTCGTATATCTCATAAAGCAGGGTTTTACAAACGCCCGTAGGCTTTTCCCCCGTATAACTCAATAAGATAGATTTGTCATGTTTTGGATTGAAGGTGTGGCACGTAGTGCGTCGGGGCTTATTTTGAAAACCATAACACCTTCAGGGGGGCGTGAACACCGCGAGACTAAGGAATTGTGGCAGCCGCTAAAACTAGCAGGAGCCACTACGATTCAAATAACAACAAACTGTAAAAAATGGCAGCGAGAGAGTGGCAAACTCTTTTGGGAGAAGCTTGACATTCAAGACAAAGACCCTAAAGACTGCCAGGGTATTTTCAGAGTTGGTGTTGGCGGAACAGCATACCTAATTCCTGCCAGTGTATTCATCCAAGCGATGATGCGCCCCTTACAAAAAATTCATCAATTTTTGTTCAAACCACAAGGACTGGAGTCTTTTTGCACTCCTTTATTGGGAAACGACAAACCAAATCTAGGAATCAATCTAGCAAGGAAGGGGCTGTTTGATAGCCACAATAAATTACCCACCTGGTTCACCGGCGTGTATTCGTGGATGAGTTGCTTTCCAAGTGCCAATCGGATGTGGGCAAGTGTGTCCAACTCAGCCAATAGCGGCCATCTTGATATTGAACTGCCCCAGGCCCTTCTTACCATCTCCTTGACGAGCGTTAAGCACGGTGAAGTAAATTTGGTAACCAAAATTCTCATATCAGTATTGAGGCTGATGAGCCGCCATTCCTATTTGCATCCAATCACGCGAACAAAATTCAGTTACTTTCGGTTGCAAAACCAAACCCGCGAGCGACAAAGCGGCATAAATTAGAAATTCTTCCACGTGGAGAGGTTTGGCAGCTATCGAACAAAGAGTGGCAGTCAATTTCG